>NZ_JBSFGF010000013.1:0-259675 GCF_053596455.1 Nonomuraea sp. NPDC001699 | reverse complement strand
GGCAACCACGCCTTCGACCTGTACCACTCGGTCCGCTTCGAGGCGCTCGTCGACGCCATCGAGGCCTTCACCGCCCGAGTGAGATCACAGCAGCGCACACCGCAGCCTTAGCCCTGCCGTCATGCCACCGGCCGGCCATCGCCTCATCTTCGCCTGCCGATCACGATCCCGGGCAGCCGTGGCGGCCCGGCGTGCGCCGTTTCAGGACCCGCCGCCTCCACCGTCACCCGCGCCGCCGCCTCCGCCGTCCCAGCCGCCGCCCCCTCCGTCCCAGGTGCCGCTTCCGCTGTCGTCCGGGGTCCAGCCGACGGAGCCGCAACCGGCGGTCGAGGTGTTGTGGTCGGCCGGGTAGAGGTGACCGTCCGGGATCGAACGCTTGCCGAGCTCGGCTGACAGGTGCGGGTCGCCGAGGTGGCTCAGTCCGTACAGTGCGAGCGGCACGGCCACCGCGTCGGTCCCGGCCTCGTACGGATGTGCCCGGCGTGCCTTCTCCAACTGGTGGCGGCCCGCGCGGCCGAGCCGGACCGGCCGATTCCTGACGTACAGGGACTGGATCTTCCTGGCCACCAACCAGCTGCCGCCGAACCCGAACAGGGCAGCCACGCTCAGCGGCGGCGACTGCGCGACGATCATGTAGACCACGTCGGCCCCGGCGGCGACGACCGCGACCGTGGGGATCAGCTTCAGGACGTCACGGCAGACGCGGAAGCCGGGCACGCTCCGGGAGTCGACGAGCAGGCCCAGGTCGGCGAGCCGCCCCCTGATCCCGGCGACCTCCGCACTCTCCGCCAGACGACGCTTGACCTGGACGACCGGCGGGCTCCTGCGCTCGGCGAGGATCGCGACCAGCCGCTCCTCCACGGGGTATCCCGCCGTCACGGCCGTGGAGACGCGGTGGAGCTTCCCGCCTCGGGAGACGCGGACCTCCCCTTCCCTGGCCAGCAGCCCGATCGCGGTGTCCGCCACCCGTACGGGACCGCCCGCGAGATAGGCGAGCTCGTAGTGGCCGAGGTCGACGTCGCGCAGCCCGCCGAGCCTCAGGCGGGCGCGGACGTGCGCCACCTCCGCGGCGAGGACCGTGCCGACGGTGACCGCCCCGAGGAGCACCGCCAGCCATGCGAGGATCACGTCCACGCCCACCTCCCGTGTCGTTGATCAACGTGTGAGGCGGACACGAAGGTTCCGAGAAGCGCCACCTCCGGCCCTCCCCGTACGAATGACCGCCCGCGGTGACCTCGGACGCCGCCGGTACCAGCACTGGCGGGTCATGTCACGATCCTTGGCCTCGTTGCATGAGGTGTGCTCAGCGGCTCAGTGACGCCATTCCACTCGACGCCTTTACAACGTAGATCACATCCGTGCGCGAGCTGTCGGAGGACCGCATCCGCCTCGGCGCGGGCGCCCTCTACGGCGCGCTCGACCGCCTCAGCGAAGCAGGGCTCGCCCGTGTCGTCAGCGAAGAGGTCGTGGACGGCCGGCACCGCCGTTACCACGAGCTGACCGGCCAGGGCGCCGAGCTCCTGACCGAGGAGACCGCCCGCCTGGCCCGCCTCGCCGCCACCGCGCAACGCCGCCTCGGCGCACGACTCCAGCCCGGGACGTGATCATGGATGCCCATGAACGCCACTGCCGGCTCCTCGCGCGGGCCTAGCCGCTCCGATATCGGCAGACGCGGGGCGAGGAATTGATCGGCACGCTGCTGGACCTGGCGAAGCCGGAGCAGACCAGGCCGACCCTGCGCGACTCGCTCGACGTCGTACGTGGCGGTATCGCCCTGCGCCTGCGTGAACGCCCGCCACTGGGGCACTGGGCGCTGTATCGCCTGTTCCACAAGCGCCTTCCCTACACCTACCGCTGGTGGGCACGCGACGACCTGCTCGGTTCGCGCTACCTGGCACGGCAGTGCGCGGCATGGCTACTCGTGACATCACCCCTGTGGGCCTTCATCGGGCTCATGCCCATCGAACTGGTCCACTGGGTGATCCTCTCGACACTCATCCGCATGCTCGGCTTCCTCCCGCAGCGATCCCTGCGCCTTCACCAGCTGAGGAGACACGAATTCAACCTGGACCTGCAGGGCAACTCGCCAGAGGTGGCCGACGTCGACGGCACGTGCATGCGGCCAATTGCTGAACAGGCTGGTCGACACCGAGCGACGCCGTGTTGTGTCTGTGCGCGTGCGGAACCGACTGTTCCGCCATTCCTCAGGACCAGGCTCACCGACAGCAAGATCTGCACAGCTCGCAGGGAAAGCAGTTGTCTTGCACGTGCATTTCCATGAACGATCCGGGTGTGACCGTCTTGTTGCTGACAGTCGGCCTGCCAGGGGCCGGCAAGACCACAAGGGCTCGGCAGCTGGCCAAGGAGCACCATGCGCTTCGGTTGACGCCTGACGAGTGGATGATTCCGTTGTTCGGTGAGCCGGAGGCGGACGGGAAGCGCGGTGTCCTGGAAGGACGGCTGCTCTGGCTCGCGCTGGAGGCGTTGAGGCTCGGAACCAACGTGGTCCTGGATTTCGGATGCTGGTCTCGTGACGAGAGGTCCGCCATCCGCTGGTTGGCGAAGTCTGTCGGCGCGTCCTGCGACCTGGTGTACGTGCCGGTCGACCATGAGACCCAACGCGCTCGGATCGCTCATCGCCAGTCGACCGATCCGGACCAGACCTTCCTGATGAGCGAGACAGACCTGTTGCGCTGGAGGACGATGTTCGAGGAGCCGGACGCTGCGGAACTCGACGGGCAGGAGATCGGCAGCCCGCCCCCTGATTGGCCGGGCTGGACCGAGTGGGCCGCCGATCGGTGGCCGTCCTTCACGTAGCTGCCCTCTGGTACGGCCCTGCCCGAGAGCGTGGTCGACCGGCTACTCGCCGCGCGGCGGCTGATCTCGACGGTACGCGCCGAGACGTCCGACTCGACGGACACCTCCCGGTGACCACCCGGAGACTCGGGGCTCGCCTGTCGACGCGTCCCGCTTCCGCTGATTGCTCATCACTCTCACGAGTGACGAGACCGCGCGAAGCACCGGCCATGATGGAGCGGATGTGCGGAGGGGGTCCGGTTCCGGGTTCTCGGTCCGTTCGAGGTTCTCGGCGCCCGCGGTCCCGTCACTCCCGGGGGGCCGCGGCAGCGTGCCCTCCTCGCCCGGCTGGTGGCCGCGGCCGGGACGGTCGTCTCCACCGACACGCTGATCGAGGACCTGTACCGGGGCAGGCCGCCGGCGACCGCGGTGGGCTCCGTCCACGTCTACGTGTCGAACCTGCGCCGGGTGCTGGCGCCGTCACGCGCGCCGCGCTCGGCGCCCCGGCTGCTGATGGCACGCAGGCCCGGCTATCTGCTCGCCACCACGGACGTCGCTGCGCTTCGGACGGCTGGTCGTGGAGGCCGAGCTGCGTCCGCCCGCGGTACGGCGACGCCGGCCTTTGGGCCGCACTCCAGGAGCTGCCGCGCAGGCGGCGAGCCGTCGTCGTCCTTCGCTACCGCGAGGACCTGCCGGGGTCTCCCCCGGGATCGCCGTCGCCGACGGGTTCGTCGTGTGGTCGGTGGGGGAAGGCGGCGTCCACCGCATGCCGCTGAGCGGCGGCGCCCCGGAGCGGCTGCGCGGCGCCGACGGGCTCCACCTGACCGCCTGGCCGTGGGCCGCGGCCCGCGCCGGCGAGCCGCCGGACGCGGACCCGAACCGTCCCGTCAACCTGGAGACCGGCCACTCACGCGACGTCTCGCTGCCCGACGGGGTCCAGGCGCCTGCCCCAAGGACTGCGCCTGGGTGACCGATACGCGGTTCTCCTCGCCGTCCACCACCCTCTTCTGGGACGCCGCCCAGGAGTCCTGCCAGGAATGCGGCCGGACCACCGGCTGTGTCGTCAAGACGCGGGCCGGCGGAGTTCGATTCCCATGGCCGGCACGCCGGTTGCCGCTTTCCCGGGGCCTGTGGTCGCGGCCGGGGTCAGCGCGTGCCGAACCAGTGGGAGAGTGCTTCTCGTAGCGCAGGCGTGGCTGTTTCGGCGGGTTCGTCGATGGGCGCGGCCCAGGCGATGTGGGCGTCCGGGCGGATCAGCAGGGCGTCGGCCGGTCGCCGGCCGGTCTTGGCGGTGTGGACGTCGACGCGCTGCCCCCAGGCGCGGGCGGCCTCGCGAAGATCGGAGCGGTCGGCGAGGTCGAGGAGGATGGGCCGGGCGGGGTGCAGGAGGTCGGCGACGCAGGTGACGCCCTGGTCGGTGTGCAGGGTGAGGTCGGGGGCGAAGGTGCCGGTCAGCGGATGGTGGCCGGTGCCGGGCATGGCGTGGCGGAGGTCGGTTCCGGCGACCAGGGCTCCCATGCGGCGCAGCGGCTGCTCGTCGGTGAGGAGCTCCTGGAAGACCTCACGGAGTGCTTCTGCGGCCGGGTCGTGCCCGCGGCGCAGCGCCACCTGGGCGCGGGTGTGCAGCATGGTGCGGGTCCCGGCGTGGTGGCGTTCGTCGTGGTAGGTGTCCAGCAGGCCGGACGGTGCCCAGCCGTGCAGGTCGGCGGCCAGCTTCCAGGCCAGGTTGACCGCGTCCAGCATGCCCGCGTTGAGCGCCACGCCGGTGGCCGGGAACAGGTGCGCCGCATCCCCCGCCAGCAGGATGTGCCCAGCCCGGTAGCGCTCGGCCTGGCGGGCCTTGAAGGTGAAGCGCGACAGCCGCGTCGATCCGGCCAGGGGCAGGTCCGCTCCGAGCACGCGGCGGATGCTGTCCTGCAGTTCGGTCAAGGTCATCGGGACGTCGTCGTCGTACTCGGTGCTCTCGTCCTCGATGGTGTAGAGGGAGACGCTCGTGGCGCCGGGTGAGGAGCCGAGGCCGAAGAGGCCGTGGTCGGTGCGGGTGAAGCCGGCGCGGATCGTACCGAAGCGTGGGACGTCGAGATCGCCGTTGCCGAGCACGGTGACCGTGCCGGGCAGGGTGACCTGGGCCAGCCGGTTGACCTCGGGGTAGACGGTGCCGGGGAAGCCGATGCCGGCCCAGTCGCGGACGCGGCTGCGCGCGCCGTCGCAGCCCACCAGGTAGCGGGTGCTCACCTGGTACGGTCCGTCCGGGCCCCGCGCGTCCACCCTCACCCCGGCGTCGTCCTGGTTCACCCCGGTCACCTCGTGCCCGCGGCGTACGTCCACACCGAGCTCGCCGGCGCGTTCGTCGAGCAGCCGCTCCAGGTGCTGCTGCGGCAGCGGCAGCGCGTGCAGCGGCGGATCCGCCAGCCGGGTGAAGTCCAGATGCACCCCGCCGAACGGGAATCGGGGTGCCGGGACAGGGCCGGGGCAGGCGGCCTGGAAGCGTTCCAGCAGGCCCCGGTAGCGCAGCAGCTCCAGGATCTGGCCGCCGATACCGCCGGCCTTGGGGGTGTCGCGGCGGTTCGGGTGCCGCTCCAGCACCAGCGGCCGCACCCCGGCCAAGCTCAGTTCGATCGCCAGCATGAGGCCGGTCGGTCCGGCGCCCACAATGATCACGTCGGCGTTCTTCATCAGTCACTTTCCTTGGGATCTGTCGTTGTGCGCAATACGCGAATGTCGTGCCCGCGCCGCCTGAGCGGTGCATTGGGCGCGGCCTGCCCACATGGGAACGTGATGTGCCGCATGTCGGTCTCAGAGGTCGGCGACGGTGGAGGTCGGGGTGTTGAGGATGCCGTCGAACGCCTCCAGGACGGGCGTGTGCACGTAGGCGCTCTGGATCCGGATGCGGTCAGGGCCGATCGCCGCCTGCGCCTGGCGGAGGTCGACGATGCTGAGCCCGAGCCCGGCCTCGGCGAAGGCGGCCTCGATGCTGCCCGGCTCGGGCGGCTGCAGCGCGGTGTTGTCGATGGCGAAGCCGAAGCGCGCGTTCTCGTCGGGGCGCATGTCGGCGGTGTGTCCGGCGGGGCTGGTCAGGGCGAGGGCGACGTAGTCATCGCCCAGCCGGTTGTGCAGGTGCTGCCCCATGGGCAGCCCGGTGAGCCGGCCGTTGAAGGAGACCGGCGTCTTCTGGATGTGGGCGTTGTGGGCGGCCAGGACGATGCGGGCCTCGGGGCCGGAGCGTTCCAGGTGCCACTGGACCGACCCGGCCATGTAGACGTCCCTGGCCGAGGTGTCGGCGGTCAGGCCGGTGCCGGCGTACAGGCCGGCCATGGCACGGAAGCCGTAGTCGGCGCTGCACGCGGCCTCCAGGCGGCGCAGGGCGAGGTCGTAGCTGGGCCGGTCGGAACGGGAGAGGTACAACAACTCCACGGCGCGAAAGCGCATGAGCAGTCGCATCAGGATCGCGCTGAGAGCGTCCTGCTCGGCGGCGGCCAGGCGGGTCCAGGCCGGCGCGGCCGAGGCCGCGGAGGAGCCGGCGAACGACCCGGCGATCCGTAGCGCCTCCTGAATCATCGGGAAGGTCTCGGGATCGACCTGGTGCAGGTAGTCGGCGACCGGGGCCAGGGCGGGAAGCAGGGACCCGCCGGCCGCTGGGATGTCGATCCCGGCGAAGCGCACCGGCTCGGCGGCTGAGGCGTTGTGCCGGCGCATCCAGCGCAGCGGCTCGTCGACCCCCACGGGGATCGCCGTGGCGAGCTGGGTCGCCAGCTCGTCGTCCGTGCCTTCGCCCTGGGCCCAGGCGTCCAGGGTGACGCTCTCGCTGAAGCCGTACTCGAAGGCCAGGACGGTGAAGCCGCAGCGTTCGGCCAGGAATCGCAGGATGCGCCGGCGCATGAGCGAGAACTCGGTGATGAAGTGGGAATTCTCACCGACCGCGACGACGCGCGCGTCGCCGACGAGGTCGCGCAGCGGCTCCAGGTCGTCGAGCGGCGCCTCGGGGTCGAGGTGGGTGAGCGGGACGGCGTGGCCGCGCAGCCAGTCGGCGAACGGGGCACGGCGGGACGAAGCGGGCATGAGGACAGCTCGATTCTGATCATGGAAAGGTGAAGGAACGACGGACGGAGGTGCGTGACGCCGTAGGCGTCGCCGCTGCGACGGCGGATGAGCCTGGCCGGGCTGCCGCCGACGATGCCGTAGTCGGGAACGTCGCCCACGACCATGGCGCCGGAGGCGACGATCGCTCCGTGGCCGATGCGGACGCCGGGCTGATCAGGCATGGGACGCGGCACGGTCGAGTCAGGGGGACAGGCGTCACGCGATCGTCTTCTCATGAGGTGTCGACGGTGAGGGACATCGGGCCAGACGACCCAACCCTTCTTATCGGTACGGAACGTTCCGTACGGATAGGATGATGTCCAAGGCGGACGTCCGCTGTCAAGTACGGAACGTTCCGTACCGATAGGCGTGGGCGGCAGTGGCCAGCTCGGGCAGCCCCGAGACATGCCCGACCCCCTTCAGCGCCACCGTCATCCGCACCGCGTACGGCGGCGAACGCGTCCGGCCGCGGCGCCACGCCGTGCTCGGCAGCCGTCGTCACGATGACCTTCACGGCCCGTTCTCCGGTCTCGGACCCGGGGCGTCGCGGGCGCAGAGTCGTGCCCGACCGGCCGCCAGTGCGGTGACCACGAACGTCGACCGTGCCGACCGGCATCTCGACCAACCCCTATCATCGCCGAATGATCGAGCTTCAGGAGGGCGGGGAGATCTCCTGCCCGGCCGCGCGCGTGTGGGCGGTCGTCGCCGACTACGGCCAGGACCCACGCTGGCGCAAGGGCGTCGAGACGATGGCGCCGCACCCCGAAGGCATCGTACGGGTGGGCATGACCACCGCCGAGGTGATGCGGTTCGCGGGCCGGACCTACCGCAACGGCGGCGAGGTCATCCGGGTGGAGCCGGGGCGCTCGTTCGCCTGGCGCACTACTTCGGGGATCGACGCCGAGGGCGGCAGGCTCGTCGAGCCGCTCGGTGAGGACCGGTGCCGCTTCACCTTCCACGTGCGCGTCACCCCACGCGCGACCTCCGAGAGGCTGCTGGAGCCGGTGCTGAGGTGGTTGCTGCGCCGGTCGATCCGTGCCGATGTCCGCCGCTTGGCCGGCCTCTGCGCTTCTTGACCCCCACGTGGTCGTCCAGCATCGCGACGACCACAGGCCCCAAGGGAAGATCTCGCATCGGCCCCTTTGTCCGTTCTGGAGTCCGCGCCCATGCCGCCTCTGCCCGTACGGAACGTTCCGTACCGATAGGGTGTCGGCATGACCGACACGCCCCACCGTCGCGGTGCCGACCGGACCGAGGCCATCATGCGGGCCACGCTGGAGCTCGGCCAGGAGATCGGCTACGCCAAACTGAGCATGGAGGCGGTCGCCATCCGGGCGGGCGCCAGCAAGCAGACCCTCTACCGCCGATGGCCGTCCAAGGCGGCCCTGCTGTTCGACTCGCTGTTGTCGGTGAACGGGCCCGCCCTGGACTACCCCGACACCGGCGACCTCGTGGCCGACTTGCGCGCCCAGATCCACTCGGCCGTTGACCTGCTGGCCGAACCACCCGTCGGCCCCCTGTTCAAGGCCCTGATCGGCGAGGCCCAGCACGATCCCCAGATCGCCACCGCACTCAACGAGCGCTTCATCGCCCCACAGGCGGACAAGACCGTCGCTCGTTTGAGGACGGCCCGCGACCAGGGTCAACTGTCACCCTCCTTCGACCTCGACCTGGCCATGGCGATCCTGTCCGGCCCGCTGTACTTCCAGCTTCTGGTCACCCAGGAACCGCTGACTCATGAATACGTCGACCGGATCCTCGACGCCCTGTTCACCGGGATCGGCCCTACCCATACAAATTGACGTCCTTTCCCCGGGGTCAGCCCAGCCGTGCCGCCTCGGGGCGCAGCCTGCGGGCGATCAGCATGCCCGCGACGGCGAGCAGGCCGGTGAGGACGAAGACGCCCAGCAGTGCGGTGCGGGTGGAGCCGCCGTGGGTCTGGGCGAAGGCGATGGCCGCGCCGCCGAGCCCGGCGATCACGCCGGTCGCCAGGGTCTGGGCGAGCTGCAGCGCGCCGCTGGCCTCGCCCTGCCGCTCCGGCGGGGCCTGCTCCAGGGTGACGGTGGTGGAGGCGTTGAAGCCGATGCCCATGCCGAGGCCGCCCGTGGCCCATCCGACCAGGGCGATCCAGGAGGGGAGTGCACTGGTCAGGATCGTGAGCGCGATCAGGGCGACGCCCGCCAGCAGGACGGCGAAGCCCAGCACGGTGGAGGCCGTGCGCGTGCCGTTCTTCCCGTTGTCCCGCTTGGCCTGCAGTCCTGCGCCGACAACCCACGTGATGGCTCCGGCGGACAGTCCCAGACCGGCCAGTGTGGCGCCCATGCCCCGCAGCTGCTGCAGCCCGAGGGGCAGGAAGGCTTCGCTGCCGAAATAGACACCGCACAGCAGGCCACGGACGACGACCCCCGCCCCGAGGCCGGCCCGGGCGCTGAGGGTGCCTTCCGGGGTGACCCGGCGCAGCGCGGGCACGGCGACGGCAACACCGGCCACGGCCAGCACGATCATCAGGACGGGGTTCTTCAGCAGCAGTGCCTGGAGCAGTACGCCGGTGCCCACGGTGAGCAGGATCGCGCCGGCCAGCGGACGCTTCCACCACGGAGCGGCCGGGGCAGGGGCGGTGGCGGCTGCTTCTGCGCGGTGCAGGCGGCGCAGGCCGGGCAAAGTGAGAAGCGCGGCCACCCCGGCGATCGGCAGCATGAGCAGGAAGACCGACCGCCACGTGAGGTGGTCGGCCAGGATGCCTGTGACGGCGGGGCCGACGAGGGAAGGGATCGTCCAGGCCGAGGACAGCAGGGCGTACATCCGGGCCCGCAGGCGCTCGGGGTAGGCGAGTCCGATCATGGTGTAGGCCATGGACATGACCGCTCCTACGCCCAGGCCCTGTCCGAAGCGGCCCACCAGGAACAGCAGCCAGGAGGGGGCGGCGCCGGCCACCACGCAGCCCACTGCGAAGACGAGCATGCCCAGGGCCATCGGACGCCAGGGGCCCCGGCGGTCGGCGGCGCGCCCGGCGAGCACGGTGCCGATGATGTTGGCGAGCATCAGTGCCGACAGGCCCCACCCGTAGGCGCCCAGGCCGTCAAGGTCCTCCGCGATGCCGGGCAGCACGGTCGCCACCCCGAGGGACTCGAACGCGACCATGCCGACCGACAGCAGGACGCCGAGGGTGAGCGCGCGGTATGCGCCCGAGAAGACGCCCTCCTCACCGGCTCTTTTCTCTGCGGAGGGAGAAAGTGGGGCTTGTTCAGGGGCGTGCGCAGGGTCGCTGTCCGTCGCGTCGGCGGGGGTGTGGGACATGGAGTGGACTCCTCAGGATTTCGTTTCGTTCCGTATCGGAACGCAATTTCCATGTTACCTATACTTGCCGCATGGGCAACACCAGGAGCGACGGAGGAAAAGCCGGGGCCCGCCAAGCCTCCGGCAGGCCGCGGGACACCCGGATCGACGAGGCCGTGCCCGAAGCGGTGATGGAGATCCTCAACGAGGTCGGTTACGGCAACCTCACGCTGGAGGCGGTGGCCGCCCGCGCCGGTACGAGCAAACCCGCGCTGCGTCGCCGCTGGCGCTCCCGTCAGCACCTGGTCGTGTCGGCTCTGGCCCAGACCATCGGCACCACGCCGACCCCCGACACCGGCTGCACCCACTGCGACCTCATCGCCGGTATCGGCACCCTCAGCGAGGCCTTCACCAGCACCGTGGGCCGAAGAGCGCTGCCCGGGCTCGTCGCGGACCTCGCCGACGACCCCCGGCTGGAGAAGGAGTTCATGGACACCTTCTTCCATCCGCGCCGCGCCACCACTGCCGAAGCGCTGCGTCGCGGCATCGACCGGGGTGACGTCCGACCCGACGCGGACATCGATCTTCTGCTGGACATGCTCGCGTCGACCACGTACTACCGCGTGCTCTTCGGGCACCTGCCCATCACGCCAGAACTTGCCGAAGACGTCGTATCGGTGGTCATGGCGGGCGTCGCCACCAAGCGGTGGCGTGACGAGCACGGCCCCTCATGCGACGTGTCAGGGTGACGTCGGGGAGGAAGCGGCCGTGCCCCAGCCCGCAGCCGGTGTGCGCGGCGCCCGAGCCGTAGGCGCGATCATGGTGGGTTGTGGCGGCGTCATGGGCGTGGAACCGGTGGACTGGGTCGAGATCCCGGCCGGAACGTTGCGGCGGGGCACGCCCGCCGAAGATGTGGAGGAGGTCGCGCGCCGCTACGCCGACACCGGGGTGCCGGTGGAGTGGTACCGGAAGGAGGCCCCGCGCGCCGAGATCCACGTCCCGGGCTTCCGGGTCGCCCCATCCTGGTGACCGTCGAGCAATGGACGCTCTTCGCGCGGGCCACCGGCAGGCCGGTGCCGCAGGCGCCGGCGGACCACCCGGTCATCGGTGTCACCTGGCAGGAGGCGACGGACTGTTGCCGGTGGCTGGAGGAGCGGCTCGGCGGCGTCGAGGTGCGCCTGCCGACCGAGGACGAATGGGAGCGCGCCGCCCGGGGCGACGACGACCGTGAGTTCCCCTGGGGTGAGGAGTACCGTACCGGGCCGGCCGATCTCGTGGACCTGGGCATCGGCACGACCACGCCGGTCGGCTCGTTCCCCGAGGGGGCCGGTCCGTTCGGCGTCCTGGACATGGCGGGCAACGCCGACGAATGGACCTCCACCGTCTACGCCCCCTACCCGGGCGCTCCCCTTGAGGTGCCGAGGGCTGGGCCTTCGACCCGCACATCACTCGGGGCGGCGCGCAGGTACCAGTCGACCGGTCCTATGCAGACCACGGCGGAGAGCGTGGAGATCCGCCCGCTGTACGGCAGCAGCGTCGCATGGCCTGCTCGGCAGTCCCAGACCGGTGCGTGGCCGGTGTGGGGAGGCATCGGCGAGGAGTGGCGCCAGAAGGGGCGAGCGGGGATGGCCGGGCGTTCGGGGCGCTCGACGTCAGGAGGGGCGGGCCACGTACGCCTGCTTGGCGTCGCCGGAGAAGCCGCAGGCGCGGTAGAAGGCGTGGGTCGCAGGGCTGCGGGAGCCGGTCATCAGCATCGCCTTGTAGCAGCCCGCGTCCCATGCGGCCCGCAGGGTGCCGGCCAGGATCTACCGGAAGACCTCGGCGCCGGCCCCGTCCCTTTGACGCGGGTCAGCGGACGACGGCGCGGACGAGGAGGCGCTGCAGGGCGCCCTGCTCCTCGGAGGAGAGCGGAGCCAGCGGGGAGTCACTGGACAGCAGCTCCAGCAGGCGCTCGCGCAGTTCGGTGCCCGCCGGCGTCAGGACGAGATGCTTGGCGCGACGGTTGCCCGGGTGGGGATGGCGTTCGAGGTAGCCCTGTTCCTCAAGACGGTCGGCGACGAAGGTGGCGTTGGAGGGCTCGCAGCTCATCCGTTCGGCGAGCTCGCGCAAGGTCATGGGGCCGGTCAGCTCGCGCATCGCGACGCCTTGCGAGGCGGTCAGGCCCAGGGTGGCCGCGCGGGTCCGGACGTGCGCCTCGATCTGTTTGGCCAGGCCGTTGATCAGGCCACAGAGCTCACGGTCGGCCTGAACCTGGGTCTCGTGCTCGTCGGTCACGTCCCCAGTCTACTGCAACTCGAATGATTGCAATTCGAATGGTTCTAGCTGTAACGTTCGGCAGGCGCCACCGTCCCGGCGGCGCCTCCTTCGAGCACGAGGCAGGCATCATGGCCACGACGACCGCTTTCGACCGCACGCGCCTGAGCCGCGCGCCCCGCGTCCGCTCCGTCCAACTGGGTGACCTGACGATCACCCATGTCCCCGACGGACTGGTACGGCTCAAGCCGCGCGGCTGGCTGCCCGCCGCCACCGACGCCGACTGGGCCGCCCATCGCGACCACCTCGACGACGACGGCAACCTGGTCGCCGGGATCGGCGGCCTGCTGGTCGAGCGAGGCGACCGGGCGCTGCTCATCGACACCGGGTTCGGCCCCGAATCCCATCCGGACGACCCGGCCAACCCGCTGCTCGGCAAGCTGTACGGCGGCCAACTGCTGGACAACCTGCGGCGACTGGGCCGTACGCCGGAGCAGATCGAGGCCGTCGCCATCACCCACCTGCACTCCGACCACCTCGGCTGGGCCTGGAGCACCGCCCCCGGCGAGGACGCACCGCCCTTCGCCCACGCCGCGCATCTCGTCGCCGCGCCCGAGTGGGAGGGACGCGACCTCGCCGGCGAGCCGCGGCTCGCCGTCATGGAACCCCGCGTCCGCACGATCGAGGACGGCGAGAACATCTTCCCCGGCGTCCACGCCTCGTTCGCGCCCGGACACACGGTCGGGCACACCACCTACACCATCACGGGCGGCGACCGGCGGCTCATCGTGTTCGGCGACGCCCTGCACGCGCCGGTCCAGGTCACCCACCCCGAATGGTCCTGCGGGATCGACCACGACCCCGCCGAGTCCGCCGGGCACCGCCGCCGCCTGGTCGAGGAACTGAGCCGTCCGGACACGATCGGCTACGGCGGCCACTTCGCGGACGTGACCTTCGGGCGCGCCGAGCCCCGCCCCGACGGCCGGTTCGTCTGGACCCCGGTCGCCTGACCACCTGCCGCAGCCCCGCACTTTCGGCCGCGGCGATGCCACTGCGTCCCGCTTTACCGCAGTCGGTCGCGGCGGCGGGTCAGGGACGCGGTCTCGGCGGTGTTGCCCGCCAGTTCGATCGCCTTGTCGTAGGCCGCGCGCGCGTCACGGTCGCGGCCCAGGCGCCGCAGCAGGTCGGCGCGGGTGGCGTGGTAGGCGTGGTAACCGGCCAACCTCTCCCCGAGACGGTCGACGGCCGCCAGCGCCACGTCCGGGCCGTCGAGTTCGGCGACCGCGACGGCCCGGTTGAGCGCGATGACCGGCGAGGGGTCGAGGCGGACGAGCTGGTCGTAGAGGGCCAGGACCTGCGACCAGTCGGTGTCGCGCATGTCGCGGGCGGAGGTGTGCACGGCGTTGATCGCCGCGAGGATCTGGTAGCGCCCCGGAGCCACCCCGGCGGCGGCAGCGGCGAGGCGTTCGCGTACCAGCCGGTGCCCCTCGGCGATCAGCCCGGCGTCCCAGACGCCACGGTCCTGCTCGTCGAGCGCGACCAGTTCGCCGCCGGACGAGACCCGGGCGGGACGGCGGGCCTCGGTGAGCAGCATCAGCGCCAGCAGCCCGGCCACCTCGCCGTCGCCGGGCAGGAGGGCACGGATCAGGCGCGTGAGCCGGATCGCCTCGGCGGTCAGCTCGTGCCGGACGGGATCGCTGCCGGCGCCGGTGGCCAGGTAGCCCTCGTTGAAGACGAGGAACAGCACGGCCAGCACGCCCGAGACCCGCGCCGGGAGATCCTCGGCGGACGGCACCCGATACGGGATGCGCGCGGCCTTGATCTTGGCCTTCGCGCGGGTGATCCGCTGCCCCATGGCGCTCTCGGCCACCAGGAAGGCGCGGGCGATCTCGGGCATGGTCAGGCCGGCGACCATGCGCAGCGTGAGCGCCACCCGCGTCTCCATCGCCAGCGCCGGGTGACAGCAGGTGAAGATCAGCCTGAGCCGGTCGTCGTCGATCGCGCCCGTAGGCTCGGGCGGAGCGTCGTCGTACACCATTCGAGCCTCTTTCTGCTTGTCGTCGCGCTTGTTCTCGCGCCGGACGCGGTCGATGGCCTTGTGGGTGGCGGTGGTGGTCAGCCAGGCGCCCGGATTGGGCGGTACGCCGTCGTCCGGCCAGCGCTGGACGGCGGTCGCGAACGCCTCGGCGGCCGCCTCCTCGGCGACGTCGAGGTCACCGAAGCGCCTGGCCAGGGAGGCGACCACCCGGGCCCACTCCTCGTGGTGGGCCCGGACGATCGCCTCGCGGACGTCGATGCCGCTCACAGGAACGGTCGCACCTCGACCTTCCGGTTGCAGGCCTTCGACCCGGCGGCGGCCAGCTTGAGCGCCACGTCGAGGTCGGCCGCCTCGACGATCCAGAAGCCGGCGAGGTACTCCTTGGACTCCAGAAAGGGCCCATCGGTGACCATCGCCTCGCCACCGCGGTTGTCGATGACGGTGGCCGTGTCGGGTGAGGCCAGGCCGCCGGCGAAGACCCAGTGGCCCTCGGTCCGGAGCCCGTCGTTGAAGACGTCGATCGCCGCGTCCTCCTCCGGGGTGGCCAAGGTGCTCTTGTCGTGAATCACGGACATCAGGTACTGCATCTGAGGATCCTCTCCTGTCGCGTGCCGATCGGGGACTTCACGGGGTCGGGTACTGCGGGCGCCCGGCCGGCCGGAACACCTGGATCGTCACGCCGTTGCCGTCGACCCGCGACTCGACCAGGTCGAGCGCGAGATCCGGGCCGGCGTCCGGGAACAGGCGAGCGCCCTGGCCGAGGATCACCGGGACGACGATCAGAGTCAACTCGTCGACCAGATCGTTCGCCAGCAGCCACCGGACCAGGGTGCCGCTGCCGTGCACCTGCAGCTCACCTCCCGGCTCGGCCTTCAGGTCCGCGACGGCGGTCGCGAGGTCGTCGGGCAGGACTTCGGTGCCCGGCCACGCCGGATCGGCGAGCGTGGTGGACGCCACGTACTTGGGTCGCGTGTTCAATGCCCGCATGACGGGCTCCCATCCGGGGACGTCCTGGACCGTCAAGGAGCCCCACGAGCCGGCGAACAGCTCGTAGGTCCGCCGGCCGAACAGGAACGCGTCGGCGCGGTGGTAGGTCTGGTTGATGTACGCCTTGGTCTCGTCGTCGCCCTTCCCGAGGGCCCATCCGCCGCGGTCGAACCCGTTCCTGCGGTCCTCCTCCGACGCGCCGCCGTTGCCCTGCATCACTCCGTCGATGGTGACCTGAGTCATGGTCGTCAGCTTCATGACCGCGATTCCTCCGCCGTGGCGCCGCCCCTCGCGGGCGGCCTCACCCCTGCTACGAACACCACCGCCCCGATCCGACACCGCCCCACCGATCTCTTCGAAGATTTTTCCGGGACGCCGGCCGTCAGCGATCCCGCGTCATAAGCCGCGGGACCGGTTCGACTGACTCCTCCGCCGGAAGCCGTGCTCATCAGCAGCGTCCCGAGCGGGAACGGCTGGTCGGCAGCGGCGCGCAACAACAACCTCAATGCGGGGACGCTGCACGTCTACGCGTTGTGCATTCCGGTGACCGCCTGACGCGGCGGACCCTCCGGGGACCGCGGCCGAGTCGCAGGCGAATGTCGTTCTCCGGAGGATCGAAGAGGGTCCGGCGCCGCCTGGCGGGCGGGACCGGCCGAGGATCCGCACACGCGGCCGGCCGCGCCCCCGGACGCCGCCAGGCGGTCAGTCGATCTCCCACCTGACCGTGTGGGCCGCGCCGTACGCCGAGACCGTCATGCCCGCCGCGATCCGCTGAGGGAGGGGTCCTCGCCGCGGTCGATGTGGTCGGCGTGGAACAGGCCCTGGGTCAGCAGCCGGCGTACGTGCTCGTCGGCGGCGCTGTAGTAGACGAAGGTACCCTCACGACGCCCCTTGACCAGGCCGGCCAGGCGGAGCTTGGCCAGGTGCTGGCTGACCGCGGTGGGCGCGGCGTCGGCGAGCTCGGCCAGGCAGGCGACGTTGGACTCGCCCTGCAGCAATGCCCACAAGATCTTGATCCGGGTGGGGTCGGACAGCAGCCGGAAGGACTCGGCGGCCAGGTGCACCTGTTCCTCGTTCGGCATGTCGAAGTCGGGCAGCGACGTGTGCATGGCCGTCAGCATATCCCGCGATCCCACTAGTTGCGCATCTGCGTGACTGCGCATATATGCTGCCATGGTGTCAACCGACGTGAGAACCTCCCCCGTACCTGAGGCCGGTGACGCCGCCCCGGCGCAGGCCAGGTCGGCCTGGCAAGCCGGAACGTGGTCGTTGCCCGAGGTGCGCTGGGCCACGGCCGCCACCCTCCTGTTCGCCGCCGGCGGCATCTGCCAGCTGTCCGGCGCGCCCTCATGGCTGTGGTGGGGCCTGTACCTCACCTGCTACGCCGCAGGAGGCTGGGAGCCGGGCCTGTCCGGGCTCAAGGCGCTGCGCGACAAGACCCTGGACGTCGACCTGCTCATGGTGGTCGCCGCGATCGGCGCGGCCGCCATCGGGCAGGTCTTCGACGGCGCGCTGCTGATCGTCATCTTCGCCACCTCCGGGGCGCTGGAGGCGCTGGCCACCAAGCGCACCCAGGACGCCGTGCGCGGCCTGCTGGACCTGGCCCCCGAGCAGGCCACCCGCCTGTCCGAGGCAGATGACGAGGAGCGGGTCGCCACCGCCGACCTGGCGGTCGGCGAGGTGATCCTGGTACGGCCCGGCGAGCGGATCGGCGCCGACGGCCACGTCACCGCCGGAGCCAGTGCAGTTGATCAGGCCGGCATCACCGGCGAGAGCGTGCCGGCCGACAAGAGCGTGGGCGACGAGGTGTTCGCCGGCACGGTCAACGGCACCGGCGTGCTGCGGGTGCGCGTGACGCGCCCGGCGGCCGAGACCGTGATCGCCCGGATCGTGGCCATGGTGGAGCAGGCCGGCGCCACCAAGGCACGCACCCAGCTGTTCATCGAGAAGATCGAGCAGCGCTACTCCGTCGTCATGGTCGCGGCCACGGTGGCGCTCTTCGTCCTCCCGCTGGCCTGGGGAGTAGCGCTGCAGGACGCCCTGCTGCGGGCGATGACGTTCATGATCGTCGCCTCGCCGTGCGCGGTGGTGCTGGCCACCATGCCGCCGCTGCTGGCCGCCATGGCCAACGCGAGCCGGCACGGCGTGCTGGTCAAGTCAGCCGTGGTGATGGAACAGCTGGGCACGGTGACCCAGGTCGCCTTCGACAAGACCGGCACCCTGACCGAGGGCCGTCCGCACCTGGCCGGCGTGCACGTCCTGCCGGGGGCCGGGCTGGGCGAGCGGCGTCTGCTCGCGCTGGCCGCCGCCGCCGAGCAGGGCTCCGAACACCCGCTCGGCCGCGCCGTCGTCCAGGCCGCCCGCGCGGGCGGCCTGGCGCAGGCCCACGCCCAGGAGTTCGACTCCGAGCCGGGGCGCGGCGTGCGGGCCCGCGTCGACGGCCTGCTGGTGGAGGTGGCCCGTCCGGCCCACCTGCTGGGCAACGACGGGGACGCGAACGACGCCTCGGCCGCGCGGCTCGTCGCCGACCTTCAGGAAGGCGGGCACACCGTGGTCGTGGTCCGGGTGGACGGCGAGGTGGCCGGCTTCCTGGCCCTGGCCGACCGGATGCGGCCCGGCGCAGGTGAGACCGTCGCCCACCTGACGGCACTGACCAGGGCCGCGCCGGTGCTGCTGACCGGCGACAACCCGCGCGCCGCCCGCCGCCTCGCCGCCCAGGCGGGCATCACCGACGTGCGCGCCGACCTGCTACCGGCCGACAAGGTGACGGCCGTCCAGGAGCTGCAGGCGCGAGGCGCGCGGGTGGCCCTGGTCGGCGACGGCGTCAACGACGCGCCCACGCTGGCCGGAGCGCACGCGGGCATCGCCATGGGCCGCACCGGATCGGACCTGGCGCTCGACACCGCGGACGCGGTCATCACCCGCGACGAGCTGGCCACCGTGCCCGCCGTGATCTCCCTGGCCCGGCGCGCCCGCCGCCTGGTCGTGGCCAACCTCGTCATCGCCTTCACCTTCATCGCCGTGCTGGTCACCTGGGACCTGTTCGGCGACCTGCCGCTGCCGCTGGGCGTGGCCGGTCACGAGGGCTCCACCGTCATCGTCGGCCTCAACGGGCTACGCCTGCTCCGCAACGCCGCCTGGCGGCGCGCGGCCAAGCCTTGACGACCACGCGTGCCGCGGGCCCGGCCCCCTCGCGGCGCCCGGGTGCCGGCTGTCATTCGACAGGGCAGGTGGTGCCCGGCCTGGGCAGCCTCAGGTCGGTCAGGTACGTGGTGGCGTGCTGGACGGGGCACTTCTTGCCCGACAGGTACATGACATGCCCGGGCCCGTCGTAGCCGACGGTCACTGACCCCGGGATCATCCTGGTGAAGCTCTCGGTCCATGCGTAGTCGCCCCACGTGCTGCCGACTCCCAGGAACGGCGGCAGGCCACGAGTCGGCAGCGGGCGGGACGGGTTGGCGACCGGCAGCGGCCAACCGGTGCATCCGAGCGCGTCGAACGCCGCTCCCCCGAAGTTCGGCGAGAGCTTCCGCGCCTGACGGCGGAACTTCTGCAGCTGCGCGTAACCGCTGTAGCCACGGTCGTCCGCGCACGTCATCGCCAGCACTCCTGGCGCGGCCCAGATGCGCGCGTTGCCGAGGGCGAAATCGGCGAAACCGGACCAGTCCCCGCCCTGGGCCTTGTCGACCGCCTCGGCGAACGCCAGCCACCGCGAGTTGTCCGGCCCGGGATCGCCGATGAACCCGAAACTCCTCAGGTGCCATCCGGTCAGCTCGCCCTTGCCGGACCCCGACGACGTGACCGGGATCGGCCTGCGATCGGCGCCTCGAACGAGCTTGCGCCAGACCGCGCCGGCGTCCTGTCCGTGCAACGCGCAGGCGGGGGTGTCCGCACACCAGGTGGTGAACCTGGCGAAGACCCATTCCTGGACGGGCAGCGTCCGCAACATCTGGTCGGGCCAGCCGTCGACCTGGTTGATCGTCCCGTCGAGATACACGGCTCGGATGCGCTGCGGGAACAGCCGGGCATAGGCGGCCGCGGCCACCCCTCCGTAGGAGTTGGCCATGAAGCTCAGCCGTTCCTCGCCCAGAGCCTCGCGAACCGCGTCCATGTCTCTGGCCACCGACAGCGAGTCCAAGTGGGCGAACAGGCCGGTCTTGTCCACGTTCTGGCAGGCCTTGAGTGCCTTGGTCATCGCTATGGCCAATGCCTTGTACTGCTTCTCGCTCTGCGGCTCAAACAGTGACGTCCCGGGCTGCATGCAGAACGGGGGCATCTGATCGCGCCACACGGTGGTGCGCGGCTTGTAGGCGATGAGGTCGAATCTGCGCCGCAGTTCGGTGAGGTCGGTCGCGGCTCGCTTCAGGTCGTCGATGCCGTCGGCCCCGGGACCGCCGGGAACCCCCAGCACGCTGCCGATCCGGCGCGCGGAGTCGGTGGCGGGCAGCCGGGCCAGCTCCAGTTCGATCTTCGGGCCGTCCGGCTCGGCCCAGTCCACCGGCACCTCGATCGCGGCGCACCGCATCGCGGCGGCTGTGCCCTGGCCGGTGCACTCCCGCCAGGTCGGCTGCGTGTCTCTGACGGCGGCGGCCGGCGGGGTCGTTCCCGCCAGCGCCACTACCGTCACACCGATGACCAGCCCCTTTGTCCTGCCGTGCCGACGCCGCTGCTTGGTTGTCGTCATGATGATCACTCTGGTGGCACCGTCCGGACGGCCACCACCGGGACGTCCTCCGCGTTGCCTTCGGGATGTCCCCCACCGGCTGTCCGGCTGTTCTCGCGCGTACGTGTCCATCAGGCTGGACGGCGTGCGGCGAGGGGGAGCATGGAGCGAGGGGGAGCATGGACCGGCAGGCAGAGAGATGGCGCGTGCTGATCACCACTCCGCTGCGGGAGCGGTCGCAGCGTGAGCTCGCCTACGCGCTGATGTTGCCGTTCATGGCGGGAGCCGGCCTGCTCCATCTCGTTCTCGTGCTGCTGAGTGTCATCCTGACGGCGAATCTCGTCGGTGTGCCGATGCTGGCCCTCAGTGTGACGGCGGCCCGAGGGCTCGGCACGGCCAATCGACGGCTGGCACGAGCGTGGGCCGGGGTGCGGGTGCCCGATCCCGGCCCCGGCCCTGGCCCGTTCCGTGCCGGGCTCAACCTGCTGAACCGGCTTGGCGCGGCACTCGGTGACGTGACGGGATGGCGCGCCGTCATCCATGGCCTGCTCCGGCTGCCGGCGGCCGTGCTCGCGTGCGCGGCCGCCGCCGGATTGTGGGGCGGTGGCCTGCTCCTGCTCGGCTGTCCCCTGTGGGGGCAGTTCTCCGCCTTGGCGCACCTGGCTCCGCCCAGCTGGCCGGTTGCGGTGCTGGTCAGCGCCGCCGGATTGACGCTGCTGCTCCTCGCGCCGTGGGGCGTGCATCTCGCCCTGGCCCCCGAGCGCATGCTCGCCCGTACGCTGCTCGGACCCGCGCCGAGCGAAACGCGGATCCTCCGGCTGGAGCAGGCACGGGCGCTGGCCACAGAGGACGCGATCGCCAGGCTCCGCCGGATCGAGCGGGACCTGCACGACGGGACCGCGGCACGGCTGGTGACGCTGGCCATGAGCCTGGGCATGGCCCAGGACGAACTCGAACAGGCCGCGCTCGAACAGGCCGGCCAGCCCGAACGGCTCCGGCGCGCCCGCGTCCTCGTCGACAGCGCGCACCGCAGCGCCAAGGAGACCGTGGCCGAGCTGCGCGATCTGATCCTCGGCATCCACCCACCGGCACTCGACCAGGGGCTGGAGGTCGCCCTGGCCACGCTCACCGCACGGAGTCCGATCCCCGCCCGGTTCGAAGCCGACCTGCTCGAACGACCGGCGCCGGCCATCGAGGCCATCGCCTACTTCTGCACGACGGAACTGCTCGCCAACGTGATCAAGCACAGCGGCGCCAGGCACGCCGCGGTCGAGGTACGGGCGCATGACGGCCTGCTGACCCTGCGGGTACGCGACGACGGCACCGGCGGCGCGGCGATCGGCACCGGATCCGGGTTACGCGGCCTGGCCGCCCGGGTCCAGACGTTGGACGGCGTGATCGGCATTCACAGCCCGGCCGGAGGACCTACGGTGATCACAGTCGAACTCCCCCTGCACATCTGAACGGAGCAGCGCATGCGCATCGTGATCGCCGAGGACGCCGTGATGCTCCGGGAGGGCCTGTGCATGCTGCTCACCTCCCGCGACCACGAGGTGGCGGCCGCCGTGGGCGATGGCGACGCGCTCCTGGCCGCCGTGGCGGAACACGGTCCCGACATCGCCGTAGTCGACGTACGCATGCCGCCCTCCCACACCGACGAGGGCCTGCGCGCCGCGATCCGGCTCCGCCGTGATCACCCGAACGTGGGCGTGCTGGTGTTCTCCCAGTACATCGAGACGCGCTACGCGGCCCAGTTGCTCGCCGGCGGCGCCCATGGCGTGGGATACCTCCTGAAGGAGCGCGTCGCCGACGTCAAGGACTTCCTGGCCGCGCTCGACCGGATCGCGGCCGGACAGACCGTCCTCGACCCCGAGGTCGTCACCCAGATCATGGGCGCCAGCCGCCGCACGGAAACCCTGGGCACGCTCACCCCGAGGGAGCGCGAGGTGCTGGCCATGATGGCGGAGGGCCGTTCCAACAACGCCATCGCCGCCGACCTGTTCCTGTCGTACGGCTCGGTGGAGAAGCACGTGACGCAGATCTTCACCAAGCTCGGCCTGTCCCCCTCGGACAACGACCACCGCCGGGTACTCGCCGTCCTGCACTACCTGCAGGCCTGAACTCCTGCCTGGGCACGGCGTCGGCAGGTTCGCCGTCCGCCGGCTCCTCCCCCTCGGGATGGACCAGCTCAGTCCGGGCACGTGGACCGACTGTCACTTGCTGGGCAGTGGGACGCTAGGCCCTGGGATACAGGGTGGAGACGCTGCTGTCGGGGTCGTAGGAGTCGGAGAGTTCGATCGTCGACGGTTCCAGGTCGTGGACCGCGTGTTTGCATTCGATCTGGAAGGCGATCTCGGTGGGGGTGCTACCGACCTCCCTGAGGTAGAGGTCCAGTCGCTGGTTCAACTGATCTGTTTCATCTATGTCGTACAAGGTGACGAGGCCCCCTGCGACGAGGGCGTCGAGCGAGTCCGTGACGGGCGTGAATCCGGAAAGTATCTCGCACTCGATCATCGCCAGATCCGTGGACGGCTGCGACGAGTTGAGGAGGCGGGCAGTGATGTGCAGGGTCACTCTTTCCCCCTTCTCTGCCGTGTCATCCCCCTTGGGCAAATGCCAGGGCTTGCCGTCCTGGTCAAGACATTTGGCCTGGACGCTGAACCCCTGAATCGTCTGAGTCATTGAAGCCTCGTCACTTCCTGTGGTTGTTGACATTCCCGAAGGCCGCCGCGTTCGGGCCCCGGCGTCAATCGGCGATCGACAGTCTCGGATCGACCAGGCGCTCGTTGCGCGGATGGTGAACGTGGAAGTCCGGCATCGGCACCGCGGGCGTCTGGCCGAACACGCCGGCCATGTACTCGACCAGTCCTCTGCATCTCTCGGGGTCGAACACTTCCTGGTCGGTCTCCTCGACGGTGCCCCCGATGACGACGTGGTCATGGCGCGGGAACAGGTATCCGTTCTGCCCGTACAGGTATTCCAGGTTCATCTGCGGCCGCAACATCGCGAGCTGTCCTCTGTACGAGATCATGTCGTTGTCGTTCCACAAGTCCTTCGCGCCGAGCCCGGTGCAGTTGACGACGACCTTCTGCGTCAGGGACGTGAGCACGTCCGTGCTGTTGATGAATCTCCGGCTCACGAACGTGACGCCGCGCGCCCTCAGGTCACGTTCCAGCCGGGGAATGAAGATCGGCGGTTCGACGAGCAACGTCCGGTACCTGTATCCGGAGGTGTTGTGCCCTTCGAACGGCAGGCGCGGGAGATATTCGCGCGGCGGCAGCAGTCCCGGCACGAGATCGTGCACCACGTCGATGCCCGAGGTGGGGCCGACGCTGTAGTTGTCGACCTCGGAGACGCCGAAGCCCTTGCCGATGCCGGCCTTGAACATGGTGTAGGCGGTCCTGAGGATGGACTGGAACTCCTGCACCTTGGCGAAGTCCTTGGAATACTCCAGGATCGACGCCGCCCATTGGCCGCCGGCCTTGTACGACGTGGTCTCGACAGGCGTGCGGTCGGAATAGATCGTGACGTTCAGTCCGAGGTCGAGCAGCAGCGTCGCGGCGGTCATTCCCATGACGCCTGCGCCGATCACCGCGATCTCCCTTTCGACGATCCCGGTCTCGGCCTGGCGTTTGAGCACCATGTCCCGCACCTTGGCGGCGCAGCCCCAGCTCAGCGTGATGCCTCCACCGCCGTGGCCGTAGTTGTGAATGACGAACTTGTCGCCCAGCACCTCTTTGTCGAGCCGATAGGACTTCTTGCGGTACGGCCTCAGACCCGCGACGCACGCACCCGGTTGATGAGGATCGAAGGTGAAGTCCGGAGTGGGCAAATGGGAAAGGGTGCTCACTCCACGCTCGTCCAGCAGCATGTCCGGCTCCGGTGATCAGACGCTTGGCCATCGGTACGCATACCCGCGCGGCAGTCCGGCTCTTCCCCCGATCCCAACGCTTGACCGGCCTCTGGACGACTGTTTCCCCAGGCGGCGACGACGTCCGGCCGTGCCGCACATGGACGCCTTGACCTGCGAAAACACCCGTCCTGAGTAAGGTCAAGCCACGTTCGCCCGGCCGGCTGCGCGGGTAGGCGTCCCAAGCGGCCGGACGATCCGCGCCTGTCCCTTCCGACCGATCTGCCGTACGGCGGGCATGCCCAGGAGCGTCATCGTGCCCTTCACCGTTGCCGACTACATCCTTGAGCGGCTGAGCCAGCAACAGGTCGACACCCTGTTCGGTGTGCCCGCCGCCTACGGCGCCCCGCTGTTCGACGCGGTGGGCGCCCACCACATCACGCCGGTCGTGACCGCCACCGACCTCGAAGCGGGCTACGCGGCCGACGGTTACGCGCGTACGAAGGGCCTCGGCGCCGCCGCGGTGGCCAACGGCGTCGGCATGCTCAGCATGATCAACGCCATC
Source organism: Nonomuraea sp. NPDC001699 (assembly GCF_053596455.1). Lineage (NCBI taxonomy): Bacteria > Bacillati > Actinomycetota > Actinomycetes > Streptosporangiales > Streptosporangiaceae > Nonomuraea > Nonomuraea sp. NPDC001699. The sequence continues at coordinate 235,167 of NZ_JBSFGF010000013.1, read as the reverse complement.
GCCGGCGCGTTCGTCGAGCGCAGCCCGGTCGTCGTCGTGAACGGCGGCCCGAGCGCCGCGAACCTGGCCAACCTGAAGAACTTGGACGTCCTGTTCTCGCACTCGACCGGCCAGCCCGACGGAGACCTCAACGCCTACCGGCTGGTCACCGCGAGCGCCGCCCGCGCCGGGCAGGCCGCCGACGTGCCCGCCCTGGTCGACACCGCGATCTCGACGGCGGTCAGGAAGAAGCGGCCGGTCTACATCGAGATCGATCGGACCATCTGGACGGCGGCCTGTTCGCCCCCTTCCGGGGCGTTGCCCGTCACCAATCCGGCGGCGGGCACCGAGCAGCAGCTCGCCGCCACGATCGTGGGGCTCGTTCGCGCCGCCACGAAACCTGTGCTCCTGCTGGGCACCGAGGTCCAGCGTTACGGACTGGCCGACAAGGTCGCCGCCCTGATCACCAAGCTCGGTGTCCGCTGGTCGGCCCAGGTGCTGGCCAAGTCGGTGCTGTCCGAGCAGGACGCCGGCTGGGTCGGAGTCTTCGCCCCGCCGAACTGCCAGCCCCCCGAGGTCCGGAACGCGGACCTGATCGTGATGCTCGGCTGCGTCTTCCCCAGCAGCTACGCCACGTTCATCCGCGACAACACCGGCCACATCGTCACCGCCTACGACGGCAAGGTGAAGATCAAGAACGGGAGCAAGCAGAACGCCGACATCACCGCCCTGGTGACCGCCCTCGTGGCGGAGGCGGCGAAGGAGGCGCCGGTCCCCGTCCCCGCGGCCGTCGACCCGTCCCCGCCCGTCGCCACCGGCCCGCTGACCTATGCCCAGGTGTTCGACCGCGTCGGTGCCGCCCTGGACGCCTCATGGCTGGCGATGCCCGACACCTTCCTCGGCGGCGCCTCGGCGGCGAGCCTGCCGGTCAAGGGCCGCGACGGGTTCCTGACCAGCGCCGTGTGGGCCTCCATCGGCCATTCCGTGGCCGCCGCCGTCGGCGCGTCCTTCGGGTCGAGCAGGCGTCCCCTGATCATCTGCGGTGACGGGGGCTTCCACATGACCGCCCAGGCACTGTCCACGTTCGTACGCTACGACCGCGACCCCGTCGTGGTGATCATCGACAACGGCATCTATGGCCTGGAGCAGTACCTCATCGACTCGGACTTCTTCACCGACCCGAACGTGACGCCGAAGCCCTACGTCCTGCTCAACCCATGGGACTTCGTCACGTTCGCCAAGTCCCTCGGCGTTCAGGCCACGTACTCCGTGGACACCGCGGCAGAGCTCGACCAGGCCCTCGCCGCGGTGAAGACGTCGTCCGGCGCTCCGGCGCTGATCGTCGCGAAGGTCAACTCACGCGGCCTGCCCGCAGTGCTGCCCTGAAGCACCGCTCCCCCCACGATTGTCGGGGCCGCCTGCCACACTCACCGTGATCGCGGAGGAGGAGAGCGATGCGCAGGATCATGCCCGCGGACTACGCGTGGGAGAACGACTGGTATGAGATCTACACCGTCACCTTCGTCCACGGCCTGGACGAGCGCGAGACGCTCCGGCGGTTCGGCGTCGCCGACGCCAACATCCATGTCGTGGACGATGACGAGGTCGGCGAGCGCACGGCGGTGAACGAGGGCTGCTGCGACATGGTGCTGGTGACCCGGGCCGGCGACTGGATCATCGCCTTCGAGTACGACGGCTGGGCGGGAACCCGTCCGGCGACACTGCGCGAGCTGACCCGCGACGGAGGTGAGGCCGTCTCCGTCATGCGCCACGACCACGCGGCATCGCACGACTTCCAGCACGCCGCGGACGGACGGATTCGGACCGCCTTCCGCCCGCAGACACCCCAGGAGCGCTGGGGCAGCCATCCCGACGCGCTGAACGAGGACCTGCGCGAGCTGGGCCTGGAACCCGCGCCGGCTGACGAGTTCCAGTACCTGTCCGGCTCCGTTCCCGCGGCCCTCGCCCTGGCAAGTCGTATCACCGGAGTGTTGTTCACCCCCGCGTTACTGGACGGGTCACTCCTGGGCGGCGTCATCACCGACCCACCGCCGAACGACCCTCCGCGAGGCGACCCCCTCGCCCGGCACGCTCTGCGGGCCTGCAACCGGAAGCTCGCCGAGGCCATCGACCTTGCCTCTCCCGACCTCCAGCGGCGGGCCGCGGTCGCCGAGGCCCGCCGCCAGTGCGAGCTGGCCGGCGTGGCCGACCAGCCGGTGCTCGCCGCCGCGCTGGCTGCGGCCGAGCGGGGCGAAACGGGGCCGATCGGGCGCGACTCCCCGCTCGCCGAGTTCATCCGCGGTTACGAGTCGGAGCTGACCGGCCACCCGATCGACGAGGCCACCGGCGAGTGGATGACCGGCCCATCCGCGTTACCGCACGCCTCGACGGCCGAGCGGCGCAACATCTTCTCCTTCGACAACAAGACCGGCATGCCGACCTGCCCGAGCTGCCGGTGGCATCACCGTCCGGGCGAAGCGGAGCGGGAGGCGATCCGGCCGCGCTGGCAGGCGGCGATGTCGGTACGCCATACCCTCTCCCCCGACGCCAGGGGGGCCGCGTACGGCACCCACTTCCCCCTGGTCTACGGCGGTCAGCCCCTGGCCGACCGCGACCACGCGACGGCCGTCGCCACGACGCTGCGGGCCGCCTCGACGTAGCGCCGACCAGAGGACGTGTGGCAGACGTCGTAGCCCGAGGTTGTCACGTTACGTGAGCTGACGCCGCTCGGCGACGTCCCGGCCGGTCGTGGTGGCGGGGACGCCAGCCGCGACGTTGACGCTTTGGGTGTCCAGTACGACCACGGTTCGTCCCTGGTAGCGGATCGCGTCGACGATCTCCCGCAGCGCACAGTCACAAATAGCTCACGTAGGCACTCTCAGGGACTCGAGGGCGGCCAGGACGAGGTCGAGGCCGAAGGTGAACTCCTCCGCCGGGTCGTAGCCGGCAGCGGCGAGCACCGCGGCGGACTCGTTGAGGTAGGGGAACTCGTCAGGAGGGAGCTGGGGCAGGTAGACGTCCTCGGCCATGTCCGCGAACTCATCGGCGGTGTCGAACGGCAGGCTGGCTTCCTGCAGGGCGAAACCGTAGACATAGCTGTCGAGCAACCAGTTGGCGTGCGTCGCCATCAAGACCGGGAAGCCGGCCCTCCGCAGGCAGGCGGTGACCGCTTCGCGGTGGCGGAGGTTCGCGGGCCCCGGCGATGTCCGCGACTCCATCAGGCCGATCGCCCACGGGTGGCGGGCGAGAACCTGTCGGGTGGATACCGCCCGACATCGCATCGCGGACTGCCAGTCGGTCTCTTCGGACGGGAGCTCGATCTCCTCGAACACGACGTCGATCATGGCGTCCAGCAACTCTTCCTTGTTCGCCACGTAGTAGTAGAGCGACATCGCGCCCGCGCCGAGCGCGCCGGCCAGCCGGCGCATGCTCAGCCCGTCGACCCCCTCGCGGTCGGCGAGCCGGACCGCCTCGACCACCACCCGTTGCCTGCTCAGCGCCCCCTCTGACGCCACCGGGCGTTGTTCCCTGGCAGACACGGGTCTCCTCTCGCTCGCTCGAACGGCTTGACAATCGTCCAGCGCACGGTCATGGTACAGCGTACTACTTGTAGTACAGCGTACGATGTACGGTGTACGAACCAGCCAGGGTCGTCGCTCGGACGTGAGGGGGCTTCTGTGGGAATCGATCGGCGATCGAGCGCCGGAGCACGCCTGGCGCCGGCGGCGAGTCCGGCCGGGGCGACGACGATGCGGGCCGCCGGCCAGCGCCGTTACGGCCTGCCCTCAGCGATCGAGTCGTCCGAGGTCCGGGCTACCACTGCCCGGTCGAGGCGATGTGCTCGTCCAGGTGGGCGCGGCCTCGGTACATCCCCGCCGCCAGTCCGGCGGAGGGACCGCTCCTCTCGGAAGAAGAACCGATGACCACCCGAACGAAAGCCCCGACCCTGCTCGACAACCGGCCGGTCCCCGTGCACGCCAAGCTCGCCGCCGCATGGACCAGCTTCATGTTCCTCTACATCTACGTCGACTACTTCCACCTCCACAAGCCCGGCGTCATCGACAACCTCCGTGCCGGCGTCATCTTCGAGTTCGACACCAGCCCGACGTTGTTGACCATGATGCTCGCGTCCGTGGCGATCCCGGCCCTGATGGTGATGCTCTCCATGACGCTGCCCGCCCGGGTGAACCGCGCCACGAACCTCGTCGTCGCATCGCTCTACATCCCCTACTCGGTGTTCAACGCGGTTGGGGAGTCCTGGGACTGGGCCCCCTTCTACGGCCTCTCCATCGGAATCGAGGTGCTGCTCCTGGCCTTCATCCTGCGCTCCGCCTGGACCTGGCCTCGAACCACCGCCGTCCCAGCCGGTCCCGCGACGAGCGACCTTCGACAGTAGGCGTCCGTCAGAGGCCATCGATCAGGCGTCGTAGTGCCGCGTGAGCGGGTGGGCCCCAGGTGGGCTTGCCGCCCCGGCGGCCGCGGACGCCGGCTTCGCCGATGAGAAGGCCGCCGAAGTCGATCACGCCGCAGATGGTGCCGTCCGCGGTGAGGACGTTGGCCGGATGCAGGTCGCCGTGGAGCCAGAGCGCCGGGCCTGCCCAGTCGGGCGCGGCGACGGCGTCGTCCCAGACGGCGGACGGCGTCCGGGTCTGGGACGAGCCCCATCTCGGTGGCCTCGGCGAGCTGATCGGCGAACTCGGCGGAGCGGCCGGCCAGCGGCGCCCCGCGGCCGAAGCGGCCGGCGGGCGCGTCGCCGGGTGCGGGCCGGTGCAGCGCCGACAGGAAGGCGGCCAGGGCGTCGGCGGCCGCCGCGGCGCGCGTGACGGGGGCGCGGTCGGCGGGCTCGCCCGGCACCCAGGTGGTGACGATCCAGGGACGCGGAAACCGCGGCGACGGCTCCCCGAGGCGCTGGGGGACGGGAACCGGCAGCGGGAGCCGCGGGGCGAGGCCGGGCAGCCAGGCATGCTCCTTGCGGAGCAGCGCGTCCGCGTCCCGCGTCGCCCAGGGCAACCGGACGGCGAGGTCGTCGCCGAGCCGCCAGAGCTGGTTGTCCCAGCCCCGCGCGCCGAGCCGCACCGGGGAACCGGCCAGGTCGGGATGCTGGTCACGCAGCAGCTCCCGCACCAGCTCCGCGCTGATCTCGACCTCATGGTGCGTCATGCGGAGCAACCCTAGCCGGACGAGCCGCCGCGGCGCGCCGGCCTCCCGGTGCGCCGACGGGCACCGCGGACCTCGCACCGGACCGCCCGTTTCCCCCTCGATTCACGAGCGTACGGCGGCGCTCAGGGGCGGGGACGAGCTCACGCGACCAGGCGCAACCAGGCCGCCGCGAGTGCGGCGTGACCGGCCGGCGTCGGGTGCACGCCGTCCGCGGCCCAGTACTCCGGTCCGGTCGTGGCGGCGAGCCCGGCGAACATGCCGTCCGCGGTGAGCAGGTGCGCGCCGTACTCGCGGGCGAGCTCGCGCACCGCCTGGATCTTCGGGTCCAGGTCGGCGCGCCACGCCTTCCTCCCCTCTTCGCCGACCTGTGTGTCGACGACCTGGACGAGGCCGCGGATCGGCAGGAGGAAGGGCTCGATGAGGATCAGGCCGACGCCGGCCTCGGCGAGGGGCGCGAGCAGGCGGTCGTAGCCTGCCGCGTAGTCCTCGGCGGGGATCACGTGGCCGTCCGGGTCGTAGGTGTGCCGGCCCATGTCGTTGGCGCCGACGAGGTTTCGCCGGTGACCACGTGCGGACGCTGGTCGGCAGCGCACGGGCCTCGCTCTGCCTGGAGACGGGCGACCTGGCCGGCGCGGAGAAGGCGCTGGAGAAGGCGTACGCGGCGGCGTCGGAGACCCGGGACCTGCCGATCCTGTCGCTGGTGGCGGTGAACGCCGCCGCGTACACCGAGGCGCGCGGACGGCACCACGAGTCGGCCGTCCTGCTCGGCGCCGCGTCCCGGCTGCGCGGCGCGCACGACCGCACCGATCGGCAGGTTCGCGAGCTCACCCGGCGAGGGCGGGCCGCGCTGGGCGAGGACGCCTTCGCCGCGGCGTACGGGAAGGGCTGGCACCTGGACGGGAGGACGGCCGCGATCGAAGCCGACCCGGCCCGCCTGGCCTGAACGGATCCCCGGCCCGAAAGGCGTACCCCTTTGAGGGGGGTCAGCCGCGAGGACGGCGGGCCAGGCGCTCGGTGTGAGCCGAGCGGGCCGCGGGGCGGTCCGCCGGGTGCGACGCCTCCTGGGCCAGGCCGTTGAGCGTGGCACGGACCACGCGCCCGGTCTGGAGCTCGACCGCGTGCGGGTCGTCGAAGTGGATCAGGCCGTCGGCCAGCAGCACGGCCAGCCCGTGCAGCGCGGCCCACACCACGAACTCCGCCCCCTCGCGGGCGGCCCCCGGCAGGCCGCCGGCGTCGGCGAGCCGGTCGAGCTCCGCGGTGAGGACGTCGTGCGGGTGGGGGGAGATGGCGGAGTCGGGGGCGGTGGCGGCGCCGCGCAGCACGAGCCGGGCGACGGCCGGGTCGTCGAGCGACCAGCTCACATAGCCGCGCCCCAGGGCGATCAGCCGCCGCTGCGGGTCGTCGGCCTGGCCGGGCGCTCGTTCGCAGCCGTGCCGCAGGCGCTCGCCGAGCCAGGCGAGCGTGCGCTCGGACAGGGCGCGCACCAGCGTGTCGCGGGAGGCGAAGTGGTGGTAGGCGGCGCTGGGGCTGACGCCGACGCGGGCCGAGGCCTCGCGCAGGGACCAGCCGTCGACGCCGCGCTCGCGTACGAGAGCCTCGGCGGCGTCCAGCAGCGCGCTGCGCAGGTCGCCGTGGTGGTATCGCCCTTTCGCCATCGCCCGATCTTAACACTGATCAGATCTCTGCTACGCTCGCCAGCATCTCAACACTGTTCAGATTGGAGCCGGATCATGTGCCCCGCCGATGTGACGCCGAACGCGTCCCCCGACCTGAGCGACCTTCCCGACGTCCAGACCAGCCCGCCGCCGATCGTGCGCGGCGAGCCCGTCGAGGTGTCCGACGGCGTGTACGTCATCCCCGACAACCGCGTCGAGCTCGTCCCGAACGTCGGCATCGTCGTGGGCGAGCACTCCGCGCTGGTCATCGACACCGGCATGGGCCGCCGCAACGGCGCCCACGTCCTGGAGCAGGCCCGGCGCCTGGCGGGCGACCGGCGCCTGTACCTGACCGTCACGCACTTCCACCCCGAGCACGGGTTCGGGGCGCAGGCGTTCAAGGGGGCCGCGACGATCGTCTACAACGCCTCCCAGCGTGCGGAACTGCACCGCAAGGGCGCCGGCTACGTCGAGATGTTCAAGGGTCTGAGCGCCGCCGCGGCGGCCGAGCTCGAAGGCGTGGAACTCGTCGATCCCGACCTGGTCTACGAAGGTCAGGCCGAGATCGACCTGGGTGGGCGCACGGCGACGCTGCTGGCGGTCGGGCCGGCGCACACGGGCTCCGACCAGGTCGTCGTCATCGACGACCGGGTGTTGTTCGGCGGCGACCTGGTGGAGACCCGCATCTTCCCGATCGCGCCGTACTTCCCGCCGTACGACGTGGACGTGGACGGCCCCGGATGGATCGGCGTGCTCGACGATCTGATCGCCCGCGACCCCGAGGTCGTCGTGCCCGGCCATGGGGAGGTGGCCGGCGTCTCCCTGATCCGCGACGTCCGCGACTACCTCGACTACGTGTACGCGGAGGCCGCACGCCTGCACGCGGCCGGACTCTCCGCCGACGAGACGGCCGCGAAGATCGACGAACAGGCCCGCGCCCGCTGGACCACCTGGGAACGCCCCGAGTGGATCACCCTGGCCGCCCGCGCCTTCTACGCGGGTATACACACGGCCTGAACGGCCGCGGCATCATTCGACCTGGCGGCTTCTCCGTCGGCACGCGGTCAGGAGGGATACGGGACATGCGGAAAGAGCGACGCCGGATCCACGAGTTGTCCATCGCGCGGGAGCAAGGTGAGCAGGACGCGCGGGTCATGTGGTTGTTGCCGTTCCAGCAGCGCACGCCGTACGAGGAGCCCCTCTTCGCGTGCTCCACGTCGCAGAGAGCGGTGGACCCGCACGCCCCCGTCGCCCTTTACGAGAGCCAGGAAGTCCATCTGACGGAACGGGACCCCGCGAACGCTTCCGAGCACATCTCCATCTTCGACACGCGGTGGCAGGTGCCGTCCACGTTCGTGTGGCACTGCCGCCCGTCGCCGGAATGGTTCCCGCCGATTTTCGAGACGCGACAGTCGACATTGTGCGACCTGTACGTCGCCTCCGCCGAGAAGGTGGAACTCGGGTGGAACGCGGACCTGCTCCTGCGCGTGCCGGTGCGTCCCGGATCGGACGGCCCCGAACCGGCGCCCACCCTCCTCACACCGGAGTCGTCCCACCATCGACCGCTGCTGGTCGAGCGGTCGGGCGTCACCCATCTGGCGGCCGACCAGGGCGATCTCGACCGGTGGCAGGAAGCCGCCGTCGCATACCTCACCGAACTCAACGAGGTGGTCAGGCAGGTCAGCCACGCATGGTGCGACTACGGCCATCGCATCGCACTGTCGTCCCGGCGGACGCGGAGACGCTTCGAGCGATGGCGGTCGACGCTGATGGACGGGCATGACCGTTTGGCACGCGCCTCCGACCGGTACCGGCCGGTGCACGACGAGGTGCGCGCCCAGATCGAGGAGACGTCGAGAACGCATCTGCGGATGGGCGCGCAGTTCTCCCGGCTGTTCAGGTGGCAGCAGCGGGAAGCGTGGTATCTGACGCCCTCCGGACCGGAGGAGTTCCGCATCGCACGAACGGACGAGGCGGGTCCCGCCCCGGCCGGCCGACCGGTGAGCCTTCAGCACGTCATCGAAGCGGCGAAGGAGAAACGTCGCGACCTGCACCGGGTGGACTGGCATCCGGACTCGGTCCACGCCGCCGACGGGGAGCTGGCGGCCATCACCGCGCGGCTGCCGCCTTCCGGCACGACCCCCCGGGGGCTGCCGATGGCCCCTGCGCCTTCTCCGTCGCTCTTCGCCCTGGTCGACGACTGGTTCAGGCTTGACGTCAAGGACCTGAGCGACCTCGCCGAACTCGAACGGGACCGCGCGCGACACGCCGAATGGGAGGAGGAGCGGGCCAGGTCGGCCCCGCAGCGTTCCTCCTCGACGTCCTCGGGCGGCAGCTACCCGACTTACCCGGGCGGCGGCGACTTCGGCGGGTTCGGGGGATTCACCGTTCATTCCTGACGTCGCGCCGTCCACCAGGGTCGACCTCCGTGGAGCCGCGCCGGAGCGGGTCGCGCGGGGCTACTGCACGGTGAGGACCAGTTTCCCCCTGGTGTGGCCGGTCTCGCCGAGTGCGTGGGCCTTCGCCGCGTCCGCCAGTTCGAAGGTGCCGGCGATCTCCGCGCGCAACCGGCCGTCGGCCACGAGCCGGGCGATGGCCAGCATCCCGGCGTGGTCGTCCTGCACCAGCATGACCTCCGCCCGCACGCCGAGGCGGGCCGCTTCCCGGGCGAGCGCCCGGGTGCCGTCGTCGAGGCGCAGGGAGACCAGGAGACCGCCCGCGCGCAGGCTGCGCAGAGAGGCATGGCGTGATCGCTGCCCTGGGCGTCCAGGACGACGTCGGCGTCGCGGACGGCCTCGGCGAGGTCCGTGGTGCGGTAGTCGTGGACCTCGTCGGCGCCCAGGGCGCGCAGGAAGTCGTGGTTGGGGGCGCCGGCGGTGCCGATCACGTACGCCTCGCGGGCCTTGGCATCTGCACGGCGAGGTGGCCGACCCCGCCGGCGGCCGCGTGGATCAGCACCCGCCACCCGGCCTCGACGCGCGCGGTGTCCACGAGGGCCTGCCAGGCGGTGAGGGCGGCCAGCGGCAAGGCGCCGGCCTGCACGTGGTCGACGGCCGCAGGCTTGGGCGCGAAGGCGCGCGCGGGGCCGGTGACGTATTCGGCGTGCGAACCGGCTCCGTGCGGGTACGGCAGCATGCCGAACACCTCGTCACCCGGCTTGAAGAGGGTGACCCCGAGGCCGGTGGCCTCGACCACCCCGGAGACGTCCCAGCCGAGGACGAACGGCGGCTCGCCGAGCATGAGGCCGGGGACGGCGCGGTGTTTCCAGTCGGTCGGGTTGACGCCGGCGGCGCGTACCCGCACCGCACCGGGGCGTTCGCGCTCGCGGCGGCGGGGCTGCTCGACGGCCGCCGGGTCACGACGCACTGGAACCAGGCGGCCCGGTTCAGCGCGTTGTTCCCCCGGGTGACCCTCGACGCGGAGGTGCTCTTCGTCGACGACGGCGAGACGGCGGCCAGGCGCAGTACATCGAACAGCCCGTGCCCGAGCCGTCCGCGGCGGGGACCTCCGCGACACGGGAATGGGCGCTCGAACGGCTGGCCGAGCCGCTGACGCTGACCGACCTCGCCGCACACGCCCGGATGAGCCTGCGCACGTTCGCCCGCCGCTTCCAGGACGAGGCCGGGATCAGTCCGGGGCGGTGGCTGACCCAGCAGCGGGTCGGCCGGGCCCGGGAGCTCCTGGAGTCCAGCGACCTGCCCGTCGAGCTGGTCGCCCACCAGGTGGGCTTCGCCACCGCCGCGTCTTTGCGTCAGCATCTGCACGCCGCGATCGGGGTCTCGCCGCAGGCGTACCGTCACACCTTCCAGGCCGCCGCCGCGCCGGCTCAGGTGACGTCGCGCCGGAGCGTGACGAGCCCGGCGACCAGCACGACGACCGCCACGTAGCCGGCGAACAACAATCCCCCGCCCCAGGCGGGCAGCAGGGCCGCGGTGTCCGGTCGCAGGCCGCCGAGTGCCCTGGCCGCCCCCGTCGGAAGCCAGGGATAGACGCCGGGAGCCAGCCAGGTCAGGAGGTAGTCGCCGTACAGGAAGATCAGGGCCGCCAGGACGACGGCGGCGAGCTGGTTCCTGATCAGCACGGCCAGCGCGACCCCGAACACCGCGTACCCGGCCGTGGCGAGCACCCCGCCCGCGAGGGAGGGCAGCACGTCGGGGCCCGTCACCGGCAGTCCCCTGACGGCCAGCAGCGCCGCGCCCGCCGCGAGCGTGGTCAGCGCCGACACCACGGCCACCGCCAGGCCGACCAGGCCGTAGGCCAGCAGCTTCGCCGTCACCACGGCCCCTCTGCGTGGTGTGACGAGGAAGGACCAGCCGATGGTCTGATGCCGAAACTCGCCGGACATGCCCAGCACGCCCAGGATCAGGGTGAAGACGTAGGCCTGCTGGGCCATGCCGTAGACGTTCCCCGGCGGCGGGGCCGGTGACGACATGGCGACGAGGGCCGCCCACGACACGCAGAACGCGGGGGCGATCGCGGCGAGGACCCAGGTGGCACGGTTCGCGCGGGCCCTCGACAGCTCCGCGCGGACGAGCCGCGCCGTCCGGCCGCCGGCCGGCGGGCCGAGGGGGGTCATCCGGTCACCTCCAGGTAGAGCTCCTCCAGGCCGGCCCCGGTCCTGAGCGGACCGCTCCACCGCAGGCGGCCGGCCGCGACGATCATCACGTGGTCGGCGATCTGCTCGACCTCGGCCAGCACGTGGCTGGAGAGCAGCACGCTGTTGCCGTCCATGGCGTACGCCCGCAGGAACCCGCGCAACCACCGGATGCCGGCCGGGTCGAGCCCGATGGCCGGCTCGTCCAGGACGAGCAGCCCGGGTTCGCCGAGCAGGGCGGTGGCCAGGGCGAGCCGCTGCCGCATGCCCAGTGAGAACCCGCGCACCCTTCTGGGCCCGGCCTGCGCGAGGTCGACGAGTTCGAGCACCTGCCCGACCCGCGCCTCGTCGAGCCCGGCCGCGACGGCGACGGCCCTCAGGTGCGCCTGCGCGGTGAGGCCGGGATGGAAGCCGGTGGCCTCCAGCACCGCGCCGACCTGCCGGAGCGGCCGGTCGAGGTCGCGGTACGGCCGGCCGCCGACGGTCGCGCGGCCCGAGTCGGGGGTGACCAGGCCCAGGATCATGCGCAGTGTGGTCGTCTTGCCCGCCCCGTTGGGCCCGAGGAAGGCGGTGACGGCGCCGGGGGGAGTCTCGAAGGACAGGTCGTCGACGGCGGCGACCTTCCCGTACGACTTGCTGACGTGCTCGACGCGGATGACTGTCATGGTCGCCAGCCTCCGGCAACGGCCCCGGCGGACGCATGGGAGCACGGGTGGAAGCCGACTCCACCCGTGGGCCGATGACCGCGGCCACGCGGGCGGCTAGCGTGAACTCGTGGTCCTCCCCCGCCGCCCGGTGATCCGCCTTCTCATCGCGCTGCTCCTGGTCTACCTCGCCTACGGCCCGGTCTTCCTGGTGGTCACCCGCCCGACCGCGGCCGCGGCCCTGCTCGTCCTGCCGCTGGCGGCGGCCCCTCTGGCCGCGTGCGTGTGGGCGCTGGCCGGGCGGTCCACGCGGCGCAACGCCTGGCTGTTGCTGACCACCGTGGCAGGCGGCCTGGTCATGCACCTGGTCGAGCCGTACAGCGGGGTCGGCTTCTGCTTCGTGACGGCCTTCGCCGCGCCCTTCCGGACCAGACCACGCGTCGCGATGGCGTTGACCACACTGATCATCGTCGGCATGCCGGGCGTGTCGTACCGTACCGGGCTCGACATGAACACGGCCTGGGGGATGACGGCGGGCCTGGCCTACTCCGCGGTGTTCGCGTTCCTGCTCGCCCACCAGTCCGCCACCAGGCGGCAGGCCGCCGAGATGACCGAGGCGCGGGCGCGTGAGGCGGTGCTGTCCGAACGGGCGCGGCTGGCCCGCGAGGTGCACGACATCCTGGCCCACACCCAGTCCGCGCAGATCGTGCACCTGGAGGGCGTGCGCATGATGCTGAAACAGGGGGGCGACCGGGCCGCCGCGCTCGACCGGGTCGAGCGGGCCGTCGGGCTGGCCCGGGCGGGCCTGGAGGAGACCCGCAGGGCGCTGGACATGCTGCGCGGCGAGGACCTGCCGCTGCGGGAGCGCCTCGAACGGCTGGCGGCGGAGTTCCGGGCCGCCACGGGGAGGGAGTGCGTCCTGTCGATCGAGGAGGGCGCCCAGGCCTTGGGCGCGGAGGCGCGGCTGGCCGTCGCCCGCACCGCCCAGGAGGCGCTGACCAACGTGCGCAAGCACGCGCCGGGGGCGTCGGTCGTGGTGACACTGCGCCGGGTGGACCGGTCGAGCGAGCTGGAGGTGCGCGACCACGGCGGGCAGCCGGGCCCGCCCGCGCCGGGCGGCGGCCACGGCCTGGTCGGCATGCGCGAACGGGCCGCGCTCATCGGCGGCACGCTCACCACCCACGCCCGGGAGGACGGGTTCACCGTGCTGCTGCGGGTGCCGTCATGAGCGTTCGGGTGCTGGTGGTCGACGACCAGACGGTGGTGCGCGAGGGGCTGGTGCTGCTGCTTGAGCTCGTGCCCCGGGTCCAGGTCGTCGGCACGGCCGGCGACGGCCTGCAGGCGGTGCGCATGGCGGCCGAACTGCTGCCCGACGTGGTGCTGATGGATCTACGGATGCCGCTGCTCGACGGCGTCGAGGCGACCCGCCGCATCCGTGCCGCGCGGCCCGCCACCGAGGTCGTGGTGTTGTCGACGTACTGCGACGACGAGCTGGTGTTCGCCGCCCTGAGCGCCGGCGCCCGGGGCTATCTCACCAAGGACACCGACGCCGAGTCCCTGGCCCAGGCCGTGTGCGGGGTGGCAGGGGGGCGGACGCCGTTCTCGCCGCGGGTACGGCGCGGGCCGGGCCCCGGCCCCATCGTTGCCGCCGCCGATCGGCGTGGGGGCGGCTCCCGTCCCCTCCCCGACGGGCTGACCCAGCGGGAGGGCGGGGTGCTGGAGCTGATCGCGGCAGGCTGCTCCAACGCCGAGATCGCGGCCCGCCTGTTCATCTCCGAGGCCACCGTGAAGAGCCACATCAACAACTTGTTCGCCAAGATCGGCGTACGCGACCGGGCCCAGGCGGTCACCTACGCCTTCAGGAACGGCCTGGCGCCCCGCGAGTGAGCTGCGCCGGCGTTTCGGATGTGTCGTTATCGAGTTTTCGCTCATCGCATCACTTAACCGGCGTCGAGGGGCATAGTAATTTGCTCGAATGCCTCAATCACGTGGTAGGCGACGGCCGGTCATCGTACGATGGCTGGCCGTCCTCGTCATCGCCGCCGGCATCCCGGCGGGAACGGGCTCATCAACCGCGTACGCGTCGGTCACGCAACCGCCGCCGAACGCCGTCATCGTCTGGGACCGCAACGCCCAGACCGCCATCTGGGACGTCGCCGGCCAGCAACCGCAGGTCCAGGCCCGCAGCTTCGCCATGGTCCACGGAGCCGTCTACGACGCGGTGAACGCGATCGCCGGCACCCCCTACCAGCCGTACCTGATCGCTCCCCGGGCCGACGGCGGGGAGTCGGCGGAGGCCGCCGTCGCCACCGCCGCCTTCCGCGTGCTGAACAAGCTCTTCCCGGCCCAGCAGGCACGACTGACGACCCAGTACGACGAATACCTGGCCACGATCGCCGACGGCCGCGCGAAACGACGCGGCATCGCCGTGGGCGACCAGGCGGCGGCCTCGATGATCGCCGCCAGGGAGAACGACGGGGCGTTCGGCGACCAGACCTGGCCCACCGGCACCGAGCCCGGCCGGTGGCGGCCGACGCCGCCCACGAACGCCTCCGACGGGGCCTGGGTCGGCGAGCTCAAGCCGTTCCTCATCCCCAGCGCGTCCATGTTCCGCACGTCGGGCCCGCCCGCGCTCACCAGCGCCCGCTACGCCAGGGACTTCAACGAGCTCAAGCGGATCGGCGCGGCCGGCAGCACGGTCAGGACGCAGGACCAGACGGAGGCCGCGATCTACTGGCACGACCGGCGCCTGGCCGAATGGGAGATCAAACGCCAGCTCGCCACGACGCGGCGGCTGAACACCCTTCAGGCGGCCCGGATGTTCGCGATGGTCGACCTGTCCGAGGCCGACGCCACGACCGCCTGTTACAACGAGAAGGCGGCGTGGGCCTTCTGGCGGCCGATCACCGCGATCCGCCTGGCCGACACCGACGGCAACCCCGCCACCGTGGCCGACCCGGACTGGACGCCGCTGCTCGTCACCCCGCCGCACCCCGACTACACCTCCGGGCACACCTGCTTCACGGCGGCCAGCATGTCGGCGCTGACCGCCTTCTTCGGCAGGGACGACATCCCCTTCAGCGGCCACAGCGCCGATTCGGGCACCACCAGGACCTTCCGCGGCTTCTCCCACGCCCTGGCCGAGGTCGTCGAGGCCCGCATCTGGGGCGGCATCCACACCCGTACGGCGGACGTGCAGGGCGCCAGGATCGGCGCCCAGGTCACCGCCTACATGGTCAGGCACTACTTCCGGCCGAAACGGTGAGACCGGGCAAGCGACCCGATTTGCACTGAGACAGCCGCCCGGGTCATCGACCTCCCGCACGACGGTCGGTCACCGGGCGGCGGTCACAGAACGGCGGTGTCGAGCGGGATCGGGCGGAACATCTGCGGCTCGTCCTCGGGGGTCAACGCCGTCGGACCGAAGATCCAGTCGACGAACGAGTAGTCGAGGACGTCGCGGTCCCGCAGCAGGGCGTTGCGCTGCAGCCTGGCAAGGCCGTCGAGGTGCCACAACGCGCCCCACGCCCGCGCGGTGGTCACCACGCGGCGGCAGTGCTCGGGCCGTACCGCCTGGTAGGCGGCGAGCGTCCGGTCCCAGTCCACCTCCGGGCCGCCCTCGGCGCGCTGGGCGGCGACGTGCTCGCCGAGCACCCAGCCGTCCTCGATCGCCATGATCGCGCCCTGTGCCATGTACTGCAGGGGCGGGTGCGCGGCGTCGCCGAGCAGCGCGATGCGGCCGGTGACCCAGGTCATGATCGGGTCGCGGTCGAACATCCGCCACCAGCGGTCGCGCCACATCAGCGGCAACCCCTTCTGGACCTGGTCGCAGGTGCCCGCGAACGCCGCGTCCAGCTCGTCGGGGGTTCCCCAGTCGTCCTCGCCGGCCAGCGCCTTGGGCGACTCGAACACCGCGACCTGGTTGAACGTCCGCGCGCCCCGCAGGGGGTACTGCACGAAGTGGCAGCGCGGGCCGATGTACACCACGACGTCCTTGTCGTGGACGTCGTTGCCGGCCACCTGCTCGTACGGCACGGCGCAGCGGTAGGCGACGTACCCGGAGCTCACCGGCTCGTCCTGGACCAGCAGTTCGCGGGCGACCGAGTGCAGCCCGTCGGCGGCGATCACCACGTCCGCCTCGTCCGCGCGGCCGTCGGCGAAGCGCACGCGGGCGCCGCCGCCGAGGTTGCCGTACCACGTGCAGCGGGCGTCGGTGAGCAGCTCGACGCCCGCGCGTTCGCAGGCGCGCAGCAGGATGCCGTGCAGGTCGCTGCGGTGCATCACCAGGTACGGGTAGCCGTAGCGGCGTTCGACGTCGCGGAGGTCGAGCCGGGTCAGCTCGCCGGCGTCCACGGCGTCCTTCATGACCATGGTCTCGGGCAGCACGCCGAGGGCGGCCGCCTCCTCCAGCAGCCCGAAACGGTCCAGGATGCGGGTGCAGTTCGGGGCGAGCTGGAGTCCCGCGCCGACCTCGCCGAACGCGGAGGCCGCCTCGTACACCCTGACCCGCAGCCCCTGGCGGACCAGGGCGAGCGCGGCGGACAGGCCGCCGATGCCGCCCCCGACGACGATCACGTCGGCGCGGGTGGAGGGGAAGCTGTCCATGGGGTCCTCTTTCGTCACAGCCATGGAGGCAGGGTCGGTGGGGGGCCGCCGTCGGCGGCGGTCACGCCGCTCGCCGGGCGTCCGGCCAGGTAGGCGGTCACGTCGGCCAGCGATCCCCGGACGTCGGGCACGGCGTCGTGGCCCCGCTTGGCGCGGATGTCGTCCCGCAGCTCCCGCAGGAAGTCGCCGGGCAGGTCGGCGAAGGTGAGCCCGGTCGCGAGGTCCACCGCGTGCACCATGACCTCCCGGGCGCGCATCCACGGGGTCTCGCTCGCCGGCACGGTCCGCCCCTGGGCGGTCACCACCTCGGCCCGCCACGCCTGCTCGGGCAGTGCCGCCATCGCGGCGGCCAGGGTCGCGGCGGACTCGGTGAACCACCGGGTCAGCTCGCCGGCGCCGAGCAGGGCGCCTCGTTCGATCCCGGCGGCGCGCTCCTGCGGCGAGGCGTACATCGGGCTCTCCTCGCCGGTGCGCGCCCACCGGACCAGGTTGCCGATCGCCTCGGCGTTCGCCGCCAGGTGGGCCACGACGTGCCTGCGCGTCCAGCCCGGCAGAGCCGACGCGGCGCCGTACTCCTCCTCCGACAGGCCGGCGATCGCCGAGGCGCACAGCGCGGTCCCGGTGTCGGCCCAGGCGAGCGTGGCGGCCAGGTCGCGCGGCATCAGTCGCCCTCTCGCACGACGCGGTTCTCCAGCCTGCCCAGCGACTCGATCTCGGTCACGACGACCTCGCCGCCCTTCAGGAAGACCGGAGGCTTGCGCGCGTGGCCGACGCCGCCCGGCGTGCCGGTCGCGATCACGTCGCCCGGGTTGAGCCGGACGATCGTCGAGACGTAGCGGACCAGGGCGACCGGGTCGAAGAGCAGGTCGCCGGTGTTGTCCGACTGCATCACCTGGCCGTCGACCTCGCATCGGATGTCGAGCGCCGGACGCGGGCCGGTCTCGTCCGCGGTGACGAGGAACGGGCCGAGCGGGGTGGTGGAGTCCCAGTTCTTGCCCTGCAGCCATTCCCGGGTCCGGAACTGCCAGTCCCGGCAGGTGATGTCGTTGAGCACGGTGAACCCGGCGATCGCGGCGACCGCCTGCTCCTCGTCCGCGCGGCGCGTCTGCCGGCCGATGACGACGGCGAGCTCGGCCTCCCAGTCGAACTGCCCGGTCTCGGCCGGACGCCGGATCTCGTCCGTGGCGCCGATGAGGGTGTCGGCGAACTTGGAGAAGAGCGTCGGGTACTCGGGCAGGTCGCGGCCCATCTCCTTGATGTGGTTCTGGTAGTTCAGCCCGACGCAGACGACCTTGCTCGGCCGCGGCACGACCGGGGCGAGGTCGGCTCCGTCCAGCGCGTGCCGGGGGCCGTCGGCGGTCGCGGCGGCCCGGAGACCGCCGGGCGCTGCCAGCACCGCGCCGACGTCGGGCAGGCCCACCTCGACGAGCTGGTCTCCCTCGACGCGGACGGCGGCGGTGCGGTGGTCGTCCAGACGGACGGTGGCGAGCTTCATCGGCCGCCCTCCTCGGTGTGGCTGCGGAACAGGTTGAGTTTGGTGAAGATCGGGGCGTCGCTGAACTGGAACAGGTCGAGCGCGCCGGAGTCGGAGTCGGAGCCCGACGCCTCCGAGCGGATCGACAGCGGTTGCCAGGACGGCACGACGAAGAGGTCCCCGCGGGTGACCTGCCAGGACACGTCGCCGACGGTGACCCGGCCGGACCCGTCGAAGACCTGGTAGACCGACGAGCCGGTCTCCCGGTACGGCGCGGTCTCCACGCCCGGCACGATCCGGTGGAACTGCGCCCGGATCGTCGGGAGCACGTCGCCCGCGGTCGCCGGGTCGGTGTAGCGGACCAGGGCGTGGCCGGATTCGATCGTGCCGGGGTGTCCCTCCCGCTCCAGCGCGAGCTGGTCGGCCAGCGCGGCGTCGGTGTCGGTCCAGCGGTAGCAGAGCAGGGGCGTGCCCTCGTGCCGGCGCAGCTGCGAGACCGGCGCCAGGCCGGGGTGTCCCCACAGGCGTTGCGAGCGGGAGCGGTCGGGGGTGGCGTGCTCCTCCTCGCTGAGGGTGTCCCGGCCGAAGTCGAAGAACTGCGCCTCGACGCCGTACTGGAAGGGGATGTCGAGACCGTCGATCCAGGCCATCGGGGTGTCGGCCGCGTTGTGGTGTGCGTGCCAGTGCAGGCCGGGCTGGGGCAGGAAGTCGCCCCTGCGCATCGGCACCGGGTCGCGCTCGACCACCGTCCACACCCCCTCGCCCTCGACGACGAAGCGGAAGGCGTTCTGGGTGTGCCGGTGCTCGGGGGCGTTCTCGCCCGGCATCAGGTACTGGATCGCGGCCCACAGGGTCGGCGTCGCGTAGGGCTTGCCGCCCAGGCTCGGGTTGGCCAGCGCGATCGCCCGGCGCTCGCCGCCGCGGCCGACCGGGACCAGTTCCCCGGCGCGGCCGGCGAGGCCGAGCAGCGTGTTCCAGTCCCACCGGTGCGGCTGCGCGCTGGAGCGCGGGTGCGGCGGCATCAGGTCGCCGATCTCGGTCCACAACGGGACGAGCAGCGCCTCTTCGAAGCCTCGGTAGAGGTCCTCCAGCTCGGGGCTGAGGGAGGGCTGGTCCGGCCGGTCCACAGCGGCGAGCCTGACCGGCGACCTGCCTGCGTTCACATGGGGCATGGCCCCGACTATCCGTGGAGATGACGGGTCCGGAAAAGAGGATTCTGCAAGACGGAATCATGTGCGAGGATCGGTCCCATGGCGAAGCCCATGAAGACCCCGCCCGCCTACGCGCCGAGCAGCGTCGACCATGCCCTCCAGCTGGCGCAGATCCTCCAGCTCGACGGCGTGGTGACGGTCTCGGCCGCGGCCGAGCGCCTGGGCGTGGCCCGCTCGACGGCCCACCGGCTGCTGACCGCGCTGGTGTACCGCGATTTCGCGGTGCAGAACGAAGACCGCAGCTACCGGGTGGGCCCCGTCCTGGCTCTGGCCGAGCGCGCCCGGTCCGACGTCGGCGCACTGCGCGCGGCGGCCCTGGGGGCGATGCGGGCGCTGGTGGACCGCATCGACGAGACGGTGAACCTCAGCATCCGCACCGGCCGCAACGTGCGCTTCATCGCCTCGGTCGAGTGCGGGCAGGCGCTGCGGGTGGGCAGCCGCGAGGGGATGGTCTTCCCGGCCCACCAGGCCACCGGCGGCCTGGTGACGCTGGCGGCGCTGTCGGACGAGGAGCTGGAGCTCCTCTACGCCGCCGACGATCGCGGCGATCCGGCCGAGGAGCTGCCGGATCTTGTGCGGCTGCGGCGCGACCTGCGGTCCGTGCGGCGCAGCGGGGTCGCGCTCAACCTCGAACGCACCGAGCGGGGGGTGGTCGCCGTCGGATGCCCGGTGAAGGGCCGCGACGGCGCGACCTGGGCGGCGCTGTCGGTCTCGATGCCCAGCGTCCGCTACTCCCCCAAGCAGATCAAGCCGCTCGTCGCCGCGCTCACGGCCGCCGCGGACTCGATCACCCACGCCCTCTGAGCCCGTGCGCTTTCGGAGCGCCGGGTCACCGCAGGGTCCGCCGGGTCACCGGAGGAGGTCGCGGCGGCTGAGGGTGCTGGCGAGCGCGGCCGCCGCCGCGCGTACCGCGGTGGCGTGGCCCTCGGGCCGGAACCTGCCGGTCGGCCCGGCCACGCTGATCGCGGCCAGCGGCTCGTCGCCGCGGCCCAGCACCGGCGCGGCGACGCACAGCAGCCCGACGGCCGACTCCTCCGCCTCGAACGCGACGCCGGTCTCCGCGACGCGCCGCAACTGGCCGCGCAGGATGCTCGGCGCGACGACGGTGTGCGGGGTACGTCGTTCGAGCGGGCCGGTCAGCACGTCGCGCCGCAGGCCGGGGTCGGCGTAGGCGAGCAGCGCCTTGCCGATCGCGGTGCAGTGGAGCGGCATCCGGCCGCCGGTGCGCGAGGGGGCCCTGGCCTGGCGGTGGCCGCCGATCTTGGCCACGTAGACGACGTCGTGGCCCTCCCGCACCCCGAGGTGGACGGTCTCGTGGGTGCGTTCGTAGAGGTCCTGGAGGAACGGCATCGCCAGTTCGAGCAGGCTGCGCTCCAGCGAGGCGAGCATGCCGAGCTCGAACAGGCCGCCGCTGAGCCGGTAGCCGCCGTCGGCGCGGTCGAGCAGCCGGTTGGCGACCAGATCTCCGGCCAGCCGGTGGACGGTCGCCTTGTGCAGGCCGGTACGCCGTACCAGCTCGGCGAGCCCGACGACCCGGTCCTCGGGCCGGAAGGCGCGCAGGATCGTCACCGCCTTGCCCAGCACGGTGTCGAGATCCGCCCTTTCCGTCACCCGCACAGCGTATCGCTGAGCGAGACGATGTGCTGGTTGCGGTGCCGTCCTGCCTGCACAGTGGGGGTATGAACGAAACCATCGGAGCGGCAGCCGCCGGGCCGTCCGACATAGCCGCCGCGGCCGGGCGGCTCACGCGGGCGGCCGCGTCCGGCGTGCCGTGCGCCCCCGTGCGGGATCTGATCGGCCGTGACGACCTGGCCGCCGCGTACGCCGTGCAGGCCGCGCTCACCGGGGCCCGCCTCGCCGCCGGCGCCCGGATCACCGGCCGCAAGATCGGCCTGACGTCCGAGGCGGTGCAACGGCAGCTCGGCGTCGACCAGCCGGACTTCGGCGTCCTGTTCGAGGACATGGCCTACGCCGACGGCGCCGTGATCCCGGCCGGACGGGTCCTCCAGCCGAGGGCGGAGGCGGAGATCGCGTTCGTGCTCGGCTCCGACCTGGCCGACGGCCCCCTCGACGCCCGGCAGGTCCGCGACGCCGTCGAGTACGGCGTCGCCGCGCTGGAGATCTGCGGCAGCCGGATCGCCGGATGGGACATCTCCTTCGGCGACACGGTCGCCGACAACGCCTCCGCGGGCGCCTACGTGCTCGGGACCGAGCGCCGCACCCTGGAGGAGTTCGAGCCGGTGGACGTCGTGATGTCCATGAGCATCGGCGGCCAGGAGGTCTCCACCGGCACCGGCGCGGCCTGTCTGGGCGACCCGATCGAGGCGGTCGTGTGGCTGGCGCGCACCGCCCGCGACCTCGGCGAGCCGCTGCGCGCCGGGCAGGTCGTCCTGTCCGGCGCGCTCGGCCCCATGCGGCCGGTCACCGCCGGCGACACCGTCACCGCCACCCTGTCCGGCCTCGGCACGGTGACGGCCGGCTTCACCGAAGGAGCAGCATCATGAGCAGGACGAAGGTCGCGATCATCGGCTCGGGCAACATCGGCACCGACCTGATGATCAAGGTTCTGCGCGGGGCCCGCCATCTGGAGATGGGGGCCATGGTCGGCATCGACGCCGCCTCGGACGGCCTGGCCCGCGCCGCCCGGCTCGGCGTCCCGACGACCCACGAGGGTGTGGACGGGCTGATCGCGCTGCCGGGCTTCGAGGAGATCGAGATCGTCTTCGACGCGACCTCGGCCAAGGCGCACGAGGTGAACGCCGCCCGGCTGACCCCGTTCGGGAAGCGGCTGATCGACCTGACCCCGGCGGCGATCGGCCCCTACGTCGTCCCCGCCGTCAACCTCGACGAGCACCTCGACGCGCCCAACGTGAACATGGTCACCTGCGGCGGTCAGGCCACGATCCCGATCGTCGCCGCCGTCAACCGGGTGGCGCCCGTCGAGTACGCCGAGATCGTCGCGTCCATCGCGTCGAAGTCGGCCGGTCCGGGCACCCGGGCCAACATCGACGAGTTCACCGAGACCACCTCGGCCGCCATCGAGCAGATCGGCGGGGCGCGCCGCGGCAAGGCGATCATCATCCTCAACCCCGCCGACCCGCCGCTGATCATGCGGGACACGGTCCTGTGCCTCGTCGCCGCGCCGGATCCGGCCGCGCGCGAGGAGATCGGCCGGTCGGTGGAGAAGATGGTCGCCGACGTGGCCGCCTACGTGCCCGGCTACCGGCTCAAGCAGCAGGTGCAGATCACCGAGATCCCCGCCGACCAGCCGGTCGGGACGCTCCTGGCCGCCGGGGCCGCGCGGCCCACCCACCAGGTGTCGGTCTTCCTCGAAGTCGAGGGGGCCGCGCACTACCTTCCGGCCTATGCCGGCAACCTCGACATCATGACCTCCGCCGCCCTGCGGGTCGCGGAACGCATCGCGGCAGGGAAGGCGGACCTCTGATGGGCACCCCGATCTTCGTCCAGGACGTCACGCTTCGCGACGGCATGCACGCCGTCCGCCACCGGATCGGCCTGGAGGACGTCAAGCGCATCGTCACGGCGCTCGACCGGGCAGGCGTCGACGCGATCGAGGTCGCGCACGGCGACGGCCTGGCCGGCGGCTCGCTCAACTACGGTCCCGGCTCGCACACGGACTGGGAGTGGATCGAGGCGGCGGCGTCGGTGCTGGTCAACGCCCGCCTCACCACGCTGCTGCTGCCCGGGGTGGGCACCGTCCACGAGCTGAAGCGCGCCCACGAGCTCGGCGTGCGATCCGTCCGGGTGGCCACGCACTGCACCGAGGCCGACATCTCCGCCCAGCACATCGCCGCGGCGCGCGAGATCGGCATGGACGTGTCCGGCTTCCTGATGCTCTCCCACATGGCCCCGCCGGAGGAGCTGGCCCGGCAGGCCAAGCTCATGGAGTCGTACGGCGCCCACTGTGTCTACGTCACCGACTCCGGCGGCCGGCTCACCATGAACGACGTGGCCGCGCGGGTGCGGGCGTACCGCGACGTCCTCGACCCGGGGACGGAGATCGGCATCCACGCCCACGAGAACCTCTCGCTGTCGGTCGCCAACTCCGTCGTCGCGGTCGAGAACGGCGTGCGCCGCGTGGACGCCTCGCTGGCCGGTCACGGCGCCGGGGCGGGGAACTGCCCGCTGGAGGCGTTCATCGCGGTCGCGGACCTGTCGGACTTCGAGCACCGGTGCGACCTGTTCCAGCTCCAGGACGCCGCCGACGACATCGTCCGCCCGTTGCAGGACCGTCCGGTGCGGGTCGACCGGGAGACCCTCACGCTGGGGTACGCCGGCGTCTACTCGTCCTTCCTCCGCCACGCCGAGTCGGCCGCCGCGCGGTACGGCGTGGACGTCCGCGACATCCTCATGGAGTGCGGTCGCCGCCGGCTGGTCGGCGGGCAGGAGGACATGATCGTCGACATCGCCCTCACGCTCGTCGCCGAGCGCGACCAGCGGTCCGCCTGACGCTCGTGCCCGGCCGCCCGGGGAGACCTCAGCGGCCGGGCAGCAGTGCCTGGCCCATCGCCACGATGGCGTCGGCGAGTTGCTCCATGAACTCCGCGATCGGTTTGCCGTCCCCGGACTGGAGGGAGACGAACGCGCCGTCGAAGCCGGCCATGCCGAAGTGGGCGAGGGCGTCCGCGACCGCGTTCGCGGCGTCCTCCCCCTCCCCGGCGAACGACGATCGGATCATGTGGCGCATGAGGTCGCGGCCCTCTTCGCGGACCTCGATCACGGTCTGCGTCGCCTCCGGCGCCTCGGCGGCCTCGTTGCTCATCACCAGCACGAGCAGCAGGCGCAGGAACTCCTCCCGGTGCACGAAGACCTCGCCGGTCCTGCGCAGGTACCAGCCCAGCCGCTCGCGGGGGGTGCCGCCGGGCGGCGGGTCGCGGTGGGCGTCGCGCATGGCGCCGAAGAAGCCCTGCGCCCCCTGGGCCATGACGGCCGACAGCAGCCCCGCCTTGGACTCGAAGTGGTGGTAGAAGGCGCTCTTGGGCAGGCCCGTCTCCTTGACGAGCGTCGAGATCGACGTGCCGGCGTAGCCGCGTACGGACATCACCCGGGCGGCCGCGTCGAGGATCTCCTGCCGGGACCGGCGGCCGCGGCTGTTTCCGGCCTGCGCCACCTGCGTGCTCTTCTCCACCTGCCGAAGTCTAGGGACCCCGGGAGGGAGGCTCGTCCATCCGCCGGTCAGGGCCGGATGAGAACTCGTTCGGGCCACCTCTTGACACGTTGCCGCAGGTCGTTGTTAGTCTCCTCACAATTGGACCGAACGTTTGGTCCAAAAGTGCCGCATCGAGCATGTGCGGCCGAGAACGGAGTCAGCGCATGACCGACAGCTACGACGCGGACGTCGCGATCATCGGGTACGGCCCGACCGGCGTGATCGCCGCCCTCACCCTGGCCAGGTACGGCGTGTCCGCCGTCGCCCTGGAACGTGACACGGACATCTACCCCCGGGCACGGGCCGTGACCGTCAACGACTGGACGATGCGGATCTTCCAGGACCTCGGCATCGACGAGCGGATCGAGAAGAAGATCGATCCCCAGCGGGCCCTGCGCTGGGTCACCTACGACGGCCGGGAGATCATGCGGATCGAGCATCCGCCCTCGACCCTGGGCCGCAAGGCGCGCTTCTACAACATCTACCAGCCGACCATGGAGACCGAGCTGCGCGCGGCCGCGCAGGACCACGGCGACCGCATCACCGTCCACTACGGCACCGAGGTCACCGGCGTCGCCCAGGACGCCGACGGCGTCACCGTCACCTCGACCGACACCGCGACCGGCCGCACGCGCACCACCCGCGCCCGCTACGCGATCGCCGCCGACGGCGGCGGCAGCACGACCCGCGGCGAGCTGGGCTGCCGCCTGGTGGGCGACACCAACGACGTCACCTGGGTCGTCATCGACTGCCGCGTCAAGCGCTGGTGGCCCGACCGCGACTTCCTGACCTTCTGGTCCGACAAGGAGCGGCCGGTCGTCGACATCGCACTGTCCGCCGGCAACCACCGCTGGGAGATCCCCCTCAAGCCGGACGAGACCCCCGCGAACTACCCGACCAGCGCCGAGGTCTGGCCGCTGCTGAAGGCCCTGGGCGTCACCGAGGACGACGTCGAGATCCACCGGCACGCCTTCTACAAGCACCACGTCCGGATGTGCGACACCTGGCGCACGGGCCGGGTGTTCCTGGCCGGGGACGCGGCCCACCTGATGCCGCCGTGGGCCGGCGCCGGCATGCAGTCCGGCATGCGCGACGCCCACAACCTGGGCTGGAAGCTCGCCCGCGTGCTCAAGGGCGAGCTGCCCGACAGCTGGCTGGACACCTACGAGGCCGAACGGCGTCCGAACACCGCCTTCTACACCGGGCTCGCGGTCCAGCTCGGACGGGTCATCAAACAGGAGCTGTCGGAGGAGGAGCAGGCCGCGATGAACGCGGTCCCGCAGGACACGGTCACCCCGTACGAGCCGCCGCTCACCGCGCCGCCGGTGCTGGCGGGCGGATGGATCAGGGGACCGCTGGGCGACGCCAGCATCGTCGGCCGCATGGTCCCCCAGCCGGTCGCCGGTGACACCACCGGCCGGATGGCGCGGCTGGACGACCTGCTCGGCGACGGGTTCGTGCTGCTCGGCGACGACGTCGACCCCGCGACGCTGCTGACGGCGCAGGAGAAGGCCGGCTGGGACGCGCTCGGCGCGCGCTACCTCGCCGTACGGCCGAAGACCGCCTACACGCAGGGCCCGGACGAGCTGGTCGACCTCGACGAGGTCCTGCTGCCGTGGCTGCGCAGGTACGGCGTCCGCGCCGTGGCGGTCCGTCCCGACAAGTTCGTCGCCGCGGCCGACGCCAGCGGCCTGGCCGTACCCGCCTGAATCGTCCACCTGAGAAGGAGAGGAAGACATGTCCGGAGTCAAGGAACTCGGTTACGTCGTCTACGAGGTCGGCGACCTGGCCGACTGGGAGCACTTCGCCGTCGAGCTGCTGGGGATGCAGGTCGGGGAGAAGATCGACGGCGGGTTCACCCTGCGCACCGACGAGAAGGCCCACCGCTGGATCGTCACCGGCGGCCCCGCCGACGACCTGGTGGCCACCGGCTACGAGGTCTCCGACGCCGCCGCGCTCGACGCGCTGGTCGAGAAGCTGCGCGCGGCCGGCGTCGAGGTCACCGAGGGCGACGACGCCCTGGCCGCGGCCCGCAAGGTGGAGCGCGTCCTCGTCACCGCCGACCCCATGGGCAACCGGGTCGAGCTGGTCACCGGGCTGGCCGACGCCGCCACGCCGTTCGAGTCGGCGAAGCTGCTCGGCGGGTTCGTGACGGGCGCCGGCGGCGCGGGCCACCAGGTCCTCCTGGCGCACGGCGTCACCCGCGAGACCTACCTGCACTTCTACATCGACCTGCTCGGCTTCAAGATCAGCGACATCATCGTCGAGGAGCTGGCCCCCGGCGTGGTCGCCGACCTGATCTTCCTGCACTGCAACGGCCGCCACCACACCGTGGCCTTCGGCGAGCTGCCCTCGCCGAAGAAGAGCCACCACTTCATGGTCGAGGTGACCGACATCCGCGACGTCGGCCTGGCCTACGACCGCTGCATGGACGCCGGGCAGCCGTTCGAGATGACCCTCGGGATGCACCCGAACGACCACATGTTCAGCTTCTACGTCTTCACCCCCTCGGGCTTCAGCGTCGAGTACGGCTGGGGCGGGCTGATCATCGACGACGAGACGTGGGAGGTGAAGACGCTCGACAAGCTGCACAGCTGGGGCCATCGTCCCCCGGGCGTCGTCGCCGGGCTGCTGGCCGACGCGCCCACACCGAACGGGGAGGACCACTGATGGCACTCGACGCCAAGGACATCGCGCGCACCGTCCGCACCGCCGACTGGGAGCTGCGCTACTACGAGGCCGGCTCCGGCCATCCGGTCGTGCTGCTCCACGGCAGCGGACCGGGCGCGACGGGCTGGAGCAACTTCGCCGGCAACATCGAGGCGCTGGCCGAGCACTTCCACGTGTACGCCGTCGACATGCCCGGCTGGGGCGAGTCGGACCCGGCGACCGTGGACCGGCTCGACCACGTGGAGGCGGCGATCCAGTTCCTGGACGCCCTCGGCATCGACAAGGCCGCGTTCGTCGGCAACTCGATGGGCGGGCAGACCTCGCTGCGGCTGGCCACCGAGCACCCCGATCGCATCTCGCACCTGATCACCATGGGCCCGCCGGTCGGCCGGATCCCCACGCTCTTCGGCGCCGGCGACGGCCCGTCCGAGGGCCTGAAGGTGCTGATCGAGGCCTACCGGGACGCGAGCCCTGCGAACATGCGCCGGCTCGTCGAGATCATGGTCTACGACAAGGCCCGGTTCGCCACCCCCGAACTGTGCCAGGCGCGCTCGGACGCCGCCCTCGCCCGCCCCGACCATCTGCGCAACTACGTGGACGGTCTGCCGAAGGGCGCCCCGCTGCCGAAGTGGGTCAAGCCCGACCTGCTGCCCTCGATCCAGGTGCCGACCCTGCTCATCCACGGCCGCGACGACCGCGTCGTGTCGTTCGAGACCTCGCTGTACCTGCTGGCCAACATCCCGAACAGCCGGCTGGTGCTGCTCAACCGCTGCGGGCACTGGGCGATGATCGAGCACGCCGACGAGTTCAACCGGCTGGTCGCCGACTTCATCGCCAACAACTGACCGAAGGGCCCCAGGTCCGCAGGGCCGCGGAGGACGGATCCCACCGTGCTCCGCGGCACCGGCCGCTCCGAGGCCCTCGACCGCCGCCCCCCGGGTCTCACATCGTGGATCCTTCCGCGCACGCCGTGTCGCGTGCACCCGGGTGAGGGGCCCTCCGGGCTTCGAGGGCGTCCAGGATCAGGTCGAGGCCGTAGCGGAACTCGCCGGTGTAGTCGTAGCCCGGACGCAGGGCGTGGTCGCGGATCATCTCGGCGAGGTACGGCAGCTCCTCCGCCGGCAGCCGCCGCAGGATGCCGCCGGCCACTTCCTCGACATCGTCCGGCGTCGTCACCGGCAGGCTCGCCTCCTGCAGGACGAACCCGTAGACGTAGCTGTCGACGAGCGAGACGGCGTGCGCGGCCATCGCCGGCGTGAACCCCGCCTCCCGCAGGACGCCCAGGACGGCGTCGTGATGACGCAGCGTCGCCGGTCCCGGATCGCGACGGGAGTCCATGAGCCCGAGAGCCCAGCTGTGCTGCGCCAGGACCGCGCGTGCGGAGAGGGCACGCGTACGGATCGCATCGCGCCAATCGCCGCGTTCGGCCCCGGGCAGCTCGATCGCCGCGAACACCGTGTCGACCACGCCGTCGAGGATGGCGTCCTTGTTCGGCACGTGGTGGTAGAGCGACATCGCCTCCACGCCCAGTTCCTGTGCCACCCGGCGCATCGTGATCGCCTCCACGCCGCCGCGATCCGCGACCCGGATCGCGGCTTCCAGCACGAGGCCTCTGCTGAGCGGTTGCGGTGGTGGCGGCACGACGGCTCCGGAGTGTGAGCGGGTTGACAGCCTTACGAGCGTAAGCCAACCTTACACCCGTAAGCAGCCTTACTGGCGTAAGGCTGTCTGGGTTCGCGTCCGCCGGAAGGGGATTTCGATGCCGATGCCGAGGTGGTGGGGGCGGGTGAACAAAAGGGTCTTCAACCCCCGCGCGATAACCGGCGGGAAATGGCCCGTCCTGATTCACGTCGGTCGCACGTCCGGCGCCACGTACCGCACGCCGCTCGATGCGCATCCCGTCGAGGGCGGCTACCTGTTCGTCCTGGTGTACGGATCGCGCTCCGACTGGGTGCGGAACGTCCTGGCGGCCAGAGGCGCGCGGCTCCGGGTCGACGGGCGAGAGGTGGAACTCACCGCCCCACGCCTCGTCGGGAAGGAGGAGGCGTTCCGGGCCCTTCCCGACGAGGTGGCACGCCCGCCGAAGCTGTTCCGCATCACCGAGTTCCTCCGCATGGACCTGCCCACAGGCTGACCCCGGCCGGCGTCACCACGACATCACAGGACGAACATCGTGCACACAAACAGGCGGGCAACCGCGCTTGCGGGAACACTGGTCTTCGTCGGCATGATCGCCGGAGCGCTGAGCATCGTTCCCGTCATCGAGGAGCCACGCCATCTCGCTCTCTTATCCGAACACGAGAGCCAGGTCGTCGTCGGCGCGGTCGCCCAGGCCATCATGATCCCCGCCTATGTCGGGTTCGCGCTCTGCCTTCATCCGGCGTTGAGAGCGGAGAACGAAACGCTCAGTCTGGGCTTCCTGGGGTTCAGGCTGATCGCAGCGACGTTCCACTTCTTGGGCGTGATCATCCTGCCCTTGTTCCTCGTGCTGGGCCATGCGTTCACCCGGGCCGCCGCCTCGGACGCGGCCGGCCTTGAGCTCCTGGACGAGTTGCTTCGGACGGCACGCGACCTGGTCAACCACGTCGCGTTGATCATCTCGCTGGGCCTCGGAGATCTCCTGTTGTTCCGCATTCTGTGGCGGTCGAGATCCGTCCCTCGATGGTTGTCCGGGTGGGGATTCCTGGGAATCGCCCTGGCCATGTCGGCGAGCTTCTCGGTGCTGCTCGGCCTGACCGACGTGGTCACGCCGCTCTACCTGGCCATGAACGCGCCACTGGGCCTGCAGACCGTCGCCTTCGCCCTGTGGCTGCTGGCCAAGGGCCTCGCTACGAGCACATCGACCACGGCCCACCGGCACGGCTGACCCGCAGACTCGGTGGCGCCTGGCGTGCGTCATCCTCTGCTGCCGGGACTACTCCGGCAGCAGGCCGATCTTCGACTTCCGGCCTGAGGCCGCCTCCCGGTCCGCGGCGTCGAACCTGGTCAGGTAGGCGTTGATGAAGTGGTCGCGGATGCCGTCGGTGCCCGGGGCCAGCAGGTCGGCGGTGGCGCCGCCGAGCCGGTCGAGCAGGCCCGCCACCGGGGGCATCTTGTCGTGCAGCTTGCCGTGGGCGTCGAAGTAGTGTTCTTCGGCGACGTGGCCGAACAGCGGGGCGGGCGGGAGCTGGGCGACGATGTCGTTGTTGTTCACGAAGCGGAAGGTGCGGCCGCGGAAGGCCTGGTCGTAGGCGGCGGCGAGCTTGGGGCAGCAGGTGCGGGGCTGGCCGTAGGTGTAGACGCCGTCGGCCAGCAGCGTGGGGTCTTCGAAGTGGGTACGGGCGGCGGCGAGCATGGCCAGCGCGCCGCCGAGGCTGTGCCCGGTGAACCAGAGGGAGTGGCCGGGGGTGTGCCATTCCTCCAGGGTCCGCAGCAGGGCGGGGTGCACGACGTCCAGGGCGCGGTAGAAGCCGGCGTGGATGTTGCCGTCGGCGGCGGTGTACGGGGTGAGCAGGGTGTCGGCGTCCGAGAGCCAGTCGCGCAGTTCCTCGGGCTGGGTGCCGCGGAAGGCGACGATGATCATGTGGTCGCCGGCGGCGACATACGCCTGGGTGTCCTCCAGCGGGAACGGCGCGGCGTGCGGCACGCGGAAGCTCCTGACGCGGTCGAAGCCCCAGCTGTTGACGGTGGCCCGGACCTCGGGCTCGTCCTTGTAGGCCAGGGCGGCGGCGTGGGCCAGGCGGCGGGCCTGGGCCAGGGTGTAGCCGGTGGCTGTGTGGTCGAAGGTGATCGTGGTCATGAGTGCTCCCCCAGGCGTCCCGGACTGTCGCCACCGGGCGTACCCGCCGGTTGACCAAGAGTCGCCGTCCGGCAGGTAAGCGATCGTCTCGCCGAGGCCGTCACGCTGCGGCACCGGCGGCCCCCTCGACGGCGAGAAGTTCCGCACAGCCTCAAGTGCACTGTCGGCTGACCTCACCCCGCTCCTGCCAGGAGTCCTGCGATCCGCCGGGCCTCGGGGAGGACGTGCTGGGCGAGGGCCAGTTCGTGGGCGCGGCGCAGGCAGTCGGCGGCCTCACCGGCACGGCCCAGCGCTGTGAGGCTGTCGGCGCGCAGGCACAGTGCCTCCCGTTCCAGCACCCGATCACCGTAGAGCCGGACCTCGGCCAGAAGGCGGTTCGACAGCACGTCCGCGTGCGTGTGGCAGCGGGTTCGCAGCGTCACGCGGAGATCGCAGAGCAGGACCATCAGCGACACCCGCCGATGACCTGCGGCGAGGTCACCGGCCCGGTCCAGGAGCGGGCGCGGATCGTCGTGGTGGAAGGCCAGGCGCGCGAGGGCGACGGCCTCGATGACCTCGTCGCCCGCCGCGCGGGCCAGCTCGGCGGCTGCCGTGAGGTGGGTGATCGCGTCCTCGGTCCGCCCCAGGGCCAGCTCGGCGATGGCGAGGTTGCTGAGTGTCAGCGCCCGGAAGGCGTCGTCGTCCAGCGACGGCAGCGCCTGGGTCAGCAGGGTGACCCCTTGGGCGTGGTGCTTCTGGAACACCGCGACCGTCCCGAGCGACATGGTCATCACCGCCGCGCCACGGTCGTCGCCGTTGTCCAGGCAGGACCGCAACGCCACCTGCGAGCTCTGCACCCAGTCGAGGAGGTGGCCGTGGATCTCGTACAACCGCACGGCGGCCAGCGCCAGGCCCCAGCTGAGATTCGCCTGGCCGAGGTCGGCGGCCTGGCGGACGCCGGCCGACAAGGTGGCGCGCTCGGCGGCCATCCAGGACATCGGGTCGGCCGGCACCACCTCACCGCTGGGTTGCCACAGCGGGCTGTCGCTCTCGATGAGGCGGAACCTGCCCCGGTATTCGCGCAGGTACGCCTCCCGTGACAGCCAGAGCAGACAGGACAGAAATCGCCGCACGATCGTGTCCTGCGCGGATCCGGTTCCGGCGCGCTCACGAGCCAGCAGCCGGATCAGGTCATGGCACCGATAACGCTCCTGGCCGGCGCCGTCGAACCCGTCCGGCTGCAGGAGCTGGCGCTCTGCCAGCCGTTCCAGGAGGTCACCGGCAACGTCCACGGGCACGTCGAGAAGGGCGGCGCCCATCCAGGCGGTGAAGGTGGGCACCCGCAGCAGCCCCAGCCGTTCGAACAGGGTGCGTTCGGCGGGTGGCAGATCGTCGTACCCGGCCTCCAGCGTGGCCCGCACGTCCAGCTCACCGGCGCGCAACTCGTTCAATCGACGCTCACCGGCCAGCCGGGCGGCCAGGGTCTCGACGCCCCAGCCCGGCCTGGTCAGCAGCCTGGCTCCGGCCACCCGCAGAGCCAGCGGGAGCTGGGCGCACAGCTCGGCCAGCGGCTCTGCCCTGGACACCTCGATGCGGGCGATCCGGGACAGCAGCAGCGCCGCGTCGGCGAGAGGCATCTCCTCAAGCCGCACCGGCAGGGCGCCCACGTCGGCCACCAGGCTTTCGAACCTGCTCCGCCCGGTGACCACCGTCACGCACCCGGGCGCGCCGGGCAGCAGCGGTCTCGCCCGAGCGGAGTCCGGCGCGTTGTCGAGGATGACCAGCACCCTCCGGTGCGCGAGCATCTGACGATAGAGCGCGATCTGAGCGTGCTGCTCGACGGGGACGACCGCGGCTCCGAGGGCGTGCAGGAACCGGCTCAGCACCTCGACGGGGGTGTCCTCGCCGAGATTGGCGTAGAGCTGCCCGTCGGGGAACCGGTCACGGGAGCGATGCGCCCAATGCAGGGCGAGCCCGGATTTGCCCACTCC
Organism: Nonomuraea sp. NPDC001699; assembly: GCF_053596455.1. Lineage (NCBI taxonomy): Bacteria > Bacillati > Actinomycetota > Actinomycetes > Streptosporangiales > Streptosporangiaceae > Nonomuraea > Nonomuraea sp. NPDC001699. The sequence continues at coordinate 202,257 of NZ_JBSFGF010000013.1, read as the reverse complement.
GCCGACCCCGCTGATCACGGCGACGCCGCAGGGGCGGTCCAGGAGGCCGTCCAGGACGGCCAGCTCCGCCGTACGGCCGGTGAAGGCGTGGATGTCCGGTGGCAGGAGCCGGGGCGCGGGATCGTGGTGGAGCAGGTCCTCATGCAGGCGGCGCAGCGGGCCGGAGGGGTCGACGCCGAGTTCGTCCCGCAGGCGCCGGCGCGTCCGGTCGAACATGCGAAGGGCCTCTCCACGGCGTCCGGTGGCGGCCAGGGCCCGCAGCCGTAACTCGACGAGCGATTCGCGCAGCGGATGGGCGGACACGGCGGCGGCCAGGTCGCTCACGCATTCGGCCGGGCGCCCGAGCTCCATCAGCACACGTGCGCGTGCCTCGACGGCCAGCAGCCGGGCTTCCGCCAGCCGGACGGCCTCCGCCCGGACGACCGCCAGATCGAGCAGCCCCTCGTAGGGCTCGCCCCGCCACAGGGCCATGGCGCTGTCCAGCAACGGCAACGCGCGCTCGGGCGGCTCGGCTGCTGCGCGCCGCACCAGCTCCTCGAAACGGGCGGCGTCCAGTTCGCCGTCCTCCACCGCCAGCAGGTGGCTGTCGCCCCTGCGGATCAGCCGTTCTCCGACGACGCCACGCAGGCGATGCAGGTGCCAGCGGAAGGTGCTCGGCGACGGCGGCGCGAGCGGCCACGCCGCGTCCGTCAGGGCGTCGCCCGTAACCGGCTCGTTGGCGTGACACAGCAACGACGCCAATAAGATCATCTGCTTGCCCGACGCCCTCGGACGGCCCTGAACCGTCACTGGGCCAAGCACCCCGAAGTCCATTCCACGAAGTATGTCGGAAACAGCAGATGCGTGATCAAGAAGAGAGCCGGAACGGCCCCGGCACGTCCCGGCTCTCGCAGGTCGAGCTCTCAGCCCATCATGGACGCGTCGGCGCACTGACCGCGCGTCACCCACAGGTGGGACGAGATCGTGTTCTTCACCAGGGCGGGCGTGAGGTGGTCCGCCCGGTAGTAGACCAGCCCCGACAGGTCGGGGACCCAGTCACCCCTGTCGAGGCAGCGGTAGCCGTACACGTAGTCATAGTTGATCTTGTCGTAGAACGCGACCACGGTGAGTCCGCTGGAATCGGTGGCGCCGTCGTTGAGGACGGACACGGCCCTGTTGGCGGCATTGACGAAGCCCCCGCCGGCCGCGTCCCAGTTGGAATCGTTGCCCCCCGCGTAGCCGAGCATGGTCCCACCGCAGTTGGGCTGGGTGAAGGCGAAGACGTTGCCGTTGCTCCACCCGTCCCGGACGCTGGAGCAGCCGGCGAGCTGCGACGTGCTCGCCTCCGAGGCCCAGGCGGGGCCGGTCGTCGACAGAGCGGCGGTAAGGGTCACGGCGGCCGCCGCCAGACGCGTCAAGCGCATCGGTTTTCTCCTTGTGTTGTGCCTACCGCGGCCCAGCGCCGCGGAGTCTTAGTGGTGATCACCGCTCGGCGCGGGTGATCTTCCTGGCGCGTGCGAGCGCCTCACCACGCATGCGGTCGTAGAGGTCCAGCTCAGCGGCGTACCGTGCGCCGATCTTGGGCCGGTACTCCCGGCCGAGGGCGCGCATGGTGGCCCGCAGATCAGTACGGCGCGCGCAGGTCGCCTCGTCGACCGCGAGCTCGACCTCGGTCGCGTGGGCACGCTCGGCCGTCATACCGACGCTCAGCCCGGGAGCCGCCAGGTGCGCGGCGGGCGGTGTGGCGTAGTCGTGCCCGCGCTCGCGCATGCACGCTGACCAGGCCTTCACCCCCGCCGTGTACCGCGCGTCCTTCACCAGTCGCCCCATCACCAGCGGCGTGATGTTCATGGCCAGCCGGTCGACGCGGAACCAGGTGGCCCGGTCCCCGTAGAGCCGCGCGATGCTGGAGGCGGAGCATCCGCCGAGCGAGTTGTTGATCGTGCGGCCGTCGGGCAGCTTCACGCTGAGCACTTCGTTCCCCGCTCCGCCGTTCAGAGCCTCCCGGTAGGCGATGCGGCGGGCGGCGGGCAAGCCGTTGACGTAGGCGACGTTCCGGCTGTGCTTCCGCGCCGCGACGGCGGCGTTCCGCGCCCGCGTGCCGTACCCGTTGCGCCGCGCCCACTCCACGTCGTCGAGCACGAACCCGACCGGGAGCAGCCCGTCCTGGTCGGCCGGCCGTTCCACCCAGTACTCGAACCCCGCGTCCCGCATGCAGTCGCGGACGAGCAGGGACTCGGCCCAGCTCAGCGTCACCTCGTCCGCGGGGGTGATCGGCGCCGTCGGGGCCCCCGGCTTGGCGACCGGCCGCGCGTCCACCCCTTCCCCGCACCCGGCCAGACCGGCGATCATCGCCACCGCGACGGCGGCACGCCACGACATTGTCCGGGCCGAGCCCCGCCGGCGTGCGGCGACCTTCACTGCGGGCATGCCGTCACCTCCTGATCGTCTTGGGGACAGACGCTAAGGAGGGGGTGTTGGGCGGGCGTTGGGGGCGCGTTGGGAGCGGGTGTCGCGCCGGCTCCGCCTGCCTACGCCGGGCTGCCGGCCCTCACCGCGGTCCGGTGAAGACCGGCAGTGGCGACGACGGGAACACGAGCCCCGGCCCGAGCGGCCGGTTCCGCCATTCCCCCCATCGGCACACCGCACCGGCGCGACCTCCGCGTGCCGGGGTGTCAGGCCGTCGTCCCGGCGTCGACGGTGATGGACGTGCCGGTGATGGTACGGCCGGCGGGGCCCGCCAGATGGAGGACGGTGGCGGCGACGTCGTCCGGGGTGCCGTAGCGGCCGAGGGCGGTGTAGGCGCGTTCGGCGTCGGCGTCGGGGCCGTCGGCGGGGTTCATCTCGGTGTCGGTGGAGCCGGGATGGACGAGGTTGGCCGTGATGTCGCGGGGGCCCAGATCACGGGCGAGGCCCTTGGTGAGACCGATCAGTGCGGACTTGCTCATCGAGTACAGGGTCCAGCCGGGGTAGGGGACGCGTTCGGCCAGGCTGCTGCCGATGTTCACGATCCGTCCACCGGCCCGCATGTGACGGGCGGCGGCCTGGGACGTGAGGAAGGCGGCTCTGGCGTGGATGGCGAGGGTGCGGTCGACTTCGTCCAGGGAGACGTCCTCCAGCGGGCCGAAGGGCGCGATTCCGGCGTTGTTCACCAGGATGTCGAGGCGGCCGAAGGTGGCGACGGTGTGCGCGACGGCCGCCTGGAGCGCCTCGGCGTCGGTGGCCTCGGCGGCCATGGCCAGGCCGCGGCGGCCGAGCGCCTCGATCTCCTGGACCACGCCCTCCGCCCGGCTCGCCGCCGTCGCATAGGTGATCGCCACATCGGCGCCCGCCGCGGCCAGGCTGCGCGCGATGGCCGCGCCGATGCCCCTGCTGCCTCCGGTGACGAGTGCGCTCTTGCCGTTGAGCATCTGTCCTCCACTATCCGGAACTGATTCCGATTGAGAGTATCCGGAACGCGTTCCGCTTTCCAGCCCGATAAGGTGAACACGTGCCACAGGAGCGGGCCGATGCCGCCAGGAACCGAGCGAAGATCCTTGCCGCGGCCGCGGAGATCGTCGCCACCGAGGGCATGAAGGGGCTGGCCATGGCCGACGTCGCGGCCGCCTCGGGCGTCGGGATCGGCACGCTGTACCGGCGGTTCGGCGACAGGTCGGGGCTGGCGTACGCGCTCATCGACGAGAAGGAGCGCGAGTTCCAGCAGGCGTTCCTGACCGGCCCTCCCCCTCTGGGGCCCGGGGCGCCGGAGATCGAGCGGGTCCGCGCCTTCCTGCACGCGCTGACCGATCGCACCTTCGCCCAGCTCGACCTGCTGCTGATGGCCGAGACCGCCGGGGAGTTCGCGCGTTTCGGCGGCGCCTACGAGGCGTACCACCAGCACCTGGTCGTGCTGATCGCACGGATCAAGCCGGAGGCCGACGCGGGGTTCCTCGCCGACGCCCTGCTCGCGCCGATCGCGGCCAACCTGATCGCCCACCGGGGGCGTGCGGCGTCCGTCGTGAAGGCGGGTCTTGACGCCCTGCTCACGGGCCTTGTGTGAGCAGGGCCCGACGACGGACGCGGGTCAGGCGCATTCCTTCGAGGTCTTCGGCAGAGCGAGCACGGCCACCGCTCCGGCGATGACGACCGCGGCGCAGACCCGGAACGCCGGGGCGGCGACGAACGTGCGCCTGCGTCCGTAGAGGTCGGCCGGCCGGCAGCAGGAACCCGGCGAAGGTGAGGAGGTGGCCGTTGACCAACCGTTGCAGCCCCTCGGCCCCGAGGCGGAGGTCGGACTCCATGGCGGGCGGTCGGACGCCGCTCACGGGCGGTGGTGCGTCATGATCCGAGATCTCGTTGACGGTCCGGCGGACCGTGGCTTCGTGAGGTGCGGCCGTCAGTGGGCGCGGAGGCGGCGGGGAATGTCCGCCGAGTCGCGCCCGGCGGCGAACCGTGCCCGCCTTCGAGGGCGTCACACGACGGCGACGGCGTCGACCTCCACGAGGAACCCGGGGCCCAGGCCGGCCACGACGTGGACGGTGATGGCGGGCGGCGGGTCGGCCCGGTTCCACACCTCCTGGAAGGCGGCCACCCCCTCGTCGAAGGTGTGACCGTCGAGCACGGCGATGCGCCAGTGCACGATGTTCGCCAGGCTCGCACCCTCGCTCTCCAGGATCGTCACCAGGTTGCGGAAGATCTGCCTGGCCTGGTCGCCGACCGTGGGCCCGACGACCTTGCCGTCGGCGCCGACGCCGTTCTGCCCGCCGATGTAGATGGTCTTGGCGGGCTGTTCGACCACGACGGCCTGGCTGAAGGCCGGGCTGCGGTGGAGCCCCTCGGGGTTGATGTGCCGTACGCCCATGTGCGCTCTCCTCGAATCTTGAAACCGGTTATAGGGGTTTCGTTGCGACACCAGTTATAGTGGTGTCATGCGACTGAACGCAACCGGGCGGATCCTGCACGACCCCAAGGGCGGGTCGTTCCGGTTCGACGCCGGCGCCGTCTGCCTCGACTTCGCCCACACGGGCGGCGAGGGCCGATACGCGATCTTCGAGAGCCTCCACGAGCCCGCCGACCTGGCCGAATGGCTGGCTCAGCCGCCGCTGGCGGTGGTCATGACGGCCACCGTGACCGCCCGCGAGCTGACGGCGGCCAAGACCCTGCGCCAGGCGATCTGGGACGCGGCCCACGCCCGGGCGGCCGGTCGCCCGCTTCCCAAGGAGGCGGTCGCCACCATCAACCGGGCCGCGAGCGCGGCGCCGCCGGTCCCCGAACTGGCCGACGACGGCATCACCGCCGGATGGGCGCCGCCGGTGCGGGCCACCCAGGCGCTGTCGGCCCTGGCACGGGAGACGATCGAGCTGCTGTCCGGGCCGTTCGCCGGACGCATCCGCGAGTGCGCCGGCGACAACTGCCCGCTGGTGTTCGTCGACACGTCCCGGCCCGGCGCCCGCCGCTGGTGCGCGATGGAACGCTGCGGAAACCGTCACAAGCTGCGCGCCCTGCGCGCCCGCCAGGCCCTGGAGCCGTGACCCGGCCTCGGCCTCGCCGCCCGCACATCGGGCCGCGACAACGTCAGTCCCGAGCTCCTGCGCCGGCGCCGTCGACGAGCAGGTCGCGCTCGATCACCTCCATCTGCTGGTTCCCCTTGAGACGGCCCGGTCGAGGCGGTCGCGGACCTCGCTGAGCACCGGGACCAGCTCCGGCGGTTCCAGCACCTCGAAGTCGAACCCCTTCGCCGCCACGTGCACCGCCAGCTCGTGCAGCGAGTTCGAGCCGGCCGTGAAGAGGCAGGTGCGCGCGTCCACGGGCTCCAGCCGGCCGGCGGCGGGTGACGTGCGCGGCGCCACCGCCTCCAGCGGCGCGTGGAAGAGAACGCGGGCCTGGTACGCGTACGGCGCCGAGGTGATGGCGTGCGAGACGTGGGCGGCCACGTCCTCCTCCGGCGGCAGGCGCGGCGTGAAGCGCGCCCCCGGCGGCCCGAGCGGCTCCTCGATCCGGTCGACCCGGAAGGTACGCCAGTCGTCCTTGGCCACATCCCACGCCACCAGGTACCAGCGGCGCGGCGTGTGCACCAGCCGGTGCGGCTCGACCTCGCGTACGGTGACGCCGTCGCGCCCCCGGTGGCGCAGCCGCACCCGGCGCAGGTCGCGGCACGCGGCGGCGATCGCGGCCAGCAGGTCGGCGCCGACCTCCGGACCGGCCGACCCGGGCAGCGCGACGGTCGCCGCGCGGAACGCCTCCACCCGGTGCCGCAACCGGGAGGGCAGGAGCTGCTGGAGCTTGGCCAGCGCTCGCACCGCCCCCTCCTCCAGGCCGGCGACGCTGCCGGTCGCGGCCGTACGCAGGCTGATCGCCACCGCCACGGCCTCCTCGTCGTCGAGCAGCAGCGGCGGCAACGCGGCCCCCACCCCGAGCCGGTACCCGCCGGCCACCCCCGGGGTGGCGTCCACCGGATAGCCGAGTTCGCGCAGCCGTTCGACGTCGCGCCGCACGGTGCGCAGGCCGACGCGCAGCCGGTCGGCGAGTTCGGCGCCGGTCCAGTCCGTGCGCGCCTGAAGGAGTGACAGCAGGCGCAGCAGCCGGGCGGAGGTCTCCAACATGGGCACCATTGTGGCCGCCATTGGTGCCTGAAGCTGACACCAATGCCCAATACCGTCACGGACATGACGAACGACATCCAGCCCTACCGCGTCGATGTCCCGCAGGCCGACCTCGACGACCTGCACGAACGGCTGCGCCGTACCCGCTGGGCCCCCGAGGTGCCCGGCACCGGCTGGGAGCGCGGCGTGCCGACCGGCTACCTGCGGGAGCTGGCCGCGTACTGGGCCGACGGCTTCGACTGGCGCGCCCAGGAGGCGGCGCTCAACGCGTACCCGCAGTTCACCACCGTCGTGGACGGCACGCAGGTGCACTTCCTGCACGTACGCTCCGCCGAGCCCGACGCCGTCCCGCTCCTGCTGCTGCACGGCTGGCCCGGCTCGGTCGTCGAGTTCCTCGACCTGATCGGCCCGCTCACCGACCCGGTGGCCCACGGCGGCGAGGCCGCCGACGCCTTCCACCTGGTGGTCCCGTCGCTGCCGGGCTACGGCTTCTCCGGCCCGCTGCCCGGCACCGGCTGGACGGACGGCCGCACCGCCGCGGCGATGGCGGAGCTGATGTCCAGGCTCGGCCACGACCGGTACGGCGTGCAGGGCGGGGACGTCGGCGCGTTCATCGCCCCGCTGGTGGGACGCGCCGCGCCCGACGATGTCATCGGCGTGCACGTCAACGGCCTGCTCACGTTCCCCGGCGGCGATGCGGCGGTCATGGGCTCGCTGAGCGACGCCGAGCGCGGGCGGCTGGCCGGGATGCAGGAGTGGCAGGCGAAGCTGGGCGCGTACATGCAGGTCCAGGGCACGCGCCCGCAGACGGTCGCGGCCGCGCTGCACGACTCCCCCGCCGGCCAGCTCGCCTGGATCGTGGAGAAGTTCAAGGACTGGACGGACCCGGCCGCCGAACTCCCCGAGGACGCGGTGGACCGGGACCGGATCCTCGCCGACGTGAGCATCTACTGGTTCACCGGCACCGCGGGCTCGGCGGCCCACACCTACTACGAACGCTTCAACGACTTCAGCATGTGGGCCCCGAAGGCGCGCGGGACGGTGCCGACCGCGGTCGCGCTCTCCCCCACGGACTTCTCGGTCCGCCCGCTGGCCGACCAGGCGCACAACGTGGTGCGCTGGACGGAGTTCGAGCGGGGCGGCCACTTCGCCGCGCTGGAGACCCCCGACCTGCTGATCGCCGACCTCCGGGCGTTCTTCCGCACCCTGCGCTGACCGGACGGCGGGAGCCCGCTGGAGCGACCGTCCCCCGAGGGTGGAGGGCGCGCCGGTGGCGACCGTGTCCGTCCTCGGTCACGCACCGGGACGGACGACCGCCAGGTGAGGTGTCCTGCGCGCCCGGCGGAGTCCCACGGCGACGGTGACCGCGGCGGCCAGGACCGGGAGCACGGCCGCGACCGGCAGCGGCCCCGGGCCCAGGTGCCTCAGGGTCTGGCCGCCGAGCGCCGAGCCGGCGGTGATGCCGACGTTGAAGGCGATGATGAACAGCGTGGAGGCGGCCGGGACGGCGTGCGGCGCCGTCTTCAGCGCGAAGGTCTGGAGCAGGGTCGGCAGGGCCGCGTAAGCCAGGATTCCGGCGGCGCCGAAGACGAACAGCGCGGCCGTGGTGGCCGTGCCGCTCTGATCGGCGTCGCCGAGGTAGGGCACCAGGTAGGTGTGGAGGGTGAACTGCCCCAGCATGACCAGGGCCGTGGCCGCCGTGACGATCCGTACCGAGGGCAGCCGCAGTGCTCCCCGCAACCCGCTGGGGGCGGGGGACGCGGACCGTCCGGGCAGCAGGCTCCTTGCGGCGACCATGAGCAGGACCGACAGGCCGCTCAGGACCGCGAAGCCGGTGCGCCATCCGGCCGCCTGGCCCTGCGGCAGCAGACCCATCGGCAGCGTCTCGGTGGTGATCGTGGTCAACGCCACCGTGAACAGCACCGCCGGCCCCACCGCGGGACGCCGCCCGGTCAGCCCCACACACGGTCCAGGAAGCCGGCGATGAGCGGGGCGATGTGGGGCAGGTGGTCCTCCAGGGCGAAGTGGCCGGTGTCCAGCAGGTGGATCTCGGCGTCGGGCAGGTCGCGCAGGTAGGCGCGGGCGCCGGGCTCGGGGAAGAACGGGTCGTTGACACCCCAGGTGATGAGGGTGGGCGGGGTGTGCTTGCGCAGCCAGGCCTGCCACTGGTCGTAGCGCTCCACGTTGCAGTGGTAGTCGAACGCCAGGGCCACCTGGGCCTCCTTGCGGCCCGGCAGGTCGAGGAAGTGCTGGTCGAGGGTCCAGCCCTCGGGGGCGATCAGCTCGGGGTCGGTGACGCCGGTCTCGTACTGGCCGCGCGTGCCGGGCAGGGTGAGCAGGTCGCGGATGGCGTCCTCGGCGCCGGGGGTCTCGGGGCGCAGGGCGACGAAGTCGCGGGCTCCGTCCGACAGGCCCTCGGTGTAGGCGTTGCCGTTCTGCACCACCAGGCCGGCGATCCACTCGGGGTGCCGTTCGGCGAGCCGGAAGCCGACGGGGGCGCCGAAGTCGAAGACGTACATCACGAAGCGGGTCAGGCCGAGCCGCCGGACGAAGCCCTCGGTGACGTCGGCGAGCCGGTCGAAGGAGTAGGTGAAGCCGGCCGGGGCCTCGGTGTGGCCGAATCCGGGGTAGTCGGGGGCGATCACCCGGTAGCGGGCGCCCAGCACGTCGATGAGGCGGCGGAACTGGTGCGAGGCCGACGGGAAGCCGTGCAGGAGCAGCAGCACCGGCGCGTCGGCTCGTTCGGGCAGTGACTCGCGGTAGAAGACCCGGACGCCGTCGACGTCGAGTGTGCGATGGGCGGTGCGCGCTACCAGGGGGTACGTCATCACTAATGCCTTCTGCTAGGAATGATGCGTTAGTTATAGCCGTACGTGATCTAATGCGTCAAATCCTTCGGATGCCATTAGAGGCCCAGACGGTAAGAGACATCACACTGTAATGAAGCAACTACTTTGCGTAACATTTTGTTGTCTCGCCGTCCCGCCGAAGGAGATCCCCCTGATGCGTCTGTCCGCTCTCGCTGCCGCCGCCTTCGCGACCGGAGCCCTCCTCGCCGGCGCCGCCCCCGGCGCCTCCGCCACCCGAGCCGCCGATGCTCTGAACCTGTGGTCCGGCCTCAACCAGACCGGCCAGGTACAGCCGGTGCCGGCCCCCGAAGAAGCAGGCTGCGTGACCGTCGACGCAGCGTTCCGAGCCCGATCGGCCGGGAACCGCAGCCAGAGGATCGCCTCGCTCTACACCGACCAGGACTGCGACGGTGAGCCGGCAGAGGTCGTGTCACCAGGCCGCCGCATCAACTTCGCGCGGCCTCTCCGGATCGAGTCGGTCGCCTTCCAGTGAGTGCTCCATGCCCGCGGGCACCCGGGCTCGACTGGTGATCACCAGTGGATCACCAGGAGTCACTGGCAGATCAGGGCGGATGAACGACGCTCTGCATCCGCTCAGCCGCAGAGAAGGCCCGTCCGAGGCGTCCGTGCCGCCCGAGCCCCAGCCCGAGCGGCCGGCGATCCCCCTCGACACCTCGTTGCCCGACGTGTGCGCGCGCCGGCCCGCGTGTCCGGCGCGGCACGTCCGGTCGGAAGGCGGGATGCGCCGGCTGCTGGGCGACCTGGCCGTCCAGTGGGGGCCGGGTTCCGCGGTCGCTGGACCCGGACGAGGTCGCGCTGGTCCTGGCCTGGCTCCTCGGCCCGTTCCGGTGGCTCGAACCGGTCTTCTGGGTGGCGGTCTGGCCCTTCCGACAGGTCCTGCGGTTGTTCGCCTGGATCGGACGGGTTCTGTCCGCGTTGAGCGATCTGTAGCGGTTGCGTCCGCGGCCCCCGGTGATTCGGTCATCCCTGAAGGGGATCTCCGGCGAGCTCTACCCTCCTGGGTTGAGCCGGATGTCCTCCTCGCGCCAGAGGTGCCCACCGTACCCGACCGGCAGCGTTAGCAGGGTGAAACGTGCACTCATCATCACCGCCCTGGCCCTCGCCCTGGCCGGATGCGGCTCCACCCCGCCGCAGCGCCTGACGATCCCGAAGCCGACGGGGCCGCATCCGGTGGGGACCGTCTCGGTCCACCTGGTCGACCAGTCCCGCCCGGACCCCTGGAACGGCTCCGGCAGGAAGCGGGAGCTGATGGTCAGCCTGTGGTACCCGGCCAGGGACGCACAGGCCCACCCGGTCGCCCCCTGGATGCCGAAGGCGGCGGCGGACCGGTACCTGAAGATGAACGACCTGGAGCCGGGCTCGGTGCTGCTGGACAGGACCGACGGCCACGAGGGCGCGCCCGCCGACACGAGCCTGGGCAGACTGCCGGTCGTCCTGTACTCGCCGGGCGCCAACGCCTCGCGCGCGTACGGGACCGGCGTCGCCGAGGAGCTGGCCAGCCGGGGTTACGCGGTGGTCACCGTCGATCATCCCTATGACGCGGCGGTGGTGGAGTTCCCCGGCGGCCGGGTGGAGGCGGGCCCCGAGGTGACCGACTTCGCCAAGGCCGTCGACGTCCGGGTGGCCGACGTGCGTTTCGTCCTGGACAGCCTGCCCGCCCTGGAGGACAAGCTGCCCGGACGGAACGGCAGGCCGCTCTTCGACCTCGAACGGATCGGCATGTTCGGGCACTCCCTCGGCGGCGCGGCCACCTCCTCCGCCATGTACGCCGACCCGCGGATCAAGGCCGGGCTCGGCCTGGACGGCGCCGTCTTCGGCAAGGTCGCGCAGTCCGGTCTCGACCGGCCGTACATGGTGGTCGACACCGACGGCAAGGGCGGCATGGCCACCAATCCGACGTTGCGCACCTTCTGGGATGGGTTGCGGGGCTGGCGGCTCAACGTGACCGTCAAGGGGGCGGCGCACAACTCCTTCGGCGACGACGTCCTGCTCATCCCCTTGTCGGCCGAGCCGCTGGGGCTGGGGAAGGAGCAGTTGGAGGAGGTCGTCGGCACGATCCCGGCCGCGCGGGCGCTGGCCTTCCAGCGCGCCTACCCGCTCGCCTTCTTCGAGGAGACCCTGCGCGGCCGTCCGCAGGCGTTGCTGCGGGGACCGTCAGCCGCCTTCCCCGAAGTCTCCTACCGCCGTTGACGGCGCCCGCCCGCCGGCCGTGACGACGCCGCCCTCGTAGGCGGCGATGACGAGTTGCGCCCGGTCGTGCGCGGCGAGCTTGGCCAGCAGGCTGCGGACATGGGTCTTGACCGTCGCCTGCCCGATGCCGAGCCGCTCGGCGATCTGCGGGTTGGTCAGCCCGCGAGCCACCAGCAGCAGCACCTCCCGCTCCCGGCCGGACAGCCGGGTCAGCCCCGCCGCCAGCCGGGCCGGGATCCCGGCGGGCTCACGCCGGGCGAACTCCCCGATCAGCCGCGTGGTGACCGACGGGGCCAGCAGCGCCTGCCCCTCCCCCACCACGCGCAGCGCCTCCAGCAGGTCGCCCGGCCGGGTGTCCTTCAACAGGAAGCCGCTGGCTCCGGCCCGCAACGCCCCGTAGACGTACTCGTCGAGATCGAAGGTGGTCAGCATCACCACCCGCGTCCCGGCGGTCACCGGGTCGGCGCGGATCAGCTCGGTGGCCTTGATGCCGTCGAGGCCGGGCATGCGGACGTCCATGAGCACCAGGTCGGGACGCAGGCCGCGGGCCAGCTCCACGGCCTGCTGCCCTGTTCCGGCCTCGCCGACGGTCTCCAGGTCGGGGGCGGTGTCGATCAGCCTGCGCAGCCCGGCGCGCAGCAGCGCCTGGTCGTCGGCGACCAGCACCGTCAACGTGCTCATCGCTCGCCCGCCCTGGAGCCGCCGGGCAACGGCAGCCTCGCCCGGACGGCGAAGCCGCCCGCGGGCTCGGGTCCGGCCGAGAACGTCCCGCCGTACAGGATCACCCGCTCCCGCAGCCCCGCCAGCCCGTGGCCCCCCTGACGCGGCACGCCCCCGCGGCCGTCGTCGACGACCTCGACCACCAGCCCGCCCGCCGCCCGGACGCCGACGGCCACCCGGCAGCGGCCCGGCCCGGCGTGCTTGAGCACGTTGGTCAGCGACTCCTGCACGAGACGATGGACGACGAGCGCCGCCTCGCCGTCGAGCGTGAGGCCGGGATCGACGTCGAGCTCCACCCGTACGTCGCCGTCCGGGATCGCCGCGACCAGCTCGCGCAGCGAGTCCGGCAGGTGCGGCGGGCCGCCTTGATCCCCCGAGGCGTCGCGGAGCAGGCCGAGGAGGTCGCGCAGGTCGGCCAGCGCCTTCCGGCTGGTCTCCTCGATGATCGACAGGGCCTCGCCGGCCTCCTCGGGGTGCGTGGCGGCGACGTGGTTGGCGATGCCGGCCCGCATGGAGATCAGGGCCATGCTGTGGGCGACGACGTCGTGCACGTCACGAGCCATGCGCAGCCGTTCCGCCGTGGCCGCGGCCTGCGCCGACCGCGCGACGGCCTGTGCCGCGGACGCGCGCTGCTCCCGTACGGCGAGCCCGATCGTCCACGCCAGAGCGAGCACCGGCCAGGCGAACGCGCACGCCGAGGCCGCCTCCGCCCACGAGGGCGAGCCGACCGCGGCCCCGGCGGCGGTCACCGCAAGCGCGGCCACCAGCGCCGCCACCGCCGTCCGGCGCGCTTCCAGCAGCGCCACCGCGTGCAGCGCCACCGCCAACGGCACGAACGCCTCCTCCCACCCGGCGAGCGGCGCGAGCACCGCCGCCACCAGGACCAGCGCGCAGACCGGCACGGGCCACCGGCGCCGCAACGCCGGCGGCAGGCAGGCCAGCGCGACCACCGGCACGACCGCGTACGACGGCACCCGGGCGGACTCCGGCACCAGCACCGCCGCCGCCGAGAACCCGGCGGCCAGGGCGACGGCCGCGAACGCGTCGACGGCGACCCAGTGTCCCGGTCGCAGCCTGCGCACGATCAAGGGACGCCGTTCGGCCATGCGCCCACCCTAGAACCCGCGGCGCCACGACGTACCGGGGGGCGCGTGGCAGAAGGGCCCTACGATCGGGGTTCGTGGACGATCAGGTGAGAACCCGCGTTGCGGCGTACGCGATCGCCGTGCAGGACGATCGGCTGCTGCTGGCTCGGTTGTCGGAGGCCTCGCCCGTCTTCACGCCAGGTCTGTGGCACCTGCCCGGCGGCGGGATCGATCCCGGCGAACAGCCCGTCGAGGCACTGGCCCGCGAACTCCTGGAGGAGACGGGCCTTGAACTGATCGAGGCCCACCTTCTCGACGCGAGGACGTACCCGGCCCGGAGGAACGGCGTGAGCTGGAGCCTGACGGCCTTGTTCTACACGGTGACCCTCAAGGGCGGGCCGCCGACGGTGGCCGAGGTCAATGGTTCCACCGAGGCGGCGGCGTGGGTTCCTCTCGCCGACGTGCGGGACGGCACAGCGCTGTCTCCGGCGGCCGCGGACGCGCTGCTGATGCTGGCCCGCGCCGGGGTGAGGTCCACGGCCACCCGCTGAGGACCGCCGGTCCGGGGAAGGCGGCTGCGGGCTTCGGACAACAACAGATGACCGACGTCCCCACGACCGCAAGGCGTTTGCATGCATGAACCACACCTGACCGCTCCCCCGGACACCGCGACGCCATCGCCGCCCTTCCCGTCGCGCAGCGGGACGTGCTGCTGCTCGTGGCGCTCGCCGGGCTCAGCTACGACGAGGTGGCCCAGGCCCTGGACGTGCCTTTCGGCACGGTGTCCTCCCGGCTCAACCGGGCCCGCAAGAAGTTACGCAAGGCGCTGGGCGACACGAATCCGCTGCTTGACGAGGGAGAGGCCGGAAAATGAACGAAATGGATCTCGTCCGTGGCGTCTACGACGACCCGCCTTCCCCGTCCGCGGCCACGATGGTGGCGGCGGGGGGCTGACGCTCATGCCCGGCGGCGACCCCGTACGACCCCGCCCGGGTGTGACGACCGGCCCGGACAGCTCATCGCCCCGCGGCCTGATGCTGGCCGCCGCCACCCAGCTGGAGCTGCAGCAGCAGGGCCGCTACTGGTACACGCACCAGCGCACCGCCTTCGCGGCGCTCGCGCGCGGCCAACGGCGGGTACGTCGTGGAGGAGCGCGCCGAGTTCTTCAGCTGGACGGGACGCAGCCGTGACGACGGCACGTCCTTCTACGGCCGCGACTTCCCCGCCGAACCCCAGACCAGGGCCGACGCCGACGCCTGGCGCGCGGCGGGCTCCCCGTCGAGCTGGGAGATCCGCTCGTCGGACCGCACCAGGACGATCACGTCCAAGGCCGGCCCCTGGACGGAGGACGCCCCGGACGCCCGGAGCGGCGGCGTGTTCGACATCGGCGGCCTCGGTCGCTTCACCTACCAGAAGCTGCAGAACCTGCCCACCGATCCGGAGGGCCTGCGCAAGCTCCTGTGCGAGGGCTCGATCGAGCTCGCCGACGGCCGTACCGGCATGCCCAAGCAGTGCCGGGAGCCCAAGAGCGTGCTCGAACAGGTCGTCGCGCTGCTGGCGGACACGCCCGTCCCGCCCAAGGTACGAGCCGGTCTCATGCGCCTGATCACCGACTATCCCGGCGTCCAGCGCCTGGGCGCCGTCGAGGACCCGCTCGGACGCGCCGCGGTCGGCCTCGCGGCCCCGTTCGAGAGCGCCGACGGCCGCGGGACGATCCAGCACCAGGTGCTCTTCGACCCGCGCACCGGAAAGCTGCTGGGACGCCGCGACCTCCAGCTCGAACCGGGCCCGGACAGCGAGAAGTGGCAGGTCACCGGCAAGGTCCTGGACTACTTGGCGATCGCGGACTCGGGCTGGACCGACGCCGTGCCCGCCCCTCCCGAGTAGCCGGGCGGCCGGAGCACCGGCACTCTGCCCCGAGCCCGGCGGCGCCGGCATCGCCGGCGCCCCGGTGAAGGCACCGGCCTTGACGCTCATCAGCGGTGGGCGGGCCGGGGGCCCTACCGGCGAGTGAGCACGTCGAGCCGCCGATCGATCGGGCGAACGGCCGCGTCATCATGATCGCGTCCGGTATCGGACATCGTCCCCGGGTGGCGCGCGACGGGGCGCGGGGCACAGAAGTGATACTCCGTCCCTTCGAAGGAAAGGGAAGTCCGTGATCACATCAGCCAGACGGCTCGCCATCGTCTCGGCCTTCGCCCTGGCCGTGGCGTCCGTGCCCGCGTCGTCCGCCTATGCGATGAGCTCATGGGTCTGCGCCAGCGGCTCCCGTACCTACCTGGGTGACGTCGTCGGCTACCACATCCTGGGTTCCGGCTGCACGGGGGCAGCGTCGGGACCCGGCTCGATCACCATCCCGGGGGGCACCTACAACTGCGCGGTCATCAACCCGACACCCCAGCTGGGCATCGTCAGCGGCCTGAACTGCTGATCCCCCTGCAAGCGCCGGCGGCATTGACCGATTCCGCCGTCTCCGCTGCTCGCTGCGGACGTTGCCGCCGGTGTACTTGCACGTGAAGGTCAAGGGGCGCTCGCGCCGACCGGTGCTGCGACGGCACTGCCGACCCCAGGGGCGTCACCTTGTTCCGGCCATGGCGGGAACACGCACGTCAACGGCCACCGCCTGGACGCCGCAGTATGTGCAGGCTCAGCACCTCGCGTCCGCCGGGCCGGCGATGCGTACGCGGGCCAGGTCCTCTCCGGTGAGGACGATCCGCACGATGCCCTTGCTCGTGATCGCGTTCGACGGTGGCCTTGACCTGCGTGTTCCCGCTCAGGCCGGAACGGGGTGACGATCCCGGGTCCGGCGGGATGAACTGACTCCGACCACCGGTACGGACGGGCTTCACCGCGTGGATGAGCCCCTCGTGAAAGGAACCGACATGACCAAAGTGCTCCTTCGGACCGGAGCGGCGGCACTCGCCTCCGCGACCGTCCTGTCCCTGGTCGCCGCGTCCCCGGCGGCTGCGGGCAGCGCCTGGAACGGCTGCAACTCGGGCAACGTCTGCCTCTACGGCGGCGACCCCATCCCGAGCTACTTGAAGTACCAGACCCCTGGGGTGGTCCCGGACGGGAAGACGTTCTGGGTGATCGTCAACAACGGAAACCCCTACCCGGGCGCCGACCACGTGCGCTTCCAGTGGCGCTTCCAGGGCGCTTCGACCTGGTACTCGAAGTGCCTGCACTACCGGCCCGACGGCGGCTCCGCACTCGACCTGCGCGACGGGGCGGTGGGCGGGGTGATCAGGAACATGTACTGGGGCGGCGAGTGCTAGCAACCGCCTCCGAGCGCTGATCTCCCCCTCACCTCGTACGTCATGGCGGCGACCGTGCTCGCGTGGCGGCCGAGCCTGTGCGGATGGGCGGTCAGGCGGGCCCGGCCGGGACGCGCGGACGTCCGGCCGGGCCTTCCGTCCTTCAAGGACCTGAACCGGGTGCCGGTCGTCGATCGGACCGTGCTGCGGATCTCACGGTCGTCTGCGTGATCACCTGCATGACTACCTTTACATCGTAGATCAAGGAAACTTTCCAGATCGGGGGGAAACATTCTGATGGGTCCGGACACCTGTGCCCCACGGGACGAAGGAGGACGCGGCCTCCGAGTACATGTGGGCCCCCGGAGCCTCGCTCAACCTGCTGCCCGGCGACCGCTTCACGCACAACGACCTGGCCCGCTCGTTCGCCGTCGAGGCGATCCTGGCCCAGCCGCTGGACCATCTGCGCGACGTCGTACGCGACACCGCCATCGCCTTCTCCTGGACGCCCGTCCCGCACCCCGCTCGCACCACCCCGGCGTTCGGCTTCGCCGCCGGGCACTGGGAGCTGCCCGACCAGCCACTGATCGACAAGGTCGAGCGGGAGTACGACCCGGACATCCGCGGCCTGTCGTCGGTGTCCCCGTACGCGGACTTCCTCATCGCCTACCAGTACGCCGCCTACCTGCGGGGCCCGTTCCTGGGCCTGATCCTCCAGTTGGGCGCGGGCGCCGCGGTCCGGCGTCCCCGCGTGGCGCTGCTGCCGTGGGCCGCGGCGATGGGCCTGCTGGTCGGCCCGGTCGCGGTTCTGGACTTCGACCACCGGTACGTGCTGCCCGCCATCCCCGTCGCCTGTCTGGCCGCCGCCCTCGCCTTCCGCCAGGGCGCTACGGCCTCGCTCGTCCGGCTCACCACCGGTCCCAGTGCAGCACCTGCTCGCGGGGAATGCGAGGAGCGGGCCTGAAGTCGGTGCCGAGCGTGAAGGCCAGCGGGATGAACGCCGCCAGCATGACCTCCTCGTACGGCACACCGAGCACCCCGGCCAGCTCCCGTTCGAGCGGCGCCTGCGCGGTCGTCCACACGGTGCCGAGGCCGCGCGCCCGCGCGGCCAGCATGAAGCTCCACACCGCGGGCAGGATCGACCCCCACGTGCCCGCCTGCTCGGCCACCGGCCGGCGGTCGGTGCGGCCCTCCACGCCGGGGATGACGAACGCCGGCACCCGGTGAACGTTGGCGGCCAGATGTCGCAGGCCGTCGAAGACCCGCTCGGTGGAGCCGGCGTGGTAGCTCATGCGCCACAGGTCACGCTCGCTCAACGGCTGCCCCGCGGCCACGGCCAGCGCGCGCCGGAAGATGTCGGCCACGGCCCGGCGCTGCCCGGCCTCGGTCACGACCATGAAGTGCCAGCGCTGCCGGTTACGCCCGGTGGGCGCCTGAACGGCCAGGTCCACGCACTGCTCGATCAGCTCGCGAGGAACCGGCCGGGTGAAGTCCAGGCGCTTGCGCACGGCGCGGGTGGTGCTCAGCAGTTCGTCAGGGGTGAGGTTCAGCGTCACGACGGATCTCCTTGTCAGACGGCGGGAACGGGTGCGGGACGTCGTTCGACCGGGAACGTATGCCTGCAAATCATCTGCTGTCAAACGATTGGTGGTCAGATGAATGCGGTGTAGGCTCCTGACCGGAGCGAAAAGGAGATCGATGGCCCCCACGACCAAGAACCCCGGCCGCACGCGGGCGACGTACTTCCCGCGACTGGCGGCCGAGCGGCTGGACATCGCGCTGTGCCGGGCCTCGGCCGCCGTGGCCCGCGCCGCGGACGCCCACGCCGGGGAGGAAGGGCTCGGCGTCGGCCAGCAGCTCGTGCTCCAGATGCTCGACGCCGTCGGCCCGTGCTCCCAGCAGACGCTCAGCGAAGAGCTGCGCATCGACCGCAGCGTCATGGTCAGCGTCTGCGACGACCTCGAACAGCAGGGCCTCGTACGCAGGGAGCGCAACCCCCGCGACCGCCGCTCCTACGCCGTCACCCTCACCGACCTGGGCCGACGGCGGCTGGGCCAGGCGCAGACGTCGATCCCGGCCTTCCTCGAAGACACCTTCCAACCCCTCACACCCGACGAACGCCACCAATTGAGCACGCTCCTCGGCAAACTCCTGGGAACCGGCAGCTGACGCCCTTCGCCCGGGTGCGGAGTTTGTCCCTGACCCCCACGGGCAGGTCGCCCTCACGGCGTGAGGTGCCGTCGGTGCACCGCATCGAGAGGGAGGGGGACCCCATGCCACTCGTCAACGTGAAGGTGATCGAGGGCGTGTTCAGCGCCACGCAGAAGGCCGAGATGGTGGCGAAGCTGACCGACGCGATCGTCGCCATCGAGGGGGAGCACATGCGCCCCCTGACCGTGGTCGTCGTCGAGGAGATCAAGGACGGCGACTGGGGTGTCGGCGGGAAGCCTGTGACGGCCGCGGAGGTCAAGGCGCTGGCCTCGGGCACGCGATCAGGATGACGCCCCTCAGCCGGTAGGCGTCACCGGTTCGGTGCGTTCGCGCAAGTTCTCCGCCGCCGAGGCCCGGCCGTCATGGGGAAGATCGTGAGGCAGTGGCAGCCCTGCTGATATGCGGGAAGTTCCTGCCATACTTTGTGATCACCGGCCCGCCGGGCCCCCAGACGAAAGGGCGAGATGAACGCACGATCGGCCCGACGGCCTCCTGCCGTCCGCATGGACGCGCCCTCGGCGACGACCAGCCCGGCAGGCGCGTCCGCCCGAAGTGGAAGGTCGTCGTGACGGAGGGGGTCGACGTTCCGGACCGGCGCGGCCGTACCGGCCTGGACCAGGCGGGACGCGACCTGACCGGCAACCCCCGGGTACGCGTGCGCGACGTGCGGCTGCTGGCCTGCAACTGGTACGTGCTGCGTGCCACCACCTTCGACTACCAGCACGCCGACGGCCACTGGAGCACCCAGCAGCGGGAGACCTACGACCGCGGCAACGGCGCGACCGTCCTGCTCTACGACCCCGCCCGTCGCACCGTCCTGCTGACCCGGCAGTTCCGCTACCCCGCCTACGTCAACGGACATCCCGACGGGATGCTCCTGGAGACCGCGGCCGGCCTGCTGGACGACGAAGCGCCGGAGGCGGCGATCCGGCGCGAGGCCGCCGAGGAGACCGGCCACACCGTCGGCGAGGTCGAACGGGTCTTCTCCGTCTACATGAGCCCGGGATCGGTCACCGAACGACTGCACTTCTACGCCGCGCCGTACAGTGCCGCGACCCGCACCGCCCAGGGTGGCGGGGTCGCCGAGGAAGGCGAGGACATCGAGGTCGTCGAGCTCGACTTCGACCACGCCCTCGACCTGATCAGGGACGGGGAGATCGCCGACGCCAAGACCATCATGCTGCTGCAGTGGGCGGCCCTGAACGGCCCCTTCTCCCCCGCCGCCGGCGGACCGTGACCCCTCGCCGAGCCGGGCGTCAGGGGATAGGGCGGCAGGCAGCCGGTCGACCTGTGAGACGACATCTCGTCACGGACGATTTCGAGCCGAGTTCGTTCAGACCTCCTTGCCGACGAGACGGGCAGGTGCTGTGCAGACGTGAGCCGAGGACACCGACGCCACCCTGACCCGGCGCTGAGCGTCGATCATTCGGCGGGGCAGACTGTGCCCGGTTCTGGAAGTGTCAGGTCGGTCAGGTACCTGGTGGCGTGCCGGATCGGGCACTTCTTGCCTGACAGGTACATGACGTGACCGGGTCCGTCATAGGCGATGGCCACCGATCCCGGGATCATGTTGGTGAAGCTCTTGGTCGAGGTGTGGTCGAACCACGTGGTGCCCACCCCCAGGAAGGGCGGCAGACCCCGCGTGAGCAGCGGGCGGGATGGATTGGCGACCGGCAGTGGCCAGCCTGTGCAGCCGAGCGCGTCGATGGCCGCTCCCGCGTACTCAGGTGCGATCTTCCGCGCTCTCCTGCGGAAGTCCTCAAGCTGGGCATAGCTGGTGTATCCGCGGTCGTCCCCGCAGCTCATCACCTGTGCCCCGGGCGTTGCCGAATACCGCGCGTTGAAGAGCGCCTGATCGGCGAACCCTGACCCGTCCCCGCTCCGCGCCTTGTCCACCGCGGCCGCGAAGGTCAGCCAGCTGGCGTTCTCCGGCCCTGGGTCGAGGGGGAGGGTGGATGTCAACAGCCATCCGGTGAGCTTCCCCTTGCCGTACTGGGATGAGGTGACCGAAATCGGATGGCGGTCGGCATCCCGCAGGAGCCTGCGCCACACCGCCTCGGCGTCCTGGCCATGCAGCGCGCAGGCGGGAGTCTCCGCGCACCAGTCGGCGAACCTGGTGAACATCCGCTGCATGACCGGCAGGCTCAGCAGCCGCTGCGCGGGCCAGCCCTCGGTCTGGTTGTTCACTCCATCGAGGTACATGGCCCGGATGCGCTGGGGAAACAACCGGGCATAAGCGGCGGCCGCGGACCCGCCGATGCCGCTGGCCATGAAGCTCAGCCGCTCTTCGCCCAGCGCCTTACGGATCGCCTCGGTGTCCCTGGCGATCGACAAAGCATCCAGGTGCGCGAACAGCCCCGTCGTGTCCGCCTTCTGACACTCCTCGAACGCGTCGTTCATCGCCGCGGCCAGCGCCGCGAGCTCCTTCGCGTCGCGCGGATCGTGCGGGGAAACCCCTGGCTGCGTGCATGCCTGGGGCATGTGTGCGATCCACGTGGTGGTACGCGTGTTGTGGCCGACCAGATCGAACGTGCGTCGCAGCTCGGTGAGATCCGCCGCGGAACGGGTCAGGTCCTGGATCCCGTAACCGCTGGAGATGCCCAGGACGCTGCCGAGCCGGCGTGGCGGCTCAGTGGCCGGCAACCGGGCCAGCTCCAGCGTGATCTTCCGTCCCTGCGGTTTCGCCCAGTCCACGGGGACATCGATCGCAGCGCACCGCATGCCCGCGGGTACGCCTTCGCTCTCGCAGTCCTGCCATCTCAGCGGTCCGTCATTCCCGGCAGCCGACGCCGCCGGGGCCATCCCGATCAGCACCGCCGCGGCTACGGCGATGACCGGCCACCTGCTCCCACGGCGTTCGCCGCCGTGGCGCTCACCAGGGTTCCGTACGGGTATCGTGATCATGATCCCAGCGTGCCGTCGCGGGCGGCCGACTTCTTCCTGCCTTGAGACGGTTCCAGCAGAGGCGATCCAGGACCCTGGTCCTAGTCTGCAGGGTGATCCAAGGCCACGTAGGCGGTGATCGCGGCTCGCGGGAGAGCCCGAAGCGGCTGGACGGCTTCGGGCGCGTCGCGAGCGCGCCTTTACGTTGTAGATCACTTCAGTTGTCCAGCCGATCCCCTCCCCATACTTCGACGGTCGATATATGGTCGAACCGTGATCGGTATGACGGAGGCGACGTACTTCATCCTCGTCGCCTTGATGCAGGAACCGCTCCACGGATACGGGATCATCAAACGGGCCCGGACGCAGTCGCTCGGTGAGGTCGACCTCGCCGTCGGCACGCTGTACAGCGCGCTCGACCGGCTCTCCGAGACCGGCTGGGTGCGGCTGGACCGCGAGGAGACCGTCAACGGGCGTCCGCGACGCTACTACCGGATCACCGACGACGGCGTGCACGCCGTCCGCGCCCAGGCGGCCCGGTTCCAGCGCGCCGCCGCACTCGTCCTGCGGCCGAACGGGGTGCCGAGCACATGAACCATGTTCTCGAACAGCGGTACCGCCGCCTTCTGCGCGCCTATCCGAAGGAGTACCGGGCCGAGCACGGCGAGGAGCTGATCGGCACGCTGCTGGAGGCGGCCCCGCCCGGGGCCCGTCGGCCGTCGCTCCGCGAGACGCTGCATCTGCTCGCCGGCGGGTTCACCGCACGCGTCCTGGCCGCCCGCGCGTCCGGAGTGCCGTCGTGGCGCGACGGCCTGCACCTCGGCGCGCTGGTGGTGGCGCTGGTGACCTTCGCGCAGCTTCCCGTCCTCCCGTACTTCATCTTCAAGACGTGGACCGCGCTGGGGATCGTCCTGATGGTGGCGCTGGTGCGGGGTTGGATGCGGGTCGCGGCCTGCCTCGCGACCTTCGCCGCGCTGTGGACCAGCCAGCCCGTGATCCCGGGGCTCATCCCGGCGCTCGACCTCGGCCCCCTGTACGGCGACCTCGCGCCGGTCGCGCCCTACTGGGTGGTCGCGGCCGCGTCGGCGGTGCTCGCCGTGCGACGGGCGGACGCGGGCCGCGGGTCCGGGAGGGCCCGACGGTGGGGCGCGACGATGCCCGCCCGGTCGGCCCGGTGGCTGCTCGTCCCGCTGGGCGCCTGGGCGCTGCAGCTCACGCAGGTGCCGGTCTGGGAACCCGTCTGGGTCGTCGCGCGGGCCGGCGTCGAGGTGGCGGCCCTGCTGCTGGTGCTGGCCGCCACCCTGGCCGCCCGGGACGGCCGCTGGGCGCTGGCGTCCGCCGTGTACCTGCTTCCCGGCCTGGTCTACCTGGCCGAGAACCTGCTGGTGACCGGCGCCCGCGGCTTCCTGTACTGGAGCGTGCTCACCGCTCTGGTCGTGGCCTCCTTGGTCGCCGCACGCCGGGTGCACGCCAAGGTGTGACCGCTCCGGCAAGCCGGGCTGGTTCGGAACGTCGCCGGGGCGCTAGTCACGTCCGTATATCCGGATCCGGAAGTTCCACTGTCCGGAGTTGTCCGACAGATCGGGATCGTTGACCCCGAACAGCAGCCGGACGGGCAGGGCGTCGGTCCAGAGCAGGCATCCTCCGAACGCCGTCGCCTGCATGGGAGCGCCCACCCACCCGACCGGGTTGTTGTTGAAGCGCAGGACGGGCGAGAACTCGAACAGATCGGGGTACGGCCAGCCGGAGGCGGCGGCCAGTCTGTCGGTGCCGTTGGGACCGTGGTCGGCGAAGAAGTAGTCCATGCGCGCCCGGCTCGCGTAGTCGGGTTCGAGGCGCAGGACGTCCCCCTGCCGCAGGAAGTTGCCCGGCGTGGCCCCCGCGGGGAAGCTGCCGAAACTGCCGTTGCCGGCGACCGCCAAGGAGGTGTCGGCCCGGTCCCGAGGCCCGGTCGCCGGCAGGTTGCGGCTGCACCTGTCCATGGGACCGGTGGCCGGGGCGGACGCCTTCCAGATCAGCACGCGGAAGGTCCAGGCACCGCGGTTGTCGCCGGGGCCGGGGTCGTTCACGCCGAAGGAGAACCTGGCCGGGGCGTTGTCCTGGAAGACCGTGCACCGGTTGAACGCGGTCGCCTGCCGCCCGTCGCTCGTCCAGCCTGCGGGGTTGTTGTTGAAGCGCAGCACGGCCGAGTACTGGGCCAGGCCGGGGTAGGGCCATCCCTGCGGCGCGACCTGCCCGTTGCCGTCGGGGCCGACGGTCCCGCCCTCCCAGCTGTCGGGGTCCACGCGTGAACTCAGATCCGGAACGATCTGGAACACGTCACCCGGGTCGATGATGTTGCCCGGGTCGCGGCCCACGGGAACCCCGCCGCCGCCGTTGCCCCAGACGATCAGGTGGGGGATGTCGTGGTTGGCGATCTGGCCCCCGGCGCACCGGCGCATCGCGTCGGCGGGGCCGGCGTGGGCGGGGGCCGCCGTCATCACCGTCAGCGTGGTCGTGAAGAGCAGCGCGGCTCCCGCCAGGCGTGCGCCGAGACGGGTCGTTCCTCGCTTCATGCGGGCTCCTTTCGTACGGGACGCCCTCACTGTCCCGCCGGTCAGCCATGCCGATGAATACGAAGAAGTGCGTACTTCTCATTCGTTGTGCCAGATGGTAATCGTTCATGCACAATGCGTCCATGACGTCTTTGTTCAGGGGGGACGGCCGACGCATTCACGACCTGGCGATGGACATCCTCACCACAAGGGAGCCGGTCCGGGTCTGGCCCCTGCTGATGGAACGGCTGACGAAGGACCTGCCCGGAGACCTGGCCGTCCTCATCGACCTGGACTGGGCGGCGGGCACCGGGCACGCGCTGACCGGTTCGCCCGACTGGCTGCACCAGGCGCCGCTGGACGCCCTCATCCGTTCCCACATGCGCGCGCACCCTCTGCTGCGCCACTACGCCCGCACCGGGGACCGCACGCCGCTGGCCATGGACGACGTCGCCGACGGCCGCTGGTGGAACAGCGAGGCCTACCGCGCCGGCCGGGCGGCGATCGGCATCGACCGCCAGCTCGCCCTGCCATTGGACTCGCCGCCCGGTCAGGTCCGCGGCGTCATCATGAGCCGCGACGGCACCGGCTACAGCGAACGGGACCTCGAATACGCCGGGCTCGCGCGTTCGCTCCTCGACACGGTCGAGGCGCACGAGAGGGCCGTCTTCCGCCTGCCCGCGCTCGCCGACCCGGCCGAGTACCGGATCACCCTGCGGGAGATGGCGGTCCTGGCGCTGCTGAACGAAGGGCTGACCGCGTACGCCATCGGCCGCCGGCTCACCATCAAGGAGGCGACGGTGAACAAGCACAAGGAGAACCTCTACCGCAAGCTCGGCGTGCACGACCGGGTGAGTGCGCTGCGCAAGGCCCGCTCGCTCGACCTCCTCCCGCCGGACGCCTGAGGGGGGCACTCGCCCGTCAGCAGGAGGCGCGATCATCGTCGTGCCGTCCCACTGGGTTCCGGAGCCCGGGACGAGGGGCCGGAGAGGCTGCTTCCACGCACGTTCTCCGTCCGGGGAAGCAGCCCCGTCGGGTCAGCCGGCCGGGTGGTCCGTCGCGGGGTTCTCGTCGAGGCGCCGGCACTCCTCGAAGACGGCGAACGCCTCGGCGGCGGCCGGCAGCGAGGCGATGACGAGACGGCGGGCGTGCCGCAGGTCGATCCTTCCTCCTACTTGGTTCCCCAGCCGGGCGAATGGCAGGCCGGACCGTTCGGGCCGGTGGTGCACGGCTGGCTCCCGGTCGCGTGGGCCGGCAGGGACACTGCCCCCACGAAGGCGGCGGCCAGCAGTGCGGCGGTGAGTGCGGGACGAAGACGGGTCAACATGGACTCCTGCGGTGAGGTCGCGGCGTACGCGAGGTGCGGGTCCTGCATCTGCGGCGGCCACCGGACACCCCGATGGTCTCCGAGGCCGCACTGCCGATTGTCGACCGGTCACCAGGGGCCGGGCTCCTCCCACAGGGCGGTCATCGCGGCCAGAGGGAGGACCCGTCCCCCGCCGGACGGAGGACGGCCCTCGCTCGTACCACTCCCGGCGAGCCCCTCACCGCGACCGGAGGCGGGCCCGCCCGGCTCCGGCCGCCTCCGCGGCGGCGCCCGGCGGCGACTCCGGCGCCCCGTCGAGGAGTGACCGCACGACCGGCAGCGTGTCGCGCCGGCTGTGCTCCACGTGGGCGAAGGCCAGCGCGGCGGCCAGCTCCGCCTGACCGGACGAGATCGCCCGGTAGAGCTCGGCGTGCTCGTGGTGGAAGTTGACCTGGTCGCTCTCGGGCACGATGTAGAAGAGCCGGTTGACCCGTCCGAGGATGGGCGCCATGAGGTCCTGCAGCAGCTGGTTGTCCGACAGCGTCAGGATCGCGGCGTGGAAGCGCGAGTTGGTGGCCGACAGCAGCACGCCGTCGTTGGCGTCGACGGCCCGCTCCGCCTCGTCGAGGATCTCCCGGAGGATCTCGGCGGACGTGCCGCGCGCGCACTGCTCGGCGGCGAGCCGGGTGGCGAGCACCTCCAGCGAGCCGCGCACGTCGTAGAGCTCGTTCACGTCGCGCACCGTCAGCGAGGCGACCACCGCGCCGCGGCGGGGCACGCTGCGGATGAACCCCTCGCTCTCCAGCCGCGGGAACGCCTCGCGGATGGGGATGCGGGAGATGCCGAGCTCTTCGGCGACCGTCCGCTCGCGGATGCGCGCGCCCGGTTTGTAGGTGCCGTCGATGATCCGCTCGCGCACCCACTCGTAGGCCAGCTGGTCGAGGGAGGGCCCGAGTGTGTCGAGCGGTTCCCCCTCGGCGGCGGCCCGTCGTTCTTGCTCTGGAATGGACACCCTCAACCTCCGCGCTCAGGAGATCCATTCTAGGCGTGGCCGGGCGCGGTCCGTATAGTCCCCAGCTCACCGCGATCTCCAGTTTGGTATACAACAACGACGTAACGGGCCTCAAGAACCGTGACAAACGGGATTGCGTCTGCGACTGTGTATGCCAACAGCCGGGGCTGAGAGGATCGACGTGAGTCAGACGACCCTTCGGAACGGGCGCCTCCGAGACGGCGGCCCAGTCGACATCGAGATCGCGGACGCGGTCATCCGGGAGATCCGGCCGGCCGGATCCCGCCCTGTCACCGGGCCGTCCGAGGACCTCGGGGGGCGGCTGGTCCTCCCGCCGTTCGTCAACGGTCACGCCCACCTGGACAAGACCTTCTTCGGTGGGGACTGGCAGCCGCACGTCCCCGGCGGCGGCATCCGGGAGCGCATCGAGGACGAGAAGGCCCGCCGCGCCGCACTCGTCCACACCGCCGAGGAGCGGGCGTTCGCCCTCGCCCGCACGATGGTCGAGTTCGGCACCGGCACGTTACGCGCCCACGTCGACATCGACCCGGACGTCGGGCTCGCCGGGCTGGAGCGCATGCTGCGCCTCCGCCAGGCGTTCGCCGGCCACCTGGACGTGCAGATCGTCGCCTTCCCGCAGAGCGGGATCGTCTCGGCGCCGGGCGTGGCGGACCTGCTGGAGGAGGCCATGCGCCTGGGCGCGGACGTCGTCGGCGGGCTGGACCCCGGCTCCATCGACGGCGACCTCGACGGCCACCTCGACGCGGTCTTCGCGCTGGCGGCCCGCCACGACGCCGGCATCGACATCCACCTGCACGAGGACGGGCCCGCGGCGCTCGCCGAGTACCGGGCGATCGCCGATCGCGTCGCCGCGTACGGGATGCGGGGCTCGGTGGCGCTCAGCCACGCCTACGGGCTGGGCCGGCTGGGCGAGCGCGACTTCGGCGAGATCGCCGGCGTGCTCGCCGAACAACGAATATCGATCATGACCAACGGGCCCACCGGCCCGGTCCCGCCCGTGCTCGCACTCGTGCGGCACGGCGTCAACGTCTTCTCCGGAACCGACAACATCCGCGACAGCTGGTGGCCGTTCGGCTCCGGGGACCCTCTGGACCTGGCGCGAACCGTGGCGCACAGGAACAGCCTGCTCACCGACCCCGAGCTCGACCTCGCGCTCGGCCTCGTGACCGACCGCGCGGCGGCCGCGCTGGGCCTGCCGGACCACGGCCTGCGCGTCGGCGGCCCGGCCGACCTCGTCGTGGTCGGCGCGCGCGGCGCCGCCGAAGCCGTCGCCGACCCGCCCCCGGCCCGCGACGTGCTCCGCGCCGGCCGGTGGGTCTCGCGGCGCTCCCTCTCCACCCGATCGGACCTCCCCCGGTCCTCCGTCGAGACCTCTGCACCATCCCCCCAGCACATCTGAGAGAGGAACCCGACATGAAAGGTCGCGCAACGAAGCGAGCCATTCTCGCGGCCCTGTGCGTAACGGCTGCACCGGCGCTCGCGTCGTGCGGGCTGTCGGCGCCCACGGCGAACGGCGGCACGGCAGCAACGAAGTCGGAGACCATCGTGGCCGCCGGCCAGGCCTCGCTCGAAACCCTCGACCCCCTGCAGTCGTCGAACGCCGACAACGACATCTTCATCGACGCCTTCTACGACCGCCTGGTCGGATTCGACTCCGCGTCGAAGATGATCCCGAAGCTGGCCACCGCCTGGGAGTTCAACTCCGACGCCACGGCCGTCACCCTCACGCTCCGCGACGACGTCGTCTTCCACTCCGGCAACACGTTCACGGCCGAGGACGTGAAGTACACCCTGGACCGGGCCAAGAAGCTCGCCTCGGGCAGCGACGCCTTCATCCCCGCCTACGCCTCCGCCAAGGTCGTCGACGACACCCACGTGACGATCTCGCTGACCCGGCCGAGCGCGAGCTTCCTGTCGGGGCTCAGCTACCTCTACATCGTCGACTCCAAACTCGTCCGGAGCAACGAGGGCGCCGACGACGCCCAGCAGTGGCTGGCCACGCACGACGCGGGGTCGGGGCCGTACACCCTGGGCGGGTACAAAGCGAACCAGGAGGTGAGCCTGTCCCGGTTCGGCAAGTACTGGGCGATGGACGACCGCCGCCCGCAGAACGTCGTGCTGCGCATGATCAACGAGAGCAGCCTGCTCAGGGACGAGCTCCTCACCGGCAACGTCGATCTCGGCTGGGGCCTGGCCCCCCTGGACGTCAAGCAGCTCGACGGCAAGTCCGGGCTGGAGGGCTACTCGATGCCCTCGACGCGCGTGACCCTGGGCTGGCTGAACACGCAGGGCAAGGTCACCGGCGACCGCCGCGTGCGCGAGGCGATCCAGCTCGCCTACGACTACGAGGGTCACATCAAGACCGCGTTGCAGGGCTCCGGGGAGATCGCCAGGAGCGTCGTCCCCCGGGGCATGGACTGCGTGCACGAAGGTCCGCAGCCGACCCGGGACGTGGCCCGGGCCAAGCAGCTGCTCGGCGAGGCGGGCGCGGCCGGGGCCACGGTGACGATCGCCTACGACCCGGCCGTCCCGGAGTTCAAGCTCGCCGGGACGCTGCTGGAGAACAGCCTGCGCGAGATCGGGCTCGTGGTGAAGGTCAAGACGGCGACCTTCCCCCAGTACATGCAGCTGATCTCCAGCGCGGCCACGACCCCGGACGTCGCGATCGCCTGGGACTTCGCCCCGTACCCGGATGCGGGCGCCGTCCTGGACCGTAGCTGGAACTCCAAGGGGATCGGCCAGACGAACCCCTCGCGGTACGACAACGCGCAGGTCGACCGCCTTCTTGAGGCGGCCTCCACCGCCAAGGACCCGGCCGCGGCCTGCGAGGCCGTCGTGGGCGTGCAGAAGCAGATCCTGGACGACCGCGCCGCGCTGTACATCGCCTGGCCGACGGTGAACGGCGCCAGGAACGGCAAGGTGGCGAAGATCCCGTACACACCCACGAGTCCAACGTTCGACGTCAGTCAGCTGATGCTGGCGAAGTGACCGGACGGTCGCTGATGTTCGTCTTCGTGCTCCGACGTATCGGGCTGGCGTTGCTGTCCGCCTGGGGCGTCGCGACGATCGTGTTCCTCATGACGAAGCTGATCCCGGGCGACCCCGCCCGGGTGGCCGCGGGCCGCTTCGCCTCTGGCGAGCAGGTCGAGCAGGTACGCCACGCCATGGGACTCGACCAGCCCCTGTTCGCCCAGTACGGCACCTACCTCGCCCGCGCCGCAGCCGGCGACCTGGGCACCTCCGCCTACACCCACCAGGGAGTGACCGGCGACCTGGCCGCGGCGCTCCCCAACACCGTCCAGCTCGTCCTGGCCGGGATGTTGATCACCGTGCTGGTGGCGGTCCCGCTGGGGGTCGCCGCGGCGGTCTCGCAGGGGCGGGCGGCGGACGTGGCCGCCCGGATCATCCTCGTCCTGGCCGGCGGGGTCCCGATCTTCTGGTTCGCCATCATGCTGCGCTGGACGCTCGGGTTCCTGCTCGGCTGGTTCCCGCTCTCCGGCACCAACGCCGTGGGCCTGGCGCCGCCCGACGTGACCGGGTTCACCGTGCTCGACTCGCTCCTGTTCGGCGACGTCGCCAACGTGCTGGACTCGCTCGCCCACCTCGTCCTTCCCGCCCTGGCGCTGAGCGTTCCGTTCGTCGCCACGCTGGCGCGGAACGTGCGGTCGAACATGATCACCGCTCTGGGCTCCGACTACATCGACTTCGCGGTGTCGAAGGGCGTCCCGCGCGGGCAGGTGATCGTGCGGCACGCGCTCCGCTCCGCCATGGGCTCGACGCTGACGCTCTTCGGCATGCAGTTCGGCTGGATGGTCAGCGCCTCCGTGCTGGTGGAGGCGGTGTTCTCGTTCCCGGGGGTCGGCAGCTACCTCTACAAGGCGATCGTGAACAACGACACCTTCGCCGTGCTCGGCGCCGTGCTCATCATCGGCGTCGTGTTCATCGTCTCCTCGGTGGTCGTCGATCTGCTGCAGATGCTGCTCGACCCCCGGGTGCGGACCAACCATCTGAGAGCCGCCTGATGACCGGAATCGAACTGTCCACGGCCACGGTCGGCCGGAGCATCGGCGGCGGGTTCCGCCGGCTCCTGGGCCGGCGCGTCGCCCTCGTCGACCGCCTCGCGTTCGTCGCCGTCGCGCTGCTGCTGCTGTTCGGCGCGGTCGGCCCGCTCGTCACGCCGTTCTCGCCGTACGAGGTCGACCCGGCGCGGGCGCTCCTGGCCCCCGGCGCCGGTCACCTCCTCGGGACCGACGACGCCGGCCGCGACGTGCTCTCCCGCATCCTCGCCGGCGCGGGGACGACGCTGCTGGCGGCCGTGGGCATCGTGGTGCTGTCGATGATCGTCGGCGTTCTCGTCGCGAGCGTCGCCACGCTGCTGCCGCGTTGGGCCGACGAAGCGATCATGCGCGTGTGCGACATCTTCATGTCCGTGCCCTCGCTCGTGCTCGCCCTCGGCCTGGCCGCCGCGATCGGCCCATCGCTCACCTCGATCGTCATCGCGATGGTCGCCGCCTCCTGGCCGGGCACGGCCCGGCTGGTGCGGGGCATCCTGCGCGAGACGATGTGCGGTTCGTACGTCGAGGCCGCCCAGGTGCTCGGGGTCTCGCGGCTGCGGCTGATGCTCCGGCACGCGCTGCCCAACTCTATGGACGCGGTGTACGTCCAGGCGAGCATGGAGATCTCCGGCACCATCGTGATGATGGCGGGCCTGGCCTTCCTCGGCGTCGGCGCGCCCCCGCCGAGCCCCGACTGGGGATCGCTGGTCGCCCAGGGACAGCAGTTCATCACCAGCGCGTGGTGGGTGGCGCTGTTCCCCGGCATCGCGATCACGATCTCCGCCATCGCCTTCGGCCTCGTCGGCGACGCCGTGCGCGGCCTCGTCGACCCGTCCTCCAGGAGGGCCCGATGACCGTGCCCACGACTGGGCCCACGACTGGGCCCACGACTGGGCCCGTGCTCAGCATCGACAACCTCAGCGTGCGCGTGCCCGAACGGGCGCGCATCGGCGCGGGCACGGGCGACCTCACGGTCGTCGACGGGCTCACCCTGTCGATCTGCCCGGGCGAGCGCGTCGCGCTGGTCGGCGAGTCCGGCTCCGGCAAGTCGATCACCGCCCGCGCCGTCCTGCAGCTGGACCGCTCGCTCAGCTACGACGGCTCGATCCGGTGGGACGGCACCGAGCTGCTCGGCGCCGGCGAGCGCCGGATGCGGCGCATCCGCGGGAGCGAGATCTCGATGATCTTCCAGGATCCGATGACCGCGCTCAACCCCGTCCTGACGATCGGGCAGCAGGTGGCCGAGCCGCTCGTCGTGCGCGGCGTCCCGCGCCGCGAGGCGCTGCGGCGCGCGGCCGACATGCTCGACCGGCTCGGCGTGCCGAAGGCCGAGGAGCGGCTGAGGGCCTATCCGGGCCAGTTCTCCGGCGGCATGCGGCAGCGGGTCGTGATGGCCGCCGCCCTCGTCGCCGAGCCGCGCCTGCTCATCGCCGACGAGCCGACGACGGCCCTGGACGTACGGGTCCAGGAGCAGGTGCTCGACCTCATCGAGGCGATGTCGCGCGAGATGAGCCTGTCGGTGCTGTTCATCACGCACGACCTCGCGATCGTCGCCGGGCTGGCCCACCGCGTCGCGGTGATGTACCGGGGCCGCCTCGTGGAGTGCCGGCCCGTCGACGAGCTGTTCGAGAACCCGGAACACCCGTACACCCGCGGGCTGATCGGCTCGATCCCCCGCCTCGACGCCGACCCGGACGTCCGGCTGCGGACGGTCGAGGACTTCATGGCGATGGAAGGGCCCACAGCATGAGCAGAGTGTTGTTCCAGGTCGACGGCCTCTCCAAGCGGTTCGGCTCCGGCCGCCGCGCACACCAGGCGCTGGACGACGTGAGCTTCGAGATCGCCGAGGGCGAGATCGTCGGCCTCGTCGGCGAATCCGGGTCGGGCAAGTCGACGATCATCCGCTGCCTGATCGGCCTCGAACGGGAGGACTCGGGCAGCATCCGCTACGACGGCATCGATCCGGCCCGGCCGGGCCGCGGCGAGCTGCACCGCTACCGCCGCGAGGTGCAGATGGTCTTCCAGGACCCGTACTCCAGCCTCGACCCGCGGATGACCGTGAAGCAGCTGCTGGAGGAGCCGATGCTCGTCATGGGCGGCTTCTCGGCCCGCCAGCGGATGGAACGCATCCTCGACCTGCTGCACCTGGTCGGGCTGGACGCCGAGCATCTGGGCCGCTATCCGAGGGACTTCTCCGGCGGCCAGCGGCAGCGCATCGCCATCGTGCGCGCGCTGGTGGTCGGGCCGCGCGTGCTGCTGTGCGACGAGCCGGTCTCCGCGCTCGACGTCTCGGTGCAGGCCCAGGTGCTCAACCTGCTCAAGGACATGCAGAAGCAGCTCGACCTGACCGTGCTCTTCGTCTCCCACGACCTCGCGGTCGTGAAGTACCTGTGCAGCCGCATCGTCGTGCTCCATCACGGCCGCGTCGTCGACTCCGGCAGCGTGGCCGAGATCTACGACAGCCCGCGCGCCGGCTACACGCGCGCGCTGCTGGAGGCCGTGCCCGTCCCCGACCCCGGGTACGAGCGCAGCCGGCGGGAGCTGCGCAGGCAGCGGGCGGAGGCGGCGCGATGACCCGGATCGGCGCCGACGTCACGTTCTCCGGCGGCTCCTCCCGGCTGGGCGCGGACCCGTTCGCAACCCTCGACGCCGTGGCGGAGCTCGGGTTCGAGGGCATCCTGGTGCGCACGGCCGACGAAGCCTTCCCCGGCCTCGACCGGGACGTGATCGGCGCGTTCGCGCGCGCGGCCCGGGACCGCGGCCTGTTCGTCCAGCTCGGGCTGGGCAAGGTCAACCCGTACATGACCGCGGAGCTGCCGGGCGTGCGGGATCTCGGCGGCGGCAGCTATCTGGCCGGCATGGAACGGCTGATCCGCCTGTGCGCCGAGCACGGCTGGACCGAGGCCTGGACGGCCACCGGCGGCTTCAAGGACTACCCGGGGCTGCTCGCCTTCGACCGGTTCCGCACCGACGTGGACTGGGCCGACCAGCTCGACGCGACCGGCGACTTCCTGCTCGCGCTCGCGCCGGTGCTCAGGGAGCACGGCGTGCGGCTCAACGTCGAGACGCACGAGGAGATCACGACCTTCGAGATCCTGCGCCTGATCGACCGGGTCGGGGACGACGTGGTCGGCGTCTGCCTCGACCCGGCGAACCTGGCCGTCCGCGGCGAGCTCGCCGGACCGGCCGTCGAGCGGGTGGCGGCGTACACCCACATGACGCATCTGCGCGACGCGATCCTCGCCGACGCCGGGGAGGGGCTCTCCCGGTTCCTCATGCCGATCGGCCAGGGGATGACCGACTGGCCGCACCTGCTCGGCACGCTGCTGCGCGCGCAGCCGGACATCGACCTCGTCGTCGAGGGCGTCGGCGGCACGCGGGCGGAGATGTCGCTGCTGCCCGGCGACCCGCGGTGGTGGCCGGCCCATCCCGACATGACCCGGGCCGACCTGGCGGCGCTGCGGTCGCTCGCGGCCCTGCACACGGCCAACGCCGCCGCCGGCGTCTGGCCGGGCCTCGGCGAGCTGCGCGGCCGCGGCCCGGAACTGCGCGTGTTCCTCGGCGAGTCGCTCACCGAGCTGCGCGCGCTCCTCGACTCCCTCGACCTCCCCAGTTCAACCCTCGCCAGTGAAGGAGAAGGCACCACATGCACGAACCCGAGGTCCTGAACGGCCTGGCCTCCGCCGTCGCCTGCGACGTGGTGTACCCGGGCCGGCCGGGGTACGAGTCGCTGCGCCGCGTCTGGAACGCCGACATCGACCGGCGTCCGGCGGCGATCGTGCGCTGCACCCGCACGGCCGACGTCGCGGACGCGCTGCGCTGGTGCGTCGAGAACGCCTTCCCGCTGACCGTCCGGGGCGGCGGGCACAACCTCGCCGGGACCAGCGTCGCGGACGGCAGCGTGCTGATCGACACCGGCCTGATGCGCTCGGTCTCCATCGACACGCAGGCGCGGACGATCACCGTGGGCGCCGGCTGCCGCTGGGGGGACGTGGACCGCGCGGCCGAGCCGTACGACATCGCGCTGCCGGCCGGCGTCGTCTCCCACACCGGCGTCGCCGGTCTCACCCTCGGCGGCGGCATGGGCTACCTGTCGCGCATGTTCGGCTCCACCGTCGACTTCCTGCGCGAGGTGGAACTCGTCACCGCCGACGGCCAGGTGCGCCGCGTCGACGCCGACAGCGACCCCGACCTGTTCTGGGCGCTCAAGGGCGCCGGGCACAACTTCGGGATCGCGACCGAGTTCGTCTTCGATTACGTCGACCTCCCCGGCCTGGCGACCGTGCGCCTGGCCCTCTACCCGGCGCGGGCGCGCAAGGAGGTGCTGCGGCTGTTCCGCGAGCAGGGCCCGGCGATGCCGGACAACGTCGGCACGTACGTGCGGCTCTACCGCAGCCCGGAGTACTGGTCGCAACTGCCGCGCGAACACCGCGGCGAGCCGATCGTCTCGGTGGCGACCGTCACCTACGGCGACCCGGCCGACGAACCGGCGCTCAGCGCGCCGATGTTCCGGACCGGCGAGCCGATCTACCGGACGGTCCGCTCCATCCCGCACGTGACGCTGCAACACGCCACCGACGACGAGTTCCGCTACGGCATCGCGCACTACTGGCGGCACGTCGCCTTCGGCGAGCTCCCCGACGAGCTGCTCGACCTGGCCATCGAGCACGTCGACGCCTACCCCGGGCGTTCGCTCAACTCCAGCTCGTTCATCACGCACCAGACGATGTGCCCGTTCGAGCTGATCGCCGGCCGGCTCACCCCGCGCGACCACGCCAACGACTCCACCTCGGGCATCCACTCCCGCTGGGCGGGCAACATCGGCGCCGACTGGGAGCACCCGGACGAGCGGGCGGAGCTGGTGGCGTGGGTCAAGCGGTTCTCGGCCGCCGTCTCGGAGTGGGAGAACGGCAGCTACGTCAACTTCACCTCCGAGCAGGAGGACGAGGGCGGCGCCCGCGAGATCTACGGCCCCAAGTACGACCGGCTGGTGGAGCTGAAGCGCCGCTACGACCCGTTGAACGTGTTCGCCAACGGCCTCGTCGACCTGCGGCCCGCCGACGCCGGCCGCTCGGCCGCGAAGTGACGCGACCATGCTGAAAGTCGGCGTCGACAGCACCAAGTTCCCGCACGCCCCGGGCAAGGGAGCCGTCCGGCTGCTGGAGCAGGCGGCGGCGCTCGGCCTGGACGGCGTGTTCTTCCGGTCGGTGCTCGAACTGAGCGGGCGCCTCGACCCGGCGGAACTGCGCGACGCCGCCCAGGCCGCGCAGGCGCTCGGCCTGCGGGTCGAGGCGGGGGTGGGGAAGGTGAACCCGTTCGCCAACCCCGAGTCGCCCGCGATCCGCGCGCTCGGCGACGGGGACTACCTCCTCGGCCTGCGACGGATGATCACCGCCGCCGCGGACGCGGGCATCCGGGAACTGTGGACCGCGACGGCGAACTACCAGTTCCGCCTGAACGGGCTGTACGCCTGCGACCGCTTCCGCACCGACGTGAGCTGGCCACGGCAACTGGCCGCCATCGAGCGCTTCCTCGGCAAGGTCGCGCCGGTCGCCCGGGACGCCGGCGTGCATCTCGACATCGAGACGCACGAGGAGATCACGACGTTCGAGCTGGTCCGGATCGTGGAGGCGGTGGGCGCCGACGTGCTCGGCATCACCTTCGACACCGCGAACGTGCTGGTGCGCTGCGAGGACCCGGTGCGCGCGATGCGCCGCGCCGCGCCCTACGTGCGCGCCACCCACGTCCGCGACGCCGCCCTGGCCTTCACCGACGAGGGCATCGGCCGGTTCCTGCTGCCCGTCGGCCAGGGCGTGATCGACTGGCCCGCGCTGCTCGCACCGCTGGCCGGCCGCGACGTGATGCTCTCGATCGAGGGCATCACGGACAGCCGCGCCGAGATGTCGCTGCACGTCGACGACGAACGCTGGCTGCGCGGGCATCCGGATCTCACCGCCGCCGAGGCGCTGGAGGTCGTCCGGCTGACGCGGGCGTACGAGGCTCGGGCGGCCGCCGGGTCGGCGCCGGACCTGCGGCGGCTCAGGGCGCCCGTCACCCCGGACGAGCCACTCGAATTCATCAGGGAGAGCGCGCGTCGCCTGCGCGAGCTCGTCGCGGCCCTCCCGCCGTCACCCACAGAGAGCGAAGCACGCACATGAGCGACACCCTGGACGAGATGACCGCCACGTACCCCACCCTGAGCCTGCGCGAGCGCGACCGCCGCTGGGCCTCGATCCGGGCGCTGCTGGAACGCTCCGGCCTCGACGGAGTGGTCGTGTTCGGCTACGGCCGGGACTCCGCGGACTCCTACATCACCAACGAGGCCACCCACTCGGTCGTGCTGTTCCCCCGGACCGGCGACCCGCTGCTGCTGGTCGGCGACGTGCCGCTCGGCCGCTTCGACGAGCCGGGCGCCCGCTGGGAACGCTGGGTCGAGGACTGGACGCCCGGGGACCGGCTCGCCAACCTGGCCGCCGCCGTGCGGGACCGCGGACTGCACGGCGCGGCGCTCGGCGTCGTGGGGCTCACCAGCCGATTCGTCGGCGACTGGTCCGGAGTGATCCCGTTCGGCGAGTGGACGCGCGTGCTCTCGCTGCTTCCCGACGTCACCTGGGTCGACATCTCCGGCGAGTACGAGTCGCTGGCGCTCGTCAAGAGCCCCGAGGAGCAGGTCCTGCTGCGCCGGGCCGCGGCGCTGGGCGAGGCCGCCTGCGCGGCGTTCGTCGGCCAGGCCCGCGAGGGCGCGAACGAGCACGAGATCGCCGCCGCCTCCTTCCAGGCGGTCATCGCCGGTGGCGGCTGGATGCGCTGGCCGTTCATGCTGGAGCGCGCGGGACGGTCCGGCTTCGCCTGGAACATCCCCGAATGGTTTGGCATGGGCGGCGCCCCGCACGTGCTCCGGCGTGGCGACACCATCGCGGCGGAGATCTTCGCGTTCTACGGGGGCATGGAGTCGCAGCAGCAGATCGACGTGTGCGTCGGCGAGCCCGACGCGCTGCTGCGGGAGCTGGAGGAGGTCTGCCGGGAGTCCTACGAGGCGGGCCTGGCCGCGCTGCGCCCCGGGCTCCGGTTCGCCGAGCTCGCGGCGGTCATGGAGGAGCCCCTGCACCGCTCACGCACCTGGAACACCGGCCCGATGGTGCAGACGGTCTCGCCGCTCTACAACAGCGCCACCCGCCTGCACCCCGAGGTGGACCCGGCGCTGTCACACCTGGAGAGACTGCCGGGCGGCATGGGACTCGACGGCGACTTCGAGATCACCGAGGGCCACGCCTTCGCGTTCGAGCCCAACGCGCTGCGGGACGGCAGGCGCGTGTGCATCGGCGGCACCGTGCTGCTGACGGCGTCCGGCCCGGAGGAGCTCAACACCATCCCGAACCGGCTGAACGTGGTCGACTGACAGCGCCGGAGCGTCCGGCCTCGATTCGGAGGCCGGACGCCGCCGGTCCTGTCGCGTCAAGGACGCAGGGCGGGCACGAGCCGCCAGTCGCGCTGGAACACCAGGTTGTGCAGGTCGGCGGTGGCGATCGCCCGCAGGACGGGGACCAGCTCCGCCGCCTGCCCGGCGTCGGTGACGTTGAGCGGCCACTCCCCCACGGTGGCTCCCCGCAGGTGCGGGTGGTGGAAACCGGCGCCGTAGTGGGCGATCAGCGTGATCGGCGCGACGGCCGCCGCCCGCTGCTCCGGCCACGACAACGACCAGGTGGCGAAGCTGCCGCCCGCGGCGTCGTCCTGCGCGCCGGTGGCCTCGACGGTGCCGGAGCCCAGCAGGAGGTGCCGGTCGAACTCGGCCAGCACCTGCCGCGCGGGCGCGTCGAGGAGGGTGACGGCCTGCCGGAAGGCGTCCTGCTTGCCCTGCCGGGTGGCGTGCCCGGCGTGGGTGCCGTCGCGCAGGTCGGCGAAGTGGCGGACGAGAGCCTCAAGCGGGGCGGGCGGAACGTCGAGCTTCATCGGAGGTCCTTTCGCCGGTCGGACGGGGTGAGCCCGCGCAGGGCACGGGCGAGCAGAGGGAGAAGGGGACGGTCGGGGTGCAGCACGTCGCCGTGGACGGCCCCCGGCGGGCGCAGGAGCCGTACCGGGACGCCGTCCTCGCGCAGCCGGTGCGCGTACGCCTCGACGTCGTCGTGCACGGGGTCCTCGCGCCCGACGGCGAGGACGGCGGGCGCGAGCCCGGCCAGGGTGGGCGCCTCCCAGTGCGTCGCGTACAGGCGGGTGCCGTCGGCGTCGCGGACGGCGGCCGGCCGGTCGCCGCGCCAGGCGCGCCAGGCCCGGCGCAGCGGCTCCGCCTGCGGGAACGCGGCGGGCGACCGGTGGTAGGACGGGCCCGCGCAGTCGGGATCGAACGGCGGGTAGGCCAGCACCTGCGCGGCCAGCGGCAGGCCGCGGTCCCGGGCGGCCAGGGCGGCGCCGGCGGCGAGCGTGCCGCCCGCGCTGTCACCGCCCACCGCGAGCGGCATCCCGGCCGCCTGGCGGTGGGCCCAGCCGAGGGCGGTGAGCACGTCCCGCACGGCGTCGGGGTGGCGGTGACGCGGCGCGAGCCGGTAGTCGACGCTGATCACCGACCAGCCGGACCGTTCGGCGAGGGCCTCGGTGGCGTGGTGCCACGCGGCGGCCGAGCCGCGCTGCCAGCTGCCGCCGTGCGCCCAGACCAGCAGCCCGGCGGGCGGACGGCCCTGCGGCAGATGGACCCGGACCGGCACGGGAGGCGAGCCGGGCAGGACGAGCCTCGACCAGGACGACTCCCGGAGCTCGGCGCGGACGACCGGGCCGCTGCCGCCGGCGGCGTCGGTCACGGGGGTCGCCGGGCCGGTGAGCTGAAGATCCATGATGTGCTCCGTGACGACAGGGGGAGGGCGGGTCAGGCGTGCGCGCGGTCGCGCCGGCCGCGCAGGAAGAGCGCCGCGACGAGCACGCCGAGCAGGACGAGGGCGGCGTTGACCGCGATCGCGACGGTGACGCCGTCCAGGACGGCCGCGCCGGTCACGGCCCCGGCCGTCACGGCGGTGACGATCGCGGACATGATCGGGGTGCCCATGGTGATGCCGATCTGCTGGGACATCGAGGCCAGCCCGGTGGCCAGGCCCTGCTCGCGGTCGGGCAGGCCGGTGGTGGCGGTGACCATGAAGCCGACGATGACCAGCATGTTGCCCACGCCGCCCAGGAAGGTGGCCGGCAGCAGCAGCCCCATCGAGGCCGAGGTGCCGCCGAGGAGCAGCAGGGCGGCGGTGCTGACCGCCTGCAACAGCCCGCCGCCGACCAGCACGGTCATGGTCGAGGTACGGCTGATCGCCCTCGGGGCGAGCAGGCCGCCGGCCACGGTGCCGAGACCGAGCACGCCGAAGGACAGCCCGGCGGCCAGGGCGGTGAAGCCGAGGGTTTTCTGCAGGTAGAGCGTGAGCAGGTACACCAGGGACGTCTCGGTGACGAAGGCGAGCAGGCCGATCAGGTTGCCCCAGGCCACGGTCGGCTTGCGCATGACGTGCAGCGGCACGAGGGGCTGGGCGGAGCGGCGTTCGACCAGGTAGAACAGGCCGAGCAGGACGGCGCCGGCCAGCAGCCCGGTCAGGGCCAGGGGGTCGGTCCAGCCGCGCTCGCCGGCCTGCGTCAGGCCGTAGACGACGCCGAGCAGCCCGAGGGTCACGCTGAGCGCGCCGGGCAGGTCGATCCGGGGACGTTCGGCGGGCCGGGACTCGGCGATGACGGCGGGCGCGACGAGGAGCACGGCGAGGGCGACGGGCACGTTGATGAAGAACGCCCAGCGCCAGGAGAGCAGGTCGGTCAGGACGCCGCCGAGCACGGCCCCCGCGGTGAACCCGGCGGACATGAGGGCTCCGTTGAGGCCCAGCGCCTTCTGCCGCAGCGGCCCTTCGGGGAAGGACGTGGTGAGCAGGGCGAGCCCGGCCGGGGTGGCGGCGGCGGTCGCGAGGCCCTGGGCGATCCGGGCCGCGATGAGGATCTCGGGGGTGGGGGCGAGGCCGCCGGCCAGCGAGGCCGCGCCGAGGAGCGCCAGGCTGCCGAGGAAGATGCGCTTGCGGCCGATCAGGTCACCGATGCGGCCGAAGAAGAGGGTGAAGCCGGCCGCGCTGAGGGCGAAGGCGGTGGCGATCCACTGGAGGCCGCCCAGGGAGAAGCCGAGGTCGTCGCCGATGGCGGGCAGGGCCACGTTCAGGATCGAGAAGTCGACGGCCAGCATGAACTGGGCGACCAGGAGCACCGCGAGGACGAGGCGCAGGCGGCCGGTCAGGTGTCGTGGCGGGGTCTGCCGGGCGGATGCCGGCAGGGGTGTGGTGGTGGTCATGGCAGGGCTTTCTCTCGGGCGCGCCGGTCGGCACGCCGCCGTAAACGGTTCCGTAGTTCCGTTAAGATGAGAGGAGAGTAGCACCACAATCCGCGTTAAGGGAACTGTGGTGCCGATAAGAGGTCTGCGAGAAGGAGTGCGTCATGGCCGCCGTTCCACCGCCCGGTGCCGTCCGTCCTGGTGGGCGTACCGCCCGGGTCCGCGAGGCCGTCCTCCAGGCCGCCGGCGACACGCTGGCCGAGAAGGGCTTCTCCGGGCTCGACCTCGGCGACATCGCCCGTCTGGCGGACGTCGGGAAGACCACCGTCTACCGGCGCTGGGGCACGCCCGGCGCGCTCGCCGCCGACCTGCTCAGGGACATGGCCGAAACCTCACTCCCCCGCGCCCGCAACGGCAGCGTGGCGGAGGACCTGCGCGACAACGCCCGGCTGGTCGTCAAGACCCTCACCGACCCCCGCCAGGGGCGCCTGTTCAAGGCGCTGATCGCCGCCTCGCTCTGCGACGAGGAGGCCGCGCGGGCGCTGCACCGCTTCTACGCCGTCCGCATCGAGGAGTGGTCCGGGTGCGTCACCGACGCGATCGGGCGCGGCGAACTGCCGTCCGGCGCCGACCCGCGCCGGGTGATCGCCGCCGTCTCCGCGCCCCTGTACTACGCCCTGCTCAACACCGGGGAGGCCCTCGACGAGGCCGCCGCCGACCGGGCCGCCGCGGCGGCGCTGGCGGCGGCCCGCGCCGGGGCCCTCTGACCCGCGGCGGCTGCGCCCCTCCCGCGCCCGGCCCGGTCAGAAAGGAACGCGCCTCAGCGCGGGGCGCCGAGGACGCAGAAGTCGTTGCCCTCCGGGTCGGCGAGGACGATCCACGGGACGTCGCCCTGCCCGACGTCGGCCGGCGTCGCGCCGAGCGCCCTCAGCCGGGCCACCTCGGCCGCCTGGTCGTCGCCGCGGTACGGCAGCAGGTCGAGGTGGATCCGGTTCCACACGGTCTTCTCACCGGGCGTCGT
This sequence comes from Nonomuraea sp. NPDC001699, assembly GCF_053596455.1. Taxonomy (NCBI): domain Bacteria; kingdom Bacillati; phylum Actinomycetota; class Actinomycetes; order Streptosporangiales; family Streptosporangiaceae; genus Nonomuraea; species Nonomuraea sp. NPDC001699. Next base: position 160,259 of record NZ_JBSFGF010000013.1, on the reverse strand, counting down.
GCGCAGGAACTCCAGGTACGGCCCGACCCCCTGGGGTGAGCGCAGCCTCGCGTGGTCGTCGGTCACCTCGTGCACGGTCCAGGCGGCCGCCTCGCCCCAGAACCGGGCCATGGCCCGCGGGTCCGCGCAGTCGACCACCACCGCGGCGATCGGGCCGGTGTCCCGGTAGATCTCCCGGGGCTCCAGCACGCAGAACACGTTGCCCTCCGGATCGGCCAGAACCGTCCACGGGACGTCGCCCTGGCCGACGTCGGCGGGCCGCGCGCCCAACTCCTTCAGGCGCGCGACCAGCTCCGCCTGATGGGCCTCGGAGGTGGTGGCAAGGTCGAGGTGCAGGCGGTACCGCACCGTCTCGGGGTCGGGGACGGCGACGAGGTCGACGCAGACGGCGGCCGGGTCGGGCCAGGAGAAGCCCACGGGTTCCACGTTGGTCACACCGGGGCTCTCGCTGGAGAGTCCCCAGCCGAGCGCCTGCGCCCAGAACCGGCCGAGCGCCGCGTCGTCCCGAGCCTTGACATTCACCTGAACAAGCCGCAACCCCATGCGGCTCACCCTATGCCCGACGACTCAACCCGGATGAACCACGGCAACCCGGGACGCGCGGGTCGCGACGACGGCGGCCGCCGTGGCCATGAACACGCAGAGCGGCGTGTAGAGGAACAGGTTCAGCCAGTAGAACGGGGTCGCGGTGTCCGCCCCGATGCCGAGGATCCAGACCAGGCCGGCCACCGCGCGCACCAGGGTCCCGGCGGCGACGGCTCCCGTGACCAGACGGGCGGGCAGACCGCCCCGGCCCCGGGAGCAGGTGAGCACCGCCGCCGCCCCGGTGCCGAGCACGACGACGAGCGGCACCAGGACGCGGGCGGTGAAGGGCACCTCGAAGTTCAGCACCGCCAGGGAGAGTGATCCGACCTCGCGGGCGGGCCAGGTCCGGCCGGTCAGCCAGTACAGGTGGGCGGTGGCGTCGGCGAGCAGGACGGAGGCGGTCAGGGCGCCGAGGCGTGAGGTCTTCATACCCGGCAAGAGTCGGCGAATCCGGCAATGGTTCCATGGAACCTTTCGCGCCTCGCCCGCCTCTGGATGGACATGAGCTGGCCTGTTTCCGACCTGGACCCCGTACGGCGCCTGCGCGCGCTGGCCGCGGCCATCCCCGGGGCGTCCGTCGCCGAACGCGTCATCCCCGCCCCCCTCGCGACGGTCTGGGCCGTCGTCAGCGACCTGGAGAAGGAGTTCGGCGCCTTCGAGCCCGACATGCGGCACATCACCGTCGAGCCCGCGCGTCCGGACGGCCGCCTCGTGGCCAGGGCCCGCAGCCGGTACGGCATGCGCGCCCGGTTCGACGTCGATTTGCGGCCGGGCTGGTGCTGGATGCAGAGCCGGTTCCTGCTCGTCGGCGTCGCCGCGACGGCCGTGCCGGAGGGGACCCTGGTCGCGCAGACGGGCGGGGTCCGCGTCCCGGGCCGCGCCGCGCTGCTGCCCTGGGGGGTGCGGGCGGCCGGGGAAAGGGCGCTGGCCAGGCTCGCGGCCCGGGTCGCCGGGGACCGGTCATGACGGCCGCCCTGGTGGCCGCCGCCCAGCGGGGCGACACGATGGCCATGAACGACCTGCTCGCCGAGCTGACGCCGTACCTGGGCCGGATCTGCGGGCCCATCGCCCTGGACAGCGGGCCCGACGCCGTCCAGGAGGCCCTCATCGCGATCTTCCGGCATCTGCGCGACCTGCGTGAACCCGAGGCCCTGCTCGGCTGGGCCCGGGCGATCGCCGTGCGGGAGGCCGTCAGGATCGCCCGGCGCGACGGCCGCGCCGGCCCTGCGGAGCTGGCCGAACCGCCCTCGCCGCACGACGTCGAACGCGCCGTGGACGTCCGGGACGTCCTGGAGCGCCTGTCGCCGGAGCACCGGGCGGTGCTGGTGCTGCGCGACCTGGAGGGGGTGCCGGAGGAGGTCGCGGCGCGGATGTTGCGGGTCCCCTCAGGGACGGTCAAGTCGCGGCTGCATCGGGCGCGGTCGAGCTTCCGCCGGGCCTGGCAGGGCTGAGCTCGACGCGCCGCCGGGATCGGGGGTCGGGCGCCACCGGTCACGGCCGTCCGCGGAACACCGTGTCACCGGGGCTTCTGGACGTCGAAAACCGTGTCACCGGGGCTTCTGGATGTGGAACTCGTTGTCGTCCGGGTCGAACATCAGGAGCCGGCCGCCGTCGTCCTCGCCGGAGGCGCGCTTCGCCCCGAGCGCGATCAGGCGGTCGACCTCCGCCTCCCAGTCGGCGTCGGCGGGCAGCGCCAGCTCGAACGACAGCCGGTTCGTGCCCGTCTTCGGGGCCACGGGAGGGCCGCCCCAGGTGAGCTTCGTGCCGCCGTCCGGCGACTGGATCGCGGTCTCCTGGTCCTGGTCCCAGACCAGCGGCCAGTCCAGCGCCGCGCTCCAGAAGTAGCCGACCTCCTGGGTGCCGTCGCCGGCCAGCGCTCCGATGACGCCGGTGCCGGCGAGGAACCCGTTGCCCGCCTCGATGACGCAGAACTCGTTGCCGTCCGGATCGGCGAGCACGACATGCCCCTCTTCCGGGAGCTGGCCCACGTCGATGTGCTTCCCGCCGAGTTCCAGGGCCCGGGCCACCGTCCGCCGCTGGTGCTCCGGGGAGGTGCTCGTCAGGTCGAAGTGCGCCCGGTTCTGGCCGATCTTCGGCTCTTGACTGGGCAGGAATCGCACGCGGAACCCGGCGGGGCCGGGAGGCAGGATCGCGCTGTCACCGTCAGGACCGTCGGCCTGCTCCCATCCCAGCAGCCCGGACCAGAACCTCGCCAGATCCGCGGGACGGGTCGCGTTGAAGCAGATCGCGAACAGGTGACTGGTCATGCCGCACGTACCTCCTGATCCGCCGACGGCGCCGCGCCCTCGGCGCGCACAGCCTAGGCGGGGCCGTGCGGCACCGCATCCGAGTTTCCGGCGAGCCCCTTTACAATGTAGATCATTTGCTGCGCCGCCAGGCCGTCCCCGTGCCGGGCGGGGTTCCTACCGCCAAAGTTGACGATCTTCTCAACCCATGGGCTGACGCCACCGTCATGCCGCGGGTCCTACCGTCTTGGCAGCTCTCGGCATCGCCGCGTCCCGGGCCGTCCCGGGGCCCCGTTATGCCTCCGATCAGGGCCGCAACCGAGGAGCACCCGTGAGAAGACGTTGGAACGCGGCACTCGCGAGCGTGCTCGCGTTGTGCTTTCTGACCGTTCCGTCCAGGGCCGACGCCGGTCCGGCCGGGCGGGCCGCGCCCGAGCCGGGGCCGCACGTGACCGAGACCGAGGCGGCGGCCGAGGCCGTGCGCGGTGGCCGGCCCGTCGAGGTGCTCGGGCTGCGCGGCGAGGCCCGCGAGGTGTACGCCCAGCCGGACGGCGGCTTCGTCGCGACCGAGCACCTGTTCCCCGTCCGCACGCTCAAGGACGGCGCCTGGGTGCCGGTCGACACCACCCTGGTCAAGGCGGACGACGGCTCGGTGCGCCCGGCGGCCTCGCCTGTGGGCGTGCGGCTGTCGGGCGGCGGCGACGACGCGATGCTGGCGATGACCAGGGCGGGCCGGACCATGTCGCTCACCTGGCCGGGGACGCTGCCCGCGCCCGAGCTCCAGGGCGACACGGCGCTGTACCGCGGCGTGCTCGGCCCGGACGTGGACCTGCGCGTGCAGGTGACTGCGAGGGGCGCCTCGCACGTCCTGGTCGTCAGGACCCCGGCCGCGGCCCGCGATCCCCGGCTGCGGCGGCTGCGGTTCGGGCTGGTCACGCCCGGCCTGCGGGTGTCGGCCGACGCGCGGGGCCGCCAGTCGGTGACCGACGCGGCCGGCGGCGGCGAGCTGTTCACGGCCGCGCCGCCGCGCATGTGGGACTCCAGCGCTCCCGCCGGGCTGCTGGCCAGGTCCGGAGCGGTCGACGACGGCCTGCGCGCCGCCTCGGCCGCCGCGCCGGGCGACACCTCCAAGGTGGCCGTGATGCCCGCCGCCACCGGTGACGGCGCGCTGACCCTCACGCCGGACCAGGGCATGCTCACCTCGCCCGGAACGGTCTTCCCGGTCTACATCGACCCGGTGTGGTACTCCCCCGGCGAATCGGCCAACCTCATGGTCTCCAGCGGCGGATGGGAGGACTACGGGTTCAAGGAGGAGGGCATGGGCCGCTGCCCGATCAGCCTGCCGCCCGCGGGCGCGTACTGCGGCAGCTCGTTCGTCAAGCGGCTGTTCTACCGGATGCCGACCAGCCGGTTCTCCGGCAAGCAGATCATCTCGGCGGAGTTCTCCGTCAAGGAGACGTTCGCGCCCTCCTGCGACGGCCGTTCGGTGCACATCTACCGGGCCACCGGGTTCGGCACCACGTCCACCTGGAACTCCACGAAGGACAACTGGGCCGACTACCTGACCTACCGGGACGTGGCCAAGGGCCGTACCGGCTGCCCGGCGGGCGACGTGGTGTTCAACGTGCTGAGCGCGGTCAAGGCCGCCGCGTCCAAGGGCTGGTCGGCCACCACGTTCGGGCTGCGGGCCGGCCACGAGGACGACGAGTACGGCTGGAAGCGCTTCGACGGCGACGCCGTCCTGCGCGTGTACTACAACACCCCGCCCCCGCAGCCGAAGATGAGCCAGCTCCGCTCCAGCCCCGGCGGCCCGTGCGCGGTGTACGGCAAGCCCACGGCGGTCAACCGCATCCCGATGATCTACGCGGACAACCTGACCGACGCCGACAACAGCGGCACCGAGGGCGAGAAGCTGAGCGCCGAGTTCGCGGTGGTGTGGACGGACGCGCAGGGCGTGGAGAAGAACTGGCACACGACGACGCCGAAGAAGCAGTCGGCCGCCGGCTCGAAGAAGTCGTCGTTCTCGGTGCAGATCCCGTCCGGGCTGATCCCGGTCGGCGCCGGGTTCAGCTACATGGTGCGCACCTACGACGGCGCGGCGTGGAGCCCGTGGAGCTGGGCTGGCTCGGCGACCGCCTGCTACCTGCGCTACGACCCGACCGCGCCGCGCACGCCGCAGGTCAGCTCGTCGGAGTACCCGGCGCTCAACCCCGACGATCCGGACGCCGTCGCCCGCGACGGCGTCGGCCGGTACGGCGGTTTCTCCCTCGCCTTCGACCCCGAGGTCGTCAAGTTCGCCTACGCGCTCAACACCACGCCGGACCCCGCCTCGGCCCAGGCGCGCACCGCCAACCCGCAGGTCGTCCGGCAGGCGCCCACCAGAGCGGGGATCAACACCCTGTACGTGACCGTGTGGGACGCCGCCGGCAACTTCTCCATCGGCGACCACAGCTTCTGGGTCAGCGAGGGCGCGCCCGAGCAGGTCAGGCTCAAGCTCGACGAACCGGCGGGCGCGACCGCGCTGACCGGTGAGACGCCGGGCGTGGCGGCGCTGACCGGGGCCGGCGCGACGCTCGGCGCCGAGGGCCGGACCGGCCGCGGCCTGCGGTTCGACGGCCTGGGCGGCGGTTACGCGGCGACCTCCGTCCCGCTGGTGCGCACCCGTGAGGGCTTCACGGTCTCGGCGTGGGTGCGGCTGCGCAGGAACGACGGCTACTACAACGTGCTGGCGCAGGACGCGATCACCCAGAGCGGGTTCCAGCTCGGCGTGGACCCGGCCCCCAACGGCTGGGTGTTCAAGACGCCGGCCGGCGACGTGCGCGGCGGCAGCGGCCCGTGGACCAGGGCCGGCGCGCCCGTCCTGCCCGAGCTGGACACCTGGACCCACCTGACGGGCGTCTACGACGCCACGGCCAAGGTGCTGCGCCTGTACGTCAACGGCACCCGGGTCGCCGAGACCCCGGTGACGTCGGTGCTGGACGCCCAGGGCGCCTTTCAGCTCGGCCGCAGCCTGTACGACGGCGGCTACGCCAACTGGTGGCCGGGCGACGTGGACGAGGTCGCCGTGCTGCGCAGGGCCGTGTCCGACGAGGAGGCCGCGGGCCTGGCGGCCGGGACCGTGCCGCAGGGCGCGGCGGCGGTGTGGCGGATGGAGGAGCCGGCCGGCGGCTCGCGCGTCTACGGCGAGAGCGCCCCGCCGACGGCCGCGGCGTCCGGCCTGACCCTGGGCGTGCCCGGCCAGGTCGGCACGGCCGCCCAGTTCAACGGCTCCACCGGCTACGCGGCCACGGCCGGCCCGGTCGTGGACACCGGCGGCACGTACTCCGTCTCGGCGTGGGTGCGGCTGCCCGCCACGCTGCCCGCCAAGGACGTCACCATGGTCAGCCAGGACGGGATCACCCAGAGCGGCTTCTACCTGAAATACCGGGCGAGCACCAACAAGTGGGGCTTCATGGTCACCGCGGCCGACGCGACGTCCCCCACCACGGCGACGGTCTACTCGGCCGCCGCGGCGGTCCCCGGCCAGTGGACGCACCTGGTCGCCGTGCACGACGCGGTCTCCAGGAAGCTGCGCCTGCTCGTCAACGGCGTCGACAGCGGCAGCGTGGACATGGCCGAGCCCTGGCGCTCCACCGGCGGCCTGCAACTCGGCCGGGCCAGGTGGAACGGCGTGATGGGCGACTACTGGCCGGGCGCGCTCGACGACGTGCGGCTGTTCGACCGGGTCGTCTCGGCCGAGGAGGCCAGGACGTTGTTCACCGTCAAGTCCGACGTGTCCGGACGCTGGCGGGTCAACCAGGCCGCCGGGACGCCGCCGGTCAGCGCGGACTCCGCGCCGGTCGCGGCCGGGCACCCGCTGACGCTGTCGGGCGGCGCGCGGATCGTGACCGACCCGGGGCTGAGCGTCGTCACGCCGCCGTCCGGGCAGGTGGCGGGGGCGCTCGACCTGCCGGGCGGCGACGGCGACTACGCCTCGGCGTCCGGGGCCGTGGTGGACACCGCCGCGAGCTTCACCGTGGCGGCCTGGGCGCAGACGGCGGGCGTGCCGGCCAGGTCGATGACCGTGCTGAGCCTGGGCGGCGCCGCCAACAGCGCGATCACCGTCCGCTTCGACGCCGCCAAGGGCCGCTACGTCCTGGACGTCCCGAACAAGGACGGCACGGGCGCGAGCGTGGCGACGGTCGAGCACTCCTCCTTCCACCAGAGCGGGTTCGGCGACTGGGACCACCTGGCCGTGGTCTTCGACGGCTTCGACAGCCGGGTCTCGCTCTACGTCAACGGCGTGCTGGAGGCCGCGGCGGAGGCGCCGACGGTCTCCTACCGGGAGGGCACCCGCGTCTTCGCCCCGATCTCCTCGCTGCAACTGGGCCGGGCCAGGAGCGGCGGCGCGTACCCGGCGGGACAGAACTGGGCCGGCCAGATCGACGACGTGTGGGTGCTGCGCGGCGCGGCGACCGACGACGAGGTCGCCTACCTGGCCAATCCGACCGAGATCGACGAGCTGTGAGGGAGGGCGCCGTGACGAGGTCAAGGCGTGCCGTCGGCATCACGACGGCGTTGACGCTGGTGGCGGGCCTGCTGGCCGCCTTACCGGCCGCCCCGGCGGCCGCGGACCGGGCCGCCGCCCCCAAGGACCCGGACAGGGTCGTGGCGGGCGGGCCGGTCAAGGCCAGGCCGCGCGTCCTGGACGCGTCGGTCACCCGTCCCGCGCCACCTCCGGTGGTGCGCTGGCCCGAAGCGGGCGTGGTGGAGGGCTCCCCCCAGGCGTCCCCGGGACTGTCCGCGGGGGCGTCCCGGGACGCCGGGGGGAAGGGTCCGCTGCGGATCTCCGGCGCGGCGCGGGCACGGGTGCTCGACCGCGCGGCCGTGGCGGGGACCGGGCTGGACGGCGTGGTCTTCGCGCTGGAGCAGCCCGCCGGCGACACCGTGGACGTGCGGCTCGACTACTCGGGCTTCGCCGCCGCCTACGGCGGTGACTACGGCTCCCGGCTGCGCCTGGTCGGCCTGCCCGCGTGCGCGCTGACCACGCCGGGCCGGGACGAATGCCGCACGGTCCGGCCGCTGACGGCCGTCAACGACACGGCGGCCGCCACGCTGAGCGCCCAGGTGCCCGCCGCCGAGACCGTGCTGGCGGCCACCGCGCAGAGCGGCGGCGAGAAGGGCGACTACAAGGCGACCTCGCTGGCCGCCTCCGACACCTGGCAGGTGGGCGCCCAGTCGGGCGACTTCACCTGGTCGTACCCGATGCGGATGCCGCCGGTGCCGGGCGGGCTGACGCCGTCGGTGGCGCTGTCCTACAGCTCCGCCTCGATCGACGGCCGCACCTCCAACGGCAACAGCCAGCCGTCGTGGGTGGGCGACGGCTTCGAGCTGTGGCCCGGCTACATCGAGCGCCGCTACAACTCCTGCGAGGACGACAAGGCGCCCAAGAACACCACCTGGAACATCTACCCCGGCGACCTGTGCTGGGGCTACGACAACGCCACGCTGAGCCTGAACGGCAAGGGCGGCGAGCTGATCCCGGCCGGCGACGGCACCTGGCGCACCAAGGGCGACGACGGCACCCGCGTCGAACGGCTGACCGGCTCGGGAACCGCCAACGGCGACGACGACGGCGAGTACTGGAAGGTCACCACGACCGACGGCACCCAGTACTTCTTCGGCCTCAACACGCTGGCCGCCGGCAAGCCGCAGACGAAGTCGGCCTGGACGGTCCCGGTGTTCGGCGACGACGACGGCGAGCCGTGCCACAAGTCCGACTTCAAGGACTCCTGGTGCCAGCAGGCCTGGCGGTGGAACCTGGACAAGGTGGTCGACACCGACGGCAACGCGGTCGTCTACTTCTACGAGCAGGAACGCAACCACTACGGCCGCAACCTCAAGGCCGAGGACGAGACCCCGTACGTGCGCGGCGGCCACCTGCGTTACGCCGAGTACGGCCTGCGCGCCGGCGACCTGTTCCCCACGCCGGCCCCGGCGCGGGTGGAGTTCACCACCGCCGAGCGGTGCATGCGCGAGACGGCCTCCGACTGCGCCGAGGCGGAGATCAAGGATCATCCGGACTACTGGCAGGACGTGCCCTGGGACCTGCACTGCGACGAGGGCCAGAAGTGCGAGGAGGACCACGGCACCGGCTCGCCCACGTTCTGGTCGCGCAAGCGGCTGGTCAAGGTGACGACGAAGGTGGCCAAGGCCGACGGCAGCGGCCACCGCGCGGTGGACTCCTGGACGCTCCAGCACGCCTGGGGCATGGCCGACGTCGACCGCCAGCTGCTGCTGACCTCCGTCGTGCACACCGGGCACGCGGGGGCCGCGCCGGTGACGCTGCCGCCGGTGTCGTTCGTGTACACGCAGCTGCCCAACCGCGTCGACAAGCTCGGCGACGACCTCGGGCCGTTCGTGAAGAACCGGCTGGGCACGATCTACAACGAGTACGGGGGCGTGCTCGACGTCAACTACTCGGCCGCCGACTGCACCACGTCCGACCTGCCGTCGCCGCAGACGAACCGGCGCCGCTGCTTCCCCGTCTACTGGATGAAGACCAGCGGCGTGGACGACCATCCGACGCTGGACTGGTTCCACAAGTACGTGGTGACGCAGACCGTGCAGACCGACCTGACCGGCGGCGCGCCCGACCAGGTCACCGCCTACGACTACTCGATCGGCCGGCCCGCCTGGCACTTCGACGACGACGACGGGCTGACGCCGGAGAAGTACAAGACGTGGTCGCAGTGGCACGGCTACGACAAGGTGCGCGTCATCTCGGGCGCGACCGGCCCGAACCCCGGCCAGGTGGACCACTGGTACTTCCAGGGCATGGACGGCGACCGGCTCGGCCCGGACGGCGGCCGCAAGGACGTCGACGTCTCCGACGGCGAGGGCGGCTCCTCCCCCGACAGCGAGGCGTTGCAGGGCTTCGAGGTGCGGAAGGTCACCTACGACCGGGCCGGCGGCACGCCGGTGGAGAAGGTCGTCACCTCGCCCTGGTACCAGCGGACGGCGAGCCGTACGCGCTCGTGGGGGACGGTCTCGGCCTACCTGTCGGCCCCGCGGACCACGCGGACGCTCACCGCGCTGGACGGCGGCCGCTGGCGGGAGTCGAAGACCGCCAACCTGTCCTTCGACGACGTGACCGGCCGGGTGCTGCAGGTCGACGACCAGGGCGACGTGGCGCTGGACACCGACGACGTGTGCGCCACCACGACGATGGCGGCGCGCAACACCGGCGCGTGGCTGGTCGACGCGGTCGCCGAGGAGCTGAAGGTGGCCAGGCGCTGCGGCGCGGCCGTGGACTACACCAAGGACCTGGTCTCGGCCACGCGCACCGCCTACGACGGCGGCGCGTACCGCCAGGCCCCGAGCAAGGGGCGGGCGACCTCGGCGGACAAGGCGTCGGCCGGCGGCACCACGGCGGCGGCCCTGGCGTACGTCTCCGACACCAGGACCTCCTACGACGCCTACGGCAGGCCGACCGCCGTCGTCAAGATCGACCACACCTCCTCCCCGGCCGTCGAGCGGCCGACCACCACCGTGTACACCGACACGCAGGGCCTGAACACCCGCACCGCCGAGACCGGCCCGCCGGCCACGCCGGGGGTCCCCGGCTCGGCCATGACCACCGCCAAGGACCTCGACCCCGCGTGGGGCAGCGCCGTCACGACCACCGACGCGGGCGGCAAGACGGTCACGATGGCGTACGACGCGCTGGGCCGGCTGGTCAAGGTCTGGACGCCCGCCCGCGGCACCGGCCAGGTGCCCGACCGCGAGTACGCCTACCGGGTGGCCGCCGGCCAGATCACCGCCGTCACCACGAAGAAGCTCGACCAGGACGGCGGCCAGGAGACGTCGGTCTCGCTGCTGGACGGCTGGCTGCGCGCCCGCCAGACCCAGGACGCCGGCCCCGGCGGCGGCCGGCTCGTCTCCGACACCTTCTACAACGCCCAGGGCGCCGTGGACCGCACCTACGCCCCCTACTTCGCCGACGGGCCGCCCGCGCCCGCGCTGTTCGGCGTGGCCCAGACCGGCCAGGTCGAGACCCAGACCGTGTACACCTACGACGGCCGCAACCGCAAGACCGCCGAGATCCTGCGGGCCGGCAACAGCGACACCGGCGAGCTGTGGCGCACGACCTTCGCCTACGGCGGCGACTGGTCGCGGGTGACGCCACCCTCGGGCGGGGTGGTCACCACGACCGTCACCGACGCCCGCGGCAGGCGTTCGGAGCTGCGCCGCCACCGCCCGGACGGCGGCTACGACTCGACGTTCTACACCTACACCGGCGGTGACCGGCCGGCGGAGGTCAAGGGGCCGGGCGGGCACGTGTGGCGCTACACCTACGACGTGCGGGGCCGCAAGACGAGCGAGCTGGACCCGGACAAGGGGCTGACCACGTTCGCCTACGACGACCTCGACCGGCTCGTGCAGTCGGTGGACGCCCGGGGCCAGAAGCTGACGCTGACCCTCGACGGCCTGGGGCGCAAGACCGCCCAGTACGACGGCGCCGGCGTCAAGCTGGCCGAGTGGACGTACGACACCGTGCGCAAGGGCCAGCAGGCCAGTTCCACGCGCTGGTCGGGCGGCGCCGCCTACACCAAGAAGGTGGACTTCTACGACAACCTGAACCGGCCGACGCGGACGACCGTGCTGGTGCCCGCCGCCGAGGGCGCGCTGGCCCCGGTGGGCGGATACACCTTCTCGACGGTCTACAACCCCGACGGCACGCTGCAGTCCACCGGCAGCCCGGCCGCGGGCGGCCTGCCCGCCGAGGTGATCGCCGCCTCCTACGACGAGCTGGGGCGCCCGCTGACCGCCTCCAGCAACCTGTCGTCGTACGTGGTCGGCACCGACTACAGCAGGACGGGCAAGCTGCTCGCCCAGCGGCTGGACACCGGCGCCGACGGCAAGCAGGTGGACTTCACCTACTCCTACGAGTTCGGCAGCCAGCGGCTGCGCACCCTGACCACCGTCCACGAGGGCGCGGCGGGGGTGGACCGCAGCGAGACCTACGGCTACGACGACGCCGGCAACGTCACGCAGATCGCCGACGCCTCCAGGGACGGCGCCGACAACCAGTGCTTCCGCTACGACCACCTGGCCCGCCTGACCGAGGCGTGGGCGCAGGGCTCCGGCGGGTGCGCGGCCGACCCGGCCGCCGCCGTCCTGGGCGGGCCCGCGCCCTACCACGACGCCTACACCTACGACGCGGCGGGCGACCGTACGGGCGAGACCCGCTACGACGCGGCCAACCAGCCGTCGGCCACCCGCGCCTACACCTACGCGGGCGACGACGGCGCCGCGGCCGGGCTCAAGGGGCACCAGCTCGGCGCGGTCACCCAGACCGGACCGGGGGCCCGCGCCGAGAGCTACGCCTACGACGCGGCCGGCAACACCACCACGCGCCGGATCGGGACCTCCGCCCAGACCCTCACCTGGGACGCCGAGGGCGAGCTGGCCAAGGTGTCCGACCCGGGCAAGGGCGAGACCTCCTTCGTCTACGACGCCGACGGCGGCCGGCTGCTGCGCCGCGACCCCGGCGGGACCACGCTGTACCTGGACGGCATGGAGGTGCGGCTGAACAAGGGCGCCACGGCCACGGTGGCCACGCGCTACTACACGCAGGGCGACCAGGTGGTGGCGGTCAGGAGCACGACCGGCGTGACGTTCCTGGCCGCCGACCGGCACGGCACCGGCGAGGTGGCCATCGACGCCAGGACCGGCACGGTCGTCAAGCGCCGCCTGACGCCGTTCGGGCAGCCGCGCGGGAGCGCCGCGGCGGGCTGGCCGGGCGACAAGGGCTTCGTCGGCGGCACCGTGGACGTCAGCACCGGCCTGACCCACCTCGGCGCCCGCGAGTACGACCCGGACACCGGCCGCTTCATCTCGGTGGACCCGGTGTTCAACGCCGACAACCCGGCGCAGCTCAACGGCTACGGCTACGCCGAGAGCAACCCGGCGACCAACAGCGACCCCTCGGGCGAGTGCAGCCCGGAGGGCGGCTGCGCCACCAACCCCTGCCACCCGACGGGCGGCTTCTGCGGCGGTTTCGACGGCTGCGGCGGCACGTGCCCCCACCACCCCGACGTCTCCGGCGGCGGCAACTACGTCCCCCGCTCCCCCGGCGAGCCCGAGCACGGCGGCTACCGGACGTGGAAGAGGACGCTCAAGCGGGTGCTGAAGATGATGAAGGTGCTGACCGAGTACGACGCGCTGACCGCGGGGGCCTGCGTGGCGGCCTGGACGCTGACCTGCGACACCTGGAGCCACTACCGCGGCAAGAGCGGCAAGGACTTCATCGTGGATCCGTACCAGATCTACTCCGACAACGAGGGCATCGGGAAACGGGTGGACCAGGTCATGCGGAGCATGGCGAAGAAGGCCATCGCCAAGTGCCGCGCGGCGACCTGCGAGCTGACGTTCGACTCCTTCTGGAAGAGCGCCCACGTCAGCGGGAAGGACAAGGACACCTACTACACGCTCGGCGGCAGCATGTTCCGCGCGGACGGCAAGTTCCTCATCGAGAACGGCGACAACCCCAAGAAGCGCGTCATCACCGCGCAGTACACGCTGCGCATGCACAAGGACTGGAACTTCGACCCCAACGACGCGGCGTCCGTCCCGATCCTGAACCGCAAGGCGAACTTCCGGGGCTTCTACGAGATGCACCTGCTGGGTTACGCCCGTGAGTTCGTCCTGCGGGGCAGCACGTCCATGAACCAGTCCTGGCATCAGTAGCGGGCGGGACTGCAACTTCCGCGGCAGTCGATGTCCACCCCCGGTTTGATGCGCCGGGGGTGGCGCCGGGGTTAGCGTGACGGGTGCCCTTCACCCCCTCGTCCCTTCTCCGGCGGGTGGTCGCGGTCCACCCGCTGCTGCTCGACGGCGCGGCGGCCCTCACGCTGGTCGTCGGCACCTGGCTGTGGGAGGTGTTCGAGCCGGGCCGGGGCCGGCCCGGCGACGGCCTGTCGATGGGCCTGACCCTGCTGGTCAACGCGCCGCTGGCGCTGCGCAGGGTGGCGCCGGTGCCGGTGCTGCTGGTGTCGGTGGGCGCGTCGCTGGTCTACCACGTGCTCGGCTACCACCACGGGCTCAACAGCATCGGCCCGCTGGTGGCCCTCTACTCCGTCGCCGCGCACCGGTCGTGGGCCTGGTGCGCGGCCGGCTCGGTGCTGGTCGTCACCGAGTGGACGTACGCCTCGGGGCAGCAGCCCGGCCTGGCGACGTGGTCGGCTCTGGCGCAGTCGGTCCTGGTGGCGGCGTGCGGGGTGGGCGCGGGGGCCAGCGTACGGCTGCTGTCGGAGCGCACCGCGCAGCTGGCCGACCTCGCCGCGCAGCTCCGCGCCGAGCAGGGGGCCGCCGCCCGGCGGGCCGTCACCCGCGAGCGGGTGCGCATCGCCCGCGAGCTGCACGACGTCGTCGCCCATCACATGTCGGTCATCTCCGTACAGGCCGGGCTGGGGCGTTACGTCGCGCTGAGCGACCCGGCCACCGCCCACGCCACGCTGGGGGTCATCGCCGACACCAGCCACGAGGCGCTGACCGAGATGCGCCGGCTGCTGTCGATCCTGCGCATCGAGGCCCACGACGACGACGAGGGCCTCTACGCCACCGCGCCGGGCCTGCTGGCCCTCGATCCCCTGGTCGAACGCATGCGCGCGGCGGGCGTCGGCACCGAGCTCACCGTCGAGGGCCACGCCCGGCCGCTGCCGCCCGGCCTCGACCTGTGCGCGTACCGCATCGTCCAGGAGTCGCTGACGAACGTCCTCAAGCACGCCGACCCCGGCCGGGTCGAGATCCGCATCGGCTACGGTCCGGCCACGCTGACGTTGCGTGTCAGCAACGACGGCGCCGCCGTCGAGGCCGGGGGCCGGGGTTCCGGTGGCCACGGGTTGATCGGCATGACTGAACGTGTCAGGCTCTACCAGGGTTCGATCACCGCCGGGCCGCTGCCCGAGGGCGGGTTCGAGGTGCTGGCGACCTTCCCGCTCCCCACACCCGGTGAGGGCGATCGGCCGCCGTGACGACCGTGAGGCAGGTGCGAGATCAAGGTTCTCGTGGTCGACGACCAGGTGCTCATCCGCGCCGGTCTGGCCGCGCTCCTGCGCGCCGCGGGCCTGGAGGTGGTGGGCGAGGCCGCCGACGGCGAGGAGGCCGTGCGCCTGGCCGCCACGCTCAGGCCCGACGTGATCCTCATGGACATCAGGATGCCGGGCATCAACGGCCTGACCGCGACCGAGCGCATCCTGGCCGCCGCGCACGACCCGCCGCCCAAGGTGCTCATCCTGACCACGTTCGACCTCGACGAGTACGTCTACAACGCGCTGCGCCTGGGCGCCGGCGGCTTCCTGCTCAAGGACACGCCGCCCGAACGCCTGATCGCCGCCATCCACACGGTCGCGGCGGGCGACATCCTGCTGGCCCCGGCCGCGACCAGGCGCCTGATCGAGGCGTTCACCGAACCGCCCGCCCCGCTGCCCTCCCCCTCCCTCGACCGGCTCACCGGACGCGAGACGGAGGTGCTGCGGCTGGTCGGGCACGCATTATCGAACAAGGAGATCGCCGAACGGCTGTCGGTGAGCGAGGGCACGGTCAAGACGCACCTCAACCGGCTGATGGCCAAACTCGGGCTGAGCAGCCGCGCGCAGGTGGTCGTGGTGTCGTACGACTCCGGCCTCGTCCGTCCCGGGCAGTCCTCGCCCCGCCGGACGACCCCCGAGGCCCAGGGGCCGGCGGATCGCACGGACGGCCGGTAGGTTGCGGACCGCGACAGGACGCGCCGCCGGTCTTGCGGCCGAGGCCGGGGTTGTGGACCCTTGGACGGTGGCCGACAGCGTCGACGCGGTGTGCGATCACCCGTACCGGAGTTCCTGGATCCACCGCATGGCCAGACCGAGCCCGGTGGTGTCCGCGTCCACCGACGCGATCCCGAGGAAGGATCGCCTGGAGTGGTGGGCGCACCTCGCCGCGCACGAGGTCGTGCCCACCGCGCTGTCCAGCGAGCACGCCGACGACTTCCACGGCCGGGTGCAGTCCATCGACCTGTCGCAGGTGCGGGTGGGCGACTTCACGATGTCGCCCCTGAAGGGCCGGCGCACCCCGGCCCACATCAGCCGGCACGATCCCGAGGGCTACGAGCTCTTCCTGCTGCACAGCAACGCCAACCGGCTGCGGCAGCGGGGCAACGAATCCCTGTTAGAGGCCGGCGACATGTCCTTGTTCGACACCTCCTCGCCGTACGTGACCGAGTTCCTCGACGGTGACCGGCCGACCCGGGTGACGCTCCTGTTCCTGCCGCGCGAGGCGCTGCCGCTGACCCGCGGCCAGCTGGAGCCGTTGCTGGCCACCAGGCTCCGGGCGGCCACCGGCTCAGGGGCGCTGCTGGCCCGCTACCTCACCGGCCTGCTCGAACACGCGAGCGGCTGCCACCCCGCCGAGCTGCCCCGCCTCGGCACCATCGGCGTCGACCTGGCCGCCGCCTTCCTGGCCGGACGCCTCGACGCCGGCCGCCAGCTGCCGGCCGAGAGCCGGCACCGGATGCTGGCCGCGCGGATCGACGCCTTCATCGACCAGCATCTCGGCGATCCCGACCTGGGGCCGTCGAGCATCGCCGCGCACCACCACATCTCCGTACGCACCCTGCACGCGCTGTTCGAGCAGCGGCACGAGACCGTCGGCGCCACCGTTCGCCGGCGCCGGCTCGAACGTTGTCACGCCGACCTGGCCGACCCGCGGCTGCGGGACCTTCCGATCGGCGAGATCGGCATGCGCTGGGGCTTCAGGAACGGCGCCGAGTTCAGCCGCGCGTTCCGCACCGCCTACGACCTCAGCCCGCGGGACCACCGCCGCCGGTCGCTGGCGGGCCACGACGACCACGACGGCCGGCCCGCCGGGGAAGCTCAGCGGTCGGCGAGCTCGCGGTAGGTGTCCCGGACGACCATCAGGCGGTCGCGGCGGAACCGGGGAGGCTCGGCGGCGCGCACCTCCCGCCCGCGGGCGGACCAGAAGGCCTCCGCAGGGACGTCGTCCTGCCCCTCGGGGATGAACTTGAGCACCTCGTCCATGGCCGAACGAGCCATGGAGAGCGCCCGGCGAGCGTCCTCCGGATCGTCGGGGACGTTGCCGGCCGTGAGGTCGGCCAGCCACATCCACTCCCCGGCGTCGAGCAGCTCGGACGGCTCCGCGCCGCCGAACGTCGGCCAGCCGACCGGCATGACCTCGCGCCTGGGCAGTGAGAACAGGTACTCCCGCGCCGCGCCGCAGTCGTCACAGGCACCCGACCAGCACGTGGCCAGCGAGCCTTCGACGCTGACCACGCCGCTGTCCCACTCGGTCTCCACCGAGCCGCACCGGCAGGGATTCAGGTCGAGGTACACGAGAGCCTCGTCGCGGGTGCGGGCAATCGGCCGATCCGTCACACGGGCAACCTACAGGGAACGCGGATCAACCCACTAGGGTGTCGCCATGCAGGCACCGACCGCGTTCGAGGAGCGGCTCAAGGAGGCGCACGACCGGCAGGACCTGTCCACCTGTCTCGCGCTGCTGCGGTACGCCGACTTCGCCTGCCCGGTCGGCGACGCCGCCGCCAGAGGTGACGAGCAGGTCGCCTGGCCGACGTTCGCGGGGGCCGATCGTGTGTGGGTGGCGGTGTACACGTCGGAGGAGGCGATGCGGGAGGCCACGGGTGGCGCCGTCCGGCACTGCCGGGTGCTGTCCCTGGTCGAGCTCGCGGCGGGCTGGCCCGACCCCCGCTGGGGGCTGGCGGTCAACCCGGGGCTCGAACCGTCGTTCCTGCTGGAGCCGGGCACGGTCGCGCGGCTGGCGGTGCCCACGCTGGAGCAGGACCTGGTGGCCGAGCCCGGCCACGGCGTCCCGATCGTGCAGAAGCTGCTGGAGGTGGCGCAGATCCAGGAGCTGCTGGACAGCGAACGGCCGCGCGTGTCCGGCTACTGCCACCACGCGCTCGACGTCGAGCACATCGCGACTCCGTCCGTGCTCGCCGACGCGCTGCTCCGGGACGACGCCCTCACCGCCGAGGGCGCGGTCAACCTGCTGCGCTGGCCGGCGGTCGGGGTGGAGCTCTACCGCACCCCGTACGGCGGGGTCGACGAGAGGGGCCGGACGGCGATGGCCGGCTGGGTGGTCGAGGAGCCGCCGTTCGTCGGCACGGGCCTGGTGCCGAACCCCGCCGAGACCATCAGGGAGTACAAGATCGACGGCATCGGCCTGCCGCACGGCGCCGAGATCGTGGAGCTGGCCGCCGACGGCAGGGAACGCACACAGGCGCGGTACGACGCCGACCGCTGCCGGTGGCTGATGGTGGAGGACGAATGAACCCCGGCTCCTACCGCGTCCGCTGGGCGGGCGCCGACCACGAGGCGTCGCCGGACCTCGTCGACGGCGTGCTCTTCATGCGTCTGTACGCCCCGGAGCCCGCCGACGGCTTCGAGGAGGTGGCGCCTGGCCGGTACGTACGCGCGGTCCCGGCGGCCGACTGCGCGGCGATCTGGCACCTGACCGTCGTCTGCGAGTGGCGTGGCGCCCCCTTCCTGGTCCGCGCGGCACGCGAGGCGGAGTTGCTCATCGAGTACCTGGGCGCGAACGCGCCGCACGCCGCGGAGCTCGGCCTGGAACGCGTCGAGCGCGGAGTGCACCGTGCCTGGGTGCTGCGGGACGAGGTGTCGGCGCTCAGTGAGAAGGCTGTGGCACTTGTCGGCATCTGAGGAACAACAAGGCTGTTGATCTCTTTCAGGCCAGATGATGTTGTTGTTATATTCACCCCAGTTAGGGGGTGGGCCTGATGGAAGACGCGGACGTGGTGGGCCTCCAGGCCTACGCCGACGAGTTACGCGAGACCTTCATGCGCATGCAACGCGAGGCGAGCGATCTCAACGCCAAGGCCCAGGCCATCCGGGTCACCGAGAAGTCCGACGACGGGCTCGTCTCGGCCACGGTGAGCGTCCGCGGCGAGCTGATCAGGCTCGATCTCGACCCCCGGCTGTACCGCCGGCCCAACGCCAGGGGGCTGGCCGACTCGATCACCGACACCATCCGGCGGGCCACCGCCAAGGCCCTGGAGGAGCTGGTCGAGCTCTTCGAGCCCGTGGTGCCGCCCGAGCAGTTACGCGCCCATCTGGAGGGCGACCTGGAGGTCGTGCTCGATCAGTTCTCCGGCCCGCTGCCGGGAGAGAGACGCCGCCGATGAGCGCCGACGACCGGGCGGACGTGCACATCCGCGAACCGATCAGCAACAGCCTGAACCAGTGGGACGCCATGGCGACCGACCTGAGCACCGCCTGGCCGGCCATCGCGGCGCGGATCCGGGCGTTGAACGCCGCCCACCCCCAGGGCGGCGGGCCGGACGGCCAGTCCTTCAGCAAGCAGTACCTGGCGGGCGGGGGCCCCGAGAGATTCCTGCGCGACACCGATGACCTGATCAAGGAGATCTCCGGCTCCGGGCCGCTGCTGCGCGCGACGGTCTCCAACACCCTCACCACCGAGCAGGCGATCGACGTGGGCCTGTCGAACGCCTACCGAAAAGCATGATGGCGGGCAAAGGCGACGTCACCACCGCGACCGACGAGG
The DNA here is from genome assembly GCF_053596455.1 of Nonomuraea sp. NPDC001699. Taxonomy (NCBI): domain Bacteria; kingdom Bacillati; phylum Actinomycetota; class Actinomycetes; order Streptosporangiales; family Streptosporangiaceae; genus Nonomuraea; species Nonomuraea sp. NPDC001699. Next base: position 140,850 of record NZ_JBSFGF010000013.1, on the reverse strand, counting down.
CCCGGAAGCCGGCGGGCGGCACCGGCGCGTTCGACGGCGGGATCGCCACCAAGGACGTGGAGCCCGTCTGGCAGACGGAGGCGCTGCCCGGCTGGGTGGTCCACCACCTGGTCCCCCTGCTGACGGCGGGCCAGAGCTGGCCGGAGGGCAGTGAGAGCAAGCTCTGGGAGTTACGCGTCGAGTACGTCAAGCTGATGAACCTGCTCATCAGCACCCTGGACCCGACCTCCGCCACGGTCCAGACGTTGAACGGCAGCCTCCAGTCGCCCGCCAAGCCGGCCATCTTCAAGCGGCTCGCCAAGCTCTACGACGACAAGGCCGGCGTGGTCGCCAAGGCCCAGGAGTCCTTCTCCTACGCGAAGATGGTCGACAACTTCGCCCGCGAGACCCAGTACACCAAGCTGTCGATCAACGTCGCCTTCTGGATCGCGGTGATCGCCGCGTTCATCGCCCTGATCGCCGCCGGCTTCTTCCCGCTGGCCAGCCTCATGCTGCGCAGCGTGGGCGCGGCGGGCGGGTCCAGGATCGCCCTGATCATGGAACGGCTGGCGCTGGTGGCGGCCAGGTCGGGCCCGGTCGCGGCGAGCGGCCAGATCTCCAAGCTCGCCGGAGCCGGCGCGGGCCGCTTCTTCAACGCGGCGCTGGCGGCCGAGCTGTTCGAGGAGATCTCCGAAGAGCTCGTCATCGACCTCACCACCCAGTACCAGCAGATCAGGATGGGCACCCGCGACTCGCTGGACTGGAAGAAGGTCAAGGCGGCGGCGATCGGCGCGGGCGCCGGCGCGATCGCGGGCACCAAGCTCGGCGATCCGATGTCGCGCTTCGCCAACGACCTGCCCGGCATCTCGCGGCTGAACCGGATCGCGGGCGACAACCGCGGCGTCGGCAACGCGTTCCTGCGCTTCCCCGGACGCGCGCTGAACACCGGCCTGAACAACATGGTCGCCTCGCCCGCCGGCAGCATCGTCGCCAACTACGCCGTCTACGACCAGTTCGCGCTGCCGGGCGCGGAGGGCTTCTACGGCGGCTTCCTCGGCGGCGCGGGACGTACGAACACCCTCAGCCCGACCAACCTGGAGGTCCTGCACGCGGCCGTCACCCCGGTGACCTCGCTGAGCGGCGTGTTCAACGAGGCGATGGCGGCCCAGCGGAACGCGTCCACCATCACGACGGCTCCCGGCCTCGGGGACCTCTCCTCCGTCCCCGGCCCTCAGACCGGTTCGCCCGACGCCGGCGGGAGCCCGGTGTTGCCGCAGGGCGACCTCTCCGGCGGGGGCAGGCGGGACCGTACGAGCACGGTCACCGAACCGGCTGCGCCCCAGCAGCCCGCACCGAAGGCGGCCCGAGCCGTACAGACGCCGGACGCGCCGCAGGCCCCCCGCCCCCAGCACACCGACGACGCCAAACCCCGCCAGGACTCCCCCACCCCTCAAGTTCAATCCCAGCCGCAGGACCAACAGGACCAGCAGGACCGATCGCAGGACCCGCCCCCAGACGCGCGACCGGCGTCCCAGCCGGTCGCGCAGGACGCCTCCCCCGCCGATCAGCAGGCCGCGCCCACGACGGACCAGGCGCCCGCCGAAACGCCGCACACCTCCCCCGGCTCGGACACCGCCGCCTCCCAGACGCCGGCCACCACCCCGGTCACGACCACCACCCCGGACACGACCCCCGCTCCGGACACGGCCCCCGCTCCGGACACGACCACCACCCCGGACACGACGCCCGCTCCCGACCGGACCAGCGGCACCTCCGACACGTCCGGCGCCCCGGCCGAGAACACCACCCAGGACAGCACCGGCACCCCGGAGACCGCGCGGACCGGGGGCCCGCAGAGCGTCGGGGAGCCCCGTACCGCCGAACCCGCTCCGGCCCCGCAGGACACCGGCACCCTCACCACGGCCGAGACGGCGGCCGCCCCCGGCCCCACCCCGCAGAACCAGGCTGACCCCACCCCCGTCCCCGCACCCGCCCAGCAGTCCGCCACCCCCGGCCCCTCCCTGGTCACCAGGCTGATCGGCGCAGTCCGCCGTACCAGGGACGCCCATGCCCTCGTGAGCGGGCGTCCCGTCAAGCGCACCAGGTTCGTCGCGAACGGCCGCGCAAGCGGCGTGCCGGCGCTCACGGTGGCGGAGGCCAGGGCGGCGTTCGAGGTCGAGGTCCTCGCCTCCGACCTCGGCCCCGAGGTCACCGGCATGCGCTGGACCGCCGCCGACACGCTCGTGGTCGAGGTCGCCGGTCTCCCCGACCAGCGGTTCACCTTCACGGTGGGCCGCGTCACCCGCAGTCGGCTGGGCCGTACCGTGCTGTACGCGAACGGCGAGAACAGGGTGCGGCTGGCACCTGGCGTGGCCCCCGACCAGGTCGCCAGGCTGGTCCTGCACGAGATCGCCGACACGTTGCACGCCAGGAACCAGCCGCGCCAGGGCCTGATGCGCCGCCTGATCACCCAGCCGAACGAGCGCGACGAGTGCCTCACCGCCCGCCGTCGCGAGCTGGTGTTCCTGACCCGCCGGATCGGCGAGACGAGCGGCATCGAACGGTCCGTCATGGAGGCGGAGCGGGACGCCGTACGCAGGATTCTGGAGGCTCACGGCGAGCTGGAAGGGGGTGAGGCGCGACCGGCGCCGGCCCGTCAGTCGACGAACGACCTGATCGACCTGCTGATCCGCCACGACCAGGCCGTCGCCCAGCTCGAACAGGATCTCGACCAGGTGCTGGCGCAGCAGATCGACCGGCTCCTGCGCGTGGAGTCCGACCTCCGGCTCCTGGCGATGACGGTCACCGACATGGGCACCTCCTCGCTGCTGACGGCGGCGTCCCAGGCGAGGGCCGCGTACGAGAGCGCCCAGTCACTCGTGCACACCGCGAGCGCTCCCGGCAGGAAGGGCACCGAGTTCGCCAGGGCGCTGCACGCGGCCCACCAGCTCCGCCTGCGGTACGAGGAGCAGGCCGACCCGGCCGTCTTCGTTCCCGCGCTGCCCCAGGCCGCCGAACCGGACGTGCTCGGCGCCCACATCGCCGCGCTGCGGGCGGCCGCCGACGAGCTCACCAGCCCGGCGGGACGTTCACCGGGCACGGCGGCGGAACGCCGGAGCGCGGCCGACTCGGCCGTACGGGCCGCCGAGACGTACCAGTTGCTCCTCGACGAGACGGTTCAGGCGCGGCGCATCCTGATCGCCCCGCCGCACGAGCTCGCCTCGCAGCTGCTCCGTCTGGGCGCCACCCACGAGGGGTACTACCGTAAGCTCACGACGCCGGACCTGCTGACGAACACGCGCGACGCCCAGGCCATCGACGCCACGCTCGGCGACCTCCTCCAGCGCGTGTCGGACCGGCGGGCCGCCGCCACGGCGCTGCGTACCACCATCGAGGGGTTCGACGGGGTCGTCAGGGCGCAGCGCGCGGCGGTACGCGCCTACAACCAGGCGGCGAGCACGCCGTACGTGCTCGCCGCGGAGGCCCTGGCCGCGCGGGACCTGGAGGGCGCACGGAGGTGGCGGGCCATCGCGGCGGAGCTCGCCCGGCTCGGCGCGCTGCACGAGGCGGCCGAAGGCCTGGCGATCGCCGCCCGCGACGCCCACGAGGTGCTCGCCGACTTGCTGAAGGGCGTGGCCTCGGGAGAGCCGGTCGACCACGCCGCGCTGAACGCCGCCGCGCGAGCGGCCGCCACGGCCATGGAGGCGTACCAGGATGCGGTAGCCGCGCTGCCGCCCGCGACACCGCCCGCCCTCTCGGTGCCCGAGCCCCCGCCCACCGCGCTGTCGGAGCTGAGGGCGGAGGTCGAAGCGGAGGAGAGGAGGCTGGAGGCCGCCTGGGCGCACAACCTCGAACTCAGCAGCCGTCACCGGCACCATGCCGAAGAGTCCTGGGACAAGGCTCGGGAGGCCTGGAATCACGCTTTCCTGCACGGCCTGGACGAGGACGACGGCGCTCCCGAGCGCGCGCGTCGGCAGGTGCTGGCCGCCGAGCAGGCGGAGTCCGCCGCCAGGTACCACACGCGGGCAGCCGAGCGGTACGCGGCCGCCGCGATCGCCGCGAACCAGGCACTTGACGCCACCGACGCGACACTGACCGCCCTGAACAGGGTGAACAGGCCGGACAAGCCCAGAACGCTCCAGGTCGAAGTCGCCCTCCAGGAGATGCGGAGCCGATCGGACGCCTACGACTCGGCACACCGGGAGGCACTGCCGCCGCCGCACGCCCTGCTGGCCGCCTACACCGCCGGCCCGATCGCCAACCTGGCCCGGCTGACCGATCTGGTCAACAAGCTGCTCACGGACCAGGGCCTGTCCGCACGCTTCTCCCAGGAGGAGCTGAGGCGGGCGATCCGCCAGGCCTTCCAGACCGCGGTCGCGCCGGACGGCCTGCTGCTGCGCCTGAACGGGATCGCGGGCGCGGAACTGCGGATCCGGTTGACGCTCGACGATCTCATGGAGGTGGTGAAGCCGGCCGCCTCCCACTCCGAGACCATGCTCGGACAACTGCCGCAGGGCGGCGGCAGGGCATCCGCCACCGGCCGCCGCTCCAGGGGGTTGACCTTCGACCGGGACATAATGGACCTGGGCCGGCATTGGATGCGGAGCACGTCCTCGCACACCCTCCACCGCATCGCCGACCACGGTGTCATGAGGTTCAAGTGGAGCCGGGGGGGCGCTCACTCCGTCTCCACCTCGGCTCAGGACAACGGGCTGGGCGGCAACGTCGAGGACAACCGCGGCACGGCCACCATGTTCACCGCCAGGGCGAGCTGGAGCGTGGAACTGCGCACCGCGTCCGGCACCCCGGTGACCGCCTCCCCGCCCGCCGGAAAGACCACGCGTCAGAGCCTGTGGCTCTCGCACGCCTATCTCCTCGACCCCAGTGACCAGCCCCTCCAGCTTCCCGAGGCCGACCGGCGGCGCTCCCCCTTCCCCGAGCACGTCGTCGTCAGCTTGACCGGCCTGCTCGATCTGGCCGAGCGGGTGACCGGACAGCTGCCGAAGGTCATGCGCAGCCCCGTCGCCCGCGGCCAGGTCGTCACGGCGATCACCGAGGACCTGCCCGGCAACCTCGGCACGGCCGTCAACGATCCGGCGGGGCTGCGCCGGACCATCATCGTGAACGGCCGGATCCATGGCGTGATGACGATGCGCACGACCGTGCTCCCCGGGGACACACGTGTCGGCGGCCCCAGCACCAAGCACCACCAGGAACGGCTGCGCGTCGGATCCTCCCACGCGGGCCAGAGCCATTCCGACAGCCACGACGCGGACCTCGGGGGGGCCGTGGGGTGGACCTCGCAGACGGCCGACCAGACCGGTCAGCACCACCCTGCATGGGAAGCCACCCTCCGCGGCGATGTGGACAGAGCGGCATCCGCGTCCTCCGGCGTGACCGGCGTGGCCATCCATCCGAGCGTGCATCGATGGGCGGGTGAGACCCAGGGCTACCTGCTGAACATGGTGCACACGGTGACGATCCAGATGGACGGTCAGGCCCCGATCACCCTCGTCTCCGACCCGAGCACCGGACTGTTCCGCATCCCCGAACCGGACGCCTACCGCTACGGCCTGCCGGTCGACCCTGCCGCGGAGATCGGGCGCGACGCGGACGGCAACGTCGTGCTCAGAGGCGATCCCGCCAAGGTCGATCCGCCCGGCAGAGTCGGCGCGCTGCCCACCTGGTACGGGACGGGCGAGAACCAGACGCGCGGCGCGGGCCCGGCGCTGGTTCAGCGGATCACCGGCATGGACTCGGTCCGGGAACAGGTCGAGAAGTATCTGCGCCGCGAAGGCGTGTTGCCGAAGCTCAGGAACGGCGTCCCCCACTACTCCCTCGACGCCTCGGTCAGGGCGAGTCAGATGGCCAACGAGCAACTGGTCGCCGAGCAGTTCTCCGCCGAACGCCTGGAGACCGGCTACGACCAGGCAGCCCAGGCGGGCCTGATCGTCAACCTGGTCCACCACAGCCCCCTCGGCCCGGCCGAGCACTACACCCTGCGGATCAGCCTGAGGCAGGACTTCGGCAACGCCGTCTACGAGGGGGTGACCGGCGCCGAGCCGGTGGTGAACCTGGACATCGGCTCCGACACCTACACCTCGTCCCGGAACCTGACCGGGTCGTGGGGAGCGGGATTGGGAAGCGGCCTCTCCCTGAAGGACGACCCCGGCCTCGATCTCGGGGGATCCAACCTCTCCGCCGGCCTCGGCCGGAACCGCCAGGTGGAGCTCACGACGGGCAGCACCGTCAACCAGGTGAAACTCCTGGAGGGCACCGGGCAGAGCGCGGTCTTCCGCATCCCGCACGTCGTCCAGGTCGAGCGGCTGACCGGGGCGAACCTCGTACGGACCGTGGCGGAGGGACGGGCCGGGGACGCGCGGATCGTGCTCCCCTCCGACCTGCTCCCGCTCGCGTTGTCGTCCGACGGGCACCCGCGTCCGCCGGGGCCGCGGCACCGCACCTCGACGTCGGTGCTCCGGCGGGCCACCGTCGCCCACCTCGACGTCGGCGACATCGCGACGACCGTCGCGGACCTGCTCGGCGGTTCGCTCGACCGCGGCTCGCCCGCGTTCCAGCACCTCGCGGCGTTCTTCAACGTACGCAGCCTGGTCAGCCACCCCGAGGTGTTCACCACCGGCCACCGGACCGGGGTGGACCGCCAGACGGCGAAGGGGACGGCGCGGCACCAGCCGGTCAGCCTCCGCCTGACGCAGGGCCAGTCGCGCTTCCTGTCCGCCACCGACATCCTGGTCGGCGACATCAACCTCACCCTCAGCTCCCAGAGCAGCACCACCCGGATCTCCAGACCGCGGGACGTCGAGGGATCCATGGGAGTGCCGGCGCCCGGTGAGCGGGCGGAGGAGGGGAGCGGCACCACCTCATGGGGGCGTACGACCTCCAACGAGCGGAAGCTGATCTCCGGCCCCGAGCGACTGACCATCGACACGGGCAGGCACTACGCCTTCGTGATGGACGTCGCCGCGGAAGTGACCGTGGGTTCCGGCATCGGCGCGAAGACGGTCACGCGGAACGACGGCACCGCCGTCTACCTGGTCGCCGAACGTGACGCGCTCGACCTGTACGCCAACGAAGAGGTGGAGCTGCCGCTGCACCAGCTCGCCGACGCGGCCGAACGGGTGATGAACGGCGACCTGAAGCTCGGCCGCCGGGTCGCGGTCAGGTTCATCACCCGGTACCTGCAGGACCTGGAAAGCGCGAGGACCGCCCATCCGTCGGGTGTCCCGGGCCTGACCACCCTGCCCGGCGTCCCCCTCAGCCGGGGGCACGACACCGGCAGGGCCCTCGCCGCGCTTCTCGAACTCTTCTCCTCCGAGACGCTGGCCGAGATGATGCCGCCGGGGGTTCCGCCGGGCCGGCCCGGCGAGACGGACGCCGAGACCATCGACCGCATGCTGAGTCGGCCGGAGTTCCACCACCACGTCCAGGCGCAACTGGAGGCGGCCGCCCGGCGACTGGAGAACGGCGACGTGGCCGCCGTGCTCGCGCCGCCGTACCAGGACGCCATCGGCATGAGCACCGTCAAGGGGGTCAGCCTCCATCCGGAGGACCGGCCGGGCGCCGAGGTCGAGCTGCTGGAAGAGATCAAGGAGGCGGTCGAGGCGGTGGCTCCGGGCGCGCTCGCCCAGGACACCGAACTGTGGCGCGCGCTGTCGGCCGACTTCTCCGGCAACAGCTGGCTGGGCAAGATCGACACTCTGCTCGACCCGGACTCCCCGCCCGCCGAGTACACCGTCAGGGGCGACGGGCTCACGGACACCCTTGAGGTCACCGTACGGGCCGTGCTCGGCGATGACGTCCAGTATCGGGGCGAGGTCTCCGACGTGGGGCAGATCCTCCAGCTCTACACCATGCACGAGGAGAACGTCTCCGAGTCCTCGGCGCTGACCGGCACCTTCGGCGGCAAGGACACGGAAGACGACATGGAGTCGGGTTCCGTGGGCACCGACCGCGGACGCGGCGCCTCGGCCGCGAGCAACCTGCAAGAGACCCGGGTGCAGCGGGCGGCCTCGTTCGAGGGGACCAGGGCGGAGGTGCGCCAGGGCATCAGGCTCGTGGTCGACGTACGGCGGGTGAGGTCCACGTCGCCTGTGGCGGACGCGTCGCCGGTGGCGGAGGCTTCCCGGCGCGTCTCGGGAACCATCGACCGGCTCGTCCCACCCGGCATGGTCGCGCGCGCGGGCACCGCTCCGCAGCCCGCCGTGGCCGATCCGCGGCCCTTCCCCGTGCCCGAGAACTTCATGGTCGAGAGCACGCGGGTGAAGGACCTCGCCAAGGCCGTCGAACGGCACCTGAAGGCGACGGTGGGCCGCGACCTCTCCGTCCGGGAGTCCCGCGCGCTCGCCCGGATCCTGACGGGCAGCAACCGGAACGTCAACTTCGAGCTCATGACGGCCGAGGACGGGCTCATGGTGCTCGAAGTGCCGCTGGCGCACCGCAGGGTGGCGCGCGTGCACGTCGGAGCGGTCTTGTCCGAACCCGTGACCATCGCCCAAGGTCACAAGGACTTCGAGATCGGGCAGGTCGACCGCAGGCAGTGGGGTACGTCCGCGAGCGCGGACCGTACCCGGTGGTTTCCGGCCGGGTTCTCCGGCGGGAGCAAGGACATAGGGAGGTGGCTCCCGTTCGGCCTCAAGTTCGGCATGGGCGGGAGCTACCGCAGCCAGGGCGTCGACGGCGCGTCGGTCGGCGGCGGCAACCGCAGGGAGACCAGCGTCTTCGAGAAGGCCGACAGCAGCTCGGTCAGGTTCCGGGTCGACTACACCGTACGCGTCGAGGTCTCGCCGGCCCAGAGATCCGGGCAGAGGCCGCCGCAGGGGGCCGTCCGCGTCGCCACGGGCCACGCAGATGTGATCGTCTTCGACGAGGTCATGCGGGAGCTGGCCGGACAGGCCGAGAACCCGCCGCCGGTCGCCGGCCACGAGGCTCCCGGGCCGGTCGCCCCCGCTGCCGCCGCCCTGCCGGGGCCGGTCGGCTCGGGGACCGGGCGGCCCGTTCGTTCGTACGGGGAGCTCAGGCGGGCGCAAGTGGACGCCCGCGATCGGAACGAGACCGTCCTGGTCACGCTCCGGCCTCCGTACGGGCCGCCCCTGACCTACGTCGCCACCCCCGACGGCCGCCTGACGGCGCAGGGGGACGACGGGGGATTCGGGCGGCGCTTCGCCGGACTGCCGTCCTCCCTGATCGCGGTGGCCGAGCAGCACGGCATGGACCTGCTGGCCCTGCACGAGCGCACCATGCCGAGGACGGACACGAACCCCGCCGCCTCCGTCGACCCCGTCGACCCCGCCGACCCCGCCGGACGCCCCGAGCGGCAGGCGGAGGCGGATCAGGCCCCCAGCCTCGCCGGGCACCTGAGGAACGAGCTGAGCAGGCGCGGCATCATGCCGGCCGCGGATCCGGCGGCCTGGCCGGCCAAGAACAAGCCCGACGACGCGGAGAACGGGCCGGGCGGCGCGCCCCGTCACACCCACGCCTCCCCGCTCAACTCCGCGTTCGTCGCCGACGGCCGCCCGGCCGACGAGGGCGACCTCACCGTCGACGAGGCCAGGCAGGCGTTCAACAACGAGCTGCTGCTGGAGGACTTCGGCGGCGCCGCCGGCGCCTGGCGGGTGATCTGGGACGGCGGCGACACCCTCGTCCTGGACTCCGCCCTGCTCGGACAGGTGCACTTCAAGTTCCAGGTGGGGCCGGTCGAGGGCGGCTACCTGGGCGAGACCACCGCGACGAACACCGGCGAGCGGGGCGATCCGCACCTGGTGACCCTGGCTCCCCGCGTCGCCTCCGACCAGGTGGCCCGGCTCGTCCTGCACGAGATCAGCGACGTGCTCCAGTTCCGTACGGCAGGCGAGCACACGCACCCGCACACGCCGGGAGAGGCCACGCGCGACGAGTGCGTCACCGCCCGGCGCAACGAGCTGCGCTTCCTGGAACGCAAGCAGCGCGAGGCCCTGGCGGCGGGCGACACCGCGGCCGCGGACCGGCTGGCCGTCGAGATCGCCGCGGTGGAGGCCGACCTCGCCGCGCGCACCGGCCCCCCGCACCCCATCGACGCCCTGATCAACTGGACGGAAGAAACCGACACCCAGGAAGCCTCGGACATCCGAACCGCCCTGGAACCGGAGGCCCAGGGCATCCCTGGTGATCCGGAACTGGCGGCTCTGGGGGTCCGGGGCGAGCCGGAGCCCCTCGGCGCGAACGTCTCCAAGGTGATGCTGGCCGACGGCTCCCCCGCCCTGCTCCTTGAGGAGTCCACCCCCAAGCGCAGGAACCTGACCCTGCTGATGACGCAGCTGGCCCACCGCCTGGGCCTGGTCGGCCCCGCCAGGGCGGCCGGCGACCGGCACATCCTGATCGACTGGACACCCACCGCCACCTCCGGCGCCTTCCTCGGCACCCGCGAGGCGGTGCTTTCCGGATACCTCGCCGCCCTGGCCGACATCACGCCGCTGGTCACCAGACCGGCCCTCCATGTGCTGCCCAGCACCCGCCCGCTGCTCGACCTGTTCCTGCGCGAGGACGCCTCCGGCCGCCGCGACTGGGCGAGCAACCCGCTGTCCCCCTCGGACGTGCGGGTGCTGGGAGCCATGCTGGAGGCCGCACGCGAGGACTTCGCCCGGATGGGCTTGCAGTCCCACTACGACGAGATCGTGCGACGGCACCAGGGCCTCGCGGGTGGGCCGTTCGCCGGGAACGCGGTCGGCCTGGAGAGCGTGGTGGCCGCCGTGCCGGGGGCCGAGCTGCCCCTCGCCCGTGTCGCGCCGCTCAGCGCCATGGACGAGAGCCCGTCAGCCTCGCTGACGGGCCTGGGCCCGGTTGCCGAGGGCCGGGCCATCAACGCGGCTCGCCGCCTCCGCCTCAACGTCGAGCAGACCGTCAAGCAGGGCGTCCCGTCGAAGCGGGCGTCGGCGCTGGGCGACGTGGTGACGTTCGCCGACGGGTCCCGCGCTCTCAGGATCCCCCTCAGCGACGCCCCGGAGGTCCTCGTCCGCGCGCTGGCCAGACAGGCGCTCGGCCTCGCCGGCCCGGCCCTGCACCTCGACGAGGACGGGTACGTGTGGCGTACGTTCGGCAGCGACGCGTTGCGGGCGAGCGTCGCCACGGGCGTCTCCCGCGTGCTCGACGTGCCGGGGTCACACGGGCGGACGACCGAGGTGGTCTTCGGCGACGGCCGGCGGGCCCTGCGCCACGAGTTCCCGACCCGCGCGGCGGCGGACGAGCACGAGGCCAGGCTGGAGGAGGCGTACGAGGCCGGTGACGGCCTGCCCGGCGCGCATCGGGCCACCCCCTATGTCCTCTACGAGGAGCTCCGCCGGCCGGCGGAACCCACTCCCGAGACGCAGGCCCGCCTGGCCACCCGGGCGCTGTACACCTTCCTCGCCCACGGCGAGCCCTTGGACCACGCGACACTGCGACGGCTGCTCGACGTCAACCCGCTGCTCGTCCTGTTCGGCGAGGCGGGCGACTGGGAGTTCCGGGGCGGCGCCCCGGTCCTGGCCCCCGGTGACGTCGCCCGGGTCACCGCCGCCTTCGAGGCGCTGCGTGACACCTTCGGCGCGCTCTCCCTCGGCGACCGGTACGAGCGCTTGCTGAACATGCTGAGCGAGTTCACCGGCTCCGACGACGCGAGGCTGATCCCGCTGGCGTTCTCCGAGGACCGGACGACCGTCGAGTATCGCGCGCCCGCGTGGCGGCCCGCACCGGGAACGGGCCCGGTCCTGGGCGACCTCCTGCGGAACGATCACCTGGCGCGGGTGATCGCGGAGAACCGGACCGACGTGATCTCCCGGGCCGACGCCGAGCTGGCGGCACGGGCGAGCGCCGAAGGGCACGTGTTCGCCCGGCTTCCCGCCGGCCTGGTTCCCCGGGGCATCCTTGCCGGGGAAGAGTTCACCGTGGACACCTTGATCGACGGTGTCGACGACGCCGGCCATCTGGCCGAGGGCCCCCACGGCACGCGAGTGACCATCCTGGCGTCCGACTACGTACCGGTCGCGGACGTGTCGGGCAAGCCGCATCACGCGCTGTTCAGGTCCGGCGCCCGGTTCACCGTGACGGCGGTGATGACCGCCGACAACGGTGAGGTCCATTACTTCCTCAAGCAGCACCGGGCCCAGGAACGAACGGGACCGGTGGTCACGCCGAGGATCGGGCTCACCGATGAACTGGCCCGGGACATAGCGCACCATCTCCAGCGGAACGCGGTCACCCCGACCGCGGCGGGCCTGCGCATCCGCAGCGGTCTGGACGTCGGCGCGGCGAAGCGGCACACCGTACGGCCCGTCGAGGGCGCCTTCGTGGTCGAGGGCCACTACTCCCGGCGGGGGATGATAGTCGACGACCGGCTCCTGCGGGCCGAGGTGGTCGCGGCGATGCTGCTGTGCTCCCCCGACCTGCCGCAGGACGCCGCGATCATACTGGCCGGCCCCCATGACGGGACGACGGCCTTCGCGCAGGAGCTCGCCTGGTACACCGGACGGGTCGTGCTGGCCGCGGACGGAGCCGTGGAGACCACGTCTCTGGGCAACCTCCGTGTCGGGAACGCCGCCCAGCCATCGGCGCAGTTCCGGTTCTTCCTGCCCGGCGACACCTCGGCGGTGGTCGGGGAGCAGCTCATGGCCTGGCTCGGTCCCGAGCTGGCGGCGATGCCGGAGGATCCGCGGGCCAGTCGTACGGTACGCAAGGGACACGTGCGTCCCGTCCCGCTTCTGGCGGCCGTCAGGCCCGTCGAGTCGTCCGGCCCGGTGTCCGCGCCACCGCTGAGCGCCCGGCACCGGGACCTGATCTCCGAGCATCGCCGCGAGGTCAACGCGGGCATCTGGTATCGCGACGAGAGCACCGCGGTCATGCCCACGGCCGATCCACGCCTGCTGCAACGCTCCAACGACATCATCGACGTCGCGATCGCCGGTGACGGCACCGGTTTCTTCATAGGCTCCGAACGACTCAGCGCGGCCGACCTGGGCACCATGCTCGCCCACGACCCGCGCGTGCTCGCGCAGCCCGACGCGTGGATACGCATCCTGGGCTGCGAGACGGCCCGCGACCCGGCGGTGCTCCAGGAACTGGCCGACCTCACCGGCCGGTCGATCCTGGCCGGCAACGAGATCGTCTACATCGGCGCCGACAGGCAGGCTCACACCGCGACCGTTCAGGGATACGACGCGGACGGGCGGCCGGTCTTCCCGTTCAACGACGACGGCCAGTGGTTGCAGGCCCACCCGTCCAGGAGGGTGACGCCCGCCACGCCCTTCGCCGTCCCGGCACCGCCGCCCGTCCTCGAACAGCGTCGCCTGCCCCAAAGCGCCGTCGACGAAGCGCTCGCGGCCGATCCGCACGAGTGGGAGATGTTCGGGGAGCAGGGCGAAGACGGCACCGTGGAGCACCTCACTCTGCGGGACGGCACCAAGATCGTACGGAAGTGGACAGGCATCCCCGAAGCCAAGGCCGAGATCCTCGGGTCACTGGTGGGACGACTCATCGGCGCCACGGTCCCCATCGTCGTCGCGCACCCGACGGACCCACGCACGGTCTTCATGGAGTACATCCACGGCACGCACCCCGCCGTCGGCAGGACGGACACGCGCGCCAAGCGCAACGCGATCCTGCTCGAACTCCTCGACCTGTTGATCCTCAACAACGACCGGCACCTGAACAACCTCTACGACACGGGCTCCGGTCTGGCCGGCGTCGACACCGGACGCGCCTTCATCGTGCCCCGCGTCGATCCCGCACGCGCCGCCTTGGTGACCGGCACCGACACCAGCTCCGTCCCCGCAGTCGGCAAGACTCTCCGCGGCAACTTCGTCGCGACCGGACCCGGCAACCGTTCCGTATGGGTCGACAACCCACTGAGCCGGCAGGACGTGGACTTCCTCACCGACGTCATGGTGTCGCTGGCTCCCCATTACCGGGACAGCGACTTCATTCCCGCCTACGAAGAGGCGCTCAAGAGGCTGTACCACATCGGGATGCACGCCAAGGGCGAGATCTCGCTGCTGGCGCCGCCGGCACCGGCGCCGGCCCGGGTCCAGAGCCATTTCGGCTGGGACTTCGACGACCACAACGAGGTCGTCGAGGACGTGACCCGGCGGCTGGCGGACGGCGAGGACGTCGCGTCCGTCGTGCCGTACATGACGCGAGACGCGATGACCACGGACGTGGCCTTCGGGCTGGAGCTGGAGTTCGCCCACGCGGGCGAGACCATGGACGTCCGGGCCGACGACGTGCGCCTGATGGCCGCCGAGCTCCACCGGGCGGGGCTCGCCGCGAGTCCGGAGGTGTTCGGTCACCACAAGGCCCCCGACTCGATGAGCGGCCGGCCGTACATGGAGCGGGAGGCGAACCCGCGTCTCATCGCCGGCGAGTTCGTCTCCGGCATCCTCCGGGACACCGAGCGGACGTGGGCGGAGCTGGCCCGGATCACCGAGATCATCAAGTCCCACGGCGGCGAGATCACTCCGGCGACGGGCGGGCACATCCATGTCGGCGCCCCGGGTCTCGGCACCGACGTGAGGGCCATGCACCGGCTGCTCACGCTCTACTACGGCTACGAAGACATCCTGTTCCGGCTCGGGCAGGACCCCAGGGAGCCCTTCGGCATGCACCGGCCCTACCGGCAGTGCGAGCCCAACGAGGTCACCGGCGGCACCGAGCGCTCGACGGAAGAGCTCCGCGAGGTCCACCGCCGCCCCTCCGCACTCAACCTGGCCCATGTCATCGGCACGGCCGACGATCACGTGGAGTTCCGCCACAACGACGGGCACCTGGATCCCTCGTTCATCCAGGCCCGGATCAAGCTCGTCGCCGCCATCGTGGACTACGCGCGCAACGGCGAGGAGCACCTGCCCGCGCGGGAACAACTGGGCACCCACCTCGAACATGACCGGGACCCGCGGCGGGACGCGGCCTCCTTCATCGAGATGGTGAACACCCTGTTCCCCCGCCAGGCCGACAAGGAACAGCTGACCGCCCTGTTCGCGATCACGACATGGCAGCCGGCCTCGGACGACGGACGATGGTGAGCGAGATGAGCGTACGCGTCAGGAACACGTCGGCGGCCGAGGCGCCGCCGACACCCCCGGCCAGGGCCGACGGCACGCCGTACGCCTACGAGGTCATCGACGGCTGGTGGCGGATCTACGGCGACGAGCCCGCCGAACTGATCACGGAGCTGATCCCCGGCTATGCCGGCACCCTGGAGGACAGGGAACGTTACGCGCTCGCCGCCGCGGCGCGGCTGCAGGCCGGGCTGGCGGCGGCAGGACGGTTCGGCGACTGCACGGACGGAGAGCGTGAGGTGATCCTGACCGACCGCGCGCGGATGCCCCTGGTCGAGCACTGGACCGCGGCCGTGCCGCTCGTGCTCGTCACCACGCTCTGCCCGCCGCCGAGGCCCACCGGGGAGATCGTCTGGATCGACCCCACGGACGACCTCTCCTTGTTGTCGAGTCTCGGGCGCGCGGGGTTCGTCCAGGTGAGCGGCGCATGAGCACGCTCAAGGTGGTCGTCATCGCCTCCGGCACGGTCATCGGCAGGGTGACGCGGGCCGGGGGCCAGGTGGAGTACAGCTCGGCCGACGTCCGGTCGTTGATCGAGGCGATGGCCGCCGCGCGGGAGTGGAGCCCGGCCGAGGCGTTCGACGGGTTGCGCGGCTGGAGCGACGGCTACGTGGAGATCGTTCCGGAGATCTCGGTGGCCAGGGTCTTCGACGGGGTCAGGGACGGCGTGCCGTACTTCCTGCCCGACCGTCCGCGGGTGCGGGACCCGCGGCTGGTCGACTACCTGAGGGCCGGCGCGGCCGTTCTCTCCACGGCGAATCTCGACCTCGATCGGCTCGACCCGGCGCGCGGCGCGGTGGTGCCGCTCAGCTTCCGGACCGACGGCACCTGGGTCTGGACGGACACCGTCACCTACTACCTGGAGGAGCACGGCATCCGGCCGGACGAGGAGCTCTGCGCGCACATCGTGGCACAGGACTTCCGATGTCCGGCGGTGAGCCAGGCCGTCGCCGCACGCACGCTGCGGGAGCTGCGCCGGTCCTCTGCGGGTTAGCCGATTCTGCCGGAGACGGCATCGCCCGGGTCGTTGCCCCAGACGTCGTCGTCCTCGTGCAGCCAGGTGCTGTTCTCCTTGTCCTCCGACTCGTGCGCGCCCCCGCCGGACATCGGCATGAACGGCATGCCGCTGCCGATCGCCGACGCGGACCTGGAGTTGAGCGGGAGGCCGCCCGGGCCGGTCAGCAGGTTGCCGCCGACACCGGCACCGGTGCCGTTGCCGCTCCCGGTGCCCGTGAACGGGTTGGGGGAGCCACCCTTCGGGACGGACGTGTCCGAGGCCCAGCCGGCCGGGCGCTGGAAGTCCTCCAGGGTGG
The DNA here is from genome assembly GCF_053596455.1 of Nonomuraea sp. NPDC001699. Taxonomy (NCBI): domain Bacteria; kingdom Bacillati; phylum Actinomycetota; class Actinomycetes; order Streptosporangiales; family Streptosporangiaceae; genus Nonomuraea; species Nonomuraea sp. NPDC001699. Next base: position 124,478 of record NZ_JBSFGF010000013.1, on the reverse strand, counting down.
TCTTCGAACCGGGAACGTCCGGCAGGCCGCCGATGCCCGGGGTCCCGGCGGCGGTGTCCGGGCCGGCGCCGCCGCTCGGGTACGCGCCGGTCCGGTCGACGCCGTCCGGGCCGCTGCCGCCCGGACCCGCGACGCCGGGGTAGGTTCCGTCCGGATCACGGCCGTCCGTGCCGGGAACGTCGGTCCCGGACTCCGGGGAGCCGCCGCCCGTGTCGAGGGTGTCGTCCGGCCCACCGGACGGGCCCGTGTCGTCGGACGTGATGTCGTCGAAGTCGAAGTCGTCGGCCCCCGGGTCGCCGCCCGGATCCTTGTAAGGGGTCGGATCGATCTTGTAGTCCTCCTTCTCACCGCCCGGACCTTCGTCGGCAGCGGGGACGGTGGGCGGCTTGAGGTCGGGCACGACCTTGCGGAGGCTGGCCGGCAACTCCTCAAAGACCTTGCGCAGGTCATTGTTGAGCAGCCGCAGGTGCTGACCGGCGAGGTGGTTCTGCGAGCCCAGTTCGAGCCCCTTGTCCATCGTCATGTACACGCCGGGGAAGTCGTCGTCCCAGGTTCTTCCGTCGGATTGGCTCCAGGCGCCGAACTTGTGGTTCACGAAGTTCTGGTGTTCCTTGAGCCGCTTGGCGAGCCCCTCCAGCGGCCCGCTCATCGCCCTGAACTTCGCCGCCAGCTCGCGGATGGTGGCGTGCAGGGTGCGCAGCGACTGCTGCGCCTCCACCGACGAGGCCCCCTCCCAGTACTTGGCCATCTGGGTCGCCCCCGAGACCAGGGTCTCGTTCATCGAGGTGAGCCGGTCCGCGGCCATCCGGTAGGTTGCCGCCGCGGTCTCGAGGGTCTGCGGGGTGAGGTCCGTGATCAGGTCCTTGACCGCCGCCACGCTTTGGTGGGTGTTGACGGAGAAGGACACGCTCCCGGCGGGGCGCATCGCGTGGTCGGCTGTCAGGTCTCCTGCCATCCCATGTCCTTGCTCACCGCGATCGCCGCGTCCGCCCGCTTGTAGTTGCCCGCGCCGGCGTCGATGAGCGCGAACGCGAGCGCCAGCTTCTGGTTGACCTCGTGGTACACCTGGGTCAGCCCCTGGTGGCTCTGCTTCAGGGTCGCGGCGAAGTTCCTGCCGCCGTCCCAGCTCTGGATCCTCTCCAGCGGCTCGGTGAACGTGTTCAGCAACTGGCCGAGCTGAGCCACGTCAGGACTGGACCCCTGGCCGGCGTTCCTGGGCGAGCGTTGTCCGGTCGGGTCGCTGCCGTAAACCTCCGGCAGCTTCTCCCAAAAGGCGTTGGCGACCTTTTCGAGTTCGGTGGAACTGTATTCGACGCCGTCCCTGTCGGCGACCAGACCCGGCCAGCTCTGCTCCAAATGCCAACCATTGTCGGTTGGTGCCATGACAGCCTCCCGCATGTGGTTGATCAAGGAGCCTACTAGTCTCCTCAGCCGTATAAAAGCGTGATATCCACCCTCGTTAAATTTCTTTCGGAACCTGCGTAACATTGTCCGTCATGCAGACCCGAAAGGATCTCTATCAGGCGCACAAACTGATGACCCAGCGCCTGGGACTGGCACTGCTTCAGGGCGAGCCGGACCTGCCCGAGTCCCCCATGCGGCGGTACAACGTGGCGACGTTCGCCGGCATCCTCCTGCTGGTGCTGATCACGGCCGGGTTCGGGATCTGGGGCATGCTCAGCCCCGGCGGCGCCACCAAGCTCAAGGAGGCGGGCCAGCTGCTGGTCGAGGAGGAGACCGGCGCCTCCTACGTCTACAACCAGAGCGACGGCAAGCTCCAGCCGGTGGAGAACTACGTCTCCGCCAGGCTCCTGCTGGACAGCCCGGAGATCAAGGTCCGTACGGTGTCGGCCGAGTCGCTGGCCGGCTTCGCACGGGGGCAGAAGGTCGGCATCTCGGGCGCGCCCGACTCGCTGCCGAAGCCCCAGAAGCTGGTCAGATCGCCCTGGACGGTCTGCGTGGTCGAACAGCAGGACGCGACAGGGGTCCGCCGTCCGTACGTCACGCTGCTGGGCGGGATCGACGTCGGTGGCACGCCGGTGGGCACCGACGCGCTGCTCGTCGACGACGGGCAGCAGAACTGGGTGTTGTGGAACAACTACCGCATGCTGGTCAGGAGCCCGCGCCGGCTCACCGACCAGGCGCCGCGCCGCGTGCCGATCTCCTGGGTGAACTCCATCCCCGCGGGCCCGGACTTCGCCGCGCCGGCGATCGCGCAGCGCGGCAAGCGGGTGCCGGGTCCCGGCGGCGCGCCCGCGCGGGTGGGGCAGGTCTTCACGCCGGCCGCCGTCCCGGGGGTGCCGGAACGCTGGTACGTGCTGCTCGCCGACGGCCTCGCGCCCGTCACCCACACGCAGGCGACGCTCCTGCTCCAGGACCCGGACACCAAGATCGCCTACGGCCGCGGCCGGGTACGCCCGATCGCCGTGGACGCCGCCACCGTCAACGCCGCCAAGATGTCGGCCCTCCGCCTCCTGGGCGGCGGGCTGCCGACCACCATGCCGCGCTTCCGCGCCCCGTCGGCGGACGCCCCCCTGTGCGCGGTGTACGCCGACACGGTCAGGGGCTCGGTCCGGGCACGGCTGACGACCGGGGCGACCTTGGCCATCCCGAAGCCGCCGAGCAGCGGCAACCCCGACCGCGTCGACCAGGTGCTGCTGCCGCCCGGCGGCGCGGCGCTGGCAGGTCAGCTCTCGGGCGAAGGCCAGACCGACGCCATCCACGAGTACTCCCTCATCACCGACGAGGGCAGACGATTCCGGCTGGCCTCCCCCGACCTCGTCGGCACGCTGGGCTACGACGCCGCCCAGGTGGCGCCGGTGCCCGCGCATCTGCTGCGGCTCATCCCGGAGGGCCCGCTCCTGGACCCCGCCGCCGCGCGGAAGCCCGTCGGGGAGACGTCGTCCGAACGCCTCCCCGGCCGGTCCTGAAGCCCGCTCAGATGCGGGGGAGACCGGCCTGCGTGTCCTGCTTGGGTATCAGCGAGTGGCTCTCCACGCTGTACTCGAGCGCGGCGGTGCTGAACTCCGGCTGGTCGCCGGACTTCAGGGTGTCGAGCTCGTTCGGTATGCCCTTCATCGTGGGGAACATCTTCCCGCTGGCCTCGGACTGCTGGACGGCCTGGTAGAACAGGGTGCCGAGGACGGTGACCGCGATGCCGTGCTTGATCAGCACCTTCCTCACGGAGCCGACCGCGGTCCGGGCCAGTCTTATCTGGATCACCTCGCCGAGAACGCTGGTGAAGACGTTGTGGCGGACATAGAACAGCGTCCACGCGACAACCATCATGAGACTGGCGACGGCGACGCAGGTGATCGCTCCCACGTAGTACAACTTCGCGCTCTGGTCGACCGCCTCGCCGGTGGCGTTCCGTGTCGACCTGAGCGTGGCCAGGGATTTGGTGAAGTCCGCGTAGGCCTCGTCGAACTTCTCGCGTGCCGTGCCCTCCCAGGTGGTCCCCGTGCCCGTGACCGTGGCCTGGAGTTGCTTGAGCTGTTCCTCCAGCGCGGCCAGTTCGGAGGTCGTCCCGCCGTTGTCGGTGGTGCGCCAGGTCTTCGACGACCCCGACATGCGCCCCGGATCGGAGATCATGAGCCCGATCATGGCCACTATGTAGAAGGCCCAGGGACGTCTGATCAGGGCCGTCGCGCCCAAGGCGATACCGACCGCCGTGATGTACATGCCCTTGCCCTCCTCGTAACTCATCTACGTCTCCTTGCCGATGATCTCGGGAGCGATGTCCTCGTCGTCCTCCCAGACGCTTTCGTCCTCCGACAGCAGCGAGCCTTCCTGCCGGTCGCGTTCGTCGAGGCCGTTGCCCGAACCGGCCATCGGCATCATGGGCATCATCGGCATGCCGCTGCCCATCCCCCCGGACGTGCCCATGCCGGGCACTCTCGGACCGGCGGCGGCGCCACCGCCCGAGCCCGCGCCGTTGCCGGTCGGCGACCCCCATGTGGTCCCCGGCCGGGTGCTCAGGTCGGTCAGGTTCGGGTTCGGCGTCCCGTTCAGGGCCCTGGGGTCGTACGACGACAGGGCGGTCGTGTCCTGCGGCGAGTTGATCGCCGAGTCGATGTCGGGGACCTTCATGTTCGGACCGCCGGCGCCGGACAGGCCGGAGTCCGGCCGGTCGATCCCCGGCAGGTCGGTGCCGGGATGGTCGGTGCCGGGAAGGTCGCTCCCGGGCCGGTCGGCGTCCGGCAGGCCACCGTTGGGCAGGTCCGTGCCGGGCAGCTCGGTATCCGGCCGGTCCGTGACGGGCAGGTCGGCGTCCGGAAGGTCGCCGTCGGGCAGGTCGGCGTCCGGCATGTTCAGGTCCGGCGATTCGGGCATCTTCGGGGTCGGCACTCCGCCGCCGGTCGGGTCGTACTCCTGGTCCTTGCGGTACAGGCCGGCGTTCTCCTCCTCGGCCTTGTGGTAGTTGGCGTCGGCCGCCTTCAGCGCGGCCTGCCAGCTCTGCAGCGCCTTCTTGCCCCGCTCCAAGGCGGTGGACTGGGCCGAGATCGCCCCGTCATGGGCCGCGGTGAGCCCGTAGCCGATCACGCCGAAAGCGGGGAAGGGCACCCCCATGTGGCCGGACTTGGCCCGCAGCGCGTCGATGATCGCGGTCTGTCCGTTGATCTGGCCGCTCGCCGCGTTGAGCGCGCCGTCCGTGAAGGAGATGCCCGACGACGGCAGCGGCACCTGGGTGCTCATCGGGATGCCGTACTGGCCGTAGGGCTGCTGCCCGGTCGGCTGCTGCCCGGTCGGCTGCGCGCCGGCGCCGTTCTTCTGCTGGTCGCTCACCTGATCACCGGATCCGTCACGTCATGGTTGCCGTTCCAGGCCGACCTGTCCTCCGACAGGTACGTGGTGCGCTCCAGGTCTCCGCCCGCGTCCCCGATCGGGCCCGCGCCGCCCGTCATCGGGAGGAACGGCGTGCCGGACAGGCCCGCCGCACTGCCGCCGCGCATCACCCCGAGCCGCCCGCCGGGTGTGTACGCGCCGTTCGGCGAACCGATCACCGACGGCACGGGCTGGTTCGCGGCGACCGGCGCCGCGGTCGTGTTGGGGGTCGTCACGAGAGGTGGACGCTCGCCGACCGTGGGCTGGTAGGCCGAGCTCTCGGTCCGGACCGGGTCGGCCTCGGGCGTGGCGTCGTCGAGCTCGGTCCTGTCCTGGGCGCCGATCACCGGCGGGGTGGTGCCGTCCTCCGTGCCGATGCCGGTGCCGGTGCCGGTGCCGGTGTTGCCGGTCTGGTCGCCGGGGTGTTGGCCAGGTGTGTCCCCGCCGGTGGGCTGGTCTCCGCCGGCGGGCTGATCGCCGGGGGGCGTCCCCGGAGCGGCGTCGTCCTCGCCGTCCGGGGGGATCTGGTCCGGCGCGCCCGGGTCGCCGGCTCCTGTCGTGCCCCCCTCGCCCGTGCCCGTCCCGTCCGGGCCGCCCGCGCCGGTCGTGGGCGACCCGCTCCCGCCCGTCCCGCCGTAGGCGACGCTCGTCGTGGCGAGCGGGCCGCCCGGGACCGTGACGGCCGGCAGCTCGTAGGTGATGTCGTACGGGACCGAGCCGAGATGCAGGTCGCGGATCTTCTCGTTGAGCTTCCGCAGCGCCGCCTGCGCCCGCATGTTCTCCAGCAGGGCGACGGCGTTGGCCTCGTCGTCGCCCTGCCGGTCGAGCCCGTACAGCGCCCGGTGGACCCGTACGACCTCCTGGACGTCCGGGTCGTTCTTGTCCAGTTTGATGCCTTCGACCTCGGCGATGGCCACGGGGATGGAGTCGGCGTAGCCCTCCAGGCTGCGGCCCATCTCCGCGAGCTTGTGCGCCAGCTCGTTGCCGGTGGCGTACAGAAGCTCGAGCGCGATGCGGGCCCGGTCGGCGTCCGGCCCCTTCCAGATGGTGAGGATCCGGCCCGCTTCGTCCTCGATCCCGACGACCGCGTTGAGGACCGCCTCGGCCGTGCTGATGTAGGTCGATCCGGCGAGTTTGACCAGGTCCGGCTGTGACGTCGCCAGCAGGCGCTGGATCTCCGCCTTCGGATGGACCTCCGTCTCGCCGGAGGGGACCTGGTCACCCCGGAGGACGAGCGTCTTACGCCTGGAGCCGGCGCCGGCCATGGTCACCCGCCCTCGTTCCGGGCGTCCGCCTCGGCGTGGTTGCCGGCGCTCGCCTCGATCGCGGCGATGACGCTCTTGTACGCCTCCACGAACTCGGCGTAGACCTGGCCGAACTTCTGCCCCGCGCCGTCCCTGCCCGCGGTCGAGCCGAACACCTTGGCGTCGATCCACTCGCCGAACTGGGCGGCGCCGGGCTGGACGTCGGCCAGGGTGCGCCCGCTGACGCCCGGCTTCTCCATGGCCTGCAGATTCTTCGACAGAGCCTCGGCGATCGACCGCATCACGGAGGGTTCGTGCACCCTGCCGTCGCCCTGGAACTTGTCGGCCGTGTGCGCCGGGATGCCCAGCGGGTCGGTTCGTGGTTCGGGTTCCTGGTTGCCCATCGGCTCACCCCTGCTGATACGAGACCCCGGTCACCACGTGGCCGCGGCGACCGGGGAGGCGGAGGCGCGTCAGTCCGTCCAGATGGCGATGTTGCGCCGCTCGGCGGCCTCGTAGTTGCCCTTGGCGATGTTGACCGCGGTGGCGGCCTCGAAGAGCTGCCTGCCCATGGCCCGTTCGTGGGCGTCCCACTGGTCCTTCTTGGTGTTGAAGAACTGCTCGGCCTCGCCCTCCCAGCTGGCGGCGAGCTCCTTCTTGATGTCGGCGAACAGGTCGTCGGTGACCTTGTCGAGCTCGGTCACGACCTTCTTGAGCTCCTCGTAGGCCTGCTCCATGCTGCCGAACTTGACGTATGTGTGATCATCGGGAACGGTCACTGGGATCTCCGTGGCGTCGGCCGGCTAGTTGCTGTTGATGACGTTGTCGATCCGGCCCGTGAAGCCGTCCCTGGCCAGGGACCCCGACAGCTCCATGTTCTCGTCGGCGGCGTTCCGGTAGACTCCGGCGCCCATGTTGAGCCGGTCGTGGATGTCCTCAAGGATCTTGATCACGGCCTTGAACTCGACGTCCCACTCGTCGAGGGCGTGGCTGAACTTCTGGGCCGCGCCGCCCCGCCACCCCTGGGTGGTCAGGTCGCCCTTGATCGTCTGAACGCGCTGGCGCATGCCTTCGATGTACTGCGCGGTGTCCTCGCAGTACCCGGCAGCGTTGGTCAGCTGCGTCGGACTTGCTCCGTACAGTGCCACTGGACCTCCGAGTGGACATTTCCTTGTCTCGCATACCGGTTGGCCGACATGAAAAAGGCGAACCCTGCGAAACAACATCGACTCGCATGTTAACCACCACCCGTCCCAGCGATCACAACCGTCCGGTCGCCGAGAAGAAATCTGCGCTCAATGCCAAAACATTCTGCGCTCTGTGCTAAAGACGCGAAGAACCCGGCATCACAGGATTGCCCCTCGGACAAATCGCCTTTCGACTCCTTCGGAGCTGAAGAACGTGAGAATCACGAAGAGAATGGCCGGTGCGGTCATCGCGACCGTGCTCGGCACGACGGCGGTCCTCACCGCCACCACCGCCTCGGCGTCCCGCCAGGCGGCCGAGACGCCCGCCGTCGTCTGCGGCCCGGGGTACACCGTCCAGCGCCAGGCCGCGTTCGCCGGCGGCGTCGCCTACCTGCTGTACAACCCCGGCAAGCAGAACGCCTGCGCGGTGACGTTCAAGACCAAGGACGTGGGGACGCGGGGCATGGTCTGGTCCGCGGTGGACGTGAAGGGCGCGGGAGTGGTGAAGAACGAGGAGATCACCCCGCTGCACACCGTGCCGGTCTACCACGCCGCGCCGACCGGGTCCTGGGTGAAGTTCTCCGGCGGCGTCAGGACCGCCGACTCCGGCGGCGCGTACGAACGCATCGGCTGAGACCCGCGGGCGGGCCCGCGACGGCCGACCTGTACGGCTGACCGCTCACGCGGTTAGTGTTTCTGATCATTTGGGCGGGTCACAGGCTTTGGGGGCGCGGATGGCCGAGTTCGGAAGCATCGACAGCCTTGTCAACTGGACCACGGCCGAGGACTCGGCGGTGACCGAGCGCATGTCCGCCACGGTCGTCACGAGCGACGGCGACACGGGTGAGCCCGGACAGGTCGTTCCTCTGACGGCCGTCGCCGGCCTCGGACAGGAGCCGTACGTCCAGGAGGTCGCGGACGACGGCGAGCACCGGCCGGACGTCGGCGCCGTGGAACCGGGGAACCCGGGCGACCTCGTCGAGATCTCCGGCGACGGCACCCCACCCGAGCCACACGATCCGCCCTCCACCGACCCGACGGCCTCCACCGACCCGACGGGCCCCGCCCGCGAGGACACCCCGGCCACCGAGGACGGCCCTGCCCCCCAGAGCCCGCCCATCCTGGAAACCGGCCCCTCCGACTCCACCCCCTCGGATCCCCCCGCCGACCCCGAGACGCCCGCCGACTCCGAGGGCACCGGCGCCCCCGACGCCGAGCGCCCTCCGTCGCCCACGACCCCCGACCGTCCCGAGGAGACCCCGTCGTCCGGGGAGCCGACGCCCGACCGGCCGGCCGCGACCACCCCCGAGGACACCGCGAAGGCGCCCGACGTCGCGAAACCCCCCACGGCCACCACCCCCAAGGCGGACGACCCCGAGAAATCCCCCAAGGCGACCACCCCGGCGGGCGGCGGCGGCGGGATGCCGAGCGGCGCGACCCCGGACCCCACCGCCGCCACCCCCACCACCCCCACCACCCCCACCACCCCCGCCGCCGCCGCGAACAAGGACGGCTCAGGCAAGGAACGCCCCCAGGACCCGAAGGCGACCGCGCTGAGCGACGGCGGCGTGTCCGGCGGCTGGCGCAAGGCCAGCCCGGAGGCCATGGAATGGCTGGGCCAGCGCCTCGCCCCGACGCAGGCGGGGGGTACGGACACGCCGGGAGACCGGTTCAGGGTGGTGGAACGCGCGGTCAGAGGCGCCACCCCCGGCTTCCCGGGCTTCGGCCTGGTCGGGAAGTTCGCCTTCGACGGCGCCTACGACGCGGCCCGCAACTCCGCCGCCGACTACCTCAAGCACGCCAAGAACCAGCTCGGCCGCTGGCAGACCCAGCTCAACGAGGGCGCCAAGGTCATCAGGGACGCCAGCGCCAAGAGCACGCCGAAGAAGTAGGGACCATGGACCAACACCGCAACGGCACGAACCTCTACACGACGGCCGTGGCCTTCTGCAACGCGGGCGCCATGATGAAGACCAACGTGGCGCTCTCCGTCGTCTGCAAGATGTGCGCCGCGCTGATCGGCACGATGTTGTCCAGCCCCGAGGACATCCGCGGCACGGCCCACGAGGTGCGCGCCGCGACGCACGAGGTCGAGCAGGCGAAGGAGAGCGTACGGCAGCTCATCGCCGACGTCCCCAACCAGGACTGGGAGCAGATGGCCCGGCCCGAGATGGAGAAGGTGGCCGAGAGGTTCACCCTTGAGGTGGCCAAGACCGGCGGCGTGTACAAGGAGCTGGCCCACGCCCTCGACCAGCTCGCGAAGCTGTCCCAGACGGGTGCGGTGTCGTCCGTCACCCTGGGCGGGTTGTTGCTGGGCCTCTCGGCCGCCGGGCACTTCTTCCCGGGCAGTCCGCTGGCGGCCTCGGCGGCCGTGCGGGCGCAGGGGGCGCTCAGGCGGTTCCTGTCCAAGATGCTCGTGGCGTACGGCGCGGCCGCCACCCTGGCCTGGGTGGCGAGCGGGCTGATGTCCGCCTTCAAGGACACGGGCATGTCGGAGGCGGTCACGCTCACCGGCAAGGACGCGCCCGCCTTCGAGCAGGTCGTCATCGCCGACCTGCCCACGCAGCGCCCGGCCTAGCTCACAACTCCAGCCGCCGCCGGATGCGGTCGAGTTCGCCCATGACGTCCTCGAACGTGCGGTTGTAGGCGGACTCCGCCTCCTTGATCTGGTTCAGCGCGGCGTCCGGATTCCTGAGGTACGTCATGGGGTTGTCCTCGGAGTCGCCGAACGTCTCGCTCATGCCCTCGGCGACCTGCCGCTGCAGGTCGGCGGTGGCGTCGTTCAGCGCCGTCTTGATGAGGTCGGCCAGCTCGCCGGACGACAACCGCAGGCCCTTGGGGTGCAGTTGCAGCTCGCGGACGCCCTCGTGGCCGCACTCGACGGTGACCAGCCCCTGCTCGTCCTGGGCCCGTCCGACGAAGGAGTCCATCTTCTCCTGGAACTCCTCCATGCGGGCGAACTGCTGGTCGGCCCCCTTGAGCAGCTTCTCGATGTCGATGTTCGCGAAGTCTCCGAATTCCTGCACAGCCTCACTCCTCCGCTCGAAACGGCCAGCAAAGTATCAGCCCGACAACCCGCGTACCCAGGTGTAGAGCTCCAGCACGCCGGCCGCGAGCGGGAAGAGCTCGACGATCAGCAGCAGGTCCAGGATGTCCCCGGCCCGTCCCCAGAACGGCGACGGCTTGCCCGAGGCCAGCCCCCTCCCGACGCCCACCATCAGCAGGGACGCCCACAACACGCAGACCGCCACCGCCAGCGCGCCGATGACCCCGCCCTTGGAGCTGAGCGCGTAGGCCGTCATGGCGAGCCCCGCCATGCCCGACCCGACCAGCCAGAGCCGCTGGCCGACGCCGGAGAACACGCGGGCGCGCATGATGAGCGTCAGCGAGATCGCGACGGTCATGATGTACGCGATCAGGCCGTCGTGCAGCACCAGCAGCGCCTGGGCGACCAGCGCGGCCAGCCCGACGGCGACGATCTGCGCCGTGGCGTAACGCTGGGCGATCACGGTGCGCTCCTGGATCGCCGCCGCGTCGAGCCGCTGGTTGTCGGCGCGCAGTTCCTCGGCCGTCGTGGGCATGGCCGGCAGCGGCACCCGGGCCAGCCGGAACGACAACGTCGGCACCAGCGGGCTCAGCGCCAGCAGCACGGCGATGGCCACGGCCGCCACCCCCGCGGGGACGGTTCCGGTCAACATGACCACCGCCGCACAGACCGCGCCACAGGACGCGGCGATGGACGTACCGAGAAAGCCGGGAATGCCATGCGAGATCATCATCCCGGCGACGGCGGCGGCGAGCGCGGTGCAGGCGAACGCGGCGAGCAGGTGGGGAGCGCCGACACCGGCCAGGCCGCCGGTCCCGGCGGGCGTGACCAGCCCGGCCAGAAAGGCGTAAGGCAGCGCCGCGTGACCGATCAGCGCGCTCGCCATGGAGTCGCCCATGGCCCGCGACAACACGGTTCCGGCGGCGATGAGCAGCAGTGCGAGCGTTCCGAAGACGACCGGCCCGACCAGCGGGGGCAGGCCCGCCGAAGCCAGGCCGACGGCCCCGAGGACCAGCAGTCCCGTGGCTCCGGCCGCGCCGAGACCTCTGGTGTGGGCCGCCGTCCACTTGCCCGGCCCCTCGCGCACGCCGGTGGCGACGACGTCGGCCACGTCGTCGAAGATCGCGGCCGGCAGGACCGACTCACGGGGGCGCAGGTAGAGGATCTCGGCGTCGAGCACGCCGAGCGCGCTGAGGCTCTGCTCCAGGTCGAGCGGGGCGCCGCCGAGCCGCTGCAGCGTCCATCCCGGCGACGAGGCCGCGTCGCCGCCCACCTCGCCGAGCATGCGCAACAGCCCCGGCAGCACGTGCGGCAGCGGGATGTCGGCCGGCAGCGTCAGGTCGGCCTTGCGGCCGGGCCCCACGATCGTGAGGTTGCACAACGTCGGCAGCGGCAACGGCAGTTGCGCGAGCGCACCCTGCTGAAGCGGCCCCGGCGGCGCCTGAGCGGGCCCGGCGGTCTCCCCTGCGGGGGGCCGGGACTCGGGCAGCGGCGGCTTCTGAACCATCGATCCCACGGTCCACTCCGTCCCAAAAGGATCACGGACAGCACAGACCATAGCGGGTCGATTCTGGTAAGAACGTCGCGTGAGCAAAGTGGTTGTCCGGCGCCCGGAGCGTCGTCCCGGCCCGAAGCCACCTCGCGGGGAAGTCATGCTGGAGTCTCCGCCGGAGATCCCCGAGGTTCAGGGCCAGGGTTTCATGGCGGTCCTCACCTACCTGCCCATGGTGGCCGGGGGCGCGGCGATGGCGCTGATGTTCACCGCGGGGGGCGCCAACACCAGCCCGGTCATGTACGTGGCCAGCGGCCTGTTCGCCGTCTCGATGGTCGGCATGAGCGTCGGCCAGATGGGACGCCAGTCGGGCGAACGCAAGCACCGGCTGAACGGCGCCCGCCGCGACTACTTCCGCTACCTCGGCCAGATCCGCAGGAAGGCCAGGCGCGCCGCCAAGCAGCAGCGCGAGGCCCTGGAGTGGAGCGGCCCCGAGCCGGACTCGTTGTGGTGGATCGCGATGGGCCCCCGCCTGTGGGAACGCCGCCCCCGCGACGAGGACTTCAGCACGATCCGCCTCGGCACCGGCGTGCAGAAGCTGGCCATCCAGCTCTTCCCGCCCGACTCCAAGCCCGTCGAGGACCTGGACGCGCTCTCCTCCGGCGCGCTGCGCAGGTTCATGCGCGCGCACTCCACCCTCGCCCGGCTGCCCGTCGCCGTCGCCCTGGCTTCCTTCGCGCGCATCCGGCTCACCGGCGACGTCGCGGCGATGCGGGACCTCGTCCGTGCCGTGATCGGCCAGGTCGTCACCTTCCACTCCCCCGACGACATGCGGATCATGGTCTGCGCCGACCAGGAGCGCATGCCCCACTGGGAATGGGTCAAGTGGCTCCCGCACGCCCACCATCCCGACATGGCCGACGCGTCCGGGCCCGTCCGCCTGATGGCCGGGAACCTCGGTGATCTCGATCGGCTCGTCGGCGGCGACCTCAAGGAGCGGCCCAGGTTCCAGCCGGGCTCACCGGCCGGCGAGCTGCCGTACCACGTGGTGATCGTGGACGGCGGGCACATGCCGCACGACTCCCAGCTCGGCAGCGACGCCATCCAGGGCGTGACCGTCATCGACCTGACCGGCTCCACCGGCGCCGTCGAGGAGGGCAACACCCTGCGGCTGGAGGTCCAGCGGGACGACCTGCACATGGTGAAGGTCGACCACGCGGGCAAGGAGCGCAGGACGCGGCTGGGCGCGCCGGACCGGCTCTCCTACGTGTGCATGGAGGGGCTGGCCAGGCAGCTGTCCCCGCTGCGCGCCTCGTCCAGGAGCGGCGGCGACGGCGAGGACATGTTGTCGATCAACACGACGCTCACCGACCTGCTCGGCATCAGCGACCCGCGCGCCCTGGACCCGGCCGTCACGTGGCGGCCGCGTGCCGGACGCAACCGGCTGCGCGTGCCGATCGGGCTCGGGGCGGACGGCCGCATGGTCGAGCTCGACATCAAGGAGTCGGCCCAGGGCGGCATGGGCCCGCACGGCCTGCTGATCGGAGCCACCGGCTCCGGCAAGTCGGAGCTGCTGCGCACCCTGGTGCTCGGGCTCGCCGTCACCCACTCCTCGGAGATCCTCAACTTCGTCCTGGTCGACTTCAAGGGCGGCGCGACCTTCCTCGGCCTCGACTCGCTCCCCCACGTCTCGGCCGTCATCACCAACCTGGAGGACGAGCTCCCCCTGGTCGACCGCATGCACGACGCGCTGCACGGCGAGATGGTGCGCAGGCAGGAGCTGCTGCGCGCGGCGGGCAACCACGCCTCGCTGCGCGACTACGAGCGGGCCCGCGAGCAGGGCGCCAACCTGTCGCCGCTGCCCACCCTGTTCGTCGTGCTCGACGAGTTCAGCGAGCTGCTGTCCACCAAGCCGGAGTTCATCGACCTGTTCGTGATGATCGGCCGGCTCGGCCGCTCACTGGGCGTGCACCTGCTGCTGGCCTCCCAGCGGCTGGACGAGGGCCGGCTGCGGGGGCTCGACACGCATCTGTCGTACCGGATCGGGCTGCGCACGTTCTCGGCGATGGAGAGCCGGGCGGTGCTGGGCGTGGCCGACGCGTACGAGCTGCCCTCGGCGCCGGGCAACGGCTACCTCAAGTTCGACACGAGCGGCATGACCCGGTTCAAGGCCGCCTATGTCTCGGCCGCCTACCATCCCGACCCCAGGCACGTGACCGACAGCGGGCAGCCCGCGGCGCGCGAGGTCATCGAGTACGGCCACGCCTACGCGCCGCTGCCCGCCGCCGAGACGCCCCCGGAGGAGACGCCGGAGGAGCCGGAGCAGGGCGGCGCACAGGCGAGCCTGCTCGACATCGTGGTCGGCCGGCTGGAGGGACGCGGCCCCGCGGCGCACCGCATCTGGCTGCCGCCGCTGGCCGAGCCGCCGACCCTGGGTCACCTGCTGCCCGCGCTGTCGGTGACCCCGGAGCTCGGGCTGTCCACGCCCGGCTGGGACGGCCGGGGCCGGCTGCACGCCGTCGTCGGCATCATCGACCGGCCCTTCGACCAGCGACGGGACCCGTACTGGCTGAACCTGTCCGGCGCGGCGGGGCACGTCGGCATCGCGGGCGGCACGCAGAGCGGCAAGAGCACGGTGCTGCGCTCGCTGATCGCCAGCATGGCGCTCACGCACACGCCTCGGGAGGTGCAGTTCTACTGCCTGGACTTCGGCGGCGGCACGCTGTCGGCCCTGGAGGGGCTGCCGCACGTGGGCGGCGTGGCCAACCGGCAGAACGCCGACCGGGTCCGCCGTACGGTCGCCGAGATCTCGGGCATCCTCCAGCAGCGCGAGCGGGACTTCGCCGACCACGGCATCGACTCGATCGCCGCCTACCGCAAGCGGGTGGCCGACGGCAGCGTCGAGGGCGACGGCTGGGGCGACGTGTTCCTGGTCGTGGACGGCTGGCTGACGATCCGGCAGGAGTACGAGAGCCTGGAGCCGGTGATCACCGACCTGGCCACGCGCGGGCTCGGTTACGGCGTGCACGTCATGGCGACCACCAACAAGTGGTCGGAGTTCCGGCCGGGCATCCGCGACCTGTTCGGCACCAGGATCGAGCTCAAGCTCGGCGACGCCTACGAGTCGGAGGTCAGCCGCAGCGCGTCGCTCGCGGTGCCCGAGGGCACGCCGGGGCGTGGGCTCACCAAGGACGGCATGCACTTCCTGTCCGCCCTGCCGCGCATCGACGGGGTGCGCGGCGCCGACGACCTCGCCGACGGGCTGCGTTCCCTCGTGGAGGTCGTCAACGAGTCGTGGCAGGGCCCGGCCGCCAAGCCGGTCCGGCTGCTGCCGTCCCTGCTTCCCGCGGCCGCCCTGCCCGGCCCGGAGGAGACCGGCGGGAACCGCATCGCGATCGGCATCGACGAGGCGACGCTCTCCCCCGTCATGCTCGACTTCGAGGCCGATCCGCACTTCGTCGTCTTCGGCGACACCGGGTGCGGCAAGTCGAACATGCTGAAGCTGATCATGGAGGGTCTCGTCGCGCGCAAGACCCCCAAGGAAGCCAGGCTGGTCGTGATCGACTACCGCCGGTCCTTGCTGGACACCGCGGCCACCGAGCACCGCATCGGTTACGCCGTCTCCAGCGCGGCGGCCGCGGAGCTGGTGCAGGAGGTGCGCTTCGCGCTGCTCAAGCGCCTGCCGCCCGCCGACCTGACCCCGGACCAGCTTCGCGACCGCAGCTGGTGGCAGGGGTCCGACCTCTACATCGTGGTGGACGACTACGACCTGGTCGCCACCTCGAACAACCCCCTGCAACCGCTGGCCGAGCTGCTGCCGCAGGCGCGCGACATCGGGCTGCACCTGATCCTGGCCCGTCAGATGGGCGGCGCCAACCGCGCCATGTACGACCACGCGGTGCAGCGGCTCAAGGAGATGGCCAGCCCGGCGCTGATCATGTCGGGCAACCGGGAGGAGGGCGTGCTGTTCGGCAAGGTGCGACCGCAGCCTCTCCCGCCCGGCCGCGCCTTCTTCGTGGACAGGAGATCGGGAGACCGGCTGATCCAGACGGCCTCGTTGGAATCGGAGGAAAACGGGTCTCTCCAACCGTGATGATCTCTACTATGCTCGATCTTCATGAGCAAAGGCGTCGTTGATGTTTCCTACACAGCGCTCGACGAGTGCCGGACGCGCATCCATGTGGCGTCGAAGGACTTCGCCCTCGAAGAGATCCTCAAGGTCAGCCAGTCGAAGACGCCCGCCGAGGTGACGCCACCCGACCTGTTCGGCAAGCTCGACGGGGCGGGCGACCTGGCCGCCAAGATCAGCGCCACCTGGACCGCCGTCCGGGTCGAGCTCGGCAGCGCTCAGCGCAGGCTGGAGAACGTCGAGCGGGCGCTCGACGAGGTGGAGACCAACCTCCGCAAGGCGGCGACGGACTCAGGCGCATGAGCGACTCCATCGCCGTCCTCGCGCCGGACATCACCGAGATTCCCGGCGGGGGAGAGTTTCTGACGCTGCTCACCAAGGTCACGGGCAACCCCCAGGGCATCAAGGACATCGCCTACACCTGGGAGTCGTGCGGGTCGCACGCCGCCATCGAGACCGCCGCGCTCGTCAACAACCTCAACGAGGTCGACCGGAAGTGGGACGGCGACTCCGCGGACGCCTTCACCCGCTACATGCAACAGTTCCCCAAGGTAGGCGGCGAGTTCAACACCGACGTCCACGCCTGCGCCGCGGCGCTCAAGAACGTCGCCACGGCGCTGGAGAAGGCCGTTCCGGAGATCACGACCCTTCGCGACGACACGGTCGGCCACGCGCAGCGGTACATGGTGAACTATCTGATCAACCATCCCAACACCGTCGAGGCCGACGCGAGGGCCGCGATGTTCGCCGACCCCTGCTTCACCGACGTCGTGAACGCCAACCTTGAGCGGGCCAGGAGCCTGGTCAGAACGGCCCAGGACGCCGTCGGGGCCGCCGCCACCACACTGCGTGACCACGTCCGGCCTGGCTCTCTCGACGGGTTCGGCCGGTTCACCCACATCCCCGACCCCGGAGGCCCGGACTTCGACCCGGGCGACAAGAAGGTCGTCTGGACGAGGGCGGACCACCAGGACGAGACGCGGGTGTCGGGCGGGGGCCCGGGGTCCGGCAACGGATCCGGGGCGGGCAACGGCTCCGGGGCCGGCGGCGGTGGCTCGTCGGCGACGAGCACGCCCGCGCCCAAGGCCGAGGTGGTCGAGTGGATCAAGCAGGCGCTCACCGTCATCAGGTCACCCGAAATGGCGGAGGTCATGCGCCAGCGCGGCATCGACGTCAACGACCTGGACCCGAACGACCCCAAGGACGTCGAGCGCATCTGGACGATCATCTACCACGAGTCCGGCGGCAACCCCAATTCCATCAACACCTGGGACATCAACGCCAAGAACGGCATCCCGTCCCAGGGCCTGATGCAGACCATCCCGCCGACGTTCAACGCGCACGCCCTGCCCGGCCACGGCAAGATCCTCGACCCGGTCGACAACATCATCGCGGGCGTGCTGTACACCTACAGCCGCTACGGCAACCTCGCCAAACACCCCGGCATCGCGTCCCTGGAGCAAGGCGGCGGCTACCGGCCCTACTGACCTTCAGTGGACGCCCCCGCCCGGAGGTTCCCGGGCGGGGTACGTCCGCCGGTTCAGCCGCAGTTGGCCCAGCCCGCGGCGGTGCTCCCGGCACCGACGCTGCCGGAGAACTTCACGCACCTGCCCGGGGCGGCCAGCTTGACCGGCCCCGCGTAGTACTTGTAGTCGCCGCTGTCGGTCACGCTGTCCCCGTCCTGGACGTCGAGCGTCGCGCTCACCGGGCTCTCCTTGCCCACGCCCGCGTACTTCATCGTCACCACGCAGTTCTGCTTGGTGCCGCTGTTGTACAGCTGGAAGGTCTCACCGCCGTTGAACGACTGCGACCGCTGCACGTAGAAGCCGGACCCGCACACCTGGGTGGGCGTGTAGGGGTTCTTCGGCTCCGGCTCCGGCTGGGCCTCGCTCTTGGGCTGCTCCGGCTCGGGGGCCTCCGTCGTGGGCGGCGGGGCCTGCTGGGTGCTCTTGGCGGGGGCCGGAGCCTCGGTGCTCTTCTGGGGGCTCGGGGTGGGGGCCTCGGTGCTCTTGCGAGGCGTCGGCGTCGGGGGTTCGGTGCTCTTCCTGGGGGTCGGGGTCGGCTCCTGGGACTGCTCGGGCGTCCTGGTGTTCCTGGCCGTCGGCGTCGCCGTGACCGTCCTGGTCGCCTGCGGGCTCTTCGGCTGTGAGGCCGTCGGCTGCGGCGTGGTCGGCTGCGGGGTGGCGACCGGCTGGGTGGCGACCGGCTGCGTGGACGGCGGCGACGGCGTCGGCACCGAGCTGTACACGGGCGCGGTCGGGACGCCCGACGGCTCCTCGGTGGGCAGGATGAGCGGGCCCACCCCGTACGAGTCGGCGTCGGACGGCGTCGCCCACGGCACGTCCACATCGGCCTGGTCGGTGCCGGGCTCGCCCGGTTGCGGAACCGTCCCGTCGCCGGGACCCGTCGTCCCGTTCGCCGCCGCGTCGGCGGACCCGGTGGCCCCGTCGGTGGACCTGCCCTCGGCCGCGACACCGACCGAGTCGATCCGGTCCGCGTCCGTGTAGCGGCTGGCTCCCCACAGGCCCACCCCTGACAGCACCATGAGCGCGGCGACCGAAGCGGTCAGGCCGACCGGGAACTTCCGGCGCGGGGAGGCCGGGTCCACGACCGACGCCTGCCACACCTTGGGGCGCTGCGGCGTCTCCTGGATGGGCTGCTGCAGCCTCGGCGGCTCCCACGTCTGCTGCGGCTGCCCCGGCTGCTGGGCCGGCTGCTGGGGCTGGGGCGGCTGAACCGGCACGCCTTCGAGCGGTGCGGCGCCGTCCGCCGGCGGCAGGGCGGGAGGGGCGAACAGCGGGGTGAGGCCCGGGGCGTCCGCGGGCGGCAGCTTCGCCGTGACCTCCTGGTCCGCCGACGGGCCGCCGAGCAGGCGCAGCAGCGCCGCGTACGCGGCGGGCCGCTGCCTGGCGTCCTTCGACAGCGCCGCGGACACCACGGTGCGGAGCGGTTCGGCCAGCGTTCCCAGCTCGGGCGCGCCGGTCAGCACCTCGTCGGCGTCCTGACCGAACGGCGCCTTCCCGGTGGCGGCGAAGACCACCGTGGCCGCCCAGGCGAACAGGTCGGCGGAGGGGCCGTACGGCTCGCCTCTCAGCTGCTCGGGCGAGCGGTAGCCGATCTCCCCGGCGGCCTCGCCGAGGTCCAGGTCGGTCACCCGGACGCCGTCGGCGCCCATGATGACGTTGCCGGGGGTCAGTGCCCGGTGCGTGACGCCCGCCAGGTGCGCGGCGGTCAGCGCAGTCAGCGTCCCGACGGCCACCCGTTCCACCCCGTCGGGGTCGAGCGGCCCGTCGACGGCGACGATCTCGGCCAGGCCGCGCCCCTCGACGTGCTCGCGTACGACGTACAGGTGGCCCTCGTGCAGGCCGGCGTCCAGCGTGCGCGCAATGGACGAGCTGGAAAGGCGCCGGACCTTGGCGAAGCGCGCGACGCCTTCCGCGTCGGCGTCCGGCTTCGCGGCCAGCAACTTGATCACCCGGAGGGGCGCGTCCTTCGACTCGCGGCCGAGGAAGGCCGCCCCGCGCGGCCCCTCCGGCAGGCGTTCCGACAGGTCGTGGTCGCCCAGCCTCTGTGGATCGTCTGGCTGTAACGGGTGCATCGTAGGTTCCCTTCGTATCCAGGCGCTGCGCTGCGGGCAGCGCCTGCATCAGCGGTCAACTGACGTCATTGGGCGGGCCCGGGCGCCATCCGCGGCTTCTGCCGAGCGGCAGCACCAGTGCGAGGGCGCCGGCCACGGCGGTGAGGATCAGCGCTCCCGCGGTCACGGCCAGCGCGGTGTTCCGGGCCCCGGCGTTCTGCGGGGGTACCTTGGCGATCGCGTCCGCCGCGATGGGGGCGGGCGGGGGCGCGGCGACCATGGGCCGTCCCGCGGGCTCGAAGGGCAGCACGGCGCTGACCGCCTGCACCGGGTTCACCATGCCCGCCCCCGTGCCCTTGCCGACGGATCCGTCGGCCGTGGCGATGATGCGCCGCCGTACCTGCTCCTGGTCGAGCTGCGGGAACCGGGCGCGCACCAGGGCGGCGGTCCCGGACACGTAGGCGGCGCCGAAGCTGGACCCCTCGAGATCCAGCTTGTACGACCTCCCCGGCCACGGGGCGATGATGCCGACCCCCGGCCCCAGGACGCCGACGGGCGTGGCCGTGTTGGAGGAGTCGGCGCGCCGCCCGTCGGGAGTGGCCGAGCCCACGGCCAGCACCCCCTCGTAGGAGCCCGGATAGGCGGGCACGTCCTCCTTCTTGTCGGTGATGTTCCCGGCGGCGGCGACGATCACGACGTCCCTCGCCAGGGCGTTGCGGACGGCCGCCTTGAGCGCGGGATTGTCGGCCGCCTTGATCGAGATGTTGATGACGTCGGCCTTGAGCTGGACCGCCTTGTCGATGGCCGCCGCCAGGGTGGCGACGTGGCCCTCGGCCTGGCTGCTCTGCTTGAGCACCATGACGGTCGCCCGCGGGGCCACGCCGTGGAAGGCGACGCCCGGATAGACGCGCCCGGCGATGATGCCCGTGACGGCGGTGCCGTGGCCGACGCAGTCGGTGTAGCCGGTCCCGGTGAAGTCGACGAAGTCCGACAACCAGGGCAGTTGCGGGTGCTTGACGTCGAGGCCGCTGTCGATGATCGCCACCCGGACGCCGGCGCCGGTGCTCAGCCGCCACGCCGTCTTGATGTCGAGCCGCTTCTGCGCCCAGGGCTCTCCGCCGGGCAGCTTCACCACGCCCGGTTCGGGGTTGCAGTCGCCGTCCGCCGACGTGGCGGCAGCCGGGGCGGCGGCGACGCCGAGTCCCAGGACGGCGGAGAGCAGCACCCGGCCGAGCGCGCCCGCGCGTCTCCGGCCGCCGCGCCCCGGGCGTGCCGCCGAGGTCCGGGGCATCACGGAGGCGTGGCCCGCGTTCGTACGCGATCGCTCCACCGCTCCACCAGGGTCGTCTCAGCCATCCGGATCGAACCGCGTCCGACCGCCGAACGCGGCGATCGACAGGACCAGCGGGGCGATGGGGAACGCGGGCGTCCGCGCCCGGCCGCACATCTGTCCCGATCAAGTCGATTCGTTCGAGAGGCAATCCTGCGACGCCGGGTGATCTGTGTCGTTAGCGGAGAGTGCGAGATATCTTGGCGAGGAGCGCAGGCCGGCCGGACGTCCTCGCCTCGAAGGGTTCAGGCCGCGCCGTTCATTACGCGATTCCCCGTCTCGATCCCGTCGCCTCGGATCAAGATGAGAGACGTGCTGAGCATCCAGTCCCACGAGGCCGCCCCGGGCAAGCCGCGAGCACGGAACGATGTGATGACCATTGTCCAGCCTTGACGCGCTTCTCGATCTTGAGCGGCGATTCACCGCGCCCGGTGCTCCGGAGAACGCCGTCACGGCCGAGGAATGCTCCCGCCGGCTCATCGACGCGGGCCTGTGGTGGGACGCCTGCGCCGAAACGGCCCGCACGCACCCGGAGCTGCTGCATGCCTGGGTTCGTGATGGTTGCTGGGCGCTCGACGCCATCGACGACGCCGACACGCTCGACCTCGCGGAGCCGGGCGTCGACGGCTGGGGACGGGCCGCCACCGGCGCCTGGCACGTGGCCCGCATGGCCTGGCTGGCGAGCCGGACGCGGCCACCGGGCACCGAGGAGGCCGACACCCTGCTGGCCGCCGCCGTGCGACGCTGGCGTGACAGCGGCCTGCTGCCCGGCCATGGCCTCAGCGGGCTGCCGTCCCGGGCCGCCGCACGCCATCCGCACCTCATGAGCCGCCTGGACGAGCTGGGCGGCGGACCGGCCCGCTCGATGGTCGCGCTGGAGATCTGGTCGCCGGCCGCCCGGTCACGCCTGAGGTCGCGCCGGGAACACCTGATCAGGGTGTTGTTCGACGACGGCGACACCGGCCTGCTCGGGACCCTGCGCCTGGGCGTCCTGCGGGGCGGCCCGCCCGGGTTGTTCCCCGACCCGCGGACGATGTTCGACTTCCAGGCGGACGCGGCCTTCCAGGACGCGATCACCACGTCCTGGAAACGCCAGAGCGGCGGCGGGCGCGACATGCCGTGCGTGTTGTGGCGGTTGTCCATCGACGACGTGCGGTTGCGGCGAGTGTCTGGATCGTCCCTGGGAGCGGCGTTCGCGGTGCTGCTGGAGGAGACCCTCGGACCTCCGGCGCGGACGTCCTTCGCCGTGCCCGCCGTGCCCGCCGTCCCGCGCGTGCGCTGGGCGCTCGCCCGCCCGCTGCGCACCCCGCGCACGCGGCAGGCCGTCACCGGGCGCATCGAGCCGACCGGACGGCTGGGCAGGGTCGGCGGCCTGGCCGCCAAGCTCACCCGGGCGTCCCAGAGCGAGATGAGCGTCGTCGCGCCGAAGGCCAACGAGGACTCCGACGGCCATCTGGCCGACGGCGTGCGGATCTCCTGGGCCGATGACGTGGCGGCCGCCCGGCGTCACCTGTACCGGCTGGCTCCGCAACGGGTCGGCGTCCTGGCGGGGCTCGCGCTGCTCGTCCCGCTCGCGGTGCTGGGCCTGGTCGTGTGGCGTGACGACACCTCCGAGCAGCTGCGGACCGCGTTGTCGCGCCGCCTGGCGGAGGCCGGCTCGCAGGTGTCCGCCACGGACCCGCAGCTGGCCGCGCTGCTCACGGTGGCGGCCGGCAAAGCGGCGCCCACGGCCGAAGCGCGGCAGAGCATGTTGTCCGTCCTCGCCTCGCCCGCGCGCGCCGTGCTCGACGGGCACATCCAGGCGTCGCTGCACTCCGTGGCGCTGTCCCCGTCCGGCCGAACGGTGGTGACGGGCAGCGACGACGCCCGGCCGATGTGGTGGGACGTGCCGAGCCGCGCCCCCGCCGAACCGGCCAACAACGACTTCTTCTCCGGACGGTCGGTCGTCAAGGTCGTCTTCAGCCCCGACGGCCGTTACGTGGCGGCCACGCACAACCACGGGGGCGCGAGCCTGTGGGACGGCCGCACCCACAAGCCCCTGCACGAGTTCGGCCAGGGCAGCAGCACGACCGCGATCGCCTTCATGCCCGACAGCGAGCGCGTGCTCTTCGCCGATTTCAGCGGCCGCCTCTCACTGTGGGACATCGCCGGGCGCCGGGCGGTGGACGCCGGCTTCCCACGACTCGTCGGGTCCGGATTCCTCAAGTACGACGAACTCGTCCTCAGCCCCGACGGCACGACGCTCGCCGCGGTGTCCTCCGACGTCCGCGGCGAGGCGTCCGTCCAGCTCTGGGACGTCCCGACGCGTTCACGGCGCGGCCCGGCGACGCGCGTGGACGACGTGCGCCCGGCCTTCAGCGCGGACGGGAGCACCCTGGCCGTCGCGGACGCCGAGGGCAGGCTCGTGCTCCTGGACGCCGGCCGCGGTACCCGCAGGACGACGCTGCCGGCGGCCCGCGTCACGGCACTGGGCTTCGACGCCAGGCTGAACCTGTGGATCGCCGGGGACGAGGAGGGAGTCGTCCGGCTGTGGGACCCCGAACTCAAGGAGGCGGTCGGGATGGCGCTGACCGGCCACGACGGGGCCGTGCGGGCGATCGACGTGGACCGTGCGGGCACCACGCTCGTCTCCGGCGGCGAGGACGGCAGGACCCGGCTGTGGGACCTGTCGTACTCCCACCCCCTCCAGGGCCCGCTGACCGCCGGAGACGACGAGGTCACTTTGCTGGCCTTCTCCCCCGACGCGGCCACCTTGTGGACGGACGCAGGCTCGTCGTTCCGGCGGAACGGCGGCGGCTGGACGTCCAGACGCGACACCGAGCCGGTACGGGCCGTGTCCGGTGACGGGAGGATCTGGGCGTCCCAGCGGCAGGGCGGCCTGACGGCGGCGGGAATCGTCGGCCCCGGGCCCATCACCCTCCACTCCGCCTCCGGCGGGAAGCCGCTGCACACCATCGCCCGGGTCGACGGCCGCGTGCCCGAACTGCGAGCCCTGAACCGCGACGGGACCCGCGTCGCGGTCACGCTCGAAAGGGACACGTTCGGCGCTTCGACGGTCAGCGTGGTGGACGCGGCGACAGGGAAGACGGCCGGGAAGCCCGTCGAGACGCCGCTCGGCATCAGGCATCTGGCGTTCGGCAGCGACGGGAACTCGTCGATGGCGATGAGCTACCGGCCCGTCCCCGAGAGCCTGGACGAGCGCGTGGACCTGTGGGATCTCACCGGCCCTCGCTTCCTGCGCCGCCTGGAGGGCGACGCGGGCGTCATCGACGCCCTGGCGTTCAGCGGCGACGGAACCCGGATCGCCGCGGCCACCTCCGACGGCTCCGTCCGGCTGTGGAACGCCGCGACCGGGCGGCCGTCCGGTTCGCCCGTCCCCACCGGCCAGGGCATCGTCAGCCTGCTCGCCTTCGCGCCCGACGGGCGGACGCTGATGTCCAGCGGCGGACGCGGCGCATGGCGAGCCGCCGACCACAGGACCATGCGCCGGTGGGACATCGCGTCCGGGCGCGCGGTGGGCCCGCCGATCGAAGGCGGCTTCAAGGCGGTGGCCTTCACGCCGGACGGCGCCCGGATGGCGACGGGCGGCAGGAAGGGCCGGGTCTGGCTGTGGAATGTCAGCGTCCCGGCCGAGCTGGACGAGGCGTTGTGCGCGATGGCCGGGACGCGGCGGATCACGCCGCAGGAATGGCTGACCCACGCGCATCAGACGACCGCTCCGAACACCTGTACGCCATGAATCCGGTCTCCTCCGGCGTTTTCCGTTCGCGCCCTGTGACGAGTGGCTACCTTGTGCTCATGCCCCCGTCCGTCCCCCCGGGATTCGGAGTTCCCCCGCCTCCTCGCGAGCGGATCCGGCATCGGCTGCGCCGCTGGTGGCTCTCCCTCGGCGCCCACCACGGGGTCCGCTACTGGATGTGGACCCGCGGGCTGCCGATCATGGTCGCGGTCGGGGCGCTGTTCGGGGCCAACGGCCTGGTGATCGGCTGGCGCACGGCCTACGACGTCACCCTGGGCATCACCTCGCCCGCCGACACCGCGCTGCCGGTCCTGGCCTGGTTCCTGTCGATCGTGGGGTGGTTGCTCGTCCCGGCCGCGGTGGGAGGGGTCGCCGGGTTCATGGTCAGCCACGCGATCACGTCCCGGCGGACCAGGCCGGCCGAGGAACTGCTGGGGAAGAGCGAGCCCGTGCCGGTCGAGGGCGAGGCCGGATGATCCCGCTGCTGCGCGATCTGTGCTTCGCGCACCGGGAGTTCCGCGTGCCCGACGGCTTCGCCGTCTCGTTCATCAGACACCATGACAATGACTGGGAGCAGGCCGAGAAACACTGGGAGTACTCCGTCCGCCGCGTGCTCGACAGCAAGGACGTGCCGACCTGGGTCTCGACGGGCCAGGCGATGAGGATCGCCGTCGCCGGCGCCTCGACCCTGCTGCACGAGGCGGGCGAGAACGGGCCGGTGTGCTTCATCTGCGTCGAGGAGGCCCACAAGAGCGGCAGGAGGCGGCCATGAACGAGCGGCAGGGCGGTGAGTCCCTGGAGGACATCTGCGCCGAATACTTCGGTCTCGCCTTCCCGGACGCGGACGACGGCTGGGTCGGCGAGCGGGCCGCGTCGGTGGCCGGGCTCGCACGTCGGGCCATGCGCGCCGCGCACCCGCCCGCCGTCCCCCGGACGCGTGAGGACCTGACGCAGGTGTTGCGGCAGCTGAACGACCATGGGCTCTCCGCTCGCGCCGGCTCCGTCCGCGTGCGTCACCTCGACCTGACGATCACGGCCGAGGCGGGCGTGGGCGCGAACGGCCGTGGCGAGCTGACGCTGACCATGACCGGGCCGGGGGCCGGTGACGCCGGGACGTGGCTGGCCCTGACGGCCGGGCGCCCCGACCTCCGGTACCTGGCGAGCGTCGGCGGCGACGGACGGGCGGCGTTCACCGGCCTCCCGGACGCCGACTGGACCCTCGACCTGGTGGACGACGTGCCGCCGACGTCGGCGGTGATCCCGCTGCCCGTGGTGCGTCCGCTCTCCCGGGCGGCGGCCGCCGCCCCCCACGACTTCGTGCTCGTCCTGCCTGGCGGGGCGCTCTTCCAGGTGAACCGCTCCGGGCCGTCGGCCTCGTACGTGCTGGAGATCATGGCTGCTCCGGCCGGACCGCTCGTCTACGTGATCCGGTACGTGTCGGACGGGACTCCGTCCGACCTCCTGGTTCCGGTGACCGCGCACACCCCGGCCCGGCGCTCGCGCGTCAGGCTGCCCGGCTTCTCCGGCGACGGCAGGTGGGAGACCACCGAACCCCTGAGCCCGGCCGCGGTGCCGCCGGACGACGGCCTGATCGCCCGTTCGATCGCGGCCGCCGTGGACAGGGCCACCCTGCGCGCCTGGCACGGCCTCGTGCCCCAGCTGCCGCCCGACACCGCCGAGATCGTCACCACCCGCCTCCACCGGCGTTGACCTTCCGTCAGCGTTCTCCCGGGGCGTACCAGATGGTGCTGTGCAGGTCCGAGCCTCTGATCACCTGGATGCGCCAGGGCTCCAGGCGCAGGACGTGCAGTTGCGGATCGCCGGGGCCGCCGTGCCAGAAGTTGCCCAGGTCGTACCCGGCGCCCTTCGGGCTCGTGCGCCGGTACAGGTCCCACACGTGCCGCTTGGTCTCCAGGTCGCCGGTCCAGGCGGCGACGGCGTCGACGCTCACCGCGTTCTGCCGGGGCGTCCAGTAGGAGAACGTGGTGTGCGGGTTGCCCGCCAGGTGGGCGGCCTTGACCGGCGTCCGGTACGTGGCCAGCCAGCCCAGCGGAGTGCCGTCGACGGTCTCCCAGACCGGGATGAGCACTCGTGCGCGCGGCCGTCCCTTGGCGTCGACGGTGGTCATGGTGGCGTAGACGATGTCGCCGATGTAGGTGTCGAACTGGCTGGAGATGTCGGCGAACGAGGCGACTTGAGTGGCCATGGGGTTGTCTTCCCTTCTCCGGCGGTTCCGCGAGTGCCCGCCGGTTCCTTCTGGTGACTGACGGCATCGTCGGGCACCGCCCGTGACGACGGAAGACGGCACTTCCACGTCCCTCGGTCACCGCGCGGATACCGAGTCCCCGAGCGCTCCCGCTAAGATCATCCGATCGTCGCCTTCCTCCGGGCCGCCGTCGCCCACCACCGTTTCGGACGTCCGGCCGCCGCCGCCATCGCGCTCTATCTGACCGCCGCCGCTGTCGCCGCCTGGTACGACGGCGGGAGGTGGTTCACCGTCGTCGCGACGGCGCGTCCGCGGCCGTGGGGCGACGGGGACCGGCTCCTGCTCGCGACGATCTGCGCGTTCAACGCGTGGGCGCTGTGGCAGATCCTGCGCGGCCCCGCCACGCCGCGCGCCGCGACCCTGCCGCGCGACGTGGTGTGGTTGCGACGCCTGCTCTATGTGGACGTGGCCGGCGATCTGCTGCTCTGGGAGCTTCTGGATGGCCTGTCCGACGTCGCGAAGTCCGTCGCGAGCTGGGGCGTGTGGACCGCCACCGTGGTCCTGCTGGTGCGCGCCCTCACCGGGGTGTCGGTCCGGTTCCGGGTCCTCGCCCTCGGGCTCGCCCTGATCGGGGGCCTGGCCGGGGTCCTGGCCGGGGCGCTGCGGCCGTTCGCCGAACTCCCGGTGCTGAAGGCGCTGCTGCTGCCGGCGCTGGCGACCGCCGGCTGCAAGGCGATGATCCTGGCCGGGCAGGGGCGCGACCAGCGGTTCGGCGTCACCACGGTCGCCGCCGGTTGGACCGCCCTGCTCGTCCCGGAGGTCTACGGGCTGTTGCAGGCCGGACGCATGTCGTTCGACGGTCTGTCGCTCGCCGTGCAGGCGCTCGACGGGCTAGCCGTCGTGTGGGCGGCGCGCACCGCGCACGAACTCGCCGCCGCGCCCGTAGCCGGCGTCCAGGCGTCCGGAACCGGGCGCACGTACCGGTGGCTCGCCGCCGCCGCGGTCGTGTTCGTGCTGCCGACGGCGGTCGTCGGCGCGGAGAGGGACGCCCGGCTCACCTACACGGCCGCCGACGACGGCTGCCGCGGCCGGCTCCGTCCCGCGGCCGCCCTCGGGGCCGAGGAGCGGCGGCGGTCGTTCCTCTGCCTGGCCAGGGGCGAGACCTTCGCCGCGGCCGCGATGTTCCCCGAGGACCTGGCCGACCAGCGCGTCCTCGCCCACGGTGCGCGGCTTTGCGCGCTGCCAGACGTCCAGGAACGGCACGCGCTGCACAGACGGACGGGCGGCACGGCGGACTCCGTCGAGCTGGCCGCGGCCCTGGAGTATCTGTGCCCCGGCATCGTCGCCCGGCAGAACGCCGACGCCGACCGCCGTCAGGCCGAACGCGACCGGGAGATGTTCAGGTGGAAGGCCACGGCGAACGCCCGGTGCGCCGACCCGTGGCCCAAGGTGCGTGCCGGGCGGCAGGGCACGGCCGCGTACATGTTGTCCGAGGGGGGCGGCTACGCCGTCTTCGACGACCGCGACGACAGCGCGGGCGAGCCCGGGGACATCTACGGCGGCGGCCGCGAGTTCGCCGACATCTTCGACGCCGTCGAGGACGGGCTCATCGACGCGGTGGGCAGCGGAGCCGCCATCGTGACCGCGGAGGAGAACGCCGCGATGTGCCTGACGGTCAAGGCGTTCGCCAGCGCCCCGCCGCTCCGGCTCGCCGGCTGGGACGCGGTCGTCGAGGTGGGCATCGCCAGCCGCAGCGGCCGCCTGGTCGTGCCGGCCTACCCCGAGGGCGGCGACGGCGGGGCGGCCGGGCCGCTGCCGAACCTGGCCGTCGCCGGTCCGGGCCACTACCGCATGCGCGTCTACGCCCGCACGATGCCGTGGGACGAGAGCGACCCGGACGCGCCGCTGGAGGAGCACCTGATCGTCGTCCATCCCGGCCGCTCGGCGGAGAAGGTCGTGCACCGCTCGCGCGGCTGACCTCCTGCGTGCGGGCGGCGGCGTCAGTGGGTGGCGGATTCGACGGGCTCCTGAGGGAGGCTCGTCGCCGACGGCTTCGTCCTGGTACGGCCGAGTTCGGGCAGGAGGGACACCATCCCCAGCACGGCCAGCCCGACGCCCAGCCAGAGGGGAGCCCGCAGCCCGAAGCCGTCGATGACCAGCCCGCCGACCGAGGAAGCGATGATCACCCCGAGGGTGATGAAGGAGGCGTGCACGGTGTTGACCAGCGGCCCCGGATTGCCGACGCGCTGGACGCGTACGGCCATCGCCGGGTTCATGGTCACTCCGACCAGCCCGACGCCCAGCATGGCGACCACCGCCGGGACGCCGAGGTGGGCGAACAGCGCGAACCCGGCCAGGAAGACCGTGTTGAGGGCCAGGCCGGACCACAGGACGCCGATGGTGTGCTTGTCGGCCAGGCGTCCGACGACGTAGTTGCCGATCACGGTGGCCGCGCCGTACGCGACGAGCAGGAGGGGGACGGCGCGCGAGGTGAAGCCGGTGACCTGGGTGAGGATCGGGCTGAGGTAGCTGAAGGCGGCGAAGGTCGCGCCGATGATGAAGGTGCTGGTCGACAGCGCCAGCCACAGCCGGCCGTTCCTGAAGACGGCCAGCTCCCGCCTGAAGTCGCTGCCGCCGTCCGCGCGCCCGAGCCCGGGAACGCCCGCCGTGGTGGCGATCGCGGCGACGACGGTCAGGGCGCCGACGGCCCAGAAGGCGGCCCGCCAGCCGAGCTGCCCGCCGATGAACGTGGACAGCGGCAGCCCGAGCAGGGTGCCGAGCATCAACCCGTTCAGGACGACGGCGAGGGCGCGGCCGCGTACCTCTGGACGGCTCAGCTGGACCGCCACCGAGATGGCGACCCCGAAGAACGCCTGGGAGGCGACGCCGGTGACGACCCGCGCGACCGTCATGACCGCGTACGAGGGCGCGACGGCCGCGAGCACGTTGCCCGCCAGGAAGACGGCGAACAGCAGCAGGAGCGCGGGCTTCGGGCGTATCCGTACCAGCGCGACGGTCATCAGCGGCCCGCCCGCCGCCATGGCCACCGCGAACGCGGTGATCAGATAGCCGACCTGGGAGATGGTCACGCCGAGTCCGCCCGCCATCTCGGGCATCAGTCCTCCGACGGCGAACTCGCTGGTCACCATGGCGAAGATGCCTATGGCCAGGACGTAGACGGCTCTGGGCAAGGGGGACTCCTTTTTGCATCAATCGGTGCAGAATTCGGGCATGAAAAAGCCGGGGTCAGGCCAGGGCGTCCATGGCCGTGGCGGCGATGGCGGCGATGGCGTCGTCGTCGGCGCCGCCCTGGGCGGCCACCCGGATCCCGGCGATCACGGCGTTGAGGAACCTGGCCAGCTCGGCGGGATCGCGGGTGGAGCCGATGTCGCCGTCGCGCTGCCCGCTCCTGATGGCCGTGCCCAGGCTGACGAGCCGGCGCTCGGCGTCGCGGGCGAGCATCAGGCTGATCTCCGGGTCACGGGCGGCGAGCTCCATCGTGGTGTTGACGGTCAGGCAGCCGAGGCCGTGACCGTCACGCCGGTTCTCCGCCTCCGTCCGGAGGATCTTGGCGAACAGGGCGCGGACGCGGTCGATCGCCGGGAGTTCGGGGTCGTCGAGGATGCGGAGCTGGTCGGCGGTGGTGGCGTCCATGTAGCGGGTCAGTGCGCGCTTGAACAGCTCGCGTTTGTTGGTGAAGGCGTTGTACACGCTGCTGCGGTCAAGGCCGAGCGCCTCGCACAGGTCTCTGGTCGAGGTGGACTCGTAGCCGTTCGCCCAGAACGTGCGCATCGCGGTGTCCAGGGCCTGGTCCTCATCGAATGATCGCGGCCTTGCCATACGAGCACGCTACCGGTTTTGC
Source organism: Nonomuraea sp. NPDC001699 (assembly GCF_053596455.1). Classification (NCBI taxonomy): domain Bacteria; kingdom Bacillati; phylum Actinomycetota; class Actinomycetes; order Streptosporangiales; family Streptosporangiaceae; genus Nonomuraea; species Nonomuraea sp. NPDC001699. The sequence goes on along the minus strand of NZ_JBSFGF010000013.1, from coordinate 93,842 downwards.
ATCGGTTGGTGCAATACGGGCTTCATGCGGCCGGGCCGGTGCTCCCCCAGGGTGAAGGGGGCACCGGCCGGTCAGGGAGCAGCGTCAGGTGGCGAGGGTGGCCACCGGGTCCACGTCGTAGGTGCGGGCGTAGCCGTTCTCGGTGCCCACGAGCAGGTCCACGACGTCGAAGTAGCGGTCCCAGAAGGGGGTCTCGCGCAAGGCGTCGATCAGCAGCCGGTAGGCGTCGTGGTCGTCCGCCTCCCAGACCCAGACGTCGGTGACCCGCGCCGAGTAGAACTCCGTGTCGTAGAACCGGGAGCGGACGCCGCGGGTGCGGGCCTCGATCACCGGGACGACCTGGGTGGTGAAGGCCTCGACGCGTTCGGTCACCGTCATCGCCAGCCACTCGGGCGTGGTCTTGACCAGCATGAACGCGGTGACCGCGGGTTCGGTCCGGTCAGCGGGCATCGACGGCCCCCGGGGCGGCGAGAACGGCGGGCTTGAGGGTCTCCGCGCACCACTGCGCGAATCCGGTGGCCCGGCCCGCCCGCGGCGAACGGGCGACGCCCGCGTCCAGGCCCTGGTCCTTGGCGCGCTTCATGTCGACGACGCCCTCGACGAACGCCTCGTTGAGGCCGTAACCGAGCAGGGTGGACCGCAGTTCGTCGAGCGGCTGCCGCCGGTAGCGGACCGGACGCCCCAGTTGCTCGGTCATGATGCGGGCCAGGTCGCCGGGCGACAGGTCCTGCGGGCCGAGCACCGGAACACTGCCGACGCCGGTCCAGGACCGGTCCAGCAGCAGCCCGGCCGCCGCCGCGGCGAGGTCGGCCACGGCCACCAGCGGGGCCGGACGGTCCGCGGCGACGGTGTCGGTGAAGACGCCGTGCTCGCGGATCGAGCCGGCCTCCTCCAGCAGGTTCTCGAAGAAGGACGGGCTGGCCAGCGCGCGGTAGGCGACGCCGGAGCCGGCGATCAGGTCGTCCATGGCCAGGGAGGCGGTGACCAGCCCGGCCCGGTCGGCCTGCGGGGTGCCGCGGCCGAGCGCCGAGATGCCCACGACGTGGCCGACGCCGTGGGCGGCGAACGCGCGCGCGGCCGGACGGGTGAAGCCGCTGAATGCCTCCTCCGGCGTGGCCGAGGAGTCCGGCGGCACCAGCCAGAAGACGGCGTCGGCCCCGGCGAAGGCGCGGTCGGCGGTCGCGGCGTCGCCGTGCGAGCCGGTGACCACCTCGACGCGCCCGCGCACGGCCTCGGGGAGCCGGGCAGGATCGCGGACCACGACGCGCAACTCCTCTCCGTGTGCGGGCGCGGCCTCGACCAGCAGTGACAGCAGTCGCCGGCCGATGTTCCCGGTGGGGGCGGTAATGACGATCATGAGAACCTCGCGGTCTGTCGGATCGGTTCGGTCCCCAGATCGTGCCGACCCGCCTCGTGTTGCCACAATGGGAACATCAGCAAGCAATCATTGCCCGAAACGGAATAACGCCGGTGAGCAGCCCGATCCCGAACCTCGACGCCAACCTCGCCGTCGCCCTCGACGCCCTGCTGACCGAGCAGAGCGTCACGCGTGCCGCCGCGCGGCTGCGTACGTCCCCCGCGGCGATGAGCCGTACCCTGGCCCGGCTGCGCCGGGTGCTCCAGGACCCGCTGCTGGTACGGGCAGGACAGACGATGGTGCCCACCCCCCGCGCCGAGGCGCTGCGGGACGAGGCCGCCGCGGTCGTACGCCGGCTGGAGGCGCTGCTCACCCCGAGCGGCCGGATCGACCCCGCCGCACTGCGGCGCACCTTCACCGTCCAGGCCTCGGACCTGGTCGGCGCGGCGCTGGCGCCGGGGCTGCTCGGGCTGGCCCGGCGCCAGGCGCCGGGCGTCTCGCTGCGGGTGCTGGCCGAGGAGTGGGAAGCCGGCCCCGCGCTGCGCGAGGGCCGGGTCGATCTGGAGCTCGGGGCGATCGACCACGTCGACCCGGAGACCCGGGTCGAGGAGCTGGTCACGCTGCGGATGGCGGCCGGCGTCAGGGCCGGGCACCCGCTCACCGAGGGCCCCTTGACGCCCGGCAGGCTGGCCGCCGCCGAGCACGTGGCGGTCAGCCGCCGGGGACGCTTCACCGGCCCGCTGGACGTGGCCCTGTCCGAGCAGGGGCTCAGCCGCCGGGTCAGCGCCGTCCTGCCCGGACACCTGGCGGCGATGGCGCTGGCCGCGGTCGGCGACGTGGTGTGCCTGGTCCCGACCGCGCTGCCGGGCGAGCCCCCTTCCCCCCTCGGCGACGCGGCCCACGCGCTCGGCCTGCGCCTGCTGGAGATCCCGCTCCCGCTGCCACCATTGACGATCGGCATGGCCTGGCACCCCCGCCACACCGCCGACGGCGCCCACCAGTGGCTACGCGACGCGGTCCGCCAAGTCCTCCGCACGCCCCAGGAGACCTGCGGACTGTTTTCCTAGATCAAGTTCGGAGCCAGATGACCTAGATGGCCAGGGTGACGGTGCCGAGGAAGATGTAGGCGCGCATGTCGTAGCGCGTGGCCACGGCCCGGAGGTTCTGCAGCCGGTTGATGGCCCGTTCGACGACGTTGCGTGCCTTGTAGCGGTCGGCATCGAAGCCGGTGGGCCGCCCCCGGCGGAGCCGCGCCTGTGGCGGTTGGCACGCTGGTCGCGCGGTTCGGGGATGGTGTGGCGGATCTTGCGGCGGCGCAGGTACAGGCGGCTGGCGCGGAAGAAGTACGCCTTGTCCGCGGCCACGCTGTCAGGGCGGGGGCGTGGGCGTCCCGGCTTCGGCCGAGGAACCCGTACGGCCCGCAACACCCGCTCCGACTGCGGGCTGTCGCCGTACTGGCCCGGTGTCAGGACAGCGACAGCGCCCGGCATCTGCCGTCCGCCGACAGGTGGATCTTGGTGGTGAACCCGCCGCGGGAACGGCCTGGGCATTACCCGGTCTGACCACCTCCGCCAGCCGGGCGGCCAGTGCGGCATGCTGGCAGCAGGGCCGTGCTCCGGTCGCCGGCGGCGGTGCGGGCCCTGCTGGCAGGCGGCGTCTTCGCGGACCTGGCCCTGGATGTCGGCCAGGTCACCGCTGCGGGCCCTCTAGCAGGAGGTGACCCAGTTGTGAGAGGCGACGTTGTCGTTGAGGGACTGACCATAACCAGCCGCGCTGGAACCACCCCCGTTGAAGGTCTGGTACCCCAGCGAAAGGTTGTCCCAGTGATTGCCGTTCGCCAGGCAGCGCCAGGCGCCCCTGTACAGACGCGAATAGAAGACTTTGACATCGTCGGCCCCGCCCGGGATACCGTTGTTAAACATCTGAGAAGCCTGGTCCAGCATGTTCACCGTGCTGCCGTCCCCGGATTTGCAGTCGTCCCAGTTGTTGTCGTCCCCTGCCCACCTGCAGTATTTGCCAACCCCGTTGGGGTGCTCGGCAGCGTAGAAATATCCGTCGAAAGCGGTGAGGTTCTGCGGAGTGACCGCGTTCTCCGTCGAGCCGTTCGCGGGAACGCTGGACGAGGTGGGGGCGGTGTCGTCGGCCCAGGCATGGCCGGTTGTCAGGACGGTGGCCAGGCCGGCGACGGCCAGGCCTACGGCCATGGAGGTGATGGTGCGCATGGAGATCCTTTCTCAGGGTTGACAGTCGGTCGATGGTCACGGGAATGCGATGATCGTTCGTGCTCGCGGAAGGGCGGAGAGCGCCAGACGACGCCAGGTCACCAGCTCTTCGCGATATTCGGCTTGGAGTCTCTGTTCGTAGTGCTGATCCAGGCGGTGCGCCGTTGCGGAGATTCCTGACTGCTGGGCGCAGGTGGCTTCGGTCACGGCGATCCGGCGCCACCGGGCTTCCGTCCCGCTCTGGCGGGACTCGTTGAGGGCGGCCCGTATCTCGCCAGGAGATCCGAACGCTTGGCCCTGGCCTCGCATGCAGTCGGCCCAGTTGCCCATGGCCGTGGCGAAGGCAGGATCACCGCTGACGTCGTCGTACTTGACCGCCCGTAGGTTCGCCTTGATCTCCTTGACGCGGAACCACGTCCGGGCATCGCCATAGAGCTGCTGCTGCGCCTGCGACGTGCAGCCGCGCGCGCTGTGCAGTACGCGGCCACCCGATGGAAGCGTCGCCTCGAACTGCTCGTCCGTCAGACTGCCGTGAATGGCGGCGAGCCAGGCCTGCCGCTGATCCGGCGGAAGGCTCATCCCGTGGACCTTGTTGGGATGGGGCGAGCTCTTGCCAGAGGCGGCGGTGCCGTATCCACGACCTCGAGCCACGTTCGCGTCGTCCAGGACGTAGGGAAAGTCCGGGGCCGGGTCGTTCTCGACGACCCAATAGGCGAAACCCCCTTGCTGCATGCACTGCTTGACGAGGAGCTGCTCCGCGTCATGCAACAGCACCCCTTCTTGCAGCGTGAGATCACGAGGAATGATGAGGGCCGACTCCGGGACCGCAGCCCCCGAGCCGGCGGCGACCGCCGCGAGAACACTGCCGAAGGCCAGGCACCGCTTCCACCACGAAAGCGAATTCATCGGCTCAGTAGCGGCCAAGGGCCCGGATGTCTTGAAGTCATGGACGCGACCTTTCGGGAGGAGGAGATACGCGGAAGGCCGGCCGGCTGAGGGCGGCAGATTGAGCGTCGCGCTGCAGGTCGGCTGGCTTGAGGCTCTCAGCTTTGGCTGCTGGCGGGTTGCCCGAGCCCCCCGATTCGCACCTCAGACAAATATGGGAGGTGAGGAGGAAGGGGCGTCAGGGCCGTCCTGGAAGCCAGTCGTAGGGTGCGTCAGACTGGGAATGTGGCCGGCCGTTACCCGTTACAGGGGTACGTCCAAGCGTTGATCCAGTTGATCTCCGAGAGTTCTTGCTCGAGAGCAAAAGCTCTTATGCCCGCCGCTGGGTTGCCGTCTTCTGCTCGGTGAACGCAAACCGGCCCCTCGAACTGGTCGCCCATGGTGCGGACCGTGACGGCGACATGATCCTCATTCTCCGGGTATCCGTAGTTGAACACTGAGCGGACGTACTTGTATGTCGGGCTGGACGAGCTGTACTTCCAGTCCTCGCCCCGTCCAATCCCGATCTTCGTTGCTGCGGACGGGACCTGTGTCGAGTACATGCAGATGTCACCTCGCGTGCAGCCGTACAGGGTAGCGGGAAGGCTTGCCGCGCTCGCAGGTGACGTGAACGCCATTACTGCCAGAGAGCCGGCAGCGACGGCAGCCGGGATGAATCTTTTCAGCATGAGATCTCCTCGTCATGTGCCTGAGCAAGCCCAAGCCGTGAAACGGCAGCCCGCCGAAACAGATGCCGGCAGGCAGGACCCAATCTTGGGTGGCTGATGGATTGTCTGAAAGGCGGATTCGCCCCCAAGACAAACTTGATCGCGGTAGTCGGGGTCGAGGAACGCGAGAACAATCACGAGCGGTACGAACTGTTCGGTCAGAGCCCTGCGGCACCGGCAAGGGCCATGGACAGCTTTCGCAGTTGCATGCCGCCAAGGTAGAAGAGCTCTGTTTGGTTCAGGTTGGTTCCCTGTTGGGCCCCCGACGCTGGGTAGGCGCTGGCGTGCGGGCTCCGTCAGCGTCGTGCGCCGTCACTGATCTCCATGGGCGCAACGGTGTCTTACCGTGCAGGCCACCATCGCGGCCTTCGTCTCTCACGCCCGCACGTGGCCCCGCGCTCAACGGTGCTCCCGAACCACAAGCTGCTGACCACCCGCCCGTCGGGCAGTGTGTGCTCAGCGGGACCGTCCGTCGACGTGAACCCGGCCTTGAGCAGGGATCGCCGGCACGCGGTGTTGCCCACCTCGACGCCCGCGTAGAGGTCCGTCAGTCCCAGGTGCTCGTGCGCCAGCCTGCCGCCGAACGAGAACAGTCGTGCACCCAGGCTCTGTCCGCGAAGCAGGCGGCTCACATCATGATCGTCAAGGTCCTGGAGGCGCGATCCCCCTGCGTCGGGCCGGATCCGGCTCGTTGGGCGAAGTCCATGGTCTTGGTAGCCGGGCGCTGTCGGTGCCGGGCGCTAGCGTGACGTCCGGCAAGATCCGTTCACGCTGGATGCGGGCAGGAGAGGGCATGACGACGGAGAACGTCGGCGCGGTTGACGTCACCTACTGCGAGGGCTGGGATCCACAGGTTCGCGCCGTCGTCGGTCCGATCTCGGAGCCGGAGGCCCGTGCCAGGGACGCGTCAGGTGAGCAGTACGCCGTCCTGCTGTCCGTCGGGGCGAGGCCGAAGGCCTTGTTCCAGGTCGACTGGGGTCACGGTCATCTCGGGTTGTTCCTGTTCGACGCGTGCGAACGGCGCAACAGGGAGTTGGAATACCGGCAACTTGAGCCGGGACAGCTGAACCTGATGCGCTACCAGGAGTGGCGCCACGCCTCTGACACCGATCCGGAGTTCCCGGAGCGTGGCCGGCAGTTCACGATGACGATCGATCCCGACGGACGCGCAAGACGAGAGCTGCACGAAGTCGACGGATCAAGTCACACCTGGACGACCGTCCCGGTCGAGCATCGTACGGTGGCCAAGGCGGAGTTCGGCGCGTGGACGGCCTACGTCGATGCGCAGATGCTCGGGCTGAACGGCCCGATCACCCTGGCGCCGGCCCAAGGCCCCGTGGACGGACCAGATGCGAGCACGATCCCCGCCTGGTCGGCCCCGCTGCCGCTGCGCCCCCGGCATCTCGAAGCGCTCTTCACCCCTGGCAGCCGCCTGGCCACCAGCGAGGGGCGGGTCGCACTGATCACCGAGCCCACGCACGCGGGGTCGCTTCACCTGCCCACCGGCTCGTTGATCGCGGCCGATCCCTTCTTTCTGGATGGCGCCGGCCCCTTCACCGTGACCGTGCCACCTGGCGACTACGCCGTCCTGATCGCCACGATGCGCTGGGAAGAGACGAAGTGGGACGGCGAAGACCTGGCCGTGATGGTGCGGATCCTCGACAAGCCGACCGTCAGCTGGGAGCCGGCGTTGCTGCCGGGACAGGACGTCCGGTTGCTCGGCGCCGGCCAGTTCTACGGGTTCGGCGTGGACGCCGGGATGGGCTGCTTCCTCGACGCCTCGGGCCGCGAGGAGCTCGAAAGGCTCGTCGAGGAGGTGGAGGACGAGTACAACGAGATGGAGCTGCTGTCCTCTGAGCTGCGTGCCCCGGAGACCGGCACCAACTTGATCGCCTACCAGAGCGGTTTGGGCGACGGCAGCTACCCGGTATGGATCGGCCGCGATGCCGACGGGGAAGTCACCTCGTTCGTGGCGGACATGCTCATCCTGCACGACGCCGACGCGCTGCCGCCCACGGTGCCATCGGCAGCCGTCTTCCTGCCGCTGTTCACCCCGGTGGCCGACGACCGACGCGCGGCCCCCTTCACGAGTCCCAGCGCCACGGCCGAGTTCATGGCGGCCCAGATCAGGCGCGTCGTGGACGATTGGGCCGAGCGCCCGCCACTGAGCGACTTCCTCGGACGATGACGTCACCTCCGGTCGCGCCGCAGCCTTCAGATGATCGGCGTGGACCGCGCGATGACATCTGCATCTGTTGGGTGACCGCTGAGAGGGGCAAGGTGGGCGTGTTCAGGCAGGGATGATCGCGGACGGGAGCCGGGGCACGGGTGTCGAGAATGCGGTGCCGGATCCGTCCCGGGGATGCCCGTGGTCACGGACTGGGTGTGTGATGGAGGAGATGCAGCATGACGGTTCAGCGGATGGACAACGTCCTCATCGTCGTGGACGACCTTGACGCCGCGATCGCGTTCTTCGTCGAGCTCGGCATGGAGCTGGAGGGCAGGGGTCCGGTCGAGGGAGGTTGGGCGGAGCAGGCGGAGCGCATCATCGGGCTCAGCGGGGTCCGGCAGGAGATCGCGATGTTGCGGATCCCGGGTGGGGGCGGCGGCATCGAGCTGGCGAGGTTCCACACGCCGAAGGCGATCAGCGCCGAGCCGGAGGTGGCGCCGGTGAACACCCTGGGCATTCGGCGCGTCATGTTCGCCGTGGACGACATCGAGGACGTCATCGCCCGGCTGCGTCCCCACGGCGCCGAACTCGTCGGGACGCTGGAGCAGTTCGAGGACAGCTACCGGCTCTGCTACGTCCGAGGTCCCGAGGGCATCATCGTCGGCCTGGCCCAGCAACTCGGCTGACGGTCCGTCGCGGCATGCCAGGGCCTCCTCGGCCGGGCCACGCGGAGGTCGAGAGCATCGCGACCGCCGTGGCCGGGGGTGTCGGAGGGGCGCCTGCCGGTCGGGGTCAGGTGCCGACCGGCAGGCGGAGGGGCGTCGCGACGGGGTTCCCCGGGATCACGAGGGTTTCGACGCGCGTCCCGGGGAGGTCGCCGGCGGGTTGCCGGAGGTCACTTCTCGGCGATGAACCCGTGGTAGCGGCCCATCCAGTACGGCAGCAGGTACGAGGTTCCGTCGTTCTCGCCGTACCCGTCGCCGCCCTGGTCCAGCTTGTACGGATCGTGGTTCCAGTGGCTGATCACCCGCTCGTCGATCGGCAGCACGGTGCCGCTGCGGAGCATGCCGAGCTTCTTCGGGTCGGCGTCCGGGCGGATGTGCTGGTTGAGGTTGACGATGTCGAGGCGCCGGCTGTTGCTCTGCTTCCAGTCGATCATGTTGATCGGGAAGCGCTTGAGGGTGTCGATCGACTGCTGGAGCCAGGGTCCGTTCATCTCCAGCGGGAACGGGCCGTAGGCGTCGGTCCAGACCTGGTCCTTCAGGGTGAGGCCGGCGATGAAGTTGAAGAACGGGTTGAGCTCGTACTGCTCCAACTGCCAGTAGTCGTAGAGGGAGCGGGCCCAGGTGGCCTTGAGGCCGGCGTCCTGCTCGTAGCGGAGCAGGTGGTAGTAGTTCATGAAGGCCATCTCGTCGTCGGACTGGTTGCCGCCCCCGACTCCCGCGGTGACCTTGGGCTGCTGGGTGTTCAGGTCGTAGCCGTTCTCGTCGATGAGCTTGGCCTTGACCTTGGCGTACTTTTCCGGATTTTTCGCGACATGCTCGGCGATGGTGAGGAAGGTGATGATCGTCTGGCTGTTGAGGCCGCGTTCCTCCCGCCGCCACGGGTTGCCGTTGAGCTCCTCCGGGTTGAAGAAGCCCCAGCGGGTGGGCTTGCCGTCATGGTCGGTCAGGGAGAAGTCGTGGTCGATCAGGTGGTCGGTGAGCCGGGTGACGACGCCCGCGACCTCGTCCTTCTCCGCCCCGGTCGCGACCAGGTCGTAGTAGAGCGCGTAGAGGAAGTAGTGGCCCACCAGCTCGTCGGAGCTGGCGTCGGTCTTCCAGAACCACTTGCCGTCGCCGCTCTTGGGCCAGCGCGGGACCAGGATCTTCCAGTACGCGTCGCCCTTCTGCTTGTCGCGGTCGTGCTGCTCGTTGTCCTTGATGTTGGGGTCGGTGGCCGTGGTCTCCAGGATCGTGCGGGCGATGAAGCCCTTGGGCGCCGGGTTGGTGCCGCTCTGGGTGACGTCCCCGAGGAACTTCAGGGCCTCGAACGCCTTGCGCGCGTTGGTCTTGGCCGTGGCGTCCTTGGTGGCGGCGTATTTGAACACCTCGGCCGCGCCGTACATGCCCGTCCAGAGGCCGTCGTTGTCGCTGGCGCCCTGGCCGTACTGGGTCAGATCGCCGGGCCTGGCCAGCCCGATGCCCTCGACGAAGCCGTACGGGGTGCGCTTGTGCCTGGCCTGGATGGCCTGCTCGTAGACGGCCGCCTTCTCCTCCAGCGTCGTACGGCGGGCCTCGATGACTCCGGCGGCCGTGGCGGTGCCGAAGTAGGCGTTGGCGTCGGCGTCCACGGCGATGGCGGCGACCGCGTCGTCCGGCAGCCAGCGGCGGCCCTGGCGGTACTCCCAGGTGGTGCCGTCGAAGTGCACGGCGCCCTTGGCCGTGCCGAGCCAGACGTCGCCGCCGGCGCCGGGGGCGATCGCGGTGAAGCCGAGCATGGGCAGACCTTCGGCGGGACCGTACTGCTTGACGGTGGCGCCGTCCCTGAGCCCGAGGCCGGTGGCGCCGGCCAGCCAGAGGCGGCCCTTGGAGTCGTAGGCCAGGTGGGTGGTGCCGACGGCGGGCGAGATCTGGGTCCACGAGCGGCCGGTCTGCTCAAAGACGGCGGTGGCGGTGGCGACGGCGACGGCACCGGACTCGGCGCGGGCCACGGCGGTGGCCTGACCCGGGAGCCGGTCGGGACGCCACGAGCCGCCGGGGCCCTTGCGGTAGAGGCGGTCGCCCTGGACGAGGATCAGGTCGTCACCGCCGACCAGCAGGGCCGTGGCCGGGTCCACCCCGGACGGAAGCCGATCGGCCCCTCCCTTGGCGGCGTCGGCCGGCTCGCCCTCCCCTGCCTTCCGGGCGGAGTCCTTGGCCGCGTTCCTGATCGTCAGCAGGCCGTCGGCGGTGAGGGCCACGAGGTCGTCGCCGCGCCAGACGACCTTGTAGGCGGCCGTGGCCGACAGGGAGGTCCAGGCGCCCGAGGCGTACAGCGCCAGGCCCTTGTCATGGGCGGCGGCGATCACTCCGCCGGGGCCGGCGGCGAGTGCGGCGATCTTGCCTGACAGGGCGGGCAGCGTCGCGCCGACCTGGAGGACGAAGGGGTCGACGACCGTGGCGGCCTCGGCGGGCACGGCCGTGGCGGCCGGTCCCAGGGAGAGCGCGACGGTCGCCGCGAGCAGGAGGTTGTGGAGTCGTGCCATGAGGGTTCCTCCGGATGAGGGGGCTGCGAGATACAGTAAAGAGTCTTTATTGCATTCGGGCAAGAGTCTTTACTAGAATTCACGTCATGTCCCAGCATGCGACGCTCACCACCCTGCGCGAGATCAACGCCTCCGTGGTCCTGGAGGCCATCCGGGCCGACCCGCCGATCTCGCGGGCCGAGGTGAGCCGCCGCACCGGCATGACCAAGCCGACGGTGGCCAACGCCCTCGACCTCCTCGTGTCCGCCGGCCTGGTCCGCCAGGCCCAACCGCCGGGCGAGATGCACTACGGCGCGGTCTACTTCGAGCCGGTGCACTCGTTGGCCCACGTCCTGGCCCTGGACATCGGCACCCGTTTCGTCCGCGGCGCGCTGTGCGACCTGAGCGGCACGATGCTGGCCAGGCACGACGAACGCATCGACGACTCCCGTCCGGCGACGATCCTGCGCGCCGCCGTGGCCGTGCGCGACGCTTTGGCCCCTGACACGGGTGGGGGGATCGAGCTGGTCGCGGCCGGGGTGCCGGGTGTCGTCGATCCCGAGGAAGGCGTCATCCGGCAGAGCAACCGGCCCGCGCTGGAGGGCATGGCGATCCGGGCCGGGCTGGAGGACGCGCTGGGCGTGCCCGCCGAGGTCGAGACCGACGCCAACCTGGCGGTCATCGGCGAGCACGCGCTCGGGGCCGGGCGGGGGGTCGCCGACTTCGCGTTCCTCTCCATCGGCGCCGGCGTCGGGGCCGGGCTGATCCTGGGCGACCGGGCGCATCGGGGTCACCGCGGGGCGGCGGGCGAGGTCGACGATCCGGCCCCCGGCGAGGACGAGCTGCCCGACAGCCCCTCCGGGGACGCCCTCATGAACCTCGCCCGCGCGTGGATCGCCACGAGCCTGCGCGACGGGGACACCGTGCTGCGGCTCGACACCACGCCGGAGGCCATCTTCGCCGCCGCCTCCCAGGGAGACGGACTGGCCTCGGCCATCGTCGCCGAGGAGGCCCGGCGGATCGCGTTGCGGATCGCCACCATCTCGCGGGTCGTCGACGTCGAGCTGGTCGTGCTCGGCGGTGGCATCGGGCTGGCCTGCGAGAGCATCCTGCCGCAGATCAACGCCGCGCTGGCGGGCATGCTGCGGCATCCGCCCGACGTCGGGATCTCGGCGCTCGGCAACGCCCCCGTGCTGACCGGCGGCCTGGCACACGGCACCCGCCTGCTCAGGGAGTCGGTCGCCACCCGGCGCATCTCGGCCGCCGCCAAGATCTCCGCTACGGCGAAGGCCGCCGGGACGGCCAAGTCCGCCACCACAGGTTCAGGGGCGGAGGGGCGATGAAGGTCACGGTCATCGGGGGCGGCTCCACGTACACGCCCGAGCTCGCCGGCGGGCTGGCCGAGCTGGAGCTCGACGAGCTCGTCCTCATGGATCCCGACCGGGAACGCCTCGACATCGTCGGCGGCCTCGCCTCCCGGATGCTGCGCGACAGGGCGGGACGCGTCAGGCTCACCACGAACCTCGACGACGCCGTCGAGGGCGCCGACGCCGTGCTGCTGCAATTACGGGTCGGCGGGCAACGCGCGCGGCACGGCGACGAGACCTGGCCGCTGGAGTGCGGCTGCGTCGGCCAGGAGACCACGGGAGCGGGCGGCCTGGCCAAGGCCCTGCGGACCATTCCCGAGGTGCTCCGCATCGCCGACCGGGTCCGCGTCCTCGCCCCCGACGCCTGGCTGATCGACTTCACGAACCCCGTCGGCCTCGTCACCCGCGCCCTGCTCGACGCCGGACACCGCGCCGTCGGGCTGTGCAACGTGGCCATCGGGTTCCAGCGGCTCTTCGCGCGGCTGCACGGATGCGAGCCGTCGGAGCTCACGCTGGGACATGTCGGGCTCAATCACCTGTCGTGGGAGCGGTCAGCGTGGGTGGACGGGGTCGACGTGCTTCCCGGGCTGATCGAGCGGCACGTCGCCGAGCTGGCCGGGGAGTGCGAGCTGCCCGCCGAGCTGATCACCGCTCTGGGCGTCGTGCCCTCCTACTACCTGCGCTTCTACTACGCGCACGACCAGGTGGTGGCCGAGCGGCGCGGACGCCCGACGCGGGCGCAGGAGGTGCTGGAGCTGGAGCGGCGACTGCTGGCGATGTACCCGTCGCTGGACGACAAGCCGAAGCTCCTGGAGCAGCGCGGCGGCGCGCACTACTCGACGGCCGCGGTCGACCTGCTCTCCTCGCTGCTCGCCGACCGGGGGGACGTTCAGGTGGTCAACGTCCGCAATGACGGGACCCTGCCCTTCCTGCCGGCGTCCGCGGTGATCGAGGCGCCGTCGCGGATCACCCGCGCCGGGGCCGTGCCGCTCGCCGTGCCCGAGGTGGAGCCCTTGCAGGCCGGGCTGATCGCGCACGTCAGCGCGTACGAGGAGCTGGCCGTACGGGCCGCGGCCCGCCCTGATCGGGCGCATGTGGAGGCGGCGTTGCTGGCGCATCCGCTGATCGGGCAGTACGACCTGGCGCAGGGGCTCGCCGACCGCCTGCTCGCTGCCCACCAGGCTTGGGCCTCATGACCGCACCCGCGGTCCTGGCGATCGACGCGGGCAACAGCAAGACCGACGTGGCGCTGGTCGGCGGCTCGGGCGAGCTGCTCGCCTGGGTTCGCGGCGGCGGTTTCCAGCCGCACGGCCCGAGACTTCCCGCCGCGATCGACCTGCTCGCCGACCTCGTGGCGGCGGCCGTGCGCGAGGCGGGCCGAACCCCCTTCGACGGCGCCGGGCCCGGGTACGTGGCGCGACGGGTGTCGGCCTTCCTGGCGCACTGTGATCTGCCGATCGAGCAGGAGCTCCTGCAGGCGGCCGTCGAAGCGCGGGACTGGGCCCCCGAGGTCACCGTGGACAACGACACCTTCGCGATTTTGCGCGCGGGCGCGGACGTGCCGTACGGCGTGGCGGTCGTGTGCGGCGGGGGGATGAACTGCGTCGCGCGCGGCCCCGACGGGCAGGTCGCGCGGTGGCCGGCGCTGGGACGGCGCTCGGGCGACTGGGGCGGCGGGGAGTGGCTGGGTGAGGAGGTGCTGTGGTGGGCCGTGCGCGACGAGGACGGCCGCGGCCCGCGCACCCTGCTGCGCGAGGAGGTCGCCAGGTGGTACGGCCTGGCGGACGTCGCCTCGGTGTGCGTGGGCTTCCACCTCGGGCACCTGCCCGAGGAACGGCTGCACGAGCTGGTGCCGGTGCTGTTCGAGGTCGCCGGACGCGGGGACGCCGTCGCCGTCTCGCTGGTCGAGCGGCTGGGCGACGAGGTCGCCGCCTGGGCCGCCGCGGCGATCGCGCGGCTGGACTGGGGCGAGGTGGGCGTGCCCGTCGTGCTGGGGGGCGGGGTACTGACCGGCCGGGACGCCCGGTTGATGGCCCGGATCGGCGAGGGGCTGCCCGGCGTGGACGTCCGGGTGCTGGACGCGCCGCCGATCGTGGGGTCGGCGCTGCACGGGCTGGACCGCCTCGGGGGGACGTCCGAGGCGGTGGAACGGCGGCTCAGGGCCGGGTTCGCCGGCCGGCGGCCGGCGGCACCTCGTGCTTGAGCCCGGTTGACGCCTAGTTTGGTGTAGAACGTGGTGGCCTGGGTGTTTCGCACGGCTATGCCCAGGCGATCGCCTCCCTAGGCAGACTTCGTGCCAGCTGCCCTGTCGTTCCGATTTTTGAGAGTTCTGGTAAAGACTCTTGCCTAGATGAAATAAAGACTCTTTACTGTCTTCATGAAGTCAGCCGGCTTTGCCGTCCGTGGAGTCATCGAAGGGTTCTACGGGCGTCCATGGAGTCACGAGCAGCGGCTCGACCTGCTCGGCTTCCTCGGCGCGCGAGGCATGAACACCTACGTGTACGCGCCGAAGGCCGACCGGCCCTCCTGGCGGGAAGCCGGCGTCCAGGGGCTCGCCGAGCTGGCCGCACGCGGCAGGCAGGCGGGGGTCGACGTCGTCCACTGTCTCTCCCCCGGCCTGTCGCTGCGCTACTCCGACGGCAAGGACGTCCAGGCCCTGTGCGTGGCGTTCGAGCAGGCCATGGAGGCCGGGGCCGCCGGGGTGGGGCTGCTGCTCGACGACATCCCCATGCGGCTGCGGCACCCCCGGGACGTCGCCGCCTTCGACGACCTCGCGCAGGCCCAGGTCGCGCTCATCGACGCCGTCTTCGCGCGCACCGGACGGCTGACGGTCTGCCCCACCGTCTACTGCGGAACCGGCGACCACCCCTACCTGCGGGCCCTGGGCCTGATCGACGCCCGGATCGACCTGTTCTGGACCGGCCGGAGCATCTGCTCCCCCACCCTCGACCTGGCCGACGCCGCCGCCGTCACCCGCACGCTGAACAGGGCCCCGCTCTACTGGAACAACTACCCGGTCAATGACGTCGCGATGAGCCACGAGCTGCACGTGGGGCCGTACCAGGGCAGGGACAGGCACCTGTACCGGTTCGCGACCGGCGTCGTGGCCAACGGCATGGAGCTCTACGAATCCTCGAAGATCGCCTTCGCCACGGTCGCCGACTACCTGCGCGACCCGGAGGGCTACGACCCGCAGGAGAGCTGGGAGCGGGCCCTGGCCGACGTCGTCGGCGACGGCCGGGACCTGGCCGCCTACCGGATCTTCGCCGACAACGTGCGCGGCTCCTGCCTGGAGCCGCACGACGCGGCCGGGCACCTGCTGCGCGGGCCGGTGCGGCGGCGCGCGCCGGTGGAGGAGGCCCGGCCCTGGCTGGAGGAGTTCGAGCGGGGCGCGCAGGCGCTGCTGGCCGCCGCTCGTCACGACTTACGACCGCACCCCCGTCGCCCCGCCCGCAAGCGGGTGTTCGGCGACTGTCTTGAGGAGTTCCCATGGTGAACAGGACGGCCGGGGCGCTCGCCCTGATGCTGCTGGTGTCGGCCTGCGGCGGCGGGCAGAGCCCGGCCACCGACAAGGTGTTACGGATCGCGATGAGCTCCCCGGGCGAGGAGCAGATCAAGGTGTGGAAGGACGTCGCGGCCCAGTACGAGAAGGCGCATCCGGGCGCCAAGGTCGAGCTCAACTTCCAGGAGGACGACCTCTACCAGACCATCGGCCTGCAGAACCTACTCAATGGCCGGCAGGCGCCCGACATCTACTTCGAGTGGGCGGGCGACCGGTTGCGCACCCGGGTCAAGGACGGCTTCGCGGCCGACATCTCCCCCCAGGTCACCACTGGCCCCCTCAAGGGCCTCATCCCGGACGAGGCATACAAGCGCACCACCATCGACGGCAAGACCGTCATGGTGCCCTTCGCGGCCGACGTGACCAACGTCCTCTGGTACAACACCAAGATCCTGGCCGACGCCGGGGTGCAGCCGCCCAAGACGTTCGAGGAACTCCTCACGGCCTGCGACACGCTCAACGCCAAGGGCGTCACCCCGATCGCCTCGGGCAACAAGGACCTGTGGGCCGCCGGCAACTGGCTGTCCCACCTGGTCTCCCGGGTCGTCGGCGAGCAGTCCTACCAGGACGTGCTGTCGGGCAAGGCCCCCATGGCCAACCCCGACTGGGAACGCGCGCTCGGCTACGTGGCCCAGCTCCGCGACCACCGGTGCGTGAACAAGAGCGCCAATGCGGCCAACGACAACGAGGGCGCGCAGCTGTTCTTCCAGGGCAAGGCCGCCATGCACCCGATCGGTTCGTGGCTGGTCAGCTGGGCCCTGGACGAGGCGCCCAAGCTGGAGTTCGACTACGTCAACCTGCCGGCGATGACCGGCGGCGCCGGTGACCAGGAGAGCGTGATCGGCGTCGTCACCGGCTACGTGATCAACGCCAGGAGCGCGAAGGTCAAGGAGTCGGCCGAGTTCCTGGCGCTGCTGAACTCCCCGGCCAACGCCGCCGCGTTCGTCAAGGCGGGCACCGTGCCCCAGGCCAGGGCGGCGGGCGCCGAGCAGGTGGACGCGCGCAGCACCCGGCTCAACGACCTGCTGGCCGACGCCAGGACCGTGGTCTCGCCGCCGGACACCGGCTACGACCTCAAGCGCGCCGACGCGCTCTACCGTGCTCTGGCCGCGGTGCTCGGCGGGGCGAAGTCTCCCAAGGAAGCGCTGGCCGTCGCGGGATGAGACGCAAGCTCACGCCGTACCTGTTCGCCGCCCCGGCGCTGCTGGTGTTCGGCTTCGCGGTGCTCGCGCCCGCGCTGGCGACCGGGGCGTTCAGCCTGACCGAGTGGACCGGTTTCGGGCCGATGACGTTCGTCGGCTTCGACAATTTCCTCAGAGCAGCCCAGGACACGATATTTATGGACTCGTTTGTTCATGTCGGTGTCTACATCCTTGTCACCATCGTTCTGGAGGTCGCGGTCGGGCTCGTCCTGGCCGGGCTGCTGGTCACCCGGCGCGGCGGGGCCCCCTGGTTCCGCGTGGCGCTGTTCACGCCGGTGATGTTGCCGATGGTGGTCGTGGCCGTGTTGTGGGCGTTCGTCTACAACGCCGACTTCGGCCTGGTCAACGCCCTCCTTGACGTCGTCGGCCTGCCGGGCAAGGTCTGGCTGGGCGACGAGGGCACCGCGCTGCCGGCCGTCTGCGCGGTCTCCGGCTGGGTGTACGCCGGGTTCTACATGGCGATCTTCTACGCGGCTTTCGCCCAGATCCCGTCGGACGTGGTCGAGGCCGCCCGCCTCGACGGCGCCGGCGAGCTGGCCATCTTCCGCCGCATCAAGGTGCCGATGATCAGGGACGCGGTCGAGGTCTGCCTGCTGCTCTGCGTCACGGGCGGTTTCCAGACGTTCGACCTGTTCTACGTCATGACGGGCGGCGGGCCGTACAACGCGACGGAGATCCCCACCACTTACCTGACCCGCGTGGTCTTCCGCGACGGCGAGGTCGGGTACGGCTCCGCCATGGCGGTGCTGATGACCGCGGCCGTCGTGCTCATCGGGCTGGTCTTCATGCGCCTGCGCAGGAGGACGGCCCGATGAGAAGGCTCTCAACCGTGCTGCTGGCCGTGGTGTCGGCGGCGTTCTTCCTGCCGTTGTTGTGGATGGTCGCCTCCAGCTTCAAGTCCAACGCGCAGATCTTCGCCGACCCGTTCGCCCTGCCCGAGGCGCTGGACTTCGGCCGCTGGGCCGAGGCGTGGGAGGTCGGCGGCATCGGCGGGTACGCGCTCAACAGCGTGATCGTGACCTCGGTGTCGGTGCTGCTGATCCTGGCGTTGTCGTCGGCGGCGGCGTTCGCGTTCAGCCGCTTCGAGTTCCGCGGGCGCGGGCTGCTCATGGGCCTGCTGGCGCTCGGGCTGCTGCTGCCGCTGCAGTCGTACTTCATCGCCCAGAGCACGATGTTCACCGAGCTGGCGCTGAGCGACACCCGGTGGGCGTTGATCATTCCGTACACGGCCATGGGATTGCCGCTGGCCACGTACCTGATCAAGGTCTACCTGGACGCGCTGCCGCGCGAGCTGTTCGAGGCCGCGCACATCGACGGCGCCTCCGACCTGCGGGTCTACCTGCTGATCGCGCTGCCGTTGCTGCGGCCCGGGCTGGCCACGGTGGCGGTGTTCTCGGCGCTGTCGTGCTGGAACGAGTTCCTGCTGGCCCTGCTCTACATCCAGGACGACTCGCTCAAGACCATCCCGACCGGTCTGCTGGCCTTCTCCAACCGGTACGTCACCGACTACGGGCTGCTGTTCTCGGCCCTGTCGATCATCACGCTGCCGATGATCGCCGTGTACGTGGTGTTCAACCGCCAGGTGGTGAGCGGGATCACGGCGGGGAGCCTCAAGTAGACGGGTACCCGTACGGCCGGGCGATGCCGGCCGTACGGGCCGCGGGTCAGGGGTTGTCGTAGCCGATCCACTGGATGAACCAGCCGAACTGCTGCGCGGCGGCCGGGGAGAGCGGTGAGGCGTCCCGCCACTGCACGTACACGCGGAACTTGGTGGCGGTGGCGTCGTAGACGGCGCTGGGGCCGACCAGGTTCCACTGGTTGCCGCCGGTGCTGCCGATGGAGGTGACGTAGACGGGACGGCCGGTGAAGTGCGCGGATGAGGTGTCGACGTCGATGTAGATGCCGTTGGGACCGTAGGGCTGCCATCCCTGTCCGGGGGTGGTCTGACCGGAGGCGATGCGGGCGGTTGGCATGAGGGGACTCCCTTCACCCAGAACTTTGTCGCTTTGAGTATTTGATCCACTACTGTTCGTGTCGAGCCATGAAGCCCTATCCCTCCGGGCGCAAATTCGAGCCGACGGGACGCCCCCGCCCCCGTCCCCGTCCCCCACGAGTCGGCCCGGCGGCGGGCGAGGCGTGGGCTACTGGCACAGGGCGGCGTCGAGGGCGGCGAACAGGTGCTTGTCGTCCTTCGGGGTGCCGGTGACGTAGACGGTGGCGGCCCGGCCCTTGCGGTCGCGGCCGCTGAGGACGCGGACTCCCGGCAGCCCGCCGTCGTGCATCCAGACCGGCCCGCAGCTCAGCGGGTACGCGTACACGCCGAGCCCGTACCGGCTGCCCTTGGGGTCGGAGGCGGGGACCGCGCCCGTGAGCATGCCGCGCAGCGTGCGCTCGGGGACGGCCTGCCAGAACCGGTTGAGGTCCTCAGGCGTGGAGACCAGGCCGCCGCCGGCGCCGAAGGCGTGGCCTGGAAGGCGGGTCATGTCCGTCTCGCCCTTTCCGGGGGAGGTGGGGTCGATGCCGTAGGTGTGGGCGTGCCGCCCGCGGAGGTCGAGCTCGCCCTGCTTGGGCCAGTACGTGCCCGGCAGCCCCTTGAGGACTCCCTCTTCGGTCACCCGGCGGAAGTCCTTGCCGGTCACCTTCTCGACGATCATGCCTGCGACCAGGTAGTTGGTGTTGGAGTAGGACCACTGACCGCCCGGCCTGCCGGTGAGGGGGCGGGTGAGGGCGAGCGCGAGGTGATCGGCGGGGGTGGCGGGCTTGGTCCAGTCGACCAGGTCGAAGTACTCGGGCAGGCCACTGGTGTGCTGGAGCAACTGGCGGACGGTGACACGGGCGCCGCGCAGCGAGCCGGGCAGGTAGTGCTCGACCTGTTCGTCCAGGTTCACCTTGCCGTCGGCGACCAAGCGCATCACCGTCACGGCGATCACCGGCTTGGTCACACTGGCCGCGCGGAAACGCCCGTCGCCGCCGACCATCGGCCTGCCGGTGCCGCGCTCGGCGGTGCCGGAGGTCCAGGTGGTCGTGCGGCCGTCGCGTTCGCGCACGGAGACCACGGCTCCGGCCAGGCCGTCCTGCCGGGTCAGCCGGTCGATCTCCCGCTGCGCGCTCCGGTCGGAGGCGGCCATGGCGGGCGAGGCCGCGCCGACCAGAACGGCTGCGGCGGCTGCGGCGGCAAAGTACTTACGCATCGGGGACATCTCCTCAGTGGGTGGCGATGTCCCCATCCTTGGGCGTTCCGCTTCCAAGATCAGTCACGTGGACCGGTTTGTTGCGGTAGGGCCTGCCCTACCCCGTGGCTTGGGGTCCTGCGCGTCGCCCCTCAGGTCACCAGGCCCCTGCGGTAGGCGTAGACCACCGCCTGGACGCGGTCGCGCAGGTCGAGCTTGGTCAGGATGCGCGACACGTACGTCTTGACGGTCTCCTGGCTGATCACCAGCGTGGCGGCGATCTCGCTGTTGGATCGGCCGTCGGCGATGAGCCGCAGCACCTCCAGCTCGCGCGGGGTCAGCACGGTCTCCTCGGACGCGGCCGGGGCGGGGCGGATGCGGGCCGCGTACCGGCCGACGAGCTGCCGCGTCACCTCGGGGGCCAGCAGCGCCGCGCCCGAGGCGACGGTGCGGATGCCCTGCAGCAGCTGCGCCGGCGGGGCGTCCTTGAGCAGGAAGCCGCTGGCCCCCGCGCGCAGCGCCTCGTAGACGTACTCGTCGAGGTTGAACGTCGTCACCACGAGCACCTTGACCGGGTTCTCGACCCCCGCGCCGGCCAGCAGGCGGGTGGCCTCGATGCCGCCGAGCACCGGCATGCGCACGTCCATGACGACGATGTCGGGGCTCAGCCGGCGGGCGAGGTCCACCGCGGCGCGGCCGTCGGCGCACTCCCCCACCACCTCCAGGTCCGGCTGCGCGTCGATGATCGTCGCGAAGCCGGTGCGGATCAGCGCCTGGTCGTCGCAGACCAGCACCCGGACGGGCGCGCTCACGACGGGCCGCCCGCGGGGATGCGGGCCCGTACCACGAAGCCGCCGCCCGCCTGCCGGTCGGCGCCGAACTCGCCGCCCAGGGCCTCCACCCGCTCGCGGAGCCCGGCCAGGCCCCGCCCGCTCCCCCCGGGGGAGGCGGCCCCGGAGCCGGGGCCGTCGGTGCCGACCACCACGCTGATCTCCTTCTCGCCGTAGCGCACCTGAACCACGGTCGGGCTGCCGTGGGCATATTTGAGGGCGTTCGTCAGGGCTTCCTGCACGACCCTATAGGTGACGAACTCGGCGCTGCCCGCCGATTCCGCCCGGCTGCCCGCCTCGGCGAACTCCACCGGCTGCCCGGCCCGGCGGGTCTGCTCCACGAGGGTGTGGAGCTCGGCGGCGGACGGCAGGCCGACGTCGGTGTCATGGTCGGCCTTGAGCAGGTCGAGCATGTGCCGCAGGTCGGCGATGGCCCGCCGGCCGGTGTCGGTGACGGCGCTCAGCGTCGCGTCGAGACGCTCGGGGACGGCGGTCAGGTACCGGGCGGCCTCGGCCTGCACCACCATCGCCGTCACGTGATGCGTCACGACGTCGTGCAGCTCGCGGGCGATCCGGGTGCGTTCGGCGGCGCGGGTGGCCTCGGCGAGGTGGCGGCGGCGTTCCGCCTCGGCGGCGCGGGTGGAACGCAGCCACGCGCCGATGCCCCAGGCGAGGACCAGGGCCAGGTAGAACACCACGTACCCCTCCACCCGCTCGGTCGCGCCGAGCCGGTCGAGGGCGAGCGCGAGCGGCACGTACACCACCGACAGCAGGACCACGGTGACGCGCCGGTGGCGCTCCAGATGGGCGCCCGCGCTGATGAGCGCGATGGGCAGCACGTTGCTCGCGAACAGGTGGTAGGCGCGGAGCTGGTCGAGGACGAAGCCGAGCGACACCAGGGCCAGGCACACGGCCGGCCACCGCCGGCGGACGGCGAGCGGAAGGCACTCCAGGGCGATCACCGCGTACGCCAACGCGTCGAACGGGCGGGCCGGCAGGTCGCCGACCTGCGTCCCCTTGCCGTGGAGCGCCGGCAGGAGGGACGCGACGGCCAGCAGCAGCCCGAACAGCAGGTCCCGGACCACGACGTCGCACCGCCGCCACAGGTCCGTGGCACGCCGCAGATCGATCACCGGGCGAGCGTAGCGCTCGTGCCGCGCCGGAACGGGACCACGGTGCCACGGCGGCGGGCCAGCCACATGAACCCGGCCATCAGCAGCAGACCGGCCACGACCGCGTACGGGCTCGCCTCCGGACCGAACGCGCCGCCCGTGAGCAGGGCCGGGCCCGACGTCACACCGTGCAGCAACCCCTGCGTCGCGCCGTTGCCCGAGACCTCGGCGCTGAAGATGCCGGCCGCCGCGAAGTTCCAGCCGAAGTGCACGCCGATCGGCACCCACAGGGTACGGGTGGCGGCGTAGGCGGCGGCGAGCATGCCGCCCGCCTCGATCGCGACGGCGATCGCGCCCCACAGGTCGGCGTGCGGGTTGAACACGTGCGACAGGCCGAACAGCAGGCCGGTCAGCACGAGCGCGAGCCACGTCCCCATGCGTTCCTCGGCGATCCGGAACAGGATGCCGCGGAACAGCAGCTCCTCCGAGACCGCGGCGGCGGCCATGAAGCCGAACAGCCCGGCCGCGCCCGCCGGCGAGCCCAGGCCGTCGACGCGGTAGCCGCCGACGAGAGCGAGGTTCAGGATGACGGCCGCGAACAGCGCGACGCCGAGCAGCGTCCCCCGTGCGAGGGCGCGGGCCGCGCCGCGCGTCGCCACCTCCGCCGGCGCGCGCCGCTCGGACCACCGCACCACGCGGGCGTACACGAACAGCGCCAGGGCGGCCGTCCCCAGGCCGAGGAGCAGGGTGAGCGGCGGGCTCCCCTGTACCGCGCCCACGACCGCGCCGCCGGCGAAGGCGACCACCGCGACGGGCACGAGCTGTTTCAACAACCGCATGACGACTCCCTCACCTGACGGACGGCTCCACGGCGGAGGCCGCCGCGATGCCGGAAACGCTAGAGACGCGGCGGCCTGGAATCGTCCCCGTGCGGTGGACACTCTCGGGTAGCTCGTACGGGGGACGGCGGCCCTTCCCGCGGGCCGTGCTTGTCCCCCGTGCGAGCTACCGGTGAATGTCCACCGTGCGGTGAAGATCCAGACACCGCCCGGTCCGTAGCGTTGCGGGCGCAGCCACGGCGTTCCGGTCGCGTTCTTCCGCTCGCGCCCGCCGTGCGCATCACCCCGGCGTCGACGCTCACTGGAGGACCTCGTGCTCGGCAAGATCAAGACACCCGTTGTGGCCGTGCTGTGCTGCGTGGGGCTCGGGGCGGGGGTCGCCGGTTGCGACGGCGACGCGATGGACAACTGGGACCCCTTCGCCCCCTCCTCACCGACCTCCGGGGCCGCTGCGATCTCCGGCACCGAGAAGATCACCGTGGCGGGCCGGTCGGTGAACGTGTCCTGTTCGGGCGAGCCGGCGAAGGACAGGCCGGTCGTCGTCCTGCTGCACGGCGGAGGCGACGGGCTGGACAAGATGGCCGCCCTGCAGAAGGCGCTGAGCGCGAAGAACCGGGTCTGCTCCTACGACCGGCTCGGCGCGGGCGCGAGCGACCAGCCGGACGGCCCGCAGGACTTCGCCGGCACCGGCCGGATCCTGACCGGGGTGCTCGACCGCGTCGCCGGTGACCATCCGGTCGTCCTGGCCGGTCACTCGCTGGGTGGCCTGATCGCCGCCAGGTACGCCCCCGACCACCAGGACCGGGTCAAGGGGCTGGTCCTGTTGGACGCCACCCCGCCCACCATGACGAACGACATCGAGAAGGCGATCCCCCAGACCGCCGAGGGCCCGGCGGGCGAGCTGCGCGCGCAGAACCTGGCGATCTTCCAGGGGCGGAACCCGGAGAAGCTCGTCGTCGCCGACGGCGAGGTCCGCTCCGCCGGCGACATCCCCGTCGAGGTCGTCCGGCACGGCAAGCCGTACCTGGAGGCCCTGCCCGAGTACGGGCCGCGCCTGGAGCGGGCGTGGGCCGCGGGCCAGCGCAAGTGGCTCGCCCTGTCCAGCCGCGGCAGGCTCAGCACGGCCGCGGACAGCGGGCACTACATCTACGTCGACCAGCCCGACGTCGCCGCCCGGGCCATCGACCGCGTCACCGCGGAGGCCGCCCGTCAGGCGACGCAGGGCGGATGACCTGCGCGACGCTCACGGCCCCCTCAGGTTCTGATACAAGTCTGGATCATGACCGCAGTGTTCGTCAGGTTCGCGCCCGAGGATGTCGATGACCTGGTCGCGTTCCTCGGTCCCCTGGCAGGACGAGCCCGGCGCCTGACGGTTCCCGCCGGACAGGGCGGCATCCCAGGCACCCGGCCGCGATGAGTTTCGGCGCCCCGCCGGGTCCTCACCCCGGACGACCCCTACGACCAAGGAGGAGTTTCATGGGCCAGGTCTTCTACTGGATGAACACCTCGATCGACGGC
Source organism: Nonomuraea sp. NPDC001699 (assembly GCF_053596455.1). Classification (NCBI taxonomy): domain Bacteria; kingdom Bacillati; phylum Actinomycetota; class Actinomycetes; order Streptosporangiales; family Streptosporangiaceae; genus Nonomuraea; species Nonomuraea sp. NPDC001699. The sequence goes on along the minus strand of NZ_JBSFGF010000013.1, from coordinate 69,636 downwards.
TACATCGCCGATTCCGACGGCGACATGGCCTTCATGGACCCGCCCGAGGACTTCCGCCAGGAGGCGAACGACCATGTCCGCCGGACCGGCGCGTTCCTGTTCGGGCGGCGGCTGTACGAGGCGATGGAACAGCCCTGGACGCAGGACCTCGGCGGCGACGGCGCCCCGGCCGTCGAGCGGGAGTTCGCCGAGCTCTACAGGAAGACGCCGCGGTACGTCTTCTCCGACACCCTCCAGACCGTGCGCGACGGGGTCACGATCGTCCGGCGCGAGGACGCCGCGTCCGTGGTGACGCGCCTGAAGCGGGAGATCGACGGCCCCCTCCAGCTCGGCGGCCCCGAGCTGGCCGTCTCCCTGCTGGACCTGGTCGACGAGTTCTGGATGTACGCGTTCCCGGTGATGGTCGGGGGCGGCAGGCCGTACCTGCCCGTACGGGAGAACCTGCGGCTGCGCCTGGTCGAGCACCGTGCCCTGGCCTCGGGAGTCACGTTCCGGCGCTACGTGCGCCCCTGACGGGCGGCCGGTTCCGGCGGTGGCGTGCCGCCCGGCCGCGACGACGGGCCCTCCTCATGGCCGCCGAAGGAGCGCCGGTAGGCGGCGGGCGTCGTGTGCACCAGGGAGTGGAAGCGTCTGCGGAGGTTGGCGGCCGAGGACAGGCCGACCTTGGCCGCGATCGCCTCCACCGGGAGGTCGGTCTCCTCCAGCAGGGCGCGCGCCGCCGTGACGCGCTGCTGGAGCAGCCATCGTCCGGGGCTGACACCGAGCTGTTCGGCGAACCTGCGGGCGAGGGTCCGCGGGGAGACCTTGGCCCGGGCGGCCAGGTCGTCGAGGGTGAGGGGCGCGTGCAGCCGTTCGCCGGCCCAGTCGAGGACCGGCGCCAGGGACTCCGGCAGGCGGTCGGCAGGGGGCACGGTGCTGTACTGCAGCTGGCCGCCCTCGCGGTGCGGCGGCATGACCATGTGGCGGGCGACGTGCGCGGCGTAGGCGGCGCCGTGGTCGGCTCGGGCCAGGTGCAGGCACAGGTCGATGCCCGCGGCGGTGCCGGCGCTGGTCGCGAGGTCGCCCAGGTCGATGTACAGCGTGTCGGGTTCCACCCGGACGTCGGGGAAACGGGCCGCGAGCTCGGCGGCGAGCCGCCAGTGAGTGGTCGCCCTGCGGTGATCCAGCAGCCCGGTCTCGGCGAGCAGGAAGGCGCCCGAGCAGATCGCGACGAGGCGGGCGCCTCGCCGGTGGGCCCGCCGGAGCGCGTCGATCACCGCGGGCGGAGCCGGGTGGTCGCGCCGGTGCCAGCCGGGGATCACCACCGTGTCGGCGGCCTCCAGCGCCGACAGGCCCTCGCCGACCGCCATGTCGTATCCGGCCAGGGTCGGCACGACCCCCGGACGTTCGGCGCACACCTGGAACGCGTACCGGGGCGGCAGGCCGGGACGGCGCACGCCGAAGACCTCGGCGGCGCACGCCAGCTCGAACGTGGACTGCGGCGGCAGGACCAGCGCGACCACTCGCTGAACACTCATGGCAAGAAAATACCCGCAGACGTCAATCCAGACACTGGGCGGGGTGCCGCGTCCGCCGGGACGATGGCGTCATGACGCAAGAGACGAGTGACGTACAGATCCTGCATGTCGACGAGGTCGACCCCGTCGAGGTCGTTCCCGGGATCATCCGGCGGCGCCTGCCCGCCACCGAGTGGGCCCGCGGCTGGATGTACGACTTCGCCCCGGGGACCGAATGGCCCGAGGTGGACGTGCACGAGGGCGAGGAACGCTATTACGTGATCTCGGGCGAGTTCGTCGACCGGGGGCGGCGGCTCGGACCGGGCAGCTACGTCGTGTTCGCGCCGGGCAGCACGCATCGCCCGCGTACGGAGACCGGCGCCCGCATGCTGGGCATCAGCATCCTCACCCGGTAACCGTCATTGAAAGTGAGACGTGCGCGCGTTTCCCTCCGTACGCGAAAAGACAGAATAATCCTTGCGCCTCATGACGGGACGGGTAAAGCTCTTCGGGGCGAGCCGCCGCCGGATCGCTCTGGAACTCATTATCCTTCGGTGAGGGCAACGAGTAATGGAGAACCTGAGTGCCGAACTGCGTCTGCGACGTGAACAGGCCGGCCTGACCCAGCAGGAACTCGCCGCCCGGTCCGGGGTGAGCGTCGCCGTGATCCGCGACGTCGAGCAGGGCCGCACGCGCCGTCCGCGCGCCGAGACCCTGCGTCGCCTGTCGGACGTCCTTCCGCTGGTCACGTCCGGATCGGGCGATCCCCTCGGCGGTCCGGCGGCGTCGTCGGCGGTCTGGCTGCGCATACTGGGCCCGCTCGAAGTGCGGACGCACGGATCGTCGGCCGCGTTGGGCGGTGAGCGGCAGAGAGGCATTCTCGGACTGCTCGCGTTGTCCGCGAACCAGGTCGTGCCGATGGAATCCATCGCCGACGCATTATGGGGTGACGCGGCCGGCGACGGTCATGTACGAGCGGTGCACGGCCATGTCAGCAAGCTTCGCCGCACATTGCATCACGGGGCCCGGGACAAGAAACTCATCATTTGCCGTCAGCACGGTTATCAGCTGTCCGTGACGGACGGCGAGGTGGACGTCCTGGCGTTCCGGCGGCTGGTTCGCCAGGCGCGGGAACATCGCGACAGGGCCGAGCTCGACGCGGCCGCGGTGTCGTTCGGGCAGGCGATGGACCTGTGGCGGGACAGCCCGCTGCTGGACGTCCCGGCGCTGCACAACCATCCGAGGGTGTCCGCCTTGAGCGCCGAGCGGGTGACGGCCGCGCTGGAGTTCGCCGAGGTGGCCGACTCTCTCGGCCGGCACGAGCTCGCCCTGTCGCCGCTGCGTGCGATCACGCAGGTGGAACGGCTGCACGAACGGGCGCACGCGCGGCTGATGATCGCGCTGGCCGGCTGCGGCGAGCAGGCCGCCGCGCTGGAGGTGTTCAGCGGGATCAGCCGGCGACTGGTCGACGACCTGGGGGTGTCCCCGGGCCCGGAACTCGTGGACGCGCAGCTCCACGTGCTCCGGCAGGGAGCAGGCGACGCCGTGGAGCTCCGGACGGCGGAGCCGGGCACCGGCACGCCCGCCGCTCCTCGCGAGCTGCCCCCCGTGGTGCCGGGTTTCGTCGGGCGGTCGGGGCTGATCGACGCGCTCGTGCGCGACGTGGTCGGCAGGCGTCCGCAGCCGATCCTGATCTCCGGCTGTGGTGGCATCGGCAAGTCGGCGCTGGCGGTCAAGGTCGCCTGGCAGGCCGCCCGCCATTTTCCCGACGGGCAGTTCTACCTCAACCTGCACGGCTCGACGCCGGACCTCGAACCGCTGGAACCCCTGCGCTCCCTCGGCCGCCTGCTGCGGTCGCTCGGCGTGGACCGGGCCGCCGTCCCCACGGACGTGGACGAGGCCGCCGCCCAGTTCCGGTCCCGCACCGCCGGTCGCCGCATGCTGTTCGTCTTCGACAACGTGCTGGACGTCCGGCAGGTACGCGCGCTCCTCCCGGCGAGCCCGACCTGCGGCGTCATCGTGACCAGCCGCAGGACGCTCGCCGCGCTGGAGGGCCGCGTCCCGTACGAGCTGGAGGTGCTGCCCGAGGAGGACTGCCGCGCCCTGCTGACCCGCCACGCCACCGATCCCTCCACCGGGCCGGACGACATCGAGGCCCAGAACGCCGTCGCCCGGCAGTGCGCCTACCTGCCGCTGGCGCTCTCGATCGCGGCCGCCCGGCTGTCGGTGCGGCCCGCGTGGACCTGGCGGACGCTGGCCGAGAGGCTGGCCGAGGAGGGGCGGCGGCTCACGGAGCTGGAGCTGGAGGACCGCGCGGTCAGGGCCAGTCTCATGGTCGGCTACCGGGATCTCGACCCGGCGCAGGCCCGCATGTTCCGGTGCATGAGCCTGCTCGGCGTCACCGAGCTCGGCGTGGACACCGCCGCCGCCCTCGCCGGCCTCCCGGTCCCGACCGCCGAGGACCTGCTCGACCAGCTCACCGAGGCGCATCTGGTGCAGACCGCCGCCCCCGGACGTTATTGCGTGCACGACCTGACCCGGCTCTTCGCCCGGGAGCTCGCCGCGGAGCACGACCCGCCGGAGGAGCGACGGCATGCCGTCCTGCGCGCGCTGCGCAGCCGGCTGGCCGTCGCCAGGGACGCGAGCAGGCAGGTGATCCCCGTCGCCGTGTGGCGTACGAGGCTGGGGCCGGAGACGCCCGGCGCGGGGCCGGGCTTCCGCGACCGCCACGAGGTGTACGCGTGGGTCGACGCGGAGGCCGCCCAGCTTCCGGCGGTGCTCGGCAGCGCGGCGGCGCTGGACGCCGACGACCTGGTCACCGCCCTGTCGGCGGCGCTGTTCTTCCCGCTGTACGAACGAGGGCGGTGGCGGGAGCTGTGGGAGGTCAGCGAGATGGGCGCCGCCGCGGCCGACCGCCTGGGCGACCCCCATCACCGGGCGGTCACCCACGGCGACCTCGGTTACGTGCTGGCCGACCTCGGCCGGTTGGACGAGGCGCTGGTCCACCTGCAGGTGTCACTCTCACAACACCGGCTGACCGGCAACCGCCGGGGAGCGGCCGCCCAGCTCGACCGTCTGGGGGTGGTCCACAGCAGGCTGGGCCGGTTCGCGGAGGCCATCGGCCACTTCCGCCTCTCGGTCGACCTGGAGAGCGGCCAGGGCAACCGGTACGGCGAGGCGATCACGCTCACCAACCTCGGGGTCACCTACCTGCGCAGCGGCGACCCGGAGGCGGCCGTCACGGCCTTCGGCGACGCCCTGTCCGGCACCCGCGAGATCGAGGACCTGGTGGGTACGGCCATCGCGCTCGGCTACATCGCCGAGGCCCACCGGCGCATGGGCCGCCACCAGGAGTCGGAGCGCTATTTCCGGATGGCGCTGGACGCCGACCGCGCGGCCGACGACCTCGGCAGCTGCACGGAGGCCCGCCACTGGTGGGGGCTGGGCCTGGTCCACCGTGCGCTCGGGGCGGAGGACCGTGCCCGGGAGTGCCGGCGCAACGCCGTGACGATCCTGCACGACCTCCGCCTCATCAGCGCCGGCGAACGGTCCCGCATCGAGACCGGCGACGACCCCGGCACGCCGGACGTCATCCTCAGGAACCTGTGAGCGCGACGGCCGTACTCCTTCCCGTACCGGGGGCCGCATTCTGCCGCTGGGCCACCGTCGTCCCAGGTCAGCACGTCTGCCGGGTGCGGGAATCCGGGTACGGCGACCGCCACAAAATCGCAAGATCCGCCGTTCAGGATGGGGTGATCCATCGAGGAACGGCGAGTCCGGGCCTCGCTGACGACCAGTTGGTGAAGGAGAGCGGAACCATGATCGCGACGATCACGAGAATCAGCGACCGCCTGCTGGAGCGGGTCGTGCCCAAGGCCGAGGCGTCGGCGACCGCGGCCGGCTGCACCTGGCGGTACATGTGCTGCACCATGGGCGGCCAGGTCGTCTACGGCAAGAGGCTGTACGACCTCGTCCACGGCACGAACTGCTCCGCGTGCACGGTCATCTCCAGCTACTGCTAGCCGTTGAGCGCTTGTCCGCCCGGCCGGGCGGACAAGCGCGTTTTGATCTCCGTATCGAGGAAATCTGGTGGAGTTTGTCGCTTTTGGCGGCCAGTGTCTGATCGGTGTCGTCTTCGCGATGTCGGCACTGAGCAAGGTCCGCGGCCGCACGGCCTTCGCCGAGTTCGTCCGGGCGACCGGCGCCCTTCTCACCGCCCTGCTGGGGCGCGGCACGGGACCGCGGACCGCCCGCCGGGCCGCGGTCGTGGTCGTCGTGGCCGAGTCGGCCGTCCCGGTGCTGATCGCCGCACAGGTCCTTCATCCGCTCGCGTCCGTCGCGGGGTCGGCCGCCGCAGCCGTCCTGCTCGGCCTGTTCAGCGCGGCGATCGTCCGTGCCCTGCGTCGCGGCGTGCGCACGTCCTGCCGGTGCTTCGGGACGTCCCAGGCCCCCTTGGGACGACGCCATCTGGCCCGCAACCTCGGCCTCCTGGCGGTGGCCCTGACCTGCGGAGCCGCCCACCCGCAGGCATGGTCGCAACCGGCCGGCACGGCGGTCGCGGGCGGCGCGGGAGTGGTGCTGGCCGTGCTCGTCAGCCGGCTGGACGACCTGGTCGAACTGTTCGTGTCCCCGGCGGCGAACGCCGGACCGGTGCCGAAAGGAGAACGTCATGTCGATGCTCGTCACCGGGATGATCCTGGTGGGGGCGCTGTGCCTCTTCGACCTGGTGCTGACGCTGGGAGTGGTCAGACGGCTGCGGGAGCACACCGACCAGCTCCAGAGCCTCCTGTCCCACGGTGACCGTTCGCCGGGGAGGGTCCGCGGGAGCGTCGGCGACTTCCTTGCCACCACCGTCGACGGCGAGCCGGTCTCCCGCGACCTGCTGACGGGCGAGACCCTGGTCGCCTTCTTCAGCCCCGGCTGCACGACGTGCCGGGAGACGCTGCCGGAGTTCGTCGAGTTCGCCCGCGGCCTGCCGGGCGGGCGGCGGCAGGTCCTCGCCGTCCTCGCCGGTGACCGGGAGGACAGCGACGAGATGGTCCGCACGCTCACGCCGGTGGCCCGCGTGGCCGTCGAGGAGTTCGACGGCGAGCTCAGCCGGGCCTTCGCGGTCGACGGGTTCCCCGCGCACTACGTCGTCGACAGCACCGGCGCGCTGCTCGCCACCGCGCCCGACGTCGCCCTGCTGCGGGCCACGAGGGCTGCGTGAGCCGGGAGCCCCGGACATCCCCCGGCGCGTTCGCGGCCACCGCGACGCGTGCCGTGGCGCTGACGTTCCGGTCGACGCCCCTGCACGGCCTGGCGTACCTGGTGTGCACGGCGGCGGTCGCGGTGGTCCCGATCGCGGTGGCCTGGCTGACGAAGACCGTCCTGGACCGGTTGACGTCCGCGCCGGGCTCGCCGTCCGGGCTGGTGGGGCCCGCGGTCGGGCTGGCGGCGGCGGGGGTCGCGCTCGGGGTCGTGCCGCGCGTCGCCCAGTACCTGCGGGCCGAGATGGAGCGCAGGGCCGCCCTCCGGGCGCACGACGAGCTGTTCGCGGCGGTCGAACGGGTGGTGGGGGTGGCCAGGTTCGAGGATCCGCACTTCCAGGACCGGCTCCGGCTGGCCCAGCAGAGCGCGTCCGCACCGGCCAGGACCGCCGACGCGGTGTTCGAGGTGGTACGCGGGGCGCTCACCCTGGGCGGGTTCCTCGGCTCGCTGACCGTGATCAGCGCGGAGTTCACCGTCGTCGTGCTGGCCGCCGCCGTCCCCACGGTGGTCCTGGAGCTGCAGCTGTCCCGGCGGCGCGCCGCGATGATGTGGCGGATCGGCCCGATGGAACGGCGGCAGATGTTGTACGGCGACCTGCTGGCCAGCGCGGCGGCGGCCAAGGAGATCCGGCTGTTCGGCCTCGGCGCCTATCTCCGCGGCCGGCTGGTCGCCGAGCGGCGCGCCGCCGACGACGCCCGGCGGCGTACGGACCGGCGGGAGGTCGTCGTCCAGGGGGCGCTGGCGGCGCTGTCGGCGGTCATCGCCGGTGGCGGCCTGGTGTGGGTCGTCGTCGCGGCCGGGCGGGGGCAGGTCACGGTGGGTGACGTGTCGATGTTCGTGGCCGTCGTCGCCGGACTGCAGGGGGCGCTCGGCGGGCTGATCACGTCGATGGCCGGGGCGCACCACCAGGTGCTCCTGTTCGGCCACTACGTCGCGGTCGTCGACGCCGGGCCGGACCTGCCCGCCCCGGACGATCCGGCGCCGCTGCCCGCGCTCCGCCACGGCATCGAACTGCGCGACGTCTGGTTCCGCTACAGCGACGACCATCCGTGGGCGCTGCGCGGCGTCACCCTCTTCCTCCCCCATGGCGCCTCGACGGCACTGGTCGGCCACAACGGCGCGGGCAAGAGCACGCTGGTCAAGCTGCTGTGCCGGTTCTACGACCCCACCCGGGGGGCGATCCTCTGGGACGGGGTGGACCTGCGCGACGTGCCCGTGGAGGAGTTGCGCCGCCGCGTCGGCGCGGTGCTCCAGGACTTCATGACCTACGACTTCAGCGCGGCCGACAACATCGCCATGGGCGACCTGACGGCGCTCGGCGACCTGGAACGCATCCGCGGCGCGGCCGTCCGGGCCGGGATCGACGGCACCCTGTCCCGCCTGCCCCAGGGCTACGGGACGCTGCTGACCCGGCTGTTCTTCGCCGACGACGAGGCCGACGACCCCGGGAACGGGGTGATGCTGTCCGGCGGCCAGTGGCAGCGGGTGGCGCTCGCGCGGGCCTTCCTCCGCGAGGACCGGGACCTGATGATCCTCGACGAGCCGAACGCGGGCCTGGACCCCGAGGCCGAGCACGAGGTGCACGAGCGGCTGCGGAGGATGCGCGACGGCCGCAGCAGCCTGCTCATCTCCCACCGCCTCAGCACGATCCGGGACGCCGACCTCATCGTCGTCCTGTCCGGCGGGCTGGTCGTCGAGCAGGGGCGGCACGCCGACCTGCTCTCCGCCCGGGGCACGTACGCCCGGCTGTTCACCGTTCAGGCGGCCGGTTACGCCGAGGAGCCGGTGGAGCCGGTGACGCGATGAGTGGAGGGGAACGCCGTTGAGACCCGCCTTCGCCCTGCTGACGGCGGTGGGGTGTGTGCTCGGGGCGTCGGCCGCGATCGCCGTCCGGCTGCGCCGTCGCTACCTCGTCATCACGGTGGCGGGCGTGAGCATGGAACCGTCCTACCGCGACGGCGACCGGGTGCTGGTCCGGCGGGCGTCCCTGGACGCGGTCCGGCGCGGCCAGGTGGTGCTGCTCGCCGGCAGCCTCACGGAGATGTGGCCGGAGATGGCGGCCGAGGCCGCGCTCACCACCGACCCCCGCGCGCCGTCGGGCCGACCCGTGAACGGCCGGGAGCCGTCCGGCAGGCCCGTCGCGGCGCGGGAGCCCGTGGACGAGCCGTTCCGGGTGGTCAAGCGCGTGACCGCCGTGCCCGGCGACCCGGTCCCCCCTGAGGTCGCCTCCTTGCCGGACGCTCCCGGCCGGGTCGTGCCCGACGGATGCCTGGTCGTGCTCGGCGACAACGCCGCCGCCTCACGCGACTCGCGGCACTTCGGCTACGTACCGGCGGACTGGCTGCTCGGCGTGGTGGTCCGGCGCATCGCCCCGGCGCCCGGCGTCAGGCACGAGGACGGCGGACGCGCGGCACGGGCTGACCGCGCCGGGCCGCCTCGGCCGCCAGCCGCTTCCTGAGCAGCCTCCCCTGACCGAGGAACGAGCGGCCGCGCTCGCGGCGGTCGCCCGGCAGGCTCCAGTCGTTCAGCGCCCGCTCGACCCGCACGCTCAGCCGGTCGCCCGCTCCGGCCGCGCTGCCGACCAGCACCACGTTCTCCTGCCACTCCATGGCCGGGCCGTGCCGGTGGAAGGTCAGGCACACCGGCCCGTCGGCCGCCTGGACGCCTGCGGGCAGCCGCAGGTCGAAGCCGTCCCCGGTCCGTACGGCCGATCGGGTGCGCACGGCCAGCGGCAGGCCGTCGGCGACCATGGTGACGACGGGCCCGCCCAGGCGGGCGGCACGGTCGGCGAAGGGCCGCCAGTCCACCGGCGGCGCGGACCGGCTCGGCAGCCGGGGGCCCGTGGGGGCGGGGTCGGAGGCGGGCGCCACGACCCGCGCCGAGCTCGTCCAGACGTCGGGCGTCCTGGACAGGTCGCCGTCGGGCCACCGGACGATCCGCTCGGGGGTCACCTCCACCCAGACGCGGGCGAAGTACCATCCCAGCCGCTTCACCACGAACCACGGCATCCCGGCGAACCCGGCGCCGGTCTTGGCCATCGACTCGCGGACGTACCGGTCGGTGCCGGCCTGCAGGTCCGCGTCGCGGACGGTCGCCCGGCCCTGCACGAGGACGACGGGCGCCCGGTCCGGCCCACCGTCCCCGGAGCAGAGCAGCGCGACGCGCGGGTCGCGGCGGGCGCGCTCGGCCTTGTCCGGGTAGGTGAGCCCGGTGCTCACGTCGAACGTGCCGCCCGCGCCGACGTACGGCGTGACGGGCCAGGTGACGGGCCGGCCGTCGCGGGTGAGCGAGGCGTACTCGCAGACCAGGGCGCGGTCGAAGATCTCGGCCACCTCGTACGCGGTCGGTGCGGATGTCGGTACGGACGCGGTCATCACGGCTCCAGGATCGTGATCGCGGGGACGGGGGCGGCGTACAGGCGGGCGAAGCGCCGCCGGTAGGCCGGCCACCAGAACAGTCGGAACATCAGCCGGGCCACCACCGGCAGGTCGGCGTACGACGCCGCGAGCAGGCCGGCGTCCGCGCTGGAGGCGAGCCAGCCGAGGATGACGGGGACCCGGCGGCGGCCGAAGTCGTCCATCGCCCGGCGTCTGTCGGCCTCGACGTCGGCGGGGGTGAGGTGGCCGAGCATGAGCGGCACGGCGGTCCGCTCCTCGTGGTCGAGGTGCTCGTTGACGAGCTCGTGCAGCCGCCGCAGCGTGGGCGCGCGCTCGGCCAGGGGCGTCCGGCGGTCGGCGGCGGCCTCGATGAGCGGGTCGAGCAGGGAGTGCTCGGACTCCAGCTCGGCCAGCGCGTGCGCCGCCTCCGGGGCGCGGCCGGCGAGCTTGGGCCACAGGGTGGCGTCCTCGTGCGAGTGGTGGGCGTGCAGCATGTCGAGCACGAGCGCGAGCTGCTCCTCCAGCAGCTCCTCGTGCGCGTCGTCACGCGGGTCGCCGCACGCCTCGGCCAGGCGGCCGAACTCGGCGCGGAAACCGGCGTGCATCATCAGGAAGCCGGTCAGGTGTTGTGGTGTGATCATCAGTCTGTTCCCTCACGTGTCGGGAACAGAGTGCGCGGCCCGTCTCTATGTGCACTTGTCGAGGGCTTGGCGGGCCCTTGTCAGCCAGTAGGCCGCGCCCGCCCGTTCCAGCAGGCGCACCGCCGCCCGCAGGTGGGCGCGTGCCCCGTCGTGGTCGCCGAGCGCCAGCAGCGCCTCCCCCAGGTGGCCGTCGTACGCGCCGTCCACCGTGGTGCAGGTGCCGTTCACGTGCAGCAGCCCGGCGAAGGGGCGGAAGGCGTCGTAGACCTCCCGCACGACGTCCGCCTCGCCGAGCCGGATCGCCGCGTGCAGCCGGCACATGGTGGCCATCGCCCAGTGGTAGTCGCGCGGCGGCGCAGGCGTCTCGCGCAGGAGCCGGCGGGCGCGTTCGTGCTCGCCCAGGTCCGCGAGCCCGCTCGCCAGGGCGTAGGCGGGCCCCGCCAGGCCGGTGCGCCGGGCCGCCTCCTCGATCCAGGCCACCTCCTCACCGAGGCGGTCCTGCTGGATGAACGTCTCGGCCCGTTCGGCGAGCATGGACACCTCGAAGTAGGCGAGGTCGGCGAACGACAGCGTCGCCCTGACGGGCTCGACGTGCCGGGCCGGTTCGGGCACGCCCTGGAACAGGTCGAGCCCCACGTGCGCCACCGCCGCCTGCAACGCCAGCGTGGGATTGTGCAGCTCGCGCAGCGGCGTGCCGAGCTCCGCCAGCAGCTCCCGGGCCTGCGCGACCCTGCCGTGCACCGTGAGATGGACGACGAGGTGGAGCTGGGCGATCACCCGGAGCTGGACCGACAGGTCCGGCTCAGCCAGCAGCCGCCGGGCGGTCCCGGCACGTTCCTCGATGAAGTCCTGTCCCTGCATGGCGAGCAGCCGCAGGTGGAGCACGCGCCGCAGCAGCTCCCGGTCGCCCAGCCGCTCGGCCGCCGCCACGGCCGCCGACGACACCGCGCCGACCTCGTCCTCGCGACCGGTCTGCGCGAGCACGACGGCCCGGACGGCCTGCGCCGTCGCCCAGGCCGGCGAGGACGGCGGCAGCTCGCGCACGGCCCGGTCCGCCGCCTCCCGCAGGGCGGCCACGTCCAGGCCGTACCGGAAGGGCACCCAGACGCCGTGGCCCATCGCGATGTCGGCGGCCCTGACGGCCCGGTCCAGGTCGTCGCCGGCCATGGCGAGCGCCTGCTCGACCGCCTCGTAGCCCTCGTCGTACCGGCCGGCGGCATAGCGGCTCTCCGCCAGCCCGACGGCCAGCTCGAACCGCTCGCCCGCGCCGGCCCCGGCGGGCTCGGCCGCCGCCAGCGCCTCCTGCCAGGACACGGCCGCGTCGTCGGGCGCGTGCCGCCGCAGGGCCGCCCGCGCGGCGCGGGCGGCGTAGTCCATCGCCATGCGGGCGGGCTCGGCGCCCAGCTCCGCCGCCGCCAGCCAGTGCCGCGCGATCACCGCCGCGCGGTCGTCCCGGTCCCCGTGCAGCTGGGTCAGGACGCTCGCGACCTGCTCGTGCACCCGCGCCCGCCACAGCCGCGACCGGCGCGACGACAAGGCGTCGGTCACCAGGGCGTGCGCGAACTCGTAGCCGCCCAGCCGGTAGGACGACTCCCGGATCAGCCCGGCGGAGAGCGCCGCGTCGAGCGCCGGCAGCAGGTCGCCGACCGTGCCGCCGGCGACCCGGGCCAGGACGACCGCCTCGAACTCGTCGCCCATCACGGCGGCGAGCTCCAGCACGCGGGCCGCCTCCTCCCCCAGGCCCGCCACCCGGTGCAGCACGACGTCCAGCACGCCTCGGGGCAGCTCCTCGCCCGCGCGGGCCAGCTCGGCGAGGAAGAACGGGTTCCCGGCGGTACGCCGGCGCAGCTCCTCGGCCCCGCCGCTGCCCGGGTCGCGCCCGGACAGCTCCCGGACCAGCGTGCGCACCTCGTCGGCGGCGAGCCCGTCCAGGCCGAGCCGGCGCGCGCCGAGCCGCGACAGCGCCGACAGCGTGGCGGTGAGCGCCGACGCCTCGTGCCGCCGGAAGGTCGCCACCACCAGCAGGCCCGGCCGGGCGGTGGAGGCCACGTGGACCAGCAGCCGCAGCGTCGCGTCGTCGGCCGCGTGGACGTCCTCCAGCACGACGACCGCCGGGCCGACGGCGGCCAGGAACGTGCCGACCGCCTCGAAGAACCGCAGCCGCGCCCCCTGTGCGTCGGACGCCGGGACGGCCGCCGGCCCGCCCGACAGGAACGTGCCGACCTCGGCGGGCAGGGCGGCCCGCGGGGCCGCGGCGGCGAGGTCGCGCAGGACCCGTTCCCAGGGCCACAGCGCGGGCGCGGTCTCGTGGTCGGGGCTCGCCCCCCATCCGACGGGCACGTCGGCGGTCGCGCGGAAGCGCTTCAGCAGGCTCGTCTTGCCGACGCCCGGCTCGCCGTCCACCAGCACGACCTGCCCGGCGGCGGACGACGCCTTCGCCGCCTCGGCCAGGAGCTCCAGCGCGCCCTGCCTGCCGACGAAGGGCGGCCCGTCCGCGGGAGGCTCGGGGGTCCCGGCCGTCCGTGCCCGCGGTCGCTGCGGGGAAGACGGGGTGGCGGGACGGTCCGGCGCGAGCGGAGTGGCGGGGCGGTCCGGCGCGAGCAGTGCGGCGTCCTGGCGCAGCACCGCGCCTTCGAGGTCGCGCAACCGCGGCCCCGGGTCGATGCCCAGCTCCCCGGCGAGCACCTCCCGCACCCTGCGCAGGCACGCGAGGGCCGCCGCCTGCCGGCCCGCCCGGTAGTGGGCCAGCACCAGCAGTTCCCAGGCCCGCTCGCGCAGCGCGTGCTCGCGGACGAACGGGTCCAGCCGCGCGACCACGTCCGTGTGGCGGCCGAGTTCCAGCAGGGCGGCGGCCAGCCCTTCCACGGCGTCCAGGCGTACCTGTTCCAGACGGGCGATCTCGGGCTGCGCCCACTCCAGTGCGCGCACGTCCGCGTACGGGTCGCCCCGCCACAGGTCGAGCGCCTCGGTGAGGGCGTCCGCCGCCTGCTCGTGCCGTCCGCCGGCCAGGTGGCCGGACCCGGCCGACACGAGCGTCCCGAAGTCGGCGGTGTCGAGGGCGAGGCCGGCGGTCATCAGTCCGTACCCGTCGGCGGCGCTCACCAGGACGGCCGGGGTCGTGCCCGGCCGCCGGTCGGGCTCCAGGCGGCGGCGCAGGTTGGAGACGTACACCTGGAGGCTCGCCTGGGCGCTCGGCGGCGGGTCGCCGGACCACAGCCGGTCGGCCAGGAGGTCGGCGGGGAGCACGCGGCCGGCGTGCATGACGAGGAGGGCCAGCAGGGCTCGCTGCTTCGGCGGTCCGACCGGTACGACCTGCCCGGCCACGACGAGTTCCATGGGCCCGAGGACGTTCAGCCGCACGCGCCCATGGTAGGGGCCGCCGTTGAACCGGTCCAGATGCCGCATTTCCCACACTGCCCGGACCGGCTCGTCAGGGGAAGGACCGGTCCGGGCGGACCCGGCTCAGGCCGGGGCGGGCAGGTCGATCGCGGCGAGCCTGGCCGGGTCGGAGACGATGTGGATGCGGGTGATCCGGCCACCGGTGACGACGAAGGCGATGACGGACAGCGGGGTTCCGTCGGCGCGCCAGGACATGTGCCCGGGGATGCCGTTGACCAGCACGGGCCGCTGGGCGGCGACCTCGCCGCCGAACCTGCGGGCGCCGGTCGCGACCGCCGTGGCGCCGAGGGTGACGACCATGCCGCCGGGGGTGTCGACGGTCAGCTTCACGTCCGGGTCGAGGACGCGCAGCAGCGCCTCGAAGTCGCCGCCGAGCGCGGCGGCGCGGAACGCCCGGACGGCCTCCCGATGCTCCCGGCCGGAGCTCACGGGCCGGTCCGTGGCCCGTACCTTGCGGCGGGCGCGGGCGGCGGCCGTCTTGGCGGCGTCGGCCGACCTGCCGAGGATCTGGCCGATCTCCTGGAACGGCACCGCGAACAGATCGTGCAGGACGAACGCCAGCCGCTCGCCCGGGGAGAGCGAGTCGAGCACGACGAAGAGGGCCAGTCCGACCGAATCGGCCAGCACCACCTGCTCGTCCGGCGCGGGTTCGTCGGCGGGCGTCACCACGAGGTCCGCGAACTCCTGCCCGTAGGCCGTCTCGGGGTGGGCCCGGCGGGATCTCAGGAGGTCCAGGCTGATGCGGCCGACCACGGTGGTCAGCCAGGCCGCCAGGTTGTCGATGGCCGCCTCGTCCTGGCGGACCAGGCGCATCCAGGCTTCCTGGACCACGTCCTCGGCGTCGGCGTGCGAGCCCAGCACACGGTACGCGACGGCGCGCAGCCGGTCGCGCTGGGCCTCGAACGCCTCGGTCAGCAGGCCGGACGGGTGGGCGTTCACGGCTTCCGCTGCTGCCGGAGCGAGACCCGGTTGCCGTCCGGGTCCACCGCCTCGACGCGCACGCCGAACGGGTAGTCCACGGGTTCCGGCTCCTCGAAGGTGACACCGCGCCGGCGCATGATCTCGAAATCCTTGCGCAGGTCGTCGGATTCCAGGATCAGCGGGCCGGGCGAGCCGTTGCGGTCCGCGCCGCCCGGTTGCCCGGCGGAGTCGGCGTGGGGCCACAGGAGGATCTGCACCGGGCTGCCGGGGACGCCCACGGTGAGGAATCGCCCGCCGGGCGCGGGGGCGTCGATGCGCTTCTCCAGGCCGAGGCCCTCGGTGTAGAACTCCAGCGCGCGGTCCTGGTCGGTGACGTAGACCGTCGTGTACATGATGGTGGTCAGCATCCTGCTCTCGTTTCACTCGTCGGTGCGACGACCGTTCGTTCTCGGTCGTCACCCCCATGACGAGCGCCGGCGGGAAAAGGTAACACGGCTGGTCCGTCCCGATTCGCCGGCCCGGCGCAGTCACGGCTTTACGCGGGGGGGAAAACTCGTTCACGATCACTGCGAGGGGGTGCCGGCTCGATCAGAAGGGAGCCCCATGCGGCTCTGCAGACGGTCCTTGGGAGCGATTGGCCTCACCCTCGGATTCCTCACTCTGGCGTTGTTCCTCGCCGTGCTGGCGATCGGCCCGACCGGGGGGACGGCGCTGGCCTCCGTCCCGAAGGCGAAGGGCGTCCCTGTGGCGCGGGGCGTTGCGGCGAAGGGGGTCGCGGCGTCCGCCGACGCGCCGCCGACCCGTCCCGGCGGGCTGCGGCCCTGTCCGGTGCCGTTCGCCGCCAACCCCACCGGTTACGCCTCCATCTGCTGGTCCGCCTCCTCGGACGACACGGGGATCGCCGGCTACGACCTGTACCGCCTGGACCCGGGCGGCTTCGTCCTCGCCGGCACCACGACCAGCACCGTCGGCGGCTTCTCCGGCGAGCTGAACCACCTGTACACGATGTACGTCGTGGCCAGGGACCTGGCGGGGCACCTCAGCCCGCCCTCCGCCCTGATCACCGTCCCGGCGACGCTCGGGATGACCCCGACCACCTCGCCGACCCCGCTGCCGGGCGACCACGTGCCGCCGTCCAAGCCGTCCGGGCTGCGTGACGCCTGCCTTCAGGACTATCCGGGCGTCACGTTCTGCTGGCAGCCGTCGAGCGACAACGTGGCGGTGACGGCGTACGACGTGTACCGCGAGACCGCGACGGCGTACGACAAGGTCGGCACGGTCCTGCCGCCGAGCCTGAACTTCGCCGAACCCGGCCTGGTCGTCGGGCAGCGCTACACCTACGTCGTGGTCGCCAAGGACGCCGCCGACAACCTCAGCGTGCCGTCGGACCCGTTGTCCGCGCTGGCCAGGGAGGGTCTTCCGTCGCCGAGCCCGTCGACCGGGCCGGCGTGCACGGTGACGTACCGCGCGATGACGGCCGGGCCTCGCCTGGACGCCGAGATCGTCGTGCGCAACACCGGCACGGCCGCGGTCGACGGGTGGACGCTGACGGTCGACTACCCGGCGGCGGCCGCCGTGCGCCTCGTCTCGGGCTGGTCCGCGAACTGGACCCAGGCCGGTACGGGGGTGGCCGCCGCGAACAAACCGTGGAACAAGGTCATCGCCGTCGGGTCGGCGACCCAGGTCGGGTTCACCGCGGCGTTCAGCGGGGCGCCGCCTTCTCCGGCGAGCTTCGCCCTCAACGGGAAGCCCTGCGCCACCGGCTGACCTACGCCGGCTTCGGGGCTGCACGTCGGGGCCGATCACGACGGTCAGCCCCGAGGCTGCTCGCCGGGGCCCCAGCGAGCGTGCGCCCGCGGTGACGGGGGGCCGTGTCATCGTCGGCCGCAGCTCACGCCCGTAGTGCGTCGAGGAGGCGGGACAGGGCCGCCTGGGTGTCGGCCAGGTCGTCGGGGGCGGACTGCGCCAGCCAGAGCGCGGCCTCGTTCATCGCCCCCGACAGCAGGCGGGCCAGCGGCGCGACCGGCTGGGCGGGGATGGAGCCGTCCGCGACGAGGGCGGCCAGCGCCTCGGTCAGATGCCGGACACTGGTGGCCTCGTCGATCGCGCGCCACTCGTTCCAGCCGAGCACCGCCGGGCCGTCGATCAGCATGATCCGCTGCACCTCGGCGTCGGCGCCGGCCGCGACGAACGCCGCACACCCCGCCTTGAGCTGCGCCCACGGGTCGCCCTCGGCCTCGGCCGCCGCGGCCACCCGGTCGGCCACCTCGCGCTGCACCTGTTCCAGCACGGCCCGGAAGAGCTCGGGCTTGCCGCTGAAGTGATGGTAGAGAGCGCCTTTGGTGACGCCGGACTCACCGACGATCTCCGCCAGGCCCACCCCGGCATAGCCCTTGGTCGCGAACAGGCGTCTTGCCGTGACGAGCAACGTACGCCGCGTGCGTTCCTTCTGCTCCGTCCTGGTCACTGCGTCCCCTTTGACATACCGACGGTATCCCAACTAGCGTACGCCCACATACCGTTGGTACGTGAAACTTGGAAGGAGCAGCGCATGGAACTGAGCAGCGTGTATCCGGTGGTGTGCACGGCCGATCTCGCCGCGTCGAAGGACTTCTACGTCCGGCTGTTCGGATACGAGGTGACCTTCGAGGCCGACTGGTACGTGAGCCTGCGCCGCGGGCCGTACGAGCTCGCCCTGCTCGACCACCGGCACCCGACGCTGCCCGCCGCCTACCGCCGGCCGGTCGCGGGACTGCTGATCAACTTCGAGGTCGCGGACGTCGACGCCGAATGGGAGCGGCTGGTCGTGCGCGAAGGGCTGGCCCCGGAGCTGACGTTGCGCGACGAGGACTTCGGCCAGCGGCACTTCATCGTCGCCGACCCCAACGGCGTCCTCGTGGACGTGATCACGCCGATCCCGCCCTCGGGCGAGTACGCGTCCCAGTACGCGCCCGCCTGAGTTCGGCCCGGCGGGACTCGGACTGGACCCGTCGCGCTCATGGGGAAATCATGGGAGGGTGCGCATGGCCTTCGCCCATGAGGCGACGATCGACATGGAGGCGCACGGTGACGTGCGCGCCCCCGGCGCGGCGATCACCGTGGCTCTGTGCGGGCACTGGGAGCACGAGCCGCCCTGCCCGATCGCCCCGCACCACACGACCGCCGAGCGCCGGGACGGCGCCGTCCACCTGCGCGTCCTGTTCGCGGCCGACGCGGAGGCGGCGGACGAGGTCCGGGCCCGCATCGACGCCGCGCTCGCCCGAGGGGCGCTGGAGGGCCCCGACGGGGTCACGACCCGATGGCGGCTCCTGGACACCCGCCCCGGACGCCCGCACGCCGAGGAACTGCCGCACGCCGAACGTCTCCGGAACAGCTGAATTCCACCGAATCCCGGCGACCCGAACCAGTACGCCGACCACGTTTTCCCGCGTCAGTGAAGGAGCGCCGATGACCGCCGATCCGCCGATGACCACCGATCCGACGATGGCCCGGATCGGCCAGGGGGTGGAGTTGCACCACCACCAGGGGCGACCCGAGGCCGCCCGCGACTTGTTCGCGCGGATCTGGGACGACATCGGCGGCGAGCAGGGCGACCCGCTGCACGTCTGCGTCCTGGCCCACTCGATGGCCGACGTGCAGGACGACGTGCGGCAGGAGCTGATGTGGGACCTGCGGGCGCTCGCCGCCGCCGACCGGGTCACCGACGAGCAGGTGGCACAGGCCGGGGTGGCGCTTCCGGTGGCGGGGCTGTACCCGTCGTTGCACCTGAACCTGGGCGACTGCCATCGCAGGCTGGGCGAGCTCGACCGCGCCCGTGAGCACCTGCGGCAGGCCCGGGCGCGGATCGACGTGCTCGGCGACGACGGGTACGGGCGACTCGTCAGGGGCGGCCTGGACCGGCTGGCCGGATTGCTGGGCGAGCCCGCCTGAGCGGCCGATCCCGACACAACGGCTTTCTCGCCACCATTTTCCATCGCATTCAACGCCATTTCCGGCGAATATCGAGCACCCGCAATGCTGGCTGAAATTCTCGACTGCGCGACGAACAGAGAATTGCGTTCTGCGGGAGTGTGAAAAGGAGTCCGAGCGGCGATATCACTTTGAGTCAACGAACGGTGCCACTCCGTCACGAAGAGCGCACCGGTCTCCACAAGAGGAGAGTCTTTGATCTCGAAGAGCAAGAAGAACGTCCGTTCCGTGGCGGTGGCGCTCGCCGCGGCCGCCGCCTTCACCGCCACCATCCCGATCAGTCCGGCCTTCGCCATCGATCACGTCGAGTGCCGCGGCGGGGAGAACTTCCTGAAGATCTGGTCCCACCTCAACGGCCGCGACAGCGTCGACTGCTACGCCAACCGCGGAAGGACCGACTTCGGCGGATGGTGGGTCGACAGGATCTCCACCGGCAACAACGACCTGATCTACTACGACGCCAACGGCGACTCGGTGAAGATCGAGCGCTGGCACGACATCAGCTTCCCCAACCGCCCCCCGAAGGTCAGCTCCATCGAGATCCTGTGACGGGTTGACCTGCTGTGGCACCGGCTCGGCGAGCGGGACGGGCCCAGCGGGGCCGTGACCACCGCCGCCCACCGCCGCCAACCTCGCCCACCTCGACGGGCGGAGTGACGCAGCCGTGCGCCCACCCGGTGACGGATCACCGGGTGGGCGCGCGGCGGCGGGGGTTACGCCTCTTCGGCCACGCCCAGGTACATCACGTTCGGGTACGCCGGGTTGAAGGCGATGGAGGTGACCCGGTCGTACGGGTTGTGGTTGATGGTGACGCGGTTCTTACGGGTCTCATACTTGTAGATGTCGGTGCCGATCCCGGACCAGCCGGTGCCGAAGTCGAAGTAGAGGACGTCGGCGTCCTTCGGGTGCGGGGCGAGCAGGGGCCCGTTGGGAATGGTCACCGTGGCGCTCTGGTCCACGACGGAGGTGAAGTTCCTGCCTCCGTCGTCGGAGCGGTAGATGTGCCGGCCGTCCGACGGCGCGCCGCCCTCCGTCTCCGCCATGTCGAGCCCCATCGCCCAGACGACGTTCCCGGCGGCCGGGGAGATCGCGGCGCTGAACACGTTGACCCGGCCGCCGGGCTCGGTCAGCCCCTCGGCCGAGGTCCAGGTGCGGCCGCCGTCGAAGGTGACGCGGGCGCCGAGGTCCGAGGCGCCCAGCACCACGTGGTCAAGGTCGCGCGGGTCGAACACCGCCGTGTAGGACATGCGGGTGTCGCTCGGCGTCCAGGCCGGCACCCCGACGGGCTGCCACGTGCGCCCGCCGTCCAGCGACTCGCGCAGCTGGCCTTCGAGGTCGGACGTCCGCAGGCGGTCGCCGTTGCCCCGGTCCACGCCGAGCCCGATCAGGTCGCCGCCGGGCGCGGTGAGCGGCGTGACGCCCTCGGGCGTGGCGAGCGCGACGTTGCCGTCGCGGTCCCAGGCGTAGGCCCGGCCGCCGCGGGCCGCGACCAGCTCGATGTACCAGCCCTTCATCTCGCCGGCCACGTTCCAGGTGCAGCCCGCGTCCTTCGAGGCCAGCAGCTGCCTGTTGGACATGGCCAGCAACTGGTTCGGGTTGTCGAGCGCGACGAGTCCCGTGGTGTAGACGATCGGCCCCAGCACCTTGCTGGTGGACGCGATCTTCTTGCCGTCGTTCCACGCGTACGTCACGGAACCGTCACCGGCGACCGTCTGGCAGGACGGCCGGCTCCAGCCCGCGCCGTCGAAGCCATCGCCTGAGTTGCTCGCCATGGCCGGCGCGGCGGCCGACAGGACCGTCAGCGCGGTCGCGATTCCGATGGTGAACGCCTTCTTCAACACTGCCTCCCCGACAGGAATGTCTTAGATGTCCGGTTCTATCGGTGAACACGGCGCCCAGGCCAGCCCTGACGGAGGCAGGTTCACGCCATGGCAGGTATCTGACACACTGTTTGATCATGAACGCGCACGACAACGCCCTCGCGGCCGTCGGGGTGGACGCCGAGGACGAGCTGATCTACCGAGCCCTGCTGCACCGGCCGCGCGCCACGCTGCCCGAGCTGGCCGCGCACACCGGCCGCACCACGGTGGCCCTGCGCCGCGCGTGCTCGCGGCTCGAAGCGCTCGGCCTGGTCAGCCGCATGGCGGGCCGCCCGGTCCGGTACGTGCCGACCAGGCCGGACGTGGCCGTCGCCGCCCTCATCTCCCGCCGCGAGGAGGGGCTGGCCCAGGCCAGGCTGGCCGCGCTCGCGCTGCTGGCCGAGACGCCGCGCACGGAGAACCTGGCCCCCGAGGAACTGGTCGAGGTGGTGCAGGGGCAGGCGGCCGTGGTGCAGCGGTTCACCCAGTTGCAGCAGACCGCGACCGAGGAGCTTCTGGTGCTCGACCGGCCGCCGTACGCGCAGGACCCGTCCCAGCAGAACGCGCCCGAGATGGAACGTCTCGCGCACGGCGTCCTGGTACGCGGTATCTACGACGCCTCGGCCCTGGAGATCCCCGGCAAGCTGCGGCTGGCCCAGGAGTCGGCGGCGGCCGGCGAGCAGGCCAGGGTCAGCCCCGAGGTGCCCATGAAGCTGGCCATCGCCGACCGGCGGACCGCCATCCTGCCGCTGAGCACCCACGCGTCCGCCCACTCCGACAGCGCGGTCATCGTGCACTCCTCGTCGCTGCTCGACGCGCTGGTCACCCTGTTCGAGGTGCTGTGGCGGTCGGCGCTGCCGCTGCCGCTCTTCGACGCGCACTCCCGCCCGGTCGACCTGCCGGACCCCGAGCTGTTCGCGCTGCTCGCCGCCGGGCTCAAGGACGAGGCCGTCGCGCGCCAGCTGGGGGTGAGCCTGCGCACCGTGCACCGCCGGGTCAGCGAGCTGATGGACCGGCTCGGCGCCCGTACCCGCTTCCAGGCCGGCCTGCTCGCGGCGCGCCGCGGCTGGTGGGACGCGGACGCCTGACCCCGCGCACATCGGGCCGGGGCTGCTGCCGCGCAACGGCTTCGTCCGCGAGGGGGTGCTGCGCTCCTCCAACTGGGCTCGGGCTCCTCGTCCGGGAGTGGAAGCCGGCCGCGCGGAGCTGGGCGGCGTCCCGGACAGGCCGCTCATGTCGGCGGCCCGGTCCATGACCGGGCGTCCCGATGGGCGTAGCATCGCAACATGATCTTCTCTGCGGGAGAGGCCGGCGTCGCCGTCGTCCTGGGTCCGGGCGGCCCTGTGGGCACCGCCTGGCTCCTCGGCCTGGCGGCGGGCCTGCGCGAGGCGGGCGTGGAGCTGTCGGAGGCCGATCTGCTCGTCGGAACCTCGGCGGGCGCGATCGCCGGAGCCGCCCTGGCCGTCGGGCGCGACCTGGACGAGCTCGCCGAGCTGCCACCCGCGCCGCCGGAAGGCCGGATCGGGGACCCGACCGTGATGCCGCGCGTCCTTCGGATGCTCAACACGCCCGGCGCCGACCCGCACGAGGCGCTGCGCCAGGTCGGCGAGCTCGCCCTGCGGGCGGACGCGCTGCCCGAGGAACGGCATGTGGCCGCCATGGAACGGCTCGTGGGCGCCACCACCTGGCCCGACCGGCCGCTGCTGATCACCGCCGTGGACGCCGGGAGCGGCGAGCACGTGGTCTGGACCCGCGACAGCGGCGTGCCGCTGCACCTCGCCGTCGCCGCCAGCAGTGCCGCGCCCGGCCACGCCGCCCCCGTCACCATCGGCGCGCACCGGTACATGGACGGCGCGCTGGGCGGCGGGTCCAACGTCCACCTGGCCGACGGCGCGGGCACGACGGTCCTGGTCGAACCGCTCGGGCACATGTTCCCGGGTCCCCGGATCGAGGCGGGGGTGCGGATCGTGCCGGACGAGGCGGCGCTGGAGGCGTTCGGGCCGGACGTCGGTGACCGGAGCCGATGGGGTCAGGTGTACGAGTCCGGGCTCCGCCAGTCCGCCGGCCTCGCCGACCGGATCAGGCCGTACCTGGCGGGAGGCCGTTCCGGCCCGGTCTGAGCGCGCGGCCGACCGTCTCAAGTCCTAGGACCATCGCCCGATCCGCCGTCCGCGGGCCGAAGGTCACACTGTGACGCGTGCTCGTCTCCCCACCGCGCGATCGCGCCGTACGTCTCTTCCTCGTGGGCATGTTCGTCGACGCCCTCGGCAACGGCCTGTACGTGCCGCTGACCCTGCTGTTCATCCAGCGGGTCACCGGCCTGCCCATGCCCGTGGTCGGTCTGGGCATGACGCTGGCGGCCACGGTCGCGCTGGCCGCGAACCCGGTCGCCGGGGTGCTCATCGACCGGTTCGGCACCCGTACGGTGCTGGTGGGCACGTACGTGGTCCGCGCGCTGGGCTTCGCGCTCTACCCGCTCGTGGACGGCTTCGGCCCGCTGGTCGCGGTCGCCGCCGTCATCGCGGCCGCCGACCGCGCGTACTACCCGGCCGCGAGCAGCCACGTGGCCGTGCTCGCCAGGGGCGAGGGCAGGGACCGGCTGTACGCGATGCAGGCCACGGCCCGCAACGTCGCCTTCGGGCTGGGCGGCCTGCTGTCCGCGGCCGCCGTGTCGCTGGCCGGTCAGACCGGTTTCGCGCTGATCGCGGGGCTCAACGCGGTCAGCTTCGCGACGGCCGCCGCCTGCCTGCTGTTGCCCCGCCGCACCGAGAATCCGCGCGGGACGGGCGCGCGGGAACCCGGCAAGCCGCGCGAACGGGGCGGCTACCGGCGGGTGCTGGCCGATCGGCCGTTCATGGGGCTGGTGACGGCCGAGGGGGCGTTCACGCTGACGCACCTGCTGCTGCCGGTGGGCATGCCGCTGTACGTCGTCCCGGTGCTCGGCGCCTCGCCCGCCCTGCTGGGCCTGCTCTACACCGTCAACACGCTGCTCGTCGCCGCGGGGCAGCTTCCCGTACGCCGGTGGCAGCGGCGTGCCCGGCGTACGCACGCGATGGCGCTGGCCGGAGCCGTGTTCGTGCTGGCCTGCGGCCTGTACGCCGCGACGGCGCTGCTGCCCGCCGGCCCGCCGCGGATCGGCGGCCTGCTGGCCGCCACCCTCGTCTTCACCCTCGCCGAACTCCTGCACACCGCCCCGGCCGCCACACTGGCCGCCGGGACGGCCCCTCCGGCGCTGCGCGGCCGCTACTTGGCGGTCCACCAGATGACCTGGTCGGTGGGCCAGGTCGTGGCGCCGGTCGCGTTCTCGGCCCTCGCCGGCGCGGCCCCGCCGCTGATGTGGGCCGCGCCGGCCGCCCTGCTGGCCGTGGCCTGCGCGGGGCTGCTGCGGCTGTCGCTCCGCCTGCCCGCGGAGGCCGTGGCGGCCCCCGTCGCGGCGGGGAGCGGCCGCGCGCACGGCCCGGCGGCGTGAAAACGGCCCCGGCGCCGAAGCAGCGAATCGCGGCAGGCGCGCGTTCCTAGGTCATGAACGCTGAGATTGTCGCTCGCGCGTCGCCGCCGGTCACCGCCGGCGACGCGGTGGTGACCGGCCTGTATCGCGAGCATCGGCTCGCCCTCGTACGCCTGGCCGTGCTGCTCGTCGGCGATCGGGAGAGCGCGGAGGACATCGTCCAGGACGTCTTCTCCCGGTTGCACGGGAAGAGTCCTGACGTCCTCACGCTGTCGTACGTGCGCGTCTGCGTGCTGAACGCCTCGCGCTCGCTCCTGCGCAGGCGTGCCGTCGCCGTCAGGGCGATGGTGCGGCGGCGGGATGAGCCGGTGGACTCGGCGGAGACGATCGCACTCCTGGGCGAGTCGCGGCAGGAGATGCTGACGGCGCTCGGCCGGTTGCCCCGGCGGCAGCGCGAGGTTCTCGTCCTGCGTTACTACCTCGACCTGTCCGACGCCGACATCGCCCACGCCACGCGCCTGCGGCAGAGCACGGTACGGTCCACCGCTTCCAGAGCTCTGGAGCGGCTTGAGCGCGAGCTGGGAGGCGGAGCATGACCACGATCGAGGATCGGCTCAGGGACGCGCTGGCGGCCAGGGCCGGGACGGTCGGCGACGACGGGCGGCCCCGGGTCGTGCCGTCGCCGCGCCGGGCGAGGGTCGCCGCGCGGTGGTGGTGGACGCCGGTGGCGGTGGCCGCCGCGACCGCCGCCGTGGTGGGCGTCACCGTCCTGGGAACCCGGACGATCGGCTCCGCGCCGCCCTCCCCCGCGGCCCGGCCGACGCCGTACTCCGGCCGCCTGTCGCCGCCGGTCGGGCAGGTGTGGCCGGGGGCGGTGCACGAGATCCCGGCGACGGGCCCCGGCGGCCGGGTCTTCAAGCCGGACGCCTTCGTCACCGACCGCGTGCTGGTGGGCCGGACGCTCACCGCGAACCGGCTCGACGGCATCTGGACGTACGAGCTCGACCAGCGGCTGTTCACCCAGGTCGCGCCGCTGACGGACCTCGGGGTGGCGAACGACGCGGTGGTCGTCGGCGACGGGTACGTCGCGTGGTCGGCGTACCGGGACGGCAGGTCGGAGATCTGGGCGGTTCCCGTCACCGGGGGCGTCCCGCGGGCGATCGCGACGCTGACGGCCGTGATGTCCAGCGACAACGCCTACTCCGGGATCAAGAAGCTGGCCATCGCCGGCGGCATGGCCGTGTGGTCGCCCCCCGACGGCGGCGTCTACCGGGTGCCGCTCAAGGGCGGGAACGTCTCCCTGATCCCGGGGACGAAGGGCTTCTACCTGGTCGAATGGCCCTGGGCCGGCTGGCCGGCGCACGACACGACCGTCGACCATCCCATCACCCGTCCTTTTCAGCAGTTGAAGGACGTGCTGACCGGCAGGTCCAGGAAGGCGGTCGCGCAGAAGGGGCGCTCGTCGTGGAGCGACTGCGGCCCGACGTGGTGCTTCAACGGGACCGCAGCCTGGCAGCGCGACGGATCGCACCGCCGCGACCTGCCCGGCACGGCCAGGGGAACCCTCCTGTCCGGCCGATTCGTCCTGCTCAACCAGAGGGACCCCGGCGGCGGGCAGAGCCTGGCCGTGCACGACGTCGCCACGAAGCGCACGGGCCTGCTCTTCCCCGTGCCGACGCGCAGGGGCGACAAGGCGCCGCCCACCTTGTACACCCACGAGGGAGTGATCTGGTACCGGACCGGCAAGGGCACCCAGGTGGTGATCGACCTGAAGGCCGCCGGACGATGAGCGAGGGCCGGGGCGGCCGCCCCGGCCCTCGCTCAGGGTTGGGCGTCGAGCCATTCCTGGAAGGTGGGCCCGGCCAGCACGGCGTGCGGGCCGGGCAGGAACGCCCCCTCGGCGGCGAGCGCGGCGTCGGGCATGCCCGAGCCGTCCACGCCCACGACCTGGACGCCCCGGCGGGCGCCGAGCAGTGCGGCCGCCTCCGCCAGGATCTCCTTCCGGGGGCCGGCGATCTCGGGGACCGGCGTCCCCGGAACGGCTTCGCCGAGGGCCAGGTCGGCCAGTTCCTCGGCGACGGTACGGCAGGCCACGAGCTGGGAGGGCAGCGCCGGGACGTGGGCGACGTCGCCCTGCCGCCAGTCCAGGAGCTGCCCGACGAACTCGTGGAACTGCGCGGCCCGCAGGACCCGCACGGGCAGCGGGCCGGACCGGAGCAGTTCCTCGTGCGCCTTCTTGGCGGCGAGGAACCCGGCGGTGGCCCGGTCGACGCCGATGATCGAGGCGACCGCGATCCGGGCGACCCCGGCCTTGCGACCGTGGTCGTGCAGGTTGCGGGCCGACGTGCGGAAGAACTCCGTCGCGGCCTGCTGCTCGGAGGCGTGCCACGAGGCGACGTCGATGACGATCTCGGCCCCGGTGAGCGCCTCGGCCAGTCCCTCCCCGGTGATGACGTCCACGCCGGTGGCCCGGGACATCGGCACGACCCGGTGTCCCCGTTCGGTGAGGACGTCGACGACGTGGCGTCCCAGGCGGCCGGTCGCTCCGGCGACCGCGACCGTGGTGGTGTTGTTCATGTCGGACTTCCTTATCCGTGGTGTGGCGTCGTGACGGGCAAGAGATCCCGGCGGCCCGTCCCTTGTGACAGGAGCGCCCGTGTGACATAGACCACCGCCCGCCGATGTCACGCGGCGGCGGGGCCCGGGATCGTATGACCATGGCCCGGTCACCAGCGAACAGGCAGGAACCACCGATGAGCGGACGAACCGAACGACCGACGTCCCCGGCGGACGACGGCCGCCTGGACGCGGCCACCGAGGCGTTCGTCGCCCACCGCAACCTGCTGTTCACCCTCGTCTACGAGATCCTCGGCTCGGCCACCGACGCCGAGGACGTCCTGCAGGAGACGTGGCTGCTGTGGGCGGGCGTCGACCTCGGGACGGTCCTGGACCGGCGCGCGTACCTGATCAGGATCGCCACCAGGCAGGCGCTGAAGCGGCTGCGCACGCTGGGCCGGCGCCGAGAGTCCTACGTCGGGCCGTGGCTGCCCGAGCCGCTGCTGACCGCGCCCGATGTGGCCGACGACGTCGAACTGGCCGACAGCGTCTCGATGGCCATGCTGCTGGTGCTGGAGACGCTCGGGCCGACCGAGCGGGCGGTGTTCGTGCTGCGGGAGGTGTTCGTCCTGGACTACGACGAGATCGCCGGGGCGGTCGGCAAGAGCCCGGCCACCGTGCGCCAGATCGCCCACCGGGCGCGCGCGCACGTCGCCGCGCGCCGGCCGCGCGGCACCGCGTCCCCGGCCGAGACGCGGGCCGCGCTGGAGGCTTTCCAGCGGGCGGTCGAGACCGGCGAGTTGCAGGGCCTGCTCGACATCCTCGCGCCGGACGTCGTCGCTCTGAGCGACGGGGGCGGTGTCCGGCACGCCCTGCTGCGGCCGCTCGTGGGGGCCGGCAACGTCGCCCGCCTGCTGGCCGTCGGCTGGTGGAGGCGCGAGGGGGCGCGAGGGGGCAGGTCGGTGGAGATGGTGCAGATCAACGGCGGGCCGGGGCTGCTCGTCCGGATCGGCGGCGAGGTCGACGGAGTGGTGGCGGTACGCATGGAGAACGGCTACGTGACCGGCGCCTACCACGTGCGTAATCCGGAGAAGCTCTCGCGGATAGAGCAGGAGACCGCCGTGAGCCGCTGACCGACGGGCGCTCCGACGTGCTCCGAGGCGCTTCGAGGCGCTTCGAGGCGCTTCGAGGTCAGGAAGGCTCGGTCCGGCGGATCAGGCGTCTGCCCAGCCGTTGCGCGGGCATCTCCACCCATCGCCAGGTCAGCGCGCACAGGCCGAGCAGCGCCGCGCACACCGCGGCCAGGAGCGCCAGGCGCGCCGGCAGCGGCACGTCCGACGGCTCGGGCAGGAAGAACTCGACGCTCTCCAGCAGCAGCGGGTGCAGCAGGTAGATCGAGTACGACACCAGGCCCAGCCAGGTGAGCCACGAGGGCATCGTCCGGTGGCGCAGGGCCGTCCCGGCGGCGAAGGTCAGCCAGGCCGCCACGATCGCCACCTGCACGCCGGGTTCGTCACGCGCCGGCCACAACCCCGCCAGCGGTATCAGCGCCACCCACACGAGGTGCCCGCGACCGAGTTCCCCGGCCTCCACCCGGTGGAGCGCGGTGCCGGCGAACATGGTCGCCAGGATGAACAGTCCCTGCCACGGCCCGGGATAGCTCTGGTTGACCGCCAGCAGCAGCAGGATCGTGCCCGCGACGGCCACGGCGCCCGCCTGCCGTACGCGCCTGCCGCCGCGCAGCATCGCGGCCAGCCCGGCGGCCACCACGGCGGTCACCACGACCACCACCGTGAGCATCCGGCTCGCGCCGCCGGCCGACAGGAGCGTCACCGGCAGCAGCCCCGCGCCGAGCACGGCGGCCGCCGTGAACGCCAGCGCGGTCGCGGTGCCGCGCCGGTGCACCCCGAGGGTGAACATCGCCGTCAGCAGCAGGTAGAAGGCCATCTCGTACGACAGCGTCCACAGCACGTTGGCCACGTTCGGCACGTACAGCAGGTTCTGGAGCATGCCGGCGTGGGCCAGGGCCATGGCCGCCGGGCGGGTGTCCCACCAGATGTGCAGGTCGTCCCAGCCGAGCGCCGCCAGCAGCAGCATCCCGGCCACGCACACGGTGAACAGCGGCCACAGCCGGAAGAACCGCGAGATCCAGAAGGCCCGCACGCTGCCCCGGCGCTCCAGGGACGCGGGCACGATGTAGCCGCTGACCAGGAAGAACACCAGCACGCCGTACCAGCCGGGATCGAAGACGGCCTTGATCGACGTTCGCGCCTCCGGCCACAACGGTTCGAGCGCGTGCTCGAAGACCACCACCATCGCGGCCAGTCCGCGTAACGCGTCCAGCCAGGCCAACCGCCCGGCACGCGGCGAGACCGGCTCCACGACCGAGGGGGAAGCAGGAAGCATCCGGACATCGTAGTGAGAAATATCGTTTACGGCCTTCCAGGCTGCGGTTCCCGCGATGCCGGCGGCCGTGTCCCAGGATCAGGCGCTCATGAGCCACCTGCCCACGTTTGGCGACGTCGGGCCTCGGCGACTACGTCGTCGCCGACCACGCGACGGACCGGCTCATCGGGACGTCGATGCTCGCCCGCCGCTCCCCCGAGGACGGAGGGGAACTGGAGCTGGGCCACGTCCTGCGGCGCGGCGCATGGGGAGCGGGGTTCGCCTTCGAGGCCGCGACGGCCGTGCTGCGCGCCGCGGCCTGACCAGGTGTCACAAGCCCGACATGGACGCCGCCAGGTACTGCCCGAGCTGCGGGATACGCGCGTCGGACAGGCGGCTGGACGGGCCGGAGATGCCGGCCGCGCCGATCAGGGAGCCGCGGATCCGCACCGGCACCGCGACGCACCTGACGCCGTCGAAGGTCTCGTCCCTGTCGACCGCGTAGCGGACCTCGCGCGACTCCTCCACCCGGCGCCGCAACTCGATGGGCCCCTTGGCGGCGTTCTCCGTGCCGCCCGCGTAGGACAGGCGGGCCAGGTGCGTGTCGAGGGCCTCGGGATCGAGGGCCGACAGGTAGGCCTTCCCCAGCGCCGAGCAGTGCATCGGCCGGATCGTCCCTAACTGCTCGGAGACGGCCACGACGTGCCGGGTGGGGAAGAACGCGAGGTAGACCATCGTGTCCTTGGCCGGCACCGCGAGGATCGTGGCGTCGCCGCACTCGTCGCGGATCGAGGCGAGCACGGGGTCGATGATCTGGCTCCAGTCGGTCTCCGGCGCCTGGATGAGGCCGTAGAACTTGGCCGGGACGATCGTGTAGCGCTTCGTCGCCTCGTTGCGGGCCACGTAGCCCGTGGCGACCAGCTCCGCGAGCAGCCGCAGGGCGGTGCTGCGGTTGACGTCCAGCTCGCGGGCGAGCTCGGCGGCGGTGAGCGGTTCGGTGGAGAGAAGCTCCAGCGCGCGCAGCGCGCGCTGGATGGGAGAGGCGGTGCGGCCGTCGGAGGGTTCGTTCGCACCGGGGCTCTGGTTCGTGGTCATGACAAGGATTGTCCGCCGTTCAGGCCGAAGAGATGATCAACTGCTTCGCGGTTCGTCCTGAAGGACTTCTCGGCCTGGTCCTCCCAGCCGAAGACCTGCACGGTGAGGATGCCGTCGAACCCGACCGCCTCCAGTGCCGTGCGCACCTCGGCCCAGTCGATCTCGCCGCGGCCGAGGTCGAAGTGCTGGTGGATGCGGCACGAGACGCCGGGCGGGTTGACGATGGTGCGACCGGGCCGGA
This sequence comes from Nonomuraea sp. NPDC001699, assembly GCF_053596455.1. Classification (NCBI taxonomy): domain Bacteria; kingdom Bacillati; phylum Actinomycetota; class Actinomycetes; order Streptosporangiales; family Streptosporangiaceae; genus Nonomuraea; species Nonomuraea sp. NPDC001699. The sequence goes on along the minus strand of NZ_JBSFGF010000013.1, from coordinate 38,999 downwards.
AGGTGTCGGCGACGTGGACGTGGTCGAACCAGCCGCGGGCGTACTCGACCTGCTCGGTGACGCCGCCCTGGAGGTGGTAGGCGTGGGGCACGCAGTGCAGGTAGCGCAGCCGCGGGCTGTCGATCTCCTTGATCAGGTCGACGGCCCCGGCGGTCGTCTCGATGAAGTCCCAGGGGTGCGGCTCGACGACGAGCTCGACGTCCTCGCGTTCGAGCACGGGCAGGAGGTCGTCGATCGAGCGCAGGAACGCCTCCCGGCAGGCGTCTGGCTGGTCGGGGTGGCCGGACAGCTCGGTGTTGACGCGCCGGCAGCCGAGCTCCACGGCGGCGGCGATGCCGTCCCGCCACCACGCGACGGCCTGCTTGCGGACGTCCTCGTCGGGGCTGGACCACGCCTGGATCACGGCGACCGAGGCGATCTCGACGCCTGAGCCGTCCGCCGCGTCGCGGAAGCCGCGCAGATCGGCCGGCGAGGCGTGCATGGGGCCGAACGCCGGGATGAAGTCGTCGCGGTTGCCCATCTCCAGGTAGCGGTAGCCGGCCTCGGCGGTGGCGCGGGCGGCGTGCTCGACCGGTTTCCCCTGGAGCATCGCCGGGTCCAGAGCGATCTTCATGCCACTTCATCCTTCCAAACGCTGTCAGGGACGATGACCGCCTTGCCGGGGACCCGCTGGGCGCGAAGCGCGTCGAGCGCGTCGTTCACCGCGGAGAGCCGCCAGCGGGCGGTCGGGGGAAGTCGGAGTTTCCCGTCGGCGGCCAGCGCGAGGATCGACTCCAGGTCCTCGCGACGGCCCGACCGGATGCCGCGGATGTCGGCCTCCTTGCGCGCGACGACCGCGAAGTCCACGTCCGGGACGCGAGCGTACCCGGCGAGCAGGTATGTGCCGTGCGGGTCGAGCGCGTCCAGGCCCGGCGCCAGGACGGCGGGCGCCCCCGTGCAGTCGATGACGACGTCGACGGGCGCGGCGGCCGCCTCGACCGAGGCGACGACGTCGTGCCCGACGGCCCGCAGCGCGCGGCGGCGCAACGGGTTGGGCTCGACCGCCTGGACGGGCACGCCGTGCACGCGCAGCAGCTCGGCGCACAGGTGACCGATGGGCCCCGCCCCGAGGACGAGCACGCGGCGCGGACGGCGTTCCAGGGCGACCCGGACGCTGTTGGCGGCGGTCGCCCCGCCGTCGACCAGCGAGGCGGCGTCCTCCCACGACAGCGGCGGCGGCACCTCGACGAGCTGACCCGCCCGTACGCGCAGGTAGTCGGCGTAGCCGCCCCAGGCGCCGAGCACGCCGGTGATCGACACCAGCTCCGGGCACAGCCGCTCGTCGCCGGCCCGGCACGCCGCGCACGAGCCCTCGCCGGTGAACAGGGTGATGACGGCCCGGCGGCCCATCCACTGCCGCGCTCCGGCTCCGGCGTCCACGACGACCCCGGCCGGCTCGTGGCCGAGCACGAAGGGCGTCTCGGGCCGGTAGGAGTGCCCGGCCAGGACGTGCAGGTCGGTGCCGCAGATGCCGCAGGCGTGCACACGCAGGACCACGTGGTCGTCGGCCTCGGGCACCGGACGCGGCACGCGGGTGACGTCGAGCCGTTCGCTCGGGATCGAGGGGGCCACGGCGGCCTGCATGGTGTCCGTGGCTGACGTTGCTCCCACTGGTCGCCTTCTTCCGGGGGGCAGGTTCGGTGTGCACACAGCATCCACAAGTGTTGCGGCAGATGCAACCCCTTGACGCCATACGCAACACATGACTTTCCGGGAGAGGGTGGAGATTTCACAGGAAACACCCCGATCACAGGGGTTGACATGCCCTGATTGTCCGCCATAGCGTCGGGCACCACTAACGTCCCTTGGTGCAACACAGTTCGTCTGACGCAACACCTCGCTACTGATCACAGCGAGAGGTCGAGCCCCCCACGGCCGCCCGCAAGTGCTCTTCGTCGCCGACCTTGTGGATGAGACTTCAGGACGCGAGGAGTCACCGCCATCGAAATCCCTCCGACATCCCCCTTTTGCGGAGGCTTCATGGCTCATTTCAAGGAGGACAGGATGCTCCGACACCATCGCTCCGCACGAGCTCTGACCGCTGTCGCCACCGCCGCCGCCATCGGCGCCACAGGTTGCGCGGGCTCCTCGATCACCACGAAGCCGGCCGCCGCGCCGACCGACGTGGGCACGTCGTGCGCCAAGTACGGCACCGTCAAGCTGACCGTCGGCATGTCCGAGGCGGGCGAGGCCATCGCCAACGGATTCAAGGAGCAGGTGAAGTCCTTCCAGGCGGCCAACAAGAACGTCACCGTCGACCTGCAGATCAAGGACTGGGCCTCCTCGGCCAGCACCATCAAGCTGGTGATGTCCGGCAACAACCCGCCCGACGTCATGCAGGGCAACTCCGGCTGGGCCATCAACGGCGCCCTGTGGAAGGCGGGCCTGCTGCTGAACCTGGACCCGTACGCCAAGGCGTTCGGGTGGACCGAGAAGTTCCCCGAGTCCGCGCTGACGGTCAACCGGTTCACCGCCGACGGCAAGGCGCTGGGCGAGGGCAACCTGGTCGCCGTGCCGCCGGCCATCCAGTACGTCGGCGTGTTCTACAACAAGGCCGTCCTGAGCAAGCTGGGCGTCGACCCCGCCACCCTCGACGACAAGGCGGCCTTCGTCCAGGCGCTGGACAAGGCCAAGGCGGCCGGCGTCACCCCCGTCATGCTCGGCGACTCGGAGAAGTGGCCGGCGCTGCACAACCTGTCGCTGTTCAACGGCTGGTACGTGGCCCCGGACACGATCAACAACTGGGTCTACAACAAGCCCGGCAGCACCTACGACGACGACGGCCACCTGAAGGGCTCGACCGACTTCCGCTCCTGGATGGAGAAGGGCTACTTCAACTCCGACGCGCTGGCGACCAGCTTCACCGACGCCACCAACCGCTTCGGCAAGGGACAGTCCGCCTTCTTCGTCACCGGCTCCTGGGCCCTCGGCGATGTCGGCAAGGCCCTGGGCGACGACGCCGGCTTCATGCTCTTCCCCGCCGGCGACAGCGGCAAGCACGCGGCCGTCGGCGGCTACAGCCTCCCCTTCAGCATCTCCGCCAAGACCAAGTACCCCGACTGCGCGGCGGCGTTCATCGACTACGTGACCGCCGGCGACGAGGCCGTCGCGGCGCAGATCGCGGCCGGCCGCCCCTCCGCGACCAAGGCGGGCGTCAACGCCAAGATCGACGACCCGCTGCTCAAGCAGATGGTCACCGCCTACGAGCGGCTGTCGTCGGAGAACGGCCTGTTCACGTGGGAGGACTGGCCCACCCCGACGATGCTGACGTTCCAGGGCGCCGAGGCGCAGCGGCTGCTGTCCGGCGAGGTCACGCCCAAGCAGTTCAACGAGTCGGTCCAGAAGAACTGGGCCGACTACATGAAGACCCGTTCCTGATCCGCGGGGCGGCGCACGAGGCGCCTGCCCCGACCCCCATGCGAGAAAGGCCATTCGTGGACAAGGTAGTCATCACCGTAACCGTCGACTGTTCCATGTCGTATCCCGGCTTCAAGGGCATGCCGCGGATCGACGACGTGCCCGCCGTCGCCGCCGAGTACGTACGGGCGATCGACTCCGGCGCGTCGCTCGTCCACCACCACGGCGTGCACTACCTGGAGGACTCTATCCAGGAGGACGGCCGCCAGCTCTCCCGCACCGACTTCGACGGCTGGGCCGACCTCACCGACCGCATCCGCGCCGAGCGCGACTCGATCATCCAGTTCGGCATCGCCAGCGCCCGGCTGGAGGAGAAGGTCGCGCTGATGAAGCTGCGCCCGGACATGATGTCCTACGCCTTCAACGTGCACGACGAGTACTTCCGGCCCGACCCCGCCTACCCGGCCAACGAGCAGTACGCCATCCACACCCGCCCCGAGCTGGAGGCCTTCTGCAAGGCGGCCAAGGAGCACGGCGTCAAGCCCGAGGTCGAGTCGTTCTACACCGGCGCGTTCTGGAACCTGGAGTTCATCCGCGACCAGGGCCTGCTCGACGACCCGGTCTGGACGACCCTGTTCCTGGGCTGGCCCGGCGGCGCGTGGACGCCTCCCACCGAGGACTCCCTGCTGTACCTGGTCAGGCACCTGCCGCCCCGGGTCAACTGGAACGTCAGCGTGATGAACCCGAAGATGCAGTGGCGCCTGCTGGCCATGGCCATGAGCCTGGGCGGTCACGTGCGGGTCGGCTGGGAGGACAACCCGTACCTGCCGGACGGTTCGCCGTCGCGCTCCAACGCCGAGCTCGTGGACGAGATCGTCAAGATCGCGCACCTCATGGGCCGCGAGGTGGCGAGCCCCGAGGAGGCCCGCGAGATCATCGGCCTGCCCGCCGCGCCGGGCGGGGCCCGGCCGGAGGCCGCGGCCGCCGGCCGGAGCGCCTAGGAATCCGTCAGGACATGCCGGCGGGTGCGGTGCGGGGGACCGCACCGCACCGGTCGCGCCACGTAGGGAAGTTGATCGCACCATGGCCGTCACGGTCACCACAGACGCCGGCCCGGCGACGCCGGCCGGCAGGCGCCCCCGCCGGGGAGTCCGGCGGGGCGAGGTCCGCGGGATGCCGTACCTGCTCATCCTGCCCGGATTCATCTTCTACGCGCTGTTCGTCCTCGTCCCCATCGCCGACACGGTCCGCCTGTCGTTCCTCGAATGGGACGGGCTCTCCCCGCAGACGTGGGTCGGGCTCGACAACTACCTCCAGGTGCTGACCGATCCGAACACCTGGACCTCGTTGCGGGTCTCGCTCGTCTTCGTCGTCTTCGGCTGCGTGCTGCCGGTGACGCTCGCCCTGCTGCTCGTGGGCATCATCGCGCGCACCAGGATCCGCGGGCTGAGCTTCTTCCGGTTCGTGTTCTTCCTGCCGTACACGATCGCCCTGGCGGTCGTCGCGATCGCCTGGCGCTGGCTCTACTCGCTGGACGGCTCGCTCAACGCGATCATCGAGGCCGTCCTCGGCCCCGACCTGGTGCGGCCGTTCCTCGGCGACGCCGGTCTGGCGCTGCCCGCCCTGGGCGTCGTGGCGCTGTGGGCGACGTTCGGCTTCGTCGTGGTCATGCTGCTGTCCGGCACCCAGCACATCCCCAAGGAGCTGTACGAGGCCGCGCGCATCGACGGCGCCGGACCGGTGCGCGAGTTCTTCACCGTGACCCTGCCGGGCATCCGCCACGAGCTGCGCGTGTCGCTGGTGATGACCCTCACCCTGTCCCTGCGCATCTTCGACCTGCCCCTGATGGCGACGCAGGGCGGCCCCGGCTACGCCACCACCACGCCGTCGCTGATGATGTACCGCGACGTCTTCGTCAACGGGCAGATCGGGCCGGGAGCGGCCATCGCCGTGCTCCTCACCCTGGTCATCTTCATCGGCGTCGGCCTGGTCAACCGGCTCGTCAGATCGGAATAACACGATGATCTCACGCCGCAGCAACACCATGTCGTACGTGGTCCTGCTCCTGTTCGCGGCCTTCGCGATCTATCCCTTCATCTCCACGACGCTCGTCGCCTTCAACCCGCCGGACGCGTCCGTGAGCGGGCTGGCCTGGCCGAGCCAGTGGTCGCTGGACAGCTTCGTCAGCGCCTGGGAGAACCCGGACGCGGGCATCGGACGCTCGCTGCTCAACAGCGTCCTGCTGTCCGGGGTGGTGGTGAGCGTGTCGGTCTTCTTCTCGATCCTGACCGGCTACGCGTTCGGGACGATGCGGTTCCGCGGCTCGTCGCTGCTGTTCCCGCTGTTCGTCCTCGGGCTGATCGTGCCGTACGAGGCGACCGTCATCCCGCTCTACTACCAGTTCCGGGCCTTCGACCTCATCGACACCTACTGGTCGATGATGCTGCCGTGCATCGGCGGCTCGATGGCCTTCGGCACGTACTGGATGACGTCGTTCTTCAAGTCCTTCCCCCGCGAGCTGCTGGAGGCGGCGCGGACGGACGGGTCGAACCGGTGGCAGACGCTGTGGCGGGTGGTCGTGCCCACGGCCAGTTCGCCAATCTTCGCCCTGGCCACCATCCTGTTCATCTGGACCTGGAACAACCTGCTGCTCGCGGTCGTGATGATCTCTCAGCCGGAGCTGCGGATGGTGCCCGCCGCACTCAACTTCTTCGTCGGGCTGCAGTACGGCAGCAACTACCAGATCACCTGCGCGGCCGCGATCATGGTCGCGCTGCCGGTGATGATCGTCTACTACCTCCTCCAGCGCCGGTACGGCGCCGACGTGCTCGCCGGTTCGCTCAAGGGCTGAGGCCCGGCGCCCACCAACCATCCATTCGTCACATCCTGTACAGGAGAATCACATGTCAGTGTCGAAGCCGGGGATCGGCATCGCGGGTCTCGGGCTGATCTCGAAGACGCACGCGGCGGCCTACAAGCGCATGTCCGACGTGGTCGACCTCGTGGCCGGCTGCGACGTCGACCCCGAGGCGGCGGCGGCCTTCACCGGCGAGTTCGGCGCCCAGACCCATGCGAACCTCCAGGACCTGATCGACGACCCGCGGGTCGACGTGGTGGACCTGATCCTGCCGCACCACCTGCACTACGACGCCGCGATGGCGGTGCTGGACGCCGGCAAGCACCTGATCCTGGAGAAGCCGGTCGCGCCGACGTACGAGCAGTCGGTGGCCATCCAGCGCCGGGCGGCCGAGGCCGGCGTGCACTTCATGGTCGCCGAGAACAGCCGCTACATCGCCGCCTACCAGGCCGTGCACCGGCTGGTGCGCGAGGGCGCCATCGGCGAGGTCATCCACGCCAGGACGTACCTGCGCTCCAACGAGAAGGCCCACCTGTCGATGCCGGGCTACTGGCGGACCCAGTACAAGCTCGGCGGCGGCCTGGTCATGGACACCGGCGCCCACTCCTTCTACCTGCTCAAGTGGCTGCTCGGCGAGTTCGAGGAGCTGACCGGCGTCTCCAGGAAGGTGTTCCCGCTCGACAACGAGATCGAGGACACCGCCGAGGTGTACGGCCGCATGCGCAGCGGCGCCCACTTCTCCTGCGGCTTCACCTCCGTGTCGGAGGTCCCCCACAGCGAGCGCCTTGAGCTGTACGGCACCGAGGGCGGCATCCTGGTGGACCAGATGTCCGACCCGGTGGTCAAGATCTTCCGCGGCCAGCACGACTACCGCGGCGAGGCCGTCGCCGACGTCCCCTTCGGCCCCGACGCCTGGCATCCCGGGGGCTGGCACTACGAGTCCGTGATCACCGAGGTCACCGACTACGTGCGCTCCCTGGTGGAGGGACGCCCTCCGCTGATCGACTCCGGCGACACCGTGTACGCCATGCGCGTCGTCGAGGCCGCCTACGAATCCATCCAGTCCGGGAGGACCGTCACCGTCCCGGCCGGCGCGCAGCTCTGATCCACCCCGACACCGGAAGCTGGACTTCTCCATGAGACTCATGCGGATCGGCGCCGCGGGCGCCGAACGTCCGATCGTCGCGATCGACGACGAGACCTACGTCGACGTCTCCGACGTGGTCACCGACTTCGACGGCTCCTTCTTCGCCGGCGGCCTGGACGCGCTGGCCGCGACCGTCGCCGACCGGGTGGCCGCGGGCGCGGTCGCCCGCTTCGCCGGTGAGCGCGTCGGCGCGCCGATCGCCCGTCCCCACCAGATCCTGTGCGTCGGCCTCAACTACGCCGACCACGCCGCCGAGTCGGGCGCGGAACCGCCGGCCGAGCCGATCATCTTCACCAAGGCGCCGAACACGCTGGTCGGCCCCGACGACGACGTGCACATCCCGCGCGGGTCCTCGGCCACCGACTGGGAGGTGGAGCTCGGCGTCGTGATCGGCGCCCGGGCCCACTACCTGCAGAGCGACGACGAGGCGCGCGCCGCGATCGCGGGGTACGTACTCGTCAACGACGTCAGCGAGCGCGACTTCCAGCTGCGCCACGGCGGCCAGTGGGTCAAGGGCAAGTCGGCCCCGACGTTCAACCCGTGCGGGCCCTGGCTGGTCACCCCGGACGAGCTGGGCGAGGTGAACGGCCTGGGCATGTGGCTCGACGTCAACGGGCAGCGCCGCCAGACCGGCTCGACCGCCGACATGCTGTTCGACCCGGTCTTCGTCGTCCGCTACCTGAGCCGGTTCATGGCACTCGAACCCGGCGACCTGATCAACACCGGCACGCCCGCGGGCGTCGGCATGGGCTTCGACCCGCCGGTCTACCTGCGGCCGGGCGACCGGATGGAGCTCGGCGTCGACGGCCTGGGCCGCCAGACCCAGTCCGTCGTCGCCGCCCCCTGACCGGAGGGCCACAGACGGCCGCCCGAGCCCAGGGCGCCCGGGCCGAGCCGCCCGGCGCGTAACGGCGCACGTCGAAGTGTTCGGGGTCGGGGAAGGGCGCCGGGTCGTGGTTGGCCGTGTGCGAGTTCGGCAGCACGACGCCGCCGGCGCGCAGCACCGCCCCGGACGGCAGTTCGACGTCGTCGGCCAGCCGCCGCAGCAGGCCGTTGGTGCCCGGCCCGTCGAAGCGGAGGATCTCGCCCACGGCGAGCTCGGTCAGCGCGGGCTCGGTCAGCGCGGGCTCGGTCAGCGCGGGCTCGGCGGCCACCGCACCAGCTCGGTGAAGGCCGCCATGCGCGCCTCCGCGCCGGCCGCCGACGCCCCCAGGAACGCCTCGGACCACTGCTTGAAACGTTCGTGGTCGGTGCCGGGCAGGCCGATCACCGTGCAGCTGAGGCGGGCCGACAACGGTGAGGCGTAGTCGGCGACCAGGTCGGGCAGGGCCGTCCGGGCTCGGCGAGTCCGGTGCGGCTGCTGTGCGGGCAGGACAGGACGGCCCGCACGTCGTCGTACCGGACGGCCATCGGCACGATGTCGCCGCTGGGCAGGACCACCGTCCCGACCGGGTCGGACGCCAGGCGGCGGGCCAGGTCGGGAGAAGGGGTGCCGTGCGGGCCCGGGGAGAAGTCCTTCCACATGACGTCGGCGCTCATGAGCCTCCTGCCACGGCGGGTCGGGCGAGCCGCGTCGCCGGTCTCGCCCGATCACCCTGTCCGCCGCGTTTCCGCGGGGGCAAGAGGCCGGCCGATCTAGGAACGCCAGTCCGGCAGCCGGTCGGACTCGCAACCGGCGTCCTCGATCGCCGCCACGATGAAGCTCTCCTCGACCGGCCCCTCGGTGAGCACGCTCACCCGGCCGGACTCCAGGCTCACGTCCACGCCCACCACCCCCGGGATCAGGGCCAGCTCCCGCTTCACCGCCTCCACGCACTTGACGCAGCTTCCGCTGTTCAGGTCGGGGATGCCGTACGTGACGAGACTGTGGACAAGCGTGATCATAAGGTCCTCCGAAGTGCGGTACAGGGGTTGGGTATGGGGTCTGTTTCACCACGCCGTACCCTTTTCTGAGCTTGCCGTACGGCGGGCCACGACGACAGCGGATACGGCTTCCGCTTCCCGCCATGGCGGGAAGCGGACAGGAGAGGGATGTGAGCGAGGAGGCCACCGCCAGGCGGGTGTACACACGCATGCGCCGGCACCGGGAGTCGTTCGGCGAGGCCGCCACTGGGCTGGGGCTGCGCGGCACCGAGCTCCAGCGCGCACGGGAGCGGCTGACCAGGCTGGGCCTGCTCAACCCCGGCGCCGAGATCGCCGTCGACGCGATGGCCGCGCTCAGCCGCATGCTGGTGGGCGGCGAGGAGCTGCTCGGGATGCTCGCCGAGCAGCGGGCGGCGTCCAAGGAGCTCACCGAGCACTACCTGCGGCTGGACGGCGACCCCCAGGACGCCCATGTCGAGTTCTTCCCCCGGTCGCAGGTGGAGCTCCTGCGCGAGAGGCTGCGGGCGGCGACGGCGCGGGCGCGCGAGGAGATCATGGGCATGCACATGCCGCACGCCTGGGAGCCGGACCGGCTGAGGGCCTCCCGCGCCGAGGACGTGGGCGCGGTGGCGCGCGGGGTGCGGGTGCGCATCATGCACGCCCAGAGCCAGCTGGCCCAGCCTGCCCTGCGTGACCACGTCCAGGGCATGCTGGAGGGCGGCGTCGAGGTGCGGACCATGCCGTTCGTCCCGGTACGGCTGATCATGCTGGACCGGGAGCTGGCCGTGGTCGAGGTGACGCCCGGCGACCTCATGGCGGGCGCGATGATCATCGAGGGCCGCGGACTGGTCGCCTCCTACGCCGCGCTGTTCGACTACTGCTGGATGACGGCCTCCGAACCGGGCGAGGTGCCCAGGGCGGCCGACGGCGAGGACCTGGGCGAGCAGCAGCGCGCCGTGCTGCGCCTGCTGGCCACGGGCGCCAAGGACGACGCCATCGCCCGCGCCCTGGGCGTCTCGAACCGTACGGTGACCAGGGTCGTGGGGGAACTGACCGCCCAGCTCGGCGCCGACAGCCGCTTCCAGGCGGGCGTCCGCGCCGCCAAGCTCGGCTGGATCTGAGCCCGGCCCCCTCACCACGACGGGCCCGGCACCTCGGTGACATTGGTGCTGAATGATCACGCTGATCACACTGATCACTTGACACCCAGCGGGCGGCGGCACGCCTTGTATGCTGCCGCTGTTCCTGGTTTTGTGGCGCCGAGCCGCTGAGGCCGTGCGACACCGTTCTCCTGGCGGGGCGCACCTGCGCCGCCTGCGTGTACACCCGATTCACGGATGGCATGGGGCAGGTGGGATGACGACGGTTGGGGAACCGGATCAGGTGGTGCCCGACGAGGCGCGGCCGTGGCCGCGCGGCGCGGCGCGGCACTACCGGCGTGACCCGCTGGGGTTCGTGGAACAGGCGGCTCGCGCGCGCGGACCGGTGTTCCGCCTGCCCGACGACGGGTCGCTGTGCGTGGCCGACCCCGTGGAGGCCCTGCGGATCCTGCACGACGAGGCGGGCGACTACGACGAGGTGTCTGGGTTCTTCCACGTCGGCGGCGGGCTGCTGGGGCCGCGGGCGACGCAGGCGGCGATCGGCCGGGCGGCCCGTACGACGTTGCGCGCCCATGTGGCCGCCCATCGCGAGCGGCTGCCCGCCGTCGTGGCGGAGCTGGGCGAGGTCAGCCAGTGGCCCTCGGCCGGACGGGACGCCGTGCACCGGTTCCTGGCCGGCGCCCTGCTGCGGCCGGACAGCCCGCCCGCCCTGCGGGAGCTGATGGCGCACGTCGTGCGGCGCGAGGTGCTGATCCGCCCCAGCGGCCGGCTGGCGCGGGTGTCGCGGCGCGCCCTGTGGGCCCGCGTGGTGCGGACGATCGCCGCCGAGGTCCGCCACCGGCGAACCCGACCACGACCCGGCACCCTCCCGGACGCCTCCCCACCCGACCCCGACCGCCTGCCCGACGCCTCCCCGCCCGGCCTCGGCGACCTGCTGGACGCCGTCATCGGCGCCACCCCGCCCGAGACGCCCGCCGAGCACGTCGCGCAGGTGTACCTGCTGCTGTTCCGCACCTCGATCGCGCCGGTGGGCCACGTGGTGGCCTGGGCGCTGCTGTCGGCGGCGGCCGACGACGTCGACCTGGCCGCCGTGCCCGCCGGGTCGGCCGTACGCGAGTCGCTGCGGCTCTGGCCGGTGGCCTGGCTGCTCGGCCGCCCGGTACGCCGGGCCCACCAGGTCGGCGGCGTGCCGCTGGAGCCGGGCGAGAGCGTGTCCGTCTGCCCCTACCTGCTGCACCGCGACGAACGGCACTGGCCCCAGGCCGCCGCGTTCCGGCCGGAGCGCTGGGACGGCTCCGAGCCGCGCGGCCCCTACCTGCCCTTCGGCGGCGGCCCGTTCACCTGCGCCGGGGCGGCCGTCGCCCAGACGCTGGCCACCGACCTGCTCGCCGCCCTCACCGACGGCGCCCGCCTGGAGGTGCGTGCCGGCCCCGGGCGTCCCCACGTCGAGGGCATCATCACGCCCCCGCCCTTCCTGGTGCGCCGCACGGCACGCCGGACCTGACCACCACCGGTTCATCGGTTCGTCGGTTCGTCGAGGAGGGAGGTGATTCACCATGAGGAAGCTGCTGCGCCGCGTCACCGGCCGCCGGGTCAACCGGCAGGCCTGGTTCATCTGGTAACCCCGCTCGACCGGCCGCGCCGGGCCCCGGGCCCGGCGCGGTCCCAGGAGGCATCGCATGTCGCACGTCCAGGAGACGATGGCCGCCTACGAAGGCGTCGCCGCCCGCTACGACGAGCTGAACGCGCAGACGGACACCGCGGCCCTGGTGGGCCGGTTCGCCGAGGCGGCGCAGCGGCACGGGAGCCGGGGGAAGCGGCTGCTGGACGCCGGTTGCGGCACGGGCGGCAGCAGCGCGGCCTTCAAGGCGCTGGGCTACGAGGTGACCGGCTACGACCTGTCGCCCGCGATGGTGGCGGCCGCGCGGCGGCGGACGTCCGCCGAGGGCATCCCGTTCCTGGTGGGCTCACTTCTGCGGCCCCCGTCCGGGCTGGCCGGTTTCGACGTGGTCGCCTGCGTGGACGTGCCGCTGACGTACCTGACGACGGCCGACGAGCTGCGCCAGGCGCTGTCGGCCGCGCGCGCCCAGCTCGCCGCCGGCGGGGTGCTGCTCTTCGACCTGAACACCATCGGTTACTACCGGCGCACGTTCGGCGTCCCGGTCGTCGCAGACCGCGGTGACCGGTACGTGGCCTGGTTCGCCCACTCGCCGCGGATCGAGGCGGACGAGGTGGTGATCACGCAGTTCGACCTGTTCGAGCGCGTGGGCGCCGGCTGGGAGCGGCTGTCGATGCGGCACGTGCAGCGCCATCACTCCGACCGTACGGTGCGCCTGGCCGCCGAGCAGGCCGGGCTGCGCGTGGTGGCCGCTCACGGGCTGGTGGGGACGTCGGTGCACGATGTGGCCGACGAGGACGCCCACGACCGCATCCTGTACGTCACTCGTACGCCCTGATGTTCGCTATATTCAGAATATGGTGAATCTACCGTCGGTCCTGTCCCTCCACGGTTGCGACCTGCGTTACGCCGACAGCGGTGGTGACGGCGTGCCGGTGGTGTTCTCGCACGGCGCGGGGGCCGACCACGTGATGTTCGACGCCCAGTCCCGGTACCTGCGGGCGCGCGGGTACCGCGTCGTCACCTGGGACCTGCGCGGCCACGGCCTCTCGCGCCCGTCCGGCGTCCGCTTCACCGCCGAGCGCGCGATCGCCGACCTGTGCGCGCTGATCGAGCACCTGGCGCTGGAACGGCCGGCGCTCGTGGGCCAGTCCCTCGGCGGCAACCTCGGCCAGGCCGTCGTCCGGCGGCATCCCGGCCTGGCCCGCGCGCTGGTCGTCATCGGCGCCACGCCGAACACGGCGCCGCTGTCCTGGCGGGACCGCCTGCTGCTGCGGGCGGCCGCGCCGATGCTGCGGACGATCCCGGCCAGAAGGCTTCCGCGCCTGATGGCCGACGCCTCCGCGACCACCGAGGCCGCCAGGGACGACGCCCGGCGGGCCTTCGGCCAGGTGCCGAAGAAGGAGTTCGTGCAGGTGTGGCGGGCGACCGTCGGGTTCCTCTCCCCCGACCCCGGCTACCGCACGCCGGTCCCCCTGCTCCTGATCCGCGGCGAGCGGGACACCACCGGCAACATCGCCTCGGCCATGCCCGGCTGGGCCCGGCTCGAAGGCGTCGATGAGATCGTCGTCCCCGGCGCGGGCCACATCGCCAACCAGGACGCCCCGCAGGCGGTCAGCGAGGCGATCGACACGTTCCTGCGGACGATCCCGGCGCCGAGGCAGGCACGGCGATGAGCGAGCGGCACGCGTTCGTCACCTCGGTGGGTGACCTGCTGGCCTCCTGGAACCTCCCGCACGCGACCGGGCGCACCTACGGGCTGCTGCTCCTCACCGAGGAGCCGATCTCGCTCGACACCATCGCCGCCGAGCTCGAACTGAGCAAGGGCGCGGTGAGCACCGCGGTACGGCAGCTCGATTCCTGGGGACTGGCCAGGGTGATCCCGCAGCCCGGCAGCCGGCGGCTGCTGGTCGAGGCCACCGGGGGGATCGAGTCGCTGCTGGAGGCGAGCCAGGCGCGGGCCAGAACCCTGATCGCCGCCCTGCGCGAGGGCGAGACTCTGGTGAACCCCGGCCCCGCGCAGGAGCGGCTCCAGGAGGTGATCGGGTTGTTCGCCGGCTATGTCGACGTCGGAGGCCGGATGCTGGCCGGCTACCGGGAGCGACGCCCCGGAACCGACGCGGCGGGGTAGCGTCTGACCCACGAAGTCGATCAAGGGGGCCCGGTGGCGGAACGGTCGGACATGTCCAGGAACGCGCGGGCCGGCAGGTACGGCGACGTCGCGACCGCGCTGGCGTTGCACAGCGACAGGCGGCTCGGCCAGGCGCTGGAGCAGGCCCGGGTGCTGGGCTCCGGCATCGGCGGCACCTCGGCGCTGCTGGACGTCGACGGCGTGCCGGTCTTCGCCAAGCGCATCCCGCTGACCGACCTGGAACGCGGCCCGGCCAACGTGCTGTCCACCGCGAACCTGTTCGAGCTGCCGCCGTTCTGCCAGTACGGGGTCGCCGCCATCGGCGCCCCCGGCTTCGGCGCGTGGCGCGAGCTCGCGGCCGCCGTCATGACGACCAACTGGGTGCTGGCCGGGCACAGCCCGGCCTTCCCGCTGCTCTACCACTGGCGGGTGCTGCCGGGCGCGCCGCCGCCCGCCGACGAGCACGCCGACGTCGAGGCGGCCGTGGAGTACTGGGAGGGCTCCCCGGCGGTGGGCGAGCGGCTGCGCGCCCTGGCCCGCGCCTCGGTCTCCGTCGTGCTGTTCCAGGAGTACATCCCGCACGACCTCGACCACTGGCTGGCCGCCCAGGTCGCCGCCGGTCAGGACGCCGCGACGGCGGCGGCCGTCCTGCTCGAATCGCGCCTGCTCCCCGCCGTGGCCTTCATGAACAGCCGCCACCTGACGCACTTCGACGGGCACTTCGGCAACATGCTCACCGACGGCGAACGCCTGTACATCGCCGACCTCGGGCTGGCGACCTCCTCCCGGTTCGACCTGTCCGGGCCGGAGATCGAGTTCCTGGAGCACAATCGGACCCACGACACCGCGTACGCGATGGCACGGCTGGTCAACTGGCTCGTCACCGACATCTGCGGGGTGAAGGTGCCGCCGGACGGCGTGCCGGAGGAGCGCAACGCGTACATCCGCGCGTGCGCGGAGGGCGCCGACCCCACCGGTGCGCCGCCGGCGGTGGCCACGATGATCCGCCGGTACGCCCCCGTGGCGACGGCCATGAACGACTTCCACTGGGACTTCTACGGCACCAGCCGGACGACGGCGTACCCGGGCGAGAAGATCGAACGCGCCCTGAAGGCGATGCCCTGACCCCGGCGCGCCGGGCTGGGCCAGGGTCCCTGGTGACGGCCCGGCCGCGGGTGTCATACCGTCACATCATGGACGAGCACCGCCAGAGCATCCCCGACGTTCTCCGGCCCGTCAGGGACGCCGCCGCGGCCCTGGGAGCGGACTTCCCCGACCTGGGCGCCGCGCTGCGCGCGTTGCGGCAGGTCGAGGTGGAGGTGGAGCTGGCGACCGATCTGCTGATGCGGCAGTCCAACGCGCAGGCGAACCAGGACGCGAGGCCACTGGGCGACCCGGCCTCCTGACCGCCACGGCGAAGTCGAGGTTCGTGCCCCCGGTACCCCAGGAACGCAGGTCCACCTGCAGGCGATCGCGCGCCTCCCGGCCCGTGCGGTCCGGCCGGCATGTGACGCAGCTACCACTTTCCCGTGAGGAAAACAGATGGTACTTTCCTTACAGGAAAGCAGTAATCGACCTCCGGGAAGACCCCATGAACCAGCACGACGCCCAGTTCTCACTCGACGACATCCACCGCCTCCAGGACAGGACCCGGAAGCAGATCGTCCAGCAGAGCTTCGCGCCTCCGCGCGTGGCCGTCTCCGCGCTCGGCCTTTTCGGCACCCTGGCGGCCATCGATCTCCCCAGCCCCTGGCACTTCGTCGTCGCGGCGCTCGGGATGCTCGTGTACGTGGGCGTGGGCATCGTCTACGAGCACCGGGCCTCGGTCCGCCGGAAGGCCACCAGCATGGAGGTCCTGTTCCACGGCGGGCTGCTGGCCTACGTCATGGTGGCCTTCACCATCGGCCGGATCGTCGCGTTCACACTGTTCGACCTGCCGTCTCACGGGCTGCTGTCACAGTCCGTCGTGGGCGCGGTCGTGGCGGCCGTGGCGTACGTTGCGGCCACGCCCGTGAACCGCTCCGTCCTGACGTCGATCGTCCGGCGGAGCGGCGGGGCCGCCTGATGGATCCGCTCTTCGACGAGTTCCTGCACGTCCCGGCGCGGCTGTCGGTCGTGGCGCTGCTGGCTCCGGCCGAATGGGTGGACTTCGGCTTTCTCAGGGACTCGGTCGGCACCAGCGACTCGGCGCTGTCCAAGCAGGTCTCGGCGCTGGCCGCCGCCGGGTACGTCACCGTCCGCAAGGACCAGGACAAGCGGGCGCGGCGGACGTACGTGCAGCTCACCCCGCAGGGACGGCTGGCCTTCCAGCGGCACGCGGCGGCCCTGGAGCGGATCGTCGCCCTCGCTCGCGAGTCCGCCGACCGTCCCGCCGCCGGCTGACCGCGCGTCCGCCGCCGGCGGGTCAGTGCGTGAGCACGTCCGGGTATCCGAACGTCGTGACCAGGGCGGGATCGTGGAACTTGATCACGCGGGAGACGCCGGTGGCGGTGGAGGCCAGCACCACGACGCCGTCGGCCCGCAGCGCGCCGTCCGCGTCCCGGTGGTAGACGACGGCGGAGGGCTGGCCGTTGGCGGTGGTCGCGATCATCCGCCAGTCGCCCGGCGAGCCCAGCACGTACGCGTCGAGCAGGTGGAGGCATCTCCTCCGGCCTGACCGCCAGTCGCGGAACGGCGTCGCCTCCAGCGTGGCGTCCGCGCGCAGCACCTGTTCCAGCAGGCCGACGTCGGAGCGTTCGAAGGCCGCGATGTAGCCGTCGAGCAGCGCGCGGGCCCGCCGGTCGGTCGGTTCGAGCAGTTCCGCGGTCTCGGGTTCCAGCTCGTCGAGCCGGGCGCGGGCGCGCTGGAGTCCGCTCTTGACCGCCGCGGTGGTGGTGTCGAGGATCTCCGCGGTCTCGGCCGCCGAGAACGCCAGCACCTCGCGCAGGATGAGGATCGCGCGCTGGCGGGCGGGCAGGTGCTGGAGGCTGGCGATGAGCGCCAACCGCAGCGACTCGCGTTCGACCGCCACCGCGGCCGGATCGTCGGCGGGCGGGGCGATCCAGGCGTCCGGCAGCGGTTCCAGCCACGAGACCTCGCCCGGCGCGACGGGGCTCGGCGGGCGGTCGGCTCCGTCGTAGGGACCCGTCAGACCCGAGGGCAGCACCCGGATCGGGCGCGGCTTCAACGCCGTCAGGCAGACGTTGGTGGCGATCGTGTACAGCCACGACCGGATCGACGCCCGGCCCTGGAATCCGGAGTAGGACCGCCACGCCCGCAGGTACGTCTCCTGCACCAGGTCCTCGGCGTCGTGCGCCGAGCCGGCCATGCGGTAGCAGTGTGCCAGCAGCTCCCGGCGGAACCGCCCGGTCTCGGCGGTGAACCGGTCCTGATCCGGCGCGGCCCGCGGATGCGCCGTCACGCCGCGAGCCTACGGGTGTCATGGCCCACGTTCCAGGGGCGGCGCGGGCACGCTCCCATGATCACACCTCGTCCAGTCGCAGGATCATGCCGGCTCAGGGCAGCAAGGCCAGTTTGCCGACGGTGGCCCTGGCCTCCAGTTCCGTGAGCGCCTTCGAGCCGTCGGCCAGCTCGTACGCGGTGGGCAGGCCGGGGACGAGCACGCCGGCCGCGATCAGCGCGGACAGCTCCCCCATGATCTCGCCGAAGATCTGCGGTGCCGCCTGGATCAGCACCCCGACATTGAGGCCGACGACGTGGACCTGGTGCCTGTACACCAGGTCCCAGTTCGTGATCGGAGCCTCGCCGCCCGCGACGCCGTAGACGACGACCCGGCCGGTGACCCGCTTGGCCGCGGCCAGGCCGTCCTCGAAGGCGGCGCCGCCGGCCGACTCCAGCACGAGGTCGGCGCCGGAACCACCGGTCAGCCGCAGCACCTCGGCGGCGAGGTTCCCGCCGCGGGAGTCCAGGACGTGGTCGGCTCCCAGTGCCAGCACCGTCTCGTGCTTGCCCGGCGATGCGGTGGCGATGACCGTCGCGCCGTAGTGCTTGGCCATCCTCACCGCGGCCTGGCCGGTCGCACCCGCCGCGGCCTGGATCAGCACGACGTGCCCGGCGGCTACGCCACCCAGAGGCCTGAGCGCGGCCAGCGCGGTGGGCCAGTTCACGACGAGCCCCAGCGCCTGCTGCTCCGTCCAGCCCGAAGGCACCGGCGCCGCGGCAGCGGCAGGCAGCACCATGTACTCGGCGAAAGCGCCGTCCCCGATGCCGACGACCCGGTCCCCCGGCCGGAGGTCGGTCACCCCCTCGCCCACCGCGACGACCTCACCGGCGGCCTCGAAACCCGCCAGGTACGGCGGTCGGGGGCCGCCCGCGAACGTGCCGTGCGCCTTGGAGACGTCGGCGAAGTTGACCCCGGCGGCGGCGACGCGGACCAGGACGTCGCCCTGGCCGGGGCTCGGCACTGGCGCGTCGGTGATCAGGCGCATGTCCTGCGGGCCGTTGAGTGAGGTCTGCTGCAGCGCGCGCATGGTCGCGGGGATGCTCATTGGCGATCGGCTCTTCTTCGTCGGCGTACATGAGAGACCGGCCCGGCGTGCGGGCCGATCTCTCATGTAGACCCCGGCCACCGCGCAAAGGAATCGGGCCGCTCCCGAACGGCCGTGGTTCAGACGCGGTCGAAGGTCTGGACGGTGAGCAGGCAGACGAACGCCGCGAGCGCGAGCCCGGTCCGGACCAGGTGCAGGTTCTGCCATCGACCACGGATCTCCTGCCAGTCGGCGGGCAGGAGGTCGGGATCCCAGGCGTCCGCCCTCCGGTTGAGGGGCCCCAGGCCCGCCGGCGTGAGGACGACGGTGAGGATCACCAGGCCCGCCGGCGTGAGGACGACGGTGAGGATCACCAGGATCAGGGCGACCGCGCCGGCGCCGAAGGCGAACCAGCCGCGGCGCCACGACAGGGCGGTCACGACGATCAGAGCCGCGATCCCGGCCGGCAGCAGCGGAGGCACGGCGCGGCCGTGGTCGACGATGAGCGCCCGCCAGCAGCGGACGTACGCGGGGCCCGGCAGGCGAGCCACGGACGGGGCGAGCACCACGAAGGCGACGCCACCGACGTGCAGGCCGATCAGCAGCGTCGCGACCATCCTGGAGGCACCGAGGACACCCGCACCTCCTCCGGCGAGCAGCATCTGGCGCCGCCCCTACTCCAGCGTTCTCCGCCAGGAGCAGGCCGAGGCGGCCGGCGACGCCCGGCCCGTGCACCGCGTCCTGCGCGCGGCCGCCGCCGCCTCTCCGACCGACGCGGGGCTCCAGGAGGTTCTGGCCGACATCGAACGTGAAAGGCCGAAGGGCAGCCACGGGCCGGCCCACCGCCTGCACGCGCTCGGGGCCCTGCGTCCGGACCTCACTCCGGCCAGAGCGGCCGACCAGATCTACGTCCTCACCTCGACGGAGAACATCGAGAAGCTGACCGAGGTCTGTGAGTGAGCCGAGACCGAATACCAAGAATGGCCCTCACCGCCACCCTCCTCCACTCGTGACGATCACAGCCACACGATGAAGCCGCCCTCCTCGCACAGAGGGGGCGGCTTTCTGCTTGGTCTACAGGTCCTTGCACCACATCCACTTGCCTTCGATGTAGCACTTGTACCAGCCGTCGTTCGCAGGATTCCACGCGTAGGCGGGAGTGCTCGTCATGCTGATCGTGAACACGGTGGAGACGGACAGCAGGACCAAGGCCATCGCCCGGCGCATGCCCCGGGCCGCGAAGAGGTTTCTCATGCCGCTCATGAAACAGGCCACCACTTGGGCTGCTCTTAACACCCACTCGCGCCCGACTTGGCGACCGCCGGCGAGCTCGAAATGAGCATCGTGGATGGATGCGTCGCTGAAGCATGCCCTTACCGTTGAGAGGTGCAGAAGGCGCTCACGTATCTGGATCAGACATTCATCAACTTCCGTGAGTTCCCCTTCGGTGATCACGCATATCGCTGGGTCGACATCAAGCGCTTCGGCGTGTCTCACCCGGACGTCGGCGACGCCTGCCTACTGACCGAGCTGATTGGCCACGAGCAGTTCCGGGACGACTACGCCGGAGGGGGAGTCAAGGTCGACGGGCTTCGCCACGGCCCCTACTGGCTGCGGAACGTGACCCCGACCGCATACGGGCACGTGGACGAGATGACCGCGAGCGCCCTTCTGCGCGACTGGGCGGCACAGTTCGGCCCCCTTCCTGCGGCTCTGTCCGCCCAGCTGGACCACGAAGTTCATCCGCTGATCACAGGAGCCACCGACAGATACCGGCTCGCAGACCTCGGCCACGAGGCCTTTCACGACTGGGGCCCGGTTCACAGCGACTTTCACGAGCTCGTCCTCGTCGACCGCCCCGCCAAGGTCCTGTCGCTCCTGGTCGCCGCTGACGACTGAGCGCTCGACGACGGTGCGTCGCGTACGTGGGGCTCAACCTCGCCGGCCCTCGGGCTGAGTCGCGGTGGCCCGGCATGATGCGATGAACAGGATGCCCGCGGCGGCCGCGGCGGTGAGCAGGCCGGACGCCGTCGAGACGACGGGGTCGTCGTAGTCGGGGACGTAGGCGGCGGTGACATTGACCATCGCGTGCGCCAGGATCGCCGCTGACACACCTCCGGAGGCGTTGCGCAGGCCGAGGATGACCACGCGGCCCGCGACCGTACCGAGGAACCAGCCTCCGATCCAAGCCGCACCATGACCGGCCTGCACGAGCGGGATCACATGCCACGCGCCGCAGAAGAGCCCGAGGAGCAGCCCGGCTCCGGCCGTGCCGAACCGGCGTTGCAGCGGGTCGGAGGCGTAACCGGTCCAGCCCAGTTCCTCGCACGCGGCCGCCGCCAGCGCCGCGGCGAGCAGCAGCGGCAAGGCCGCCGGCGACGTAGGAAGGGTCGAGCCCGCTTGGCCGCCGAGCCACCCGAAGATCCACGAGAGGGCGCCGATCGCGGCCGGCAGCGATGCCGCGGCGGCATACCAGCGGGTTCGTCCCGCGGGCCGGTCGACGACGCGGGCCAGCAGCGCCGTGACGGCGCCCCGGCCGCCGTCACGGCGGGCCAGGATCGCGGCGGCCAGCACCGGCAGCACGAACATGGTCGCGCTCGCGGGCAGGTCGAGGGCTCCGATGCGGACGGCGGGCGACACCGCCCCCAGGACGTAGAACGGCACCGACAACACGGTGACGAGGACGAAGAACCGCACCGGGTGTCCGGTCCGGTCGCGCGGTGGACTGCTGGTCGCGGACATTCTCATGGATTCACCATCACAAGTTGAGACACGATATCCCAAGTACCATAGACTACGATGGTGACACGAGAGACCCCGGAGAGCGGCCTGGCGCGACGCCGCAAGCGACTGTCCGACGAAGAGACCGCACGGCGGATGCTCGACGCCGCGACCGCCACGGTCGAAGAGGCCGGGCTGACGGTGAGCCTGGAGCACATCAGCTTCGAAGAGATCATCCGGGACGCCGGCGTCGCCCGCAGCGCCGTCTACCGCCGCTGGCCGTACAAGGATCTGTTCTTCAGCGACCTGCTGCGCGAGCTGGCCAAAGGCGCCAGCCCGGCCATCACCGAGGCCAACCCCGGCGCGTCGCAGGCGGCGGCCCGCACCGCGCTCGCCCATCTCGGCTGGGCCCGCACGCCGGGTCTGCGCCGCGCGCTGGCCGCGGAGGTGCTACGGGAGGGCACGCTCGGCGAGTTCGGGATCTTCCACCGGTCATCGGCCTGGCGTACCTATCTCGCGTTGCAGGCCACCGTCCGCAGCCTGCCGGACGGTGACCTGCGCGCCGAGGTCCAGCAGGCCCTCACCGAGTCGGAACGCTCGATGGTCGCAGGCGTGGCGACCGCCTACTCCTGGGGGGCGAGACTGATCGGCCTGCGTCCGTGTGCCGGCGTCACATTCGAGACGGTGGCCCGCCTGGCCGTCGCCACATTGCGCGGGCTGATCCTGATGGCCCCCGGCAATCCGGAGATCGTCACCCGGCGGTTCCAGGCCAATCCGTTCGGGGCGCCCGAGCCCGCCGAATGGTCGGAGCCCGCGCTGGCGATCACGTCCGTGGTGCTCGGCCTGCTGGAAGCCGACCCCGAGGTGGAATGGACCGACGAACATGAGCGCTCGGTCGCGGCTGCTCTGCGAAGCGGGCGGTGGGCGGCGAGCTGACAGCCGCCGCGCGGGGGCCCGGCCGGGACGGGCGTCTGATCAGAGGTCGTCGCCGGTCAGGCTGCCGGGTACCACGGTGCCCTGACCGGCTCGGTTTGACGGCGGGGTCAGCCGAAGCGGCGCTTCTCGTACTCGTCGATGGCCTTGCCCAGCTTCGCCAGGCGCTCAGTGAACCAGACGTTCTCCGCGCCTGTCGCGGGACGGTTCGGGTCGACGTACTGGTAGCCGAGGTTGGAGAACAGGGCGACGACGTACGTGCGGCCGCCCTTGCCGGGCAGGGCCTTGACGATCCCCGCGTCGGCGCCGGAGTTGTTCACCCAGCCGTTCTTGTGGGCGTAGGTCACCTCGGCCTTCTGGTCGCACGGTCGCACGTCGCGGCCGTAGGAGATGCCCTGGCCGGGAACCGTCACGGTGCCGTCGGCGCCGAGCCACCGCGAGGGCGTGAGCTGCGGGATGCCGGGGGCGGGATAGTCCGCGCCGCACCAGTTCGTGGTGGAGAAGGTGACGTTCATGCCCTGCTCGGCCAGCCTGCTCCTGAAGAACGTGCGGGAGGCGTCGCTCAGGACGTCGGCCGTGACCGCGGTGCCGCCCGGGGTCTTCCACAAGGTGCCCGCCCCGCCGTTGACCAGCGTCAGCAGCTTCGCCGTGTCGAGCGACGTCATCGTGACGGGGTTGCCCCATCGCGCGCCGTTGTCGGGGTTGGTGTTCTTGAGCTGGAGCGTCTCCAGGCCGAGGTCCTGGAAGGTCTGGTTGAGGCCGTTCACCGCGCCCTTGTCGTGCAGCAGCTTGACCATGGCGCAGGCGGAGGCGTTGGACGACCAGGTGAGCGCGGCGTCCAGGAAGTTACGGACCGTGTCGCTGCGGGCTGGGCCGCACAACGAGCTGACCGTGACCGGCTGGTAGGCGTAGGTGTCGTCGAGCGAGATCTGGCCCGCGTCCACCAGTCGCAGCACCCCGAAGCCCACCATCAGCTTCAGGACGGAGGCGGGGTAGGGGCTCATGAAGTCGATGGCGGCGTTCTCGCGGCCCGGCACGATGTCGATGCTGCCCTGGCCGCGGTTGGCGTACCAGCCGGCGTCGTCCCACTGCCTCCAGCGGACCGCCGAAGTACGCAACTTGTCGTCCATCGGGACGATCTTGCCCTCCGGGTACTGCGGGCTCATCAGCACGGTGCCGGAGGACAGGGGGCGGCCGAGCCTGTCCAGCTCGATGACGGTCAGGTCGATCTGCGGCTGCTGCGTGATCGGCGCGGCGGCCGCGGCGGCCGCGCGCAGGTCCGCCTTCTGCGGGACCTGCTTCGCCTCCTTGGCGGCACCCTCCCGCCGCAGCGTGTTCAGGTCCGTCGCACTCGTCGGCGGGCTGGTATCCAGGACCTGCTCGAACTGCTGACGGCCGAGCGCCTGTTGCAGGAAGTGCGCCAGCACGCTTCCTGAGCTGTTGTCCTCCTCCGCATTCGCAGGGTTCGACACGACGAGGCCACCCAGGAGCACGGCCGTGGCGGCGAGCCCGGACATGACTCGCCTCGGACGACTTGTTGATCTAGTCAGAATCACAAGATCACCATAGTCAGAAATGATCTCTGTTATGCGGTAGTTATGGAAGATCTCACAATAAGTCACGACTCGTGATCATCCGATCGCCGGCGGCGATGCCATCGGACTCGCCGGCCTGCACCACGTCACACACGTAAACAATCCATTACTCTCCGTGACAGTCGTGCAGTCTGCGCCATACGGTATGGATCAGCCGATAGGGCCACTTTCGCTGGACGGTGCTTCGCGAAGCGCCGTCCGCCGAGCCATCCCGGCCCTTGGGCGATTCGCCATGTTCAAGTCTTTGCGGTCGACGCGGCCGCACCCTTCCTGGCCTTTGACGTGCAGCAGGCGCCAGGAGGCGAACAGTTCACGGAGGACACCATGAGACGCGCAGCCCTTCTACGAGGTGCCGCCATACCGATGCTGGCCACGGCACTGCTGATGGGAGCCGCTTCCGCGGCCCAGGCGGCGACCGGCGGTGACGGCGACGGCGGCGGAAAGGGCCCCTGCCCGCACGCCTGCCCACCGGGACGCCCCGGCCCTCCCGGACCGCCCGGACCTCCCGGACCGACCGAGCCGACCCAGATCATCCGGACCCCGCACACGCTGACGTCCGGCCTCAACACCGGCACCTCGACCTGCCCGGCGGGAACCGTCATCACAGGCGGCGGACTGGTGACGCCCCTCGGCGGCAACAACCTCACCGTCCAGGTGTACGAGTCCTTCCCCTCCGCCGAGAACACGTGGACGGTGTCCTTCAACAACTCGGCGGGCACCACGGGCACCTACACGGTGTACGCCATCTGCATCCCCGTGACCCCGACGACCTGAAGCCTCCTGGCACACGGACACGGCCAGGACGGTCATGAGCGGGCCACACCGCCGCTCGACGTCACATCAGGCCGGCCATGACAACGGGCATGGGCGCCACCCCACTGAGGTGGCGCCCATGTCGATGGGGCCTCCTGCCCTGGACGTGCGACGCGCGCAAGGCGAACGTCGTCCACGCCGACCGGTAGGCTTTTGCACCCCATCGCGGCGCCCTCCAGGCCGATCTCAGTGTGGTCGGACGTCCCAGGCCGGCCGTTGGATCTGATCGTTGTACACGATGATGTCGGCGTGGTCGGTCGGGCGGGCTGTGGCGAAGTAGAGCTGCTGGGAGGGGATATAGCGGTTGTGCCAGGACCGTTCGATCACGGCGGTGTCGGCGGAGGAGCCGGTCAGCGCCGCGGCTCGGTCCCGGGCACGATCCACCGTCTGCTCGAAGGGGACGGACACGAAGATGCGCAGGTCCCACCGGTCGACGAGTTCCGGACGCAGGAGGAAGACGCCGTCGAAGAGCAGTACGGCGTCCGCGGCGGCGGTCATGGCCGGCGGTAGCGACTGAGTGTCGCTGTCCCTGTCGTAGACCGCGTGCCGGAACCTCCGGTCTCCGCCCGGGCCCAGCGGATCGAGCAGGACCCGGCACAGCGCGGCGTTGTCGTGGGCGTCGAAGTAGCAGGCTTCGGCCGAGTACCGGCCGCGCCGGTAACGCTGTGCACTGGGGAAGAGGAAGTCGTCGATGCACGCGCGGACGACGTCGCGGTCCTGCGCCCGCAGGACGACGGCGAGCTCGTCGGCCAGGGTGGTCTTGCCGGCGGCCGGCGGTCCGTCGATGGCGACCCGCAGCGGGTGCGCGATCGTGACGGACCTGACCGCCTCGGCCAGCCGGCTGATGAGCTCGCCACGGGTGCCTTGTTCCATTGCTGCCTCTCTCGTCCACCGTCTGCGGAGAGCCGACCGCGTGAACACCTACGCCACGGGCGAACCCCCTTCCAAGCAGGATGAAGGAAACAACCCCGCGAGGAACGATCCTCAGCCCGTCCCGCCGCCCCGGTGCACCGCTCGCCACGCACGCTCGCCATACTGCAGGAGGCGCGCGGTGAAGAGATGAAGATTCACCCGGCACCCGCGCCGGCCTGATGCTCCGGCACCGCCATCGGCCCGGAGCACCAGCGCCACGACATCCACGACGTCGGAAGGCCCTGATGACAGCCGACCAGCCCATCTGCTGCCCCACCTGCAAGGGGGTCCTCCCCGGACGGCAGCGCAGCGACTACACGGCCGCCCGCGGCCGCCTCGTCGTCGTCAACGGCTACTGCCAGGGCCGCTGCCCCGCCCCCGCACCGCCGCCCCGCATCCAGGTTCCCGCCGAACAGGCCGGGGGCGTACGGCAGCCCGAGAGCGTACCGGCACTCTGACCCCGGAGCGCCGAGGCCGCGTCGAGGTCGGACGGCCGGTCGTTCAGCCGAGGATCTCCACGTACCCGTCGGTCCCGTGAACGCGGATCCGCTGCCCGTCCCGGATCAGCCGGGTGGCCCCCTCCACCCCCACCACCGCCGGCAGCCCGTACTCACGCGCGATCACCGCTCCGTGCGTCATCAGGCCGCCCACCTCCGTCACCAGTCCGGCGATGCCCACGAACAAGGGGGTCCAGCTCGGGTCCGTGTAAGCCGTGACCAGGACGTCTCCCGCCTCCAGGTCGGCCCGCGCCATGTCCGTCACCACCCGGGCACGGCCCTCGACCGTCCCGGCCGAGACCGCCAGACCGGCCAGCGCGCCGGGCGGCGCGTCCGCGTTCCGGTACTGGCCGGCGAGCACCTCGCCGTCCGACGTCAGCACCCGCGGCGGCGTGAGCGTCTCATAAGTCCGGAAAGCCTCCCGTCTGCGTAGAACGAGCTCGCCGTCCGCCTCGCCCGTGCGCACGACCTCCCGCAGCTCCTCGAACCGCAGGAAGAAGACGTCCTCCCTGTCCCGCAACGTGCCCGACCTGACGAGCCGGTCGGCCTCCCGCAACAACGCCTGCTTGTACGCGAAATAGCGGCAGACCATGCCGTACTTGGGATACTCCCGATATCCCGCGAAAGTCCGCACCCGCTCGATCATCCGCCGGGTCTCCTCGGCCTTGCTCTCCCCGTCGGGCAGGGCACGCAGGCGCGTCAGCAGCTCCCGCTCCTTGCGCAGCGACTCCTGACGTCCCTGCTCGAAGCGCCGGGCACCGGCCCCCGGCTCGAAGTTTCTGACATTTCCGAGAATGGCGGGCACGAGCATGGCGGGCCGCTCGCTCCACCGCGTCCTGGTGATGTCGATCTCCCCCGCGCAACGCATGCCGTACCGATCGAGATACCCCCGGACGGCCTCGCCCGCCTCCCGCCCGCCGGGCAGCTCACCCAGCTCCTCCAGGAAGCCGTCGCCCTCCCGGCCCTCCTCCGCCACCCGGCGCAGGAACGCCACCACCTCCGGATGCGGACGGATCGCGTCGGCCACGTCCAGGAGCGCCAGCCCCATCTCCGACGTGACATTGTCCGGGACGGACTGCGTGAGCACGTCGGCCGCGTTCTTCTCCCCCAGCCACGTCTCCAGGTGATCGTTCAGCCACCAGGCCGCCTCCATCCCCGCCATGATCGCCTGGAAGCTGCGCGGACCGAACAGCAGCCGCCTCAGCTCCTCGATGTCGGCGAGAATGAACTCGAACAACGCGGGCCCGGACAAACCCTCGATCGTGCGCCGCAGAGTGGCCACGGACGCCTGACCGTCCCGGACGAGCTCGGCGACCACCTGCGGATCGGTCTCGATCGGCACCCGCGCGGCGCCGGCGGGCGCGACACCGGACTCCTCCTCCGGAACCAGGCGCAGGAAGTCACCGCGGTCCACCACCGTCTGCAGCGCGTCCCGGATGAGCGGATCGGACTTCCCCAGGGTCCCGATGAGGTTCGCCCGGCCGGCCGACGTCGCCAGGACCGGAGCCACGTCCACGAACAACCGCCCGCCCGCCTCCGCCATCGGCCGCGGCGTCGTCAACTGCCACATGGACAGTCCCAGCGGCTTCATCGCGTCCGTCATCATCTGCTGATGGCCGACGGAGACGTAGACGTGGTTCTCCTCGTCGCCGGCCACCGGAACCGGGAACAGCGTGGTGATCGGCCGGCTCTGGACAATATGGAAGTCCTCGCCCGTCAGACACCACTCGATGTCCTGCGGACAGCCGAAATGCGCCTCGATCCGGCGGCCCAACCGCACCAGCCGAACCACCTGGGCATCCGTCAGAGCCCGCCGCGCCCGCCGCTCGGCCTCGACCGGCCCCTCCTCGGTGCCGCCGCCGGGCGACGCCCGTACCCACCGCGCCTTGGACCCCACCGACACGCTCACGACCTGGTCGTCACGGACCGTGTAGACGTCCCCCGACACCACGCCCGAGACCAGCGCCTCCCCCAGCCCCCAGCCCGCCTCCACGGCGGCGAGCTTCCGGTTCGACGTCACCGGATCGGCCGTGAACAGGATCCCCGCCGCGTCCGGGAACACCATCCGCTGCACGACCACGGCCATGCGCACCCTGCGGTGATCGAACCCGTTACGACGCCGGTAGACCACCGCCCGCTCGGTGAACAGCGAGGCCCAGCACCGCCGCACATGCCTGACCACCTCCGCCAGGCCCACGACGTTCAGGTACGAGTCCTGCTGACCGGCGAAGGACGCGGTCGGCAGGTCCTCGGCCGTCGCGCTGGACCGCACCGCGCAGGCAGCCTGCTCCCCGAGCCGGCCCAGCGCCTCCCCGATCGCCGCCACCAGCTCGTCGGGCACCGCCGCGCCCTCGATGACGGCACGGATGTCCGCGCTCAGCGCACGGACCGCCGCGTGGTCGTCCGGGTCCACCCGGGACAGCAGGTCGAGTTCGGCGTCGAACGACGGCGCCGCGGACACGACCCGCTGGAAGGCGTCCGTCGTGACGCAGAAGCCGTCCGGGACGCGGACGCCGTCGATCCGCGCGAGCTCGCCCAGAGCCACCCCCTTGCCGCCGACGTCCGCGAGATTCGTCGAGCCGATCTGCCCGAAGCCCATGACGTAGCCCAATTTCCGTCGCTCCATCCTTCGTCGGAGTTGGTTCGCACCGGGCAGTATGAAGGACTTTCCGAGGTCTCATGAGGCGCGCGGATCAGATATAGAGTGAAACTGAGGGGGTCCCCCGGCGAACGGTTCTCTTCAGGGGTCGGCCCCTCCTTCACACGGGCCGCGAGGCACGGGACGGCCTTGAGGGCGTGCGGTGCGCCTCGATCCGGCGGCCCAACCGCACCAGCCATACCACCTGGGCATCCGTCAGAGCCCGCCGCGCCCGCCGCTCGGCCTCGACCGGCCCCTCCTCGGTGCCGCCGCCGGGCGACGCCCGTAGAAGATGTCGGCCGCGCCGGACCTGCTGTTGTCGTCGTCCTGCCAGGTCGAGATGGACCACTGGTCCGCAGGCCGCGTCGTGCTGGTCGGCGACGCCGGTCACTGCGCCGCGCCGACGCCGGCATGGGCACCTCCCAGGCCCTCATCGGCGCCCACACGCTCGCCCCGCGGCTGGCCGAGTCGGACGGCGACCACGGCGCCGCCTTCACCGCCTACGAGCGTCAGGTCCGTCCGTACGTCACCGCCAACCAGCGGCACGGGCGGGAGGCGGCCAAGCTGTTCGGAGCCGGCTGAGGCGGCACGTCGCCGCCCGTCCCGTCGAGGCGCCGGGCGGCCTGCGCACCGCGGACTTCGTCCTGGACCACGTGCGAGGCCACCGCGGAGGCCCGGGACGAGCCGTCGGGCCCCGCTCGGCGAGAAGCGGTCGCTCGACGATGTCCGCCGAGCGGGAACGTGCCAACCCCTCGACGCGACGCTGACGACGACGTCCCGGCGCCTGACGATCACAAAGGCGCAAAGGTTACCCCCAATCGGGACGCTCCTCCCCCCGCCATCACGCCAAGCAATAAAAAAGTAGCCACCGAGATAGGAAAAGCTGGCGTCCCCGAATCGGGAGTCACAAATCCCCACATAACCGGAAATATCCCCAACTTACCGACACTCTTCGAGGGCGACGGGCGTAGAAATCACCTGACTTCTCCGCCTTTGTCGCCCAGCGAGGCTTTCCGGCGACTTATTCCAGATGATGGTTTTTGCGTTTCTCTGGTCGCCCAGGACCTGGTCACTCGCTGGTCAGGTTCCGTTATAGAGTCTGCACCCGTACCCCCCGGAAGAAAGGTGACAGGCATGCAAGACGCGGCCCTCGACCGAGTAAAACTGATCTTCACCCTGTTCGACGCCGACGGCACCGGTTACCTTGAGGTCGAAGACTTCGATCGTATGGCCAACCGCGTACTGGCGGCTTCCCCACGTTCCACCGAAGCCGCCAAAAGCGCAATCAGTGATGCTTTCCGCCGTTACTGGACGACCCTTGTCGAGGAGCTGGACCAGGACAAGGACGGGCGCATCAGTTTCGAGGAGTACTGCGCGTGCGTGCTGTCCCCCGAGCGTTTCGACGACGCGCTGACCGACTTCGCCGACGCGCTGGCCGAGCTGGGTGACCCCGACGGCGACGGCCTCATCCACCGCACCGACTTCATGGCGCTCATGACCGCCATCGGCTTCAAGCGGCGCAACGTCGACACCCTCTTCGACGCGTTCGGCCCGTCACAGGACGACCAGGTCAAGGTCCCGGTCTGGGCCGAGGGCATCAAGGAGTACTACAGCCCCGAGAAGGCGGACATCGCGGGCGACCTCCTGCTCGGCGAGTCGAGCTGACGACCGACACGAGCCGATGCGTCCGGCCTTCGACGACGAAAAGGGAGCAGTAGTGGAACCAGTCATCGGACTTGCCATCGGCCTGGGAACGGGCCCCGAGCTCGCAGACGTCTTCGAGCGGGTGCTGGGCGGCATCGCCGACGTCTGCGGGGCGAAGGTCGCCCTCACGCGCTCGGAGCGGATCTATCACTCCTACGTGTCCCTGAAGGCCGGTGCCGAGGCCGAGAGGATCCGCGAGAGCACGCGCGAGGACGCCGACCACTACACGCAGTTCTGCCGCACAATGGCGGCCTCCGGCGTCCGCGCCGTCTTCCGCACGGCGATCAACGCCCAGTCGCTCTACCTGGTCCGCCAGCGCCTCCAGGCGGTGAAGATCGACGCCATCACCGCGCCCGGGGCGTCGCTGCTGATGGTCAGAGACCAGGCCCAGGGCTTCTACACGGGCGAGAACGTGCATCTTCCCGGCGCGCTCGTCCGTACGATGACCTTCAGCAAGGAGATCACCGAGAAGGTCATCGCCCTGGCCGTGCGGCGGGCGCGGCAGGAGTGGCCCGACGGCCACATCGACGAGATCGTCATGGCCTACAAGTTCCACCTGCTCGACGGGGCGCTCGACGAGTGGGTGGCCGAGAGCGCCGCGCGGCACGGCGTGCAGATCGGCCTGTTCCAGCCGGACACGGTCAACCGCAACCTCATCGAACGCGGCCCCCGCCCCCGCACGGTGATCATCGCGGGCAACGAGTGGGCCGACATCATGCACGTGGTGCTGCTCGACCGCTTCGGCTCCGAGCGGCAGGAGAACCGCTGCACCGAGAACGTCTACCTGCATCCCGACGCGAGCGGCCTGGTCGAGTACCAGACCGTGCACGGCTCCGCCGACGACCTGGCGGGCACCGGCAGGGTCAACCCGACGGCCACCATCCGTGCCGCGGCGACCATCGCCGAGCGGCACGCGGGGTGCGCCGGAGCGGTCCGGATGGTCGAACGCGGCCTGACGACGCTCGACCACCACGGCATCGCCACCCCCGACGCCGGTGGACGACACTCCACCACCGCCGTGGTCGACGCCCTGCTCGACGCGCTGGAGCCGGTGGCCCGGCCGGTCCTGATGGCAGACTCATGACCGTCGGGCAGCACCGGCCCACCCCGGTGGCCGACGAGCATCTACCCGCCCCGGTGGCCGACGAGCACCGCGGCGCCCCCGAGCGCGCGGCCCTGGTCGTCGTCGACCTGCAGAACGACTTCTGCACCGGCCCGACCGCCCGCGCCCGGTACGCCGGTGACCTGGCGACCCTGGAAGCCGCCGTGACGAACACCGCCAAAGCCCTCGAATCGGCCCGAGCCTGCGGCATGGACGTGGTCTTCGTCCGGTTCGTCGGTGACGTCGAGCATCAGGGGCCGAGCTGGCGGCGGCGCGACCTTGAGCAGGGCAAGGCCCTCAAATGCCTGGAGGGCACCTGGGGCGCGCAGTTCCACAAGGTCGCGCCCGCGCCCGGGGAGCCGGTCTTCACCAAGTGGGCCTGCTTCGACGCCTTCCTCAGCGAGGGCTTCGAACGGCACCTGCGCGGGCGCGGCATCGCCCG
The DNA here is from genome assembly GCF_053596455.1 of Nonomuraea sp. NPDC001699. NCBI lineage: Bacteria > Bacillati > Actinomycetota > Actinomycetes > Streptosporangiales > Streptosporangiaceae > Nonomuraea > Nonomuraea sp. NPDC001699. Next base: position 7,064 of record NZ_JBSFGF010000013.1, on the reverse strand, counting down.
CCTGGTGTTCGCCGGTCTCTACACCGACGTCTGCGTGGACACCACCGCCCGCACCGCCTTCCAGAAGGGCTTCCACATCACGGTGCTGACCGACTGCACCACCGGCCGCTACCTACCCGACGCGGAGATCCTGCGCTTCATGGCGGCCCTCTACGGCGCCCACCTCGCCTCCCACGACGCCCCCGGCTCGTGGATCCCGGAACAGGAGACCGCCGCGGTGCCAGCCGCCGGTCGAACGGCCCGAGAGGAGAGCACGTGCCGGACAACCGACAGCTCGAAATCGAGCACGGCGTCGGCCTGACCGCTCTCATGGTCGCCGCCGCGCGCGCGATCGAGACCCATCGTCCCGACTCCCTGGCCGCCGATCCCTACGCCGAGCACTTCGTACGCGCCGCCGCGTCGTCGGCCGCCTGGCCGACCCGTCCGCAGGACGTGCCCGATGGTGACGCCAATCCCCTTTGGGGAAGGTTGGGGCGCTACTTCGGTCTGCGTACCCGGGTGCTCGACGACTTCCTGTCGCGCGCGGCTAAGGCGGGCATCCGGCAGGTGGTCCTGCTCGGCGCGGGGCTCGACACGCGGGCCTTCCGGCTCGGGTGGCCGCCGGGACAGGTCGTGCACGAGATCGACCGGGCGGGCGTCCTGGAGTTCAAGGAGGACGTGCTCGCCTGCCTCGCCATGGAGCCGTCTCCCCCGGTTCCGGTCGTCCCGGCGGCCCGGCGCCGGGTGGTCGCGGCCGACGTGGGCGACGACTGGGCCAGGTCGCTGGTGGCCGCGGGCTTCGACCCGACCGTCCCGGCCGCCTGGCTGGCCGAGGGGCTTCTGCTCTACCTGCACCCGGAAGTCGAACGGCGGCTCCTGCGGACCATCGACGTCCTGAGCGCCGAAGGCAGCGTCCTGGCCTTCGAGGCCAAGCTCGGGCTGGGGACACCGGCGGTGCGCGGCGGCCCGATCTATGCGGCGGCCAAGGCGCAGATCGGCGTGGATCTGCTCGCGTTGTTCGACGGGAATCCGCGGCCTGACTCCATCGGGCTGCTGAGGGCACGGGGGTGGTCCGCCACCGTGCACACTCCCTACGACTTCGCCCGCCGGCACGGCCGAGGCCCCCTCCCCGAACCGGACGACGCCTTGGCCACCAACCGGTGGGTGTTCGCCGACAAACCACGACAGAGCCACGTCTTGGGGGTGTCGGTACCGACGTTCCGGGACTGCTGATACCTGGAGCCGATGGTGGAGGGAAGCGGTCGTGGCGGTGCTGGCGGATTCGTGCCGAGTGGCCGCCTCGACTGGCCCAGGGATCTGTTGGATGGCGCCCTGAACCCGGCCGGGCGGCTGTCGGGAGGCGGCCTGAACCCGCTCATGCGGCTGTTTGGATGGCGGCCTGAACCCGCTGGGGTATCTGTCCGGGATGGCAGCTTGAACCTGCTGGGGGCGGTTGTCGGGATGGCGGTTTGATTCTGCTGGGGAGGCTGCTCGGACGGCTGTCCGGGAAGCCGGCTGCGGCGGCCGTCCGGGAGGCGGGCTGATCCTGCTCCGGTGGCCTGACCTGCTCGGGGAGCTAGGTGATGGCAGTGGTGGGGATGCGGGTGGGGTGCGGGCGCTCCTCGGCGTGGGCGACACACCACCGCCTCTCCCGCCGTCCGTCCTCGCGGCTTGTGTAGGGGCGGCGGCGCGGAGCCGCTGCGGCGGTGACGTACGCCGCGCCGACGTCGCCTCGGCTGGCCGCGCAGCTCCCAGCCGGTGGCGTGACCTCGGCTGTCGCATCGCCTTGAGCCGGATGGCCTTGCTACAGCCACCGCACCCGTTCTCAGCCGGGGGTGTGGCCTCGGCTGTCGCGTCGCTCTGGGGTGGGGCTGTTGGGTCGGGGTCAGTTGGTGGTGGTGTGTTCGCGCGCGGACACCAGGATTTCCAGGATTGCCAGGGTTTGGGCCCATGGCACCGGGTTGGGGCCGCCGTGCACCATGTTGAGGAATGCCTCGATCGTGCCGGTGTACCCGAGGGTCTGGGCCGGGTCGGGGCCGCCTTGGATCACCACTGACTCGCTGCCGTGCCGCCTGTGCAGCGTCACCGTGTACGCGTCGTCCTCCGACACTCCCAGGATCTCGACCGTGCCGACGATCCCGTTCGCCCACTGCAGCGCCAGCACGCCGGTGTCCTCCGAGCGCAACGTCCGGTAGTGCCTTCTGGTTCCGGCGGCGCCCACCAGGCGGACGTCCGGGCCCAGCAGGGCGACCAGCAACTCCACGCCGTGGATGCCTATGGTCACCATCGTGCCGCCGCCCTCGCCGGGCGTGTCCTGCCAGGCGTTGTAGCCGTCGGCCCACTGGCCCACGTCGTGCCGGATCGTCGCGCGTACCGACAGCACGTCCTGCGTGTCGGGGCGGAGCGCGGCGAAGGCGGGTGCGAAGCGAATTACGGAACCCGACATCACCCGCTCGTGCACCGGCAATCGGCGCAGGGCGTCGAGCTGCTCCCTCGTCGCGGCGGCGGGCTTGTTGACGAAACAGGGCGCGCCGGTCTCCAGCACGCGTTCGAGGACGGCGGGCACCTGCGGGTTGGGCACTGTCAGCACGACTCCGTCGGGCTCGGCCGCCAGGAGCTCGTCGAGGTCGTTCGCCACCTTCGCGTCGGGGTGCTCGTCGGTGAAGCGGCGCAACCGATCGGGGTCCGGCTCCCAGACGGCCAGCTCGGCGTGGCGGGTCAGGGTGCGGGCGTCGGTGTACGGATGGCTGGTGGCGAGCCCGGCGAGCGCGATACGCACAGCTTTTGTCTCCGAGTGGGTGATATTTCGGGAAATGATCCCCATGATGTCAGTGTCCCCATGCGCGTCCCTCGCGAAGGTCCGCCGCGAACGCGGCACCTGGCGTAACACGACGAACCGCGGGTGGAGGCAGCGCCCCGCCGGCGCGGCAGGGGCTCCATGGCTACGCGGTCTTCTCGAAGGGGGCCGGCGCCGCCCCCTTCGAGAAGACCGCGCGTTTGCTCGACGGTGAGCGTCCTTGTCGGGTGAGGATCTCGGTCGCCCGCCGCTGGTCGCCGGCGGCGCCCTTGCCACGGGTAACGTCACGGGCAGACAGGCATCGGCCCGGTCGGCGACTGCGAGTCCGCCGGGTCGTCCCGGGTCGAGGAAGGAGGCCGGCGGCGGGCGGAGTCAGTCTCCGCGGCGGTACCGGGAATCGTCGAAGAAGGCACGAAGCCGCGGATCGTGCTTCTCCACGGCACCCGGATCGACGATCCAGAACGCGTACGCCTCCGCGAACAGCTCCCCGTACGACGTCCGCGCGTACGGGGTGAGGTCCGTGCCCACGTTCTCCTTGCTCACGAACGTGACGAAGTTCCGCAGGCACGGCGTGATGTCGCGCCCCTGCGGCGTCTTGTACTTCGCCCGCCAGCGGACCTCCAGGATCTGCGCGTCGCACCACCGGACGACCTCCTCCCGGAAGCTCCGCCAGGCCGCCTGGGTCACCTTGCTCGTCACGTCGTTCTTGAACCGGACGAGCGCGTCCTCCTGCTGGTACGTCCCCTTCTCACCGTCCACGATCCACTCCTGGACCTTCTCGATCGCATCGCACAGGGCGTTGTACTCGGCCGTGGCGGCGGAGTTCGGGAGCTGGGCGCCGAGCCGGTTCAGCGCGTCGTTGTCCGTGCGGAGCTGGACGGCCTCCGTCACCAAATCCTGCGGGACGCGTTCGGGCGAGCGGTACCGCTGCCCGCCGGTGCTCTCGACGGCCCAGGCCGCGTTGTTCCGGGAGTCGGTCCGGCACGGGGCGCTCTCCACGGCGTGACCGACCTCGTGCAGGATATCGCGCACGCTCGGCGGGCAGGCGCGCGAGGTGACACCGCCGTAGAAGCCGATCTCGTCCTCCTGGAAGATCGCGTCCGCCAGCTTGAGCGTGCCGAGCGACCCGGTCCACGGGCCTCTTTCGTAGGAGAACCTGCCCTTGTTGTGACCGTCCGGGCCCGTGAGCGTCCCCACTCGCTGGATCTCGACGCCCTGCAGCGCCGGACGGTCGGCGACGGGGACGAGCCGCAGCGCGTCGTGCAGCCTGACCAGCTGTTCGGCGGTCCAGACGCCGGTGATCGCGGCGAGGCCGTAGGTGTCCTTGAGCGACTGCTTCAACTGGGCCGGATCGCGGCTCGGCGGCTCGACACCGGCCGGCATGCCGCGCCCGGCCAGGGTCGCGGTCGCGTGGCCGTTGTCGCCGTAGGTGAGGATCACCTGTCCGACGGTGGTGGCCGTGAGGGGCATGATCTGGTGATTGGTCTGCTTGCTGTACGGCTGTGGGGCGTACGCGGCGAGCAGCCACGTCAGGGCGTGCCGTTCCGGTTCGGTCAGGGCGCCGTCCGGGAAGGTGACCTCCGTCGAGGCGAGGCCGCTCGTCTTGACCATGGACGCGGCGACGTCGGCGTTCAGGGGCTGCGGTAGTCGCAGTCCCTGCAGTCTCACGAACGTGTAGTCGATTGGCATGGGGCTTCTCCTCCTGGTGCCCGCACCCTGCTCGGGTGCCCTGCCCTGTCCTGGAGACGCGCCGGACGGTGCTTGATACGGCCCGACGCCTTTACAATGTAGATTCATTCATTCGGACGAGATCGACGGGGAACACGAGTGCCCGGACGGCGGCCCCGCGGCCGCCCGGCCAGTGCCCCGTGACGTCGGAGACGACGCGGAGGCGCATCAACTGCTTGCCGAACGTCCGCCCGGGCAGGACGTACAGGAACATGACCACGACGGCGAGCAGGGGTGTCGGCTCGTCGAGGCGGAGCCAGTTCAGCAGCCCGAAGTCCAGGCGGCTCAGCCCGGGCTCGAAGGCGGCCAGGAAGGTCACGAGGAACAGGTAGTCGATCGCGAAGGCCGCCGCCCGGCGACCGGTGAACCCGCCGGGAGCGGGATGCCCACCGGTCCTGGTGGCCAGCAGGACCAGCAGCGCGGAGAGCAGAAGGGCCGATTCGTACGGTCCGTAGGCGTTCAGCACGCGCGCGAACCATCTGTTGCTGAGGACGGGGATCATCGAGCATCCGTCGTCGGACATGTACAACGGGGTGAGCAGCCCGGCCACGCGGCGGCCGATCACGCCCCCGTTGCCGGTCCCGACCGACGCGAGCAGCCCGGTGAGGACGGTGATCGCGGGCACCCCCCACTGGAGGGCCGAACGGGTGGGAGCGGAGGCGAGACCAGGTCGATGAGCTCGAAGCGGAACCAGAGGGGCATGCCGATACAGCCGAGAACGGCGGAGGCCCCGCCCTCGGCCTGGTGCATGTCCCAGGTGGGATACGCGGCGGCGGTGAGCGAGGCCGGCCAGGCGAACAGGCTTAATCGTGACACGAATTTTTCGCCACACCCTGGCGCCGGCCTCACGGTCCGACGAGGCAGAGAGTTCCGGCCGCCGCGGACGTCGAGGCGATCGGATCACGAATTCGGCCGGAGTCTCGCGATCAGATGACGATGCCCGCCGGGCGGCTTTGCGTTGGCTAGCCTCACCGCCATGCCCCTCGCCTCGATTCCCAGCCCTTCCCAAGGAGTCTGGTATCTCGGATTCGTCCCGATCCGGGCCTACGCGTTGTGCTTCATCGTCGCCATCGGGTTCGGCATCTGGCTGAGCGAGCGCCGCTGGCGCGCCCGGGGCGGCGAGCGGGGCGCGATCGGCGACATCGCGATGCCCGCGGTGATCTTCGGGCTGATCGGCGGCCGCCTCTACCACGTCGCCGTCGACTGGCAGACCTACTTCGGCCCGCGTGCGATCAAGGAGCCGTACCAGGCGTTGTTCGTCTGGGAGGGCGGGCTCGGCATCTGGGGCGCGGTCGCCCTGGGCGGCGTCGGCGTGTGGCTGGCCTGCCGCCGGCGGGGGCTGCCCCTCGGCGCCGTGGCCGACACGATCGCGCCGGGCATCGCGTTCGGGCAGGCCATCGCCCGCTGGGGCAACTGGTTCAACCAGGAGCTGTACGGCAGCCCGACCACCCTGCCGTGGGGCCTGGAGATCGACCAGGCGCACGGCGGGCAGCCCGGCACGCTCTACCACCCGACGTTCCTGTACGAATCCCTGTGGGACGTGGCTCTTGGCTTCGCCCTGATCCTGGCCGGCCGGCGGCTGAAGCTGACCCACGGACGGCTGTTCGCCCTCTACGTCGCCGGTTACACCGCGGGACGGTTCTGGATCGAGGGCCTGCGGATCGACCCGGTCGGCGGGGTGGACCACGCGGTGACCCTGCTCGGCCTGCGGATCAACCAGTGGACCTCGATCGTGCTGTTCGCCGGCGCGCTGGTCTTCCTCTGGGCGACTCGCCACAAGGAGAACGAACCGGCCATGGAACCCGGTCGCTGAGAGCAGGGACGGCGTCAGCCGGTCGGGGCGAGCAGTCGTCGCAGGTCGGCGACCGGCTGGACCCCGGAGACCGGCGGGCGCCCGTCGATCACCAGGCTGGGCACGCCGGTGACGCCGTGCTCGGCCCCGCGGCGGCGGTCGGCGCGCACCTGGTCGGCGTACGCGTCACCGGCCAGGACGGCGGACACCTCGTCGTCGTCCAGGCCGGCCGCGCCGCCCAGGCGTCGCAGGACCTGCTCGTCGGCCACGTTGAGCCCTTCGGTGTGGTAGGCGTACAGCAGAGCCTCCATCACCTCGTCGGCCCGGCCGTGGTCGGCGGCCAGCTTGACCAGCCGGTGGGCGTCGAAGGTGTTCACCGGGCGGGCCAGGTGCAGGTTCAGCTCCAGGCCCTCCGCCGCGCCCAGCGCCCGGATGTGGGCGACGCGGGCGGGGGCCTGCTCGCCCCACCAGCCCGCCATGGCCTCGGCGGCGGTCGGGCCCGGGGTCCGGCCTTCCTCGGGCGCGAGTTCGTGGCCGCGCCAGATCACCTCGACGCCGTCGCGGGCGGGGTGCCCGGCCAGCGCGCGGGACAGGCGTCTTTTGCCGATGTAGCACCAGGGACACAGCACATCGGCGTAGATCTCAAGCTTCATGAACGTCCTGCCCAGGTCGGGAAATCACGGGGGTCCAGGACATCGTGCAATCTCAACCGCGGGGTCCGGGTGATCTGGTCGGACGTGTGCTCGGGCAGGGCGCGCAGCAGGGTGG
>NZ_JBSFGF010000012.1:0-290893 GCF_053596455.1 Nonomuraea sp. NPDC001699 | reverse complement strand
GGTGTCCAGCTTCGTCTGCGTGGTCGCCTTCTCCGCCGGGGCGGCGCGCCCGGGCCCGGCCCCCCCCCCGCCCGCGGCCGCCGCTTCCGCCGTCTCAGGCGGACGCGATCCGTGCGCGGGGCCGGGTACATGACCCCCCGAGGAGCCGTTGGGACGACAGAGGTCCTATGCGGCGACCTTCACCGGCTCCCGCACGGGAACGGCTCCGAACACCGGCGCCTCCCGCCGGGGCAGGAACCGCGACGCCACCGCGATCAGCACGCCCAGGACGACCGCGATGCCGAGCGCGCCGCGCAGCGAGGTGGCGTCCGACAGGAAGCCGATCACCACCGGGCCGAGCAGCAGGCCCGCGTAGCCCATGGCGCCCGCCTGGGCGATGGCCGGTCCGGGGGCGTCGGTCGCGGTGCCCGCCAGGGACAGCGTCAGCGGCGCGATCGTCGCCACGCCGAGCCCGACGAAGAACATCGCCAGCACCGCCACCAGCGCCGCCGGGGCCATCAGCACGACCGTGAAGAACCCGGCCGTGGCCACGCCCGACACGGTCAGCATGCCGCGCACCCCGTACCGGGAGCGCAGCCGGTCGCCGGTGAGCCTGGCCAGCAGCATGCCGGCCTCGAACACCGGGTAGCCGAGCGCGGCCAGCGCCTCGGGGGCGCCGAGCTCGTTGCGCATGTACAGGCCGTTCCAGTCGGCGACCACACCCTCGACCATGAAGGCGAAGAACATGATGGCGCCGAGCAGGTAGACGATCGCCGGCATGCGGTGCCGGGCCGTGCGCGCCGCCTCCGTCGCCGGGGCCTCCGGCAGGTACGTACGGCCGAGCAGCACCGCGACCGGCAGCGAGACCAGGGCGACCAGCGCCAGGTTGGCGGTGAACGACAGGCCGGCGGCGATCGACACGCTGCCCAGGGCGCCCGCCGAGATCGCGCCGACGCACCAGCCGGCGTGCATGCCGTTCATCAGCGGGCGGCCGTACGCCTGCTCGACGGTGGAGCCCTGGGCGTTCATGGCGACGTCCACGGTGCCGAAGGCCATGCCGAAGAACGTGGCGGCCACGATGAGGAGGGGGAGGTTCGGGGCGAAGGCGACGGCCAGCAGGCCGATCGCGGTGAGTGGGGCGCCGATCCGCAGAACCGCCCTGCTGCCCGCGCGGGCCATGATCCGTCGCATGGACTGCATGGTCACGAGGGCCCCGAGGCCCCATGCGAGGAGCACCGCGCCGACCGTCGACTCGGACAGGCCGAGTTTGTCGGTCAGGGCGGGGATGCGCACGGTCATCGTGCCCACCATCAGGCCGCCAAGGACAAAGGTGAGGATCGCCCCGTAGCGGGCCGTCCTCAGGTCGCGGGTCATAAGGCACACCTCTCACAAGATCGTTCGGTCGTCACAAATCAGGCGCTCCCCGCGTGGGGGCGCCTGGAAGATTCGGGGGGACAAGAACTCGAAGGGACAAGAACCACCGGCCCGACGCGCCGGCCCGGCTCGTGTTGAGGCGGGCCGTGGCCCGCCGAGTCGTTGACCGGCCCGAAGCCGACCGCCCTGAGTCGGCCGACCCAGGGCGGCCCAGGGCGGCCCGGGGCGAATGGCTGTTGGTGGGGTTGTTCGGGGAGGTGCGGCTGGGTGGGGGCGGCGGTTCGGGGTGGGCCGGTTGGGGGCTCGCCTCGTGTCGCCTGGCGACCGTGCCGGGTCCTTGGCGGCGCCCGCTTCAGGCGGGGCCGCTCAGAAGCGGACGGCCCGCCCGAGTCGGCTCACCGGCCAGGCCGGCTGGTCCGCGCTCCCGAGCGTCTGGTCCGCGCGCCTGATCGGCTGGTCCGCGCTCCCGAGCGTCTGATCCGCACTCCTGGTCGGCTCGTCCGTGCCATCCGAGCGGCTTGTTCGAGCCGCCTGAGTGGCTCGTTCACGCCGCTCGACCGGCCCCGGCGCCCCGGTCTACCGTTTGCTCGGGGCGAGCCCGTTCGTCCGGCCGTTACGGGCCGGTCGGGCGAGGACGGCAGGCGTCGCCGAGGCGTCAGGTCTTGACGGTGGGCGGCCGGAAGCACGGCGACAGGGGTCGTGGGAGCGCGTCATCGTCAACGCGAGGCCACCCCCATCCGTTCCAGTCCACCCGGGAAAAGCTCCGGCGAAGAAGCTCCGACACCTGAACCAGAAGTGACCCCCGCGCATTCCCGGGGCGGGAGTGACCCGCGACACGTAGCGGCGCGCAGGTCAGCCGGGTTTGAGCAGGGCTCTCAGGCGGGTTTCGAGGGCCCGCAGGTCGGCCTCGGAGTTGAGCTGCGGGTCATGGCTCGCCACGTCCCACAACCCCTCGCACGCCAGCCGGACGATCTGCGCGGCCAGCGGGTCGGGCTCGTCGCCCAGCCCCTCCCGGTGCCATCGGGACATCGCCTCCCGCAGCGGCGCCAGCAGGAAGAGGTTGCCCGACGCGCCCGTCACGACCGCCCATCTTCGGAGCCGCCCCGAGCGCACGGCGACCAGCGTGGCCCCGAGGTACCGCTCGGTGTACGTGCCCTGCGGCTGAGCGGCCATCAGCTCGTCGAACTCTTCGATCAGCCGTTCGACCATGCCCTTGATCAGGGCCTCTTTGGTGCCGAAGTGGTAAAGAAGGCCGCCCTTGCTCACCCCGGCCCGGTCGGCCACGGCGGACAGCGTCAGCGCGGCCGACCCCTGGTCGCACAGGAGGTCTTCCGCCGCGTCCAACAGCTCGTCCCTTCGCATGCCTCGACTGTACCGTCCGGACGGTACAGTGGCAAACGAGATACCCTGATCTGGTGACACGACCGTCGGCCTATCTTGATCATGCGGCGACCACGCCCATGCTGCCCGAAGCGATCGAGGCCATGACGGAGCAACTCAAACGCGTCGGCAACGCCTCCTCGCTGCACGCCGCGGGCCGTCAGGTGCGCAGGGTCGTCGAGGAGTCCCGCGAGACCATCGCCGACGCCCTGGGGGCCCGGCCGAGCGAGGTCGTGTTCACCTCGGGCGGCACCGAGGCCGACAACCTCGCCATCAAGGGCCTCTACTGGGCGCGCAGGCCGCGCCGGCGCATCCTGATCAGCTCCGTCGAGCACCACGCCGCCCTCGACCCGGCCGCGTGGCTGGCCGAGAGCCAGGGCGCCGAGGTCGAGCTGCTCGACGTCGACGAGTACGGCCGGGTCCATCCCGACACGCTGCGCGCCGCCATCGAGCGCGCCCCCGACGACGTCGCCATGGTCAGCGTCATGTGGGCCAACAACGAGGTCGGCACGATCCAGCCGGTCCACGTGCTGGCGGCCGTCGCCCACGACCACGGCGTCCCGTTCCACACCGACGCGGTGCAGGCGATCGGGCAGCTCCCGGTCTCCTTCGCCGACTCGGGCGCCGACGCCCTCACGCTCACCGGCCACAAGGTCGGCGGGCCGATGGGCGTGGGCGCGCTGCTGCTGGCCAGAGGGCTGACGCCGGTGTCGGTGCAACACGGCGGAGGCCAGGAGCGCGACGTGCGCTCCGGCACCCTCGACGCGCCCGCCATCGCGGGCCTCGCCGCCGCCGTGCGGACCGCCGTCAAGGAGCAGGAGGCCCTGGGCCGCCGCCTGACGGCGCTGCGCGACGAGCTCATCGAGCGCGTCCGTCAGGCCGTCCCCGACGTCGTGCTCAACGGCGACCCGGCCGGCCGGCTGCCCGGCAACGCCCACTTCTCCTTCCCCGGCTGCGAGGGCGACGCGCTGCTCATGCTGCTCGACGCCAAGGGCGTGGAGTGCTCGACCGGCTCGGCCTGCTCGGCGGGCGTCGCGCAGCCTTCGCACGTGCTGCTCGCGATGGGCGCCGACGCGGCGGCCGCGCGCGGCTCGCTCAGGTTCACCCTGGGCCACACCTCGACCGGCGCCGACGTCGACCGCCTGATCGAGGTGCTGCCCGCGGCCGTCGAACGCGCCCGCAGGGCCGGGCTCAGCTGAGGAACGGGGAGACCGCGGCCCAGGCGGGGTCATGGCCCACGTCGATCCGCGGCTCGCCCTCCTTCCAGCTCGCGATCAGCTCCTCGACGCGGGTCGCCGCGTCGGAGTCCGGGTCGGCGTAGAGGTGGACGACCCGGTGCCCGGCGGCGCTCAGCTGCGCGGCCAGCAGGGCGTCGTCGCGCAGCTCCAGCAGGCGGGCGGCCAGGCGTTCCTCGAAGTCGCGCAGCGCCGTCAGCGACTCGCCGGCGGGCAGGCCGTCGTCGTCGCGGTGGGCGTACGGGAGGGTGATCTCGATGTGCTGGTCGAACAGCGGGTGGTCGACGGGCCGCAGCGGGAAGCGCGCGACGGCGACCAGCGACGCGCCCTCGCCGGTCCGGCCTTCGAGCGACAGCCACTCCTCGTCCTGATAGTTCGAGGCCAGGTCGGCGACCACGGCGGGCAGGTGGACGGCGGCGACCGCGTCGATCGGCTGGAAGGTGGCGGGCGTGATCTCGCCCACCCATCTGGCCACGTCGTCCTCGCCCAGCAGCCAGTCGAGGGCGAGCAGCGTCGCCTCCAGGCGGGTCTCCTCGTCGAGCTCGCTGAAGATCGGGTGGTAGGCGGCCACGTCGACCCGCGGCTGGTTGCGCGGCACGCGCAGCCCGAACGCCAGCTTGTCGAGGGCGAACTCGAACCCGCCCACGTCGAGCGTCAGCTCCAGCGCCTGCGGGTTGGCCCGCCGCGACGGATGGAACTCCCACAACAGGTCGGCCGGCGGCGCCGCCTTCGCCCAGCGGTGGGCGAGCGAGCGCAGCTCGGCGTCGCCGGCCGCGGTCACCACCAGGGCGTGCGCGGCGTTCCTGCCGGGCGCCACCTCCCAGACCAGGTCAGGATGGAGCGCGCCCACGGCGGGGGCGAGCAGCTCCTCGATGCCCTCGGCCGCGCCCGCGGCCACCAGCGGGTCGAGCCGCGGCCTGGCCTCCTGCCACCACGCCCAGAACCCGGCCACGCCGTCGCCGGGCCGGTCGGCCTCTTCCTCTGCGTCCTTGCGCCCGAACAGTCGCATGCGCTGAATCCTTCCAGACGGAGCCGATGGCCGCGCACTCCCCGCCGGACAGTACGCTGGAACGGTCATGGGACTGCGTGTGCTTGCCGCCATGTCGGGCGGCGTCGATTCCGCCGTGGCCGCCGCCCGGATCGCCGAGGCCGGTCACGACGTCACTGGTGTGCATCTGGCCTTGTCGGCCAACCCCCAATCCCACCGTACGGGCGCGCGAGGCTGCTGCACGATCGAGGACTCCCGCGACGCGCGGCGGGCCGCCGACGTGATCGGCATCCCGTTCTACATCTGGGACATGGCCGAGAGGTTCCAGCGCGACGTGGTGGAGGACTTCGTGGCCGAATACGCCGCGGGCCGCACCCCCAACCCGTGCCTGCGGTGCAACGAGAAGATCAAGTTCGAGGCGGTGCTCGACCGGGCGCTGGCCCTCGGCTTCGACGCCGTCGCGACCGGCCACCACGCCAAGCTGTCCGACGGCGTGCTGTCCAGGAGCGTCGACCAGGGCAAGGACCAGTCGTACGTGCTGGGGGTGCTCACCCGTGAGCAGCTCAGCCACGCGATCTTCCCGCTCGGCGGCTCCACCAAGGCCGAGGTGCGCGAGGAGGCCGCGCGGCGCGGCTTGACCGTCGCCGACAAGCCCGACAGCCACGACATCTGCTTCATCGCCGACGGCGACACGCGTGGCTTCCTGGCCGGCCGGCTCGGCGCCGAGGAGGGCCCGATCGTCGACCAGGAGGGCGCGGTGGTGGGCACCCACCAGGGCGCCCACGGGTTCACGGTGGGCCAGCGCAAGGGCCTGCACATCGACCGTCCGGCCGCCGACGGCAGGCCGCGTTACGTGTTGTCGATCGAGCCGGTCTCCAACACGGTCACGGTCGGCCCGCGCGCCGCGCTGGAGGTCACCTCGATCACCTGCGCCCGCCCGGTCTGGAACGGCCCGTCCCGCTCCGACGACCTGACCGTGCAGCTCAGGGCCCACGGCGAGGTCTACGGCTGCCGCTTCGAGGAGGCCGAGGGCGGCCTGCGCATCGACCTCGACCGCCCGGCCACCGGCGTGGCGGCGGGCCAGGCGGCCGTGCTCTACTCGGGCGACACGGTCATCGGCTCGGCCACCATCGTCTCGGCCGCCTAAGGCAGCGTCACCGACTCGCCGACCTTGAGCCGGCGCATGTCGGCGCCCTGCTTGTCCGACTCCAGCTCCAGGTAGGTGTCCACCAGCGACAGGCCGATGTCGTTGAGCAGGCCGTCATGCGTGGAGAACGCGCGGGCCGGGCGCAGCGTCCGCAGGTATTCGACCATCTCGCTGAGCTTCATCCAGGGGGCGTTGGTCGGCGCCAGCAGGGTGGGCACGTCGACGCCGGGCAACGTGAGCGCGTCGCCCGGGTAGAACACCTCGTCGTCCAGCATGAAACCGACATTCTGGACGACAGGCGCATCGGGGTGGTTCTTGGTGTGCCACTCGCCGAACGCCTTCACCCGGAAACCCGCCGCGTCGAAGGCATCGCCGTGCCGGACCACCTGGACCTTGACCGGCACGTCGGTCAGCTGGGCCGCGACGCCCTCGCACGTCCAGACCTCGACCCCGGCGGGAGCGGCCTTCAGCTTCTCGAGGTCGAAGTGGTCGAAGTGCTGGTGCGTGATGAGCACCGCGTCGACCCCGTCGAGCACCGGCTCCTGGGAGAAGGTGCCCGGGTCGATGACCAGGACCTTGCCGTTCTTCTCAAGGCGTACACAGGCGTGCGTGAGTTTGGTGAGCTCCATTCGGCAGAGCCTACGCTTGTGACCATGTCTACGTGGGAAGCCACCGGGGTCGGGTCGCATCCGGGTGAGGATCATCTTGAGGCGATCCGTGTCGTGTTCGGCGAGGTGCCCGGCCTGCCGTACCTGCCAGAGCTGCCGGCCCGAGGGGTCGGCGCCGACATGATCGGAAGGACGGCCGGGCTGCTGGTCGACCTGCCGGCCGAGGTGCAGCCGTCCGGGTGGCGGCTGGCCGACCGGCCGGGCCGCGACCACCGGCGGGCCGTCGACCACCTGCGCCGCGACCTCGACGGGCTGGAGGAGGTCGCGCACGACTACTCCGGGCCGCTCAAACTCCAGGTGTGCGGGCCGTGGACGCTGGCCGGGGCCCTTGAGCTGAAGTTCGGCGACAAGATGCTCTCCGACGCGGGGGCCGTGCGCGACCTGGTCGCGTCGCTGGCCCAGGGGGTCGCCGACCACTGCGCCGAGGTGCGGCGGCGGCTGCCCGGCGTCACCGAGATCGTGTTGCAGCTCGACGAGCCGGGGCTGCCGGGCGTGCTGGCGGGCACGGTCCCGACCGCGTCGGGGTTCGGGCGGCTCGCGGCGGTCGAGGAGTGGCGGGTGGAGGAGTCGCTGCGGCTGTTCCCCGATCCGGTGGTCCACTGCTGCGCGCCCGGGGTGCCCTACGCGCTGCTGCGGCGGGCCGGGGCGCGGGCCGTGTCGGTCGACGCGTCGCTGCTGCGCCGCCGGGACGACGACGAGCTCGGCGAGCTCTTCGAGGCCGGGATGGGGCTGTTCCTGGGCGTCGTGCCGGGCCGGGACGTCGCGCTGCCGGACACCGGGGTGGTCGCCAGGCCCGCGGTGGAGCTGTGGCGCCGGCTCGGGTTCGCCCCCGACGGGCTGGCCGCCAAGGTCACGCTGACGCCCGCCTGCGGCCTCGCCGGAGCCTCTCCCCGCTACGCGCGGGCGGCCCTGGCGGCGTGCGCGAAGGCCGCCCGGGTGCTCAAGGACGATCCGGCAAGCGGGATGCAAGGCGGCTGAGTACCGTCCGGGCCATGACTGTTCGCGTTCTGGCCGTCGGTGCCATCATGCTGATCGCGTCCGCTTCGATCGCCGTCCCCGCCGGCGCCTCGGCCAACCCCGAGGTCTGGAGCTGGGGGTCGATCTACTCCGCCGACCGGGCCGGGAAGGCCAGGGGCAAGGTCCTGCTCGACCGGCCCGGGTTCGTGGTCAGCGGCAGGCTGTACGACTTCCCGGGCCGTACGGGGTGCTCGTGGCTGCAGTTCCGCTGGGTCGAGGACGACGGCGGCAAGGGGCACAAGACGTACCGCAACTGCTCGGGCACCCGGCCGCTGGAGTTCTCGGTCAAGACCGGCTACATGCTCTCCATCGAGGGCCGGGTCTGCCGGGGCACGGCAAGGAAGATCACCGGTAACTGCTCGGTCTGGGAAGGCGTCTGGGCCCAGGGCGGATGAGCCGGCGAGTCGTTCCTGTCGGGGCCCGGCGGTAGCGTTTGCTCAGCGTGTCGGACGTGGAAGGAGACCCAGCGTGAGCGAGCGTGACACCGAGGTCGGGGGCGTGCCCGTGGCCGCGCTCAAGCGGCATGCGGAGCTGAGCGAGCTGGTCGAGGACGCGCGCTGGCGCTACTACGTGCTCGACCAGCCCACGGTCAGCGACGCGCAGTTCGACGAGTGGTTCCGCGAGCTGCTGACGCTGGAGGAGGCCCATCCGGCGCTGCAGACGCCCGACTCGCCCACCCAGAAGGTGGGCGCGCCGGTCACGGGCGACTTCGCCAAGGTCAGTCACCTCAACCGCATGGAGAGCCTCGACAACGCCTTCGACCAGGCCGACATGGCCGCCTGGACGGCCCGCGTCGAGCGGCTGGCCGAGCGCGACCCGGGCCCCTACCTGTGCGAGCTGAAGATCGACGGGCTGGCCATCGCGCTCGTCTACCGCGACGGCAAGCTGGAGCGCGGCGCGACCCGGGGCGACGGCCGTGTCGGCGACGACGTCACGGCCAACGTCCGCACGATCAAGGGGGTGCCCCACCGGCTCAAGGGGGAGGGCGTGCCGAGCCTGGTCGAGGTGCGCGGCGAGGTCTACATCCCGGTCGAGGGGTTCAAGCAGCTCAACGAGCAGCTCGTGGAGCAGGGCAGGCAGCCGTTCGCCAACCCGCGCAACTCGGCGGCGGGCACGCTGCGGCAGAAGGACGCGCGGGTCACCGCGCAGCGCCCGCTGCGCATGCTCGTCCACGGCATCGGCGTCTGGGAGGGCTCGGCCGTGCCGCGCGCCCAGTCGGAGGTCTACGAGCGGCTGCGGGAGTTCGGGCTGCCGGTCAGCGACCTGTTCAAGGTGGTGCCCGGCCTCACCGAGGTCGACGAGTTCATCGAGCACTACCGGGCGCACCGGCACGATCCGGCGTACGAGATCGACGGGGTCGTGGTCAAGGTCGACGACTTCCGTACCCAGCGGGAGCTGGGGTCCACCTCGCGGGCGCCGCGCTGGGCGATCGCCTACAAATACCCGCCGGAGGAGGTCAACACCAAGCTGCTCGACATCCAGGTGGGCGTCGGGCGCACCGGCCGGGTCACGCCGTACGCGGTGATGGAGCCCATCGTGGTCGCCGGCTCGACCGTCGAGCGGGCCACGCTGCACAACGCGGCCACGGTGATCAAGAAGGGCGTGCTCGTCGGCGACACCGTGGTGCTGCGCAAGGCGGGCGACGTCATCCCCGAGATCGTCGGCGCGGTCACGGCGTTGCGCGACGGGTCCGAGCGGGAGTTCGTCATGCCGACCCACTGCCCCGAGTGCGGCACCGAGCTGGCCTACGAGAAGGAGGGCGACGCCGACCTGCGCTGCCCCAACGCCCGCGGCTGCCCCGCGCAGATCCGCGAGCGCCTCTACTTCGCGGCCGGGCGGCGCGCGCTCGACATCGACGGGCTGGGCTACGTCGCGGCGACCGCGCTCACCCAGCCGGTGCCGCCGCAGGAGCCCGTCCTGCGTACCGAGGCCGACCTGTTCGACCTGACGATCGAGCAGCTCATGCCCATCCGGTCGGTCGTCCGCGACCAGGACACCGGGCTGCCCAAGCTCGACCCCGAGACCGGTGAGCAGAAGGTCGTCTCCCTGTTCTCCAACCTCGACGGCGGGCCCAGCCAGGCCGCCCGCACGCTGGTCGACGAGCTGGCCCGGGCCAAGGCGGCGCCGCTCGCCCAGGTGCTGGTCGCGCTGTCGATCCGGCACGTCGGGCCGCCGACGGCCCGCGACCTGGCCGACTCCATGAGGTCGATCGACGCCATCATGAACGCCTCGGAGGAGGAGCTGGCCTCGGTCAAGGGCATCGGGTCGCGGGTGGCGGCGACGATCCGGGAGTGGTTCGAGGTCGACTGGCACCGGGAGATCGTCGAGAAGTGGCGGGCCGCCGGGGTGCGGATGGACGACGGTCCCGCTCCGGAGAAGACGGAGCCCCAGATTCTGGAGGGGCTGACGTTCGTGGTCACGGGGACGCTGGAGGCGTACACGCGTGACACCGCCTCCGAGGCGCTGACCGGCCGGGGCGGGAAGGTGGCCGGATCGGTGTCGAAGAAGACGTCGTTCCTGGTGGCGGGGGAGAACGCCGGGTCGAAGTATGACAAGGCGGTCAGTCTGAAGGTGCCGATCCTCGACGAGCAGGGGTTCGAGGTGCTGCTGACGGAGGGCCCGGAGGCCGCCGCCCGGGTGGCGGTCACCGAGGAGACGTAAGGGAACCGGGGAGCCGTAGCGGAGTCGGGGGCCTGCGGAAGGAGTCGAGGATGCGCGGAAGAGCCGGGGAGATGTAGGGGAATCGGGGATGTGGAGCAGGGCCGGGGAAGCCTGGAAGGGCCGAGAAGGCACTGAGAACGGGCCGGTTCGCCCTTGCGCCGGGGCTCGTGTTCGGTGACCTCGCGGATGCAGCCGCGGCCGGCCGGGGATCAGGATTGTGTACGGACTGTCGATGGCCGCGCTACCCATAGTGGTTTTTGGGTATATGTCGGAAACGAGAAGTGACGGAACGTACGCGCTTGGTTTCGCGAAGTGGGGTGAAGGTCGTACCCTCCCATAGTGACCTAATGGGGGTTCTGTTACCGATGACTGACCCAACCGACACCCGTGACACCGGACCACGCGTCGGCACGCCGCTCTGGGCGTTCCTCGCGGGCATCACCGTGATCGGCTTCACCGCGCTGGTCGTGGCGCTGCTCCGGCTCGATCCGGTCGCGCTGGCGGAGCTCGCCCGTACACCGCTGTTCTGGGTGCTGGCGGTTCTGGTGGTGCTGGGCGAGCTGCGGCCCGTCATGGTGTCCTCGGCGACCGCGGTCGGCGGCACGTACCCGTCGACCATGTTCACCTTCGCGGTGCTGCTGCACTTCGGGCTGTCCACCGCCGTGCTCATGCAGGCCGTCGCCATCGCCATGAACGGCGTCGTGACGCGCAAGGCGTGGCACCGGGTCATGTTCAACGTCGCCCAGTCCACCCTCGCGCTCACCGCCGCCGCCGTGGTGCTCGGGCTGTTCGGCGTCGTGCCGGGCCCGGCCGTGCCGTGGGTGCCCAGGGGGGCCGACCTGCCGGCGATCGTGCTGGCCGGGGTGGCCTACTTCGTCACCAGGGCCGCGCTCGTGTCCGGGGCGGTCGCGCTGCACGAGCGGCGCTCGATCGTCCGCGTGCTGCGGGTCACCGCCGGGCCGCAGGGGCTCGTCTACACGGCGTTGCTGGGCCTGGCGCCGCTGGTCGTCGTGGTGATGGACCATTCGCCCGCTCTCGTGCCGCTCTTCGTCGCCCCCCTCGCCGCCGTCTACTTCACCGCCACGCTCTCCATGCGCCGCGACCACCAGGCCATGCACGACGAGCTGACCGGCCTGCCCAACCGCAAGATGCTCATCGTCAGCACGGAGGAGGCGCTGGCCGAGTCCCGCCAGGACGAGCGGGTCGGCCTGTTCCTCCTCGACCTCGACCGGTTCAAGGAGGTCAACGACACGATGGGCCATCCGGTGGGCGACCGCCTGCTCCAGATGGTGGCCCACCGGCTCACCCATTCCGTACGTCCGGGCGACGTGGTGGCCAGGCTCGGCGGCGACGAGTTCGCCGTGCTGCTGCCCTCGATCAGGGACGCCAACGCCGCCAGGGAGGTGGCCGCCAGGCTGCGGGCCGCCCTGACCGAGCCCGTACGTCTGGAGGGCATGAGCTTCGACCTCGACGGCTCGGTCGGCATCGCGCTCTATCCCGACCACGCCCCCGACTTCGAGCTGCTGCTGCAACGCGCCGACGTGGCCATGTACCTGGCCAAGGAGGGGCGTACCGGGGTCGAGCTCTACCAGCCCGACAAAGACCGCAACTCGCCCGAACGGCTCAACCTGCTGGGCGACCTGCGCCGCGCCATCGACAACCGCGAGCTGCAACTGCACTACCAGCCCAAGGTCGGCCTGACCGGCGGCGCGGTGACCGGGGTGGAGGCCCTGCTGCGCTGGCGCCATCCGGTGCACGGGCCGATCCCGCCGTCGGACTTCGTCCCGCTGGCCGAGCAGACGTACCTGATGCGGCAGCTCACCGAATACGTCATCGAATCCGCGCTGGAGCAGGCCGCCCGCTGGTGGCACACCGGCCTGCAGGTGCAGATCTCGGTCAACATCTCCGCCCGCGACCTGCTCGACGCGGCGCTGCCCGAGCAGTTGGAGGTGGGCCTGACCCGCTACGGCCTGCCGCCCGCCGCCATCCAGCTGGAGGTCACCGAACGCATCCTGACCGGCGACCAGGCCTACACCCAGGAGACCATCAAGGCGCTGGCCGCGCTCGGCGTGCCGCTGTCCCTCGACGACTTCGGCACCGGCTACTCCTCGCTGATCAGGCTCCAGCGCCTGGCGGTCTCCGAGGTCAAGATCGACGCCTCGTTCGTCCGCCGCATCGCCGACTCCGAGGACGACCACCGCATCGTCCGCTCGATCGTCGACCTGGTGCGCTCGCTCGGCCTGCGCTCGGTGGCCGAGGGCGTGGAGTGCGACGCGGTCGCCGTGCGCCTGGCCGAGATGGGCTGCGACCTGGGCCAGGGCTGGCTGTTCTGCCAGCCCATGCCGGCCGCCGAGGCCACCGCCTGGCTCGTGGACCGCTTCACCCCGGCGCCCGGCATCGAGTACGGCTACCAGCCAGAGGTCACCCAGACGGCTTAGGCGATTACAGAAGCCTCCTTCGTCGAAGTACACTTCGTCGAAGTACACTTCGATGTCTCTGGAGGCGACTTGATCCCGAAGCCTGAACGGATCTTTGCGCGCGACTCCGAGTGGGAGGCCCTGTCCGCCTTCGTCGAGCGTTCCGCCCCCAGGCCACGGCCACGGCTCGGCGTCGTCAGCGGCAGGCGCCGCCAGGGAAAGACGTTCCTGGTCGAGTCGCTCGCGCGCAACACGGGCGGCTTCTATTTCGGCGCGACAGAGGGCACCCCGACGGAGTCGCTGAACCTCTTCGCCGCCGCTCTGGCCCGGTACGTCGGGGCTTCGGCGCCGTTCCGTTTCACGACCTGGGACGAGGCGATCGGCCAGCTCTTCGCCGTCAGCGCCGAGCGCCGCGCTCTCATGGTGATCGACGAGTTCCCCTACCTCAGCAAGGCGTCGCCGGCCCTGCCCTCGATCATCCAGCAGGCCATTGACCGGGCGGTCTTCGACGAAGTGCCGGCGTCCCTGCTGTTGTGCGGCTCGGCGATGTCCGTGATGGGCCGGCTCCTGGCAGGCAACGCGCCGTTGAGGGGGCGGGCTTCCATGGAACTCGCGGTCCGGCCGTTCGACTACCGCCTCGCCGCACGGTACTGGGGGATCACCGATCCGCAATTGGCCGTGAAGGTGCACGCGATCGCCGGGGGGACCCCCGCATACCTGCCCCTGGCCAACGACGACAGGCCGGACGGCCTGGAGGACTTCGACGCCTGGGTGCAGCGCACGGTGCTCTCGCCCTTGACCCCGCTCTTCAAGGAAGCCCGCTATCTCCTCGAAGAGGAGGCGGAGGTGCGGGACACCGCCATGTACAAGTCCGTGCTGGCGGCCGTGGCCACCGGGAACGGCACCCGGGGCGGCATCGCGAGCTATGTGGGGCGCAAGGCGTCCGATATCGGCCATCACCTCAACGTGCTGGAGGACAGCAACCTGCTTCGCAGAGAGGTGGACGTCTTCCGCTCCTCACGGTCGGTCTACCGCGTGTGCGAGCCGCTCATCCACTTCTACGAGGTCGTGATGCGACCCCAGTGGGGGCCGCTGGAGAGCGGCCGGGCCAAGTTCGTGTGGCAGGACGGCCGGGCCGGTTTCAGCGATCAGGTGCTCGGCCCGCACTTCGAGGAGATGTGCCGTCAGTTCGTCGCGCTGGAACCCGAGGTCTTCGGCGAATCGCCCGGCGAGATCGGCGCGGGAACCGTCGTCGATCCCGTACGGCACGAGCAGATCCAGATCGACGTCGCGGTTTTCGCACCCGCGATGCGCGGCGAGCGCAAGCGGGTGTTGTCGCTGGGCGAGGTGAAATGGGGCAAGGTCATGGGGCCCCGGCACGTCGCCCGGCTCAGGAGGGCACGAGACCTGCTCGACGCCAAGGGGTTCGACGTGCGGGACGCCAAGCTGGTCTGCTACAGCGGAGCCGGATTCGACCCCGCACTGGCCCAGGAGAGCGACGTGCTGGCGATCGGCCTGAAGGAGCTCTACGGGTGAGTGTGTTTCCGGCGGGTTAAGGGTTCGGGCCTGCGGCGTCAAGCCCCCTAGGATGGCAGTGTCCCAAACTCCATCCACGAAACGGGTTCAACGACTCATGTCCGCCATAACCCGCGACGAGGTCGCCCACCTGGCCCGGTTGTCCAGGCTGGCGCTCACCGACGACGAGCTCGACCACTACGCCACCCAGCTCGATGCCATCATCGAGTCGGTCGCGAAGGTGGCCGAGGTCGCTGCCGAGGACGTGCCGCCTTCGTCGCACGCGCTTCCGCTGACCAATGTCTTCCGTGCCGACGAGGTGCGACAGTCCCTGACGCCCGAGCAGGCCCTTTCCGGCGCTCCCGCCGTCGAGGACGACCGCTTCCGTGTGCCGCGCATCCTCGGGGAGGAGGCATGAGTCTGATCCGCAAGACCGCCGCCGAGCTGGGCGCGATGATCGCCGCGGGTGACGTGTCGGCCGCCGAGGTGGCCGAGGCGCACCTCGACCGCATGGCCGAGGTGGAGCCCAAGGTCCAGGCGTTCCTGCACGTCGACCGGGAGACCACCCTTGAGCAGGCGCGGGCGGTCGACGCCCGGCTGCGTGCGGGCGAGAAGCTCGGGCCGCTGGCCGGGGTGCCCGTCGCGCACAAGGACATCTTCGCCACCCGCGACATGCCGACCACGGCCGGGTCCAAGATCCTCGAAGGATGGCGGCCGCCGTACGACGCGACCGTGACCGCGCGTCTGCGCGAGGCCGGGCTGGTCATCCTCGGCAAGACGAACCTCGACGAGTTCGCCATGGGCTCCTCCACGGAGAACTCCGCCTACCACCCGACCCACAACCCTTGGGACCTGGACAGGATCCCGGGCGGCTCGTCCGGCGGGTCCAGCGCGGCCGTCGCCGCGTACGAGGCGCCGCTGTCCACGGGCACCGACACCGGTGGCTCGATCCGGCAGCCGGCCGCCGTCACGGGCATCGTGGGCATGAAGCCGACCTACGGTGGTTCGTCCCGTTACGGGCTGATCGCGTTCGCGAGCTCGCTCGACACGCCGGGGCCGTTCGCGCGGAACGTGCTCGACGCGGCGCTGCTTCAGGAGGCGTTCTCCGGGCACGACCCGATGGACTCCACGTCGGTCGACGCGCCGGTCCCGAGCGTCGTCGAGGCGGCCAGGAACCCCGACGTGTCCGGCATGCGCATCGGCGTGGTCAAGGAGTTCGCCGGCGAGGGCTACCAGCCGGGCGTGCTGGCCCGCTACCACGAGGCCGTCAAGCTGCTCGAGTCGCTGGGCGCCACCGTCGTCGAGGTGTCCTGCCCGTCGTTCACGACCGCGCTGCCGGCGTACTACCTGATCGCGCCGTCGGAGTGCTCGTCCAACCTGGCCCGCTTCGACGCCATGCGCTACGGCCTGCGCGTCGGCGACGACGGCACCCGCAGTGCCGAGGAGGTCATGGCGCTGACCAGGGCCGCCGGGTTCGGCCCCGAGGTCAAGCGGCGCATCATGCTGGGCACGTACGCGCTGTCCAGCGGCTACTACGACGCCTACTACGGCCAGGCGCAGAAGGTGCGCACGGTCATCTCGCGCGAGTTCCAGGCGGCCTACGAGCAGGTCGACGTGCTGGTCTCGCCGACGACGCCGACCACGGCGTTCCGGCTGGGCGAGCGCACCGACGACCCGATGGCGATGTACCTCGCCGACCTGTGCACCATCCCGTCCAACCTCGCGGGCAACGCGGCCATCTCGGTGCCGTGCGGCCTGGCCGACGAGGACAACCTGCCGGTCGGCCTGCAGATCATGGCCCCGGTTCTGGCCGACGACCGTTGCTACCGCGTCGGCGCCGCCGTCGAGAAGGCCCTGGAGAGCCGCTGGGGCGGCCCGCTGCTGAAGGAGGCCCCGTCGCTATGACCATGGTCTATGACGAAGCGCTCGACAGGTTCGAGCCGGTGCTCGGGCTGGAGACGCACGTCGAGCTCGGCACGAAGTCGAAGATGTTCTGCGGCTGCAAGACCGCCTTCGGCGCCCCGGCCAACACGCAGGTCTGTCCGACCTGTCTGGCGCTGCCCGGCTCGCTGCCCGTGGCCAACGCCATGGCCATCGAGTCGACGATCCGCATCGGCCTGGCGCTGAACTGCTCGATCGCCGAGTGGTGCCGCTTCGCCCGGAAGAACTACTTCTATCCGGACATGCCGAAGAACTACCAGATCTCCCAGTACGACGAGCCGCTCTGCTTCGACGGCTACGTCGACGTCGAGGTCGGCGGCGAGACCGTGCGCATCGAGATCGAGCGGGTGCACCTGGAGGAGGACACCGGCAAGTCCACCCACATGGGCGGCGCGACCGGCCGCATCCACGGGGCCGACTACTCGATCGTCGACTACAACCGCGCCGGCATCCCGCTGGTGGAGATCGTCACCAAGCCCATCCCGGGCACCGACCGGCTCGCGCCGGAGGTGGCCAAGGCGTACGTCACCGAGCTGCGCGAGATCATGCGCTCGCTCGGCGTGTCCGACGTGCGCATGGAGGAGGGCTCGCTGCGCTGCGACGTCAACGTCTCGCTCATGCCGCGCGGGGCCTCGGAGTGGGGCACCCGCACCGAGACCAAGAACGTCAACTCGCTGCGCAGCGTCGAGCGGGCGGTGCGCAGCGAGATCGAGCGCCAGGCGGGGGTCCTCGCCGAGGGCGGCAAGATCTTCCAGGAGACGCGGCACTTCCACGAGGACACCGGCACCACCACGTCCGGCCGGTCCAAGGAGGAGGCCCAGGACTACCGGTACTTCCCGGAGCCCGACCTGGTGCCGATCGAGCCCGACCCGGCGTGGGTGGCCGAGCTGAAGGCGGCGCTGCCCGAGCTGCCGTCGGTCCGGCGCAAGCGGCTGCAGGCCGAGTGGGGCGTGTCCGACCTCGACATGCAGGCCATGCACAACGCCGACGCGTTCGACCTGGTCGAGGCCACGGTCGCGGCCGGCGCCCCGGCGGCCGACGCGCGCAAGTGGTGGATGGGCGAGCTGGCGCGGCGCGCCAACGAGAGCGGCGTCGCGCTGGCCGAGCTGCCCATCACGCCGGCCCAGATCGCCAGGGTCACCGAGCTGGTGGCCTCGGGCGCGCTCAACGACAAGCTCGCCCGGGAGGTGCTCGAAGGCGTACTGGCCGGTGAGGGCACGCCCGACGAGGTCGTCGAGGCGCGCGGCCTGAAGATCGTCAACGACGAGGGCGAGCTGTCGGCGATCATCGACCAGGTGCTGGCCGCCAACGCGGACGCGGCCGAGAAGGTGCGCTCCGGGAAGATCGCCGCCGCCGGTGCGCTGGTCGGTGGCGTGATGAAGGCCAGTCGCGGCAAGGCCGACGCGGCCCGCGCCCGGGAGCTCATCCTGGAGAAGCTGGGCGTCTCGGAGTAGGTCCGACAGGTCGGCGGACCGCCTGGTGGTCCCGCCGATCGGAGGAGGTCCGGCATATCGGCGGGGCCCCTGGTGGTCCCGCCGATCCGGACATATCGACAGGGCCACCGAGGGGTCGCGCCCATGACCACCCGCCTCGGGGAGGCGGGCTCCAAGAACCACCGGGCGACGTTCCCGGTGGGCGGGCCGGTCAGTCCTCGCGTGACACGGGTGTGACCGCATCGACGCCCCGGCGTGCCATCAGCCGCCGCAACAGCGGCGTCAGCAGCGCGAGCAGGGCCAGGGCCAGGAGCACGGCGGCGATCGGGCTGCGTACCAGCACGCTCACGTCGCCCGCGCCGATGGCGAGCGCGCGGCGGAGCTGGATCTCGGCCATCGGCCCGAGGATCATGCCGATCACCGCGGGCGCGACGGGCAGGCCGAAGCGGCGCATGGAGAACCCGAGCAGCCCGAGGACGTACAGGACGAACAGGTCCACGACCGTGCCGTTCAGGGCGTAGACGCCGAGCGCGGCGAACAGCACGATCCCGGCGTACAGGTACGGCCGGGGGATGCGCAGGACGCGCGCCCACAGGGGAGCCAGCGGCAGGTTCAGCACGAGCAGCATCGTGTTGCCGACGAACAGCGAGGCGATCATCGCCCACACCAGGGCCGGGTTGTGGTCGAAGAGCTGCGGGCCGGGTTGCAGGCCGTACTGCTGGAAGGCGGCCAGCAGGATGGCGGCCGTGGCCGACGTGGGCAGGCCCAGCGTGAGCAGCGGTACCAGGGTCCCGGCAGCCGAGGCGTTGTTGGCCGCCTCCGGGCCCGCCACGCCCTCGATCGCGCCCTTGCCGTACTCCTCCTTGGCCACGCCCTTGGCCAGGCGCTTCTCGGCCGCGTACGACAGGAAGGTGGGGATCTCCGCGCCCCCGCCGGGCAGCGCGCCGAACGGGAACCCGAGCGCGGTCCCGCGCAGCCACGGCAGCCACGAACGCCGCCAGTCGGCACGGCCCATCCACGCCCGGCCCACGGGCACCACCTCGGGGGTGGCGTGCCGCAGCCGGGAGGCCACGTACAGGGCCTCGCCGACCGCGAACAGGCCCACCGCGACGATCACCACGTCGATGCCGTCGAGCAGCTGCGGGACGCCCAGCGTGAGCCGCGCCTGACCGGTCTGCTGGTCGATGCCGATCAGCCCGATCACCAGGCCCAGCCCCAAGGAGGCCAGCCCGCGCACGATCGAGCGGGACAACACCGACGACACGGCGGTGAAGGCCAGGATCGCCAGCGCGAAGTAGTCCTCGGGGCCGAACGAGATCGCGAAGCTCACCACGGCGGGCGCGGCCACCACCAGCAGCGCGGTGGCGATCGTGCCCGCCACGAACGACCCGACGGCCGCCGTGGCGAGGGCCTGCGCGGCCCGCCCGCGCCTGGCCATCTTGTTGCCCTCCAGGGCGGTGATCATGGAGGACGACTCGCCGGGCGTGTTGAGCAGGATGGAGGTGGTCGAGCCGCCGTACATGCCGCCGTAGTAGATGCCGGCGAACATGATGAACGCGCTGGCCGGCGGCACGGTGAAGGTGATCGGCAGCAGCAGCGCCACGGTCATCGCGGGCCCGATGCCGGGCAGCACGCCGACCAGGGTGCCGAGGGTGACGCCGATCAGGGCGTACAGGAGGTTGACGGGGGTGAGCGCGGCGGCGAAGCCGTCCATCAGGAGGTCGATCGAGCCCATCTCACATCACCCCGCCGAGCGGCCCGGCCGGCAGCGAGACGCCGAGCCCCTTGACGAACAGCAGGTACGTCGTCACGCCGAGCACCACGGCCACCACGGCGGCCCGCAGCCTGTGCTCGGCCCCGAGCACGACCGACAGGCCGAAGAACAGCAGACTGGCGCCGATGACCCAGCCGAGCACGTCCAGGAGCGCGGCGAAGGCCAGGAAGACGCCGCTGACCAGCCCGACGCTGCGCCAGTCGGTGGGGGCGCCCGCGTCCACGTCCTCACTCTCCTCGGGGTCGCCGGCGCCGCCGCGCAGCACGTCGATCACATAGAACACGCCGATCAGCACCATGGCCCCGCCGACCAGCATGGGGAAGAAGCGCGGCCCGAGGCCGAGCCGGGAGGCCGCGGCCGAGACGTCGAGCGTGCCGACCACCACGAACACGCCCAGCGCGAGCACCACGACCGCCAGCCCGAGTTCGGGCCGCCACCAGCGAGCCATCAGGACACGAGCCCCATTTCGGCGATGATGCCCTTGACCTTGCTCTCCTCGGACTTCAGGTAGTCGGCGAACTGCTGCCCGGTCTGGAAGGAGTCGATCCAGCCGTTCTTGGCGACGGCGTCCTTCCACGGCTGGGAGTCGTGCATCTTGGTGACCAGGTCGGTGAGGGACTTCTTGGCGGCGTCGTCCAGGCCGCCGGGGGCGACGAAGCCGCGCCAGTTGGCCAGCTCGACGTCCAGGCCGCCCTCCTTCAGGGTCGGCGCGTCCAGGCCGGCCACGCGCGAGCCGCTGCTGACGGCCAGCGCCCGCAGCTTGCCGGACTTCACGTGCTCGGCGAACTCGCCGACGCCCGAGATGCCCGCGCTGACCTTGCTGCCCAGCAGCGCGTTGAGCGCCTCGCCGCCGCCGGAGTGCGCGATGTAGTTGACCTGCTTGGGGTCCACGCCGGCGGCCTTGGCCATCAGCCCGGCCACGATGTGGTCGGTGCCGCCCGCCGAGCCGCCCGCCACGGAGACCTTCGCCGGGTCGGCCTTCCACGCGGCCACCATGTCGGCCAGCGTCTTGAACGGGGAGTCCGCCGGGACCACGACGATCTCGTACTCCTCGGTCAGCTTGGCGATGGGCGTGGTCTCGGCCAGGGTGACCTTCGACTTGTTCTGCTCGATGGCGCCCACCATGACCAGGCCCATGGTCATCAGCAGGTTGCCGTTGCCCTTCTCGCCGGCGAGCTGGGCCAGGCCGATCGTGCCGCCCGCGCCCGGCACGTTGTAGACCTCGACCTTGCGCTTGGGGTCGGCCGTCTTGAGCGCCTGCTCGGCCGTGCGGGCGGTCTGGTCCCAGCCGCCGCCGGCCGCCGCCGGGGCCATGATCCGCAGGGACGCGTCGCCGCCGGAGGCGCCGGTCCCGCCGCAGCCGGACAGGGTGGTGACGGAGAGTGCCGCCAGGGCGGCGGCGAATACGCGCAAGCGCATGATCACTCCAAGGGGGATTCTCACAGTCGTAGGGCTGCGATGGTGATGCCCGTTCCCCGTCCGGTCGAGGCTTTGGGCGATTGCCGTCATAGTGGTCGTATTGGTCGCGACCTGGCCGTGACCTGGCTTTGTTTCCATGTGGGCGTGCGCAGGGTTACCGATGCCCCCCTCGGCACCCAGTTGTTCGTGCTCCAGATGGTGATCGTGCTGCTCGCCGTCGGCGGCACGGCCGGTGTGTGGGCCGGGCACACGCGGGAGCAGCTCGACGCGCTGCACCAGCAGCGCGCCCTGGCCATCGCGCAGTCGGTGGCCGCCCTTCCGCAGGTGCGCGACGCCTTCAGGCTGGAGAACCCGGAGTCGGTGCTGCAACCGCTGGCGCTCAGCGTCCAGCACGAGACCGGAGCCGACTACGTGGCCATCGCCAACGCCGACCAGAAGCGCTACGCCCATCCCAACGCCGCCCTGATCGGCAAACGGCTGTCCACTGACGGCACCGCGGTCCTGCGTACGGGACGGAGTTGGGTGGGCACCGAGACCGGCACGATCGGCACCACGGTCAGGGGCAAGACCCCCATCCGCGACGAATACGGCAACGTCATCGGCCTGGTCTCGGTCGGCGTGCTCCAGACCACGGTCACCGGACAGCTCGGCGGCGCGCTGCCGCCGCTGATCTGGACGGCGCTGGCCGTGCTGCTGGCCGGTCTGGCGCTGGCCGCGCTGATCACCGCCCGGGTGCGCAGGCAGACGTTCGGGCTGGAGCCGCGCGAGATCGCCGAACTGCTGGAGCAGCGCGAGGGCGTGCTGCACGGCGTGAAGGAGGGCGTGCTCGCCCTCGACCTGGCCGGACGCGTCACGCTGGTCAACGACGCGGCCCGCGACCTGCTCGGCGACCTGGGGGCCGACGTGACGAGCATGCCGGTCTCCGAGCGCATGCGCGACGTGCTGACCGGCGCCGACCCGGGCGAGGACCGCGTGGTGCTGCACGGCGACCGCGTGCTGGTGCTCAACAGGACCCCGGTCGCCGTACGCGGCCGCCACCGGGGCTGGGTCGTCACCCTGCGCGACCGCACCGAGCTGGTCCGCCTGGCCCGCGAGCTGGACGACAGCAGCAGCGCGACCGAGGCCCTGCGCGCCCAGGCCCACGAGTTCGCCAACCGCATGCACACGGTCGTCGGCCTGCTGGAGCTCGGCGAGCACGAGGCCGCGATCGGCTTCATCACCCGCACCACGGCCGGCGCGTACGCCACCGGCCTGCGCGAACGCGTCCAGGACCCCACGCTGGCCGCGCTGCTGCTGGCCAAGTCGGCGGAGGCGGCCGAACGCGGGGCCCGGCTGGTGCTGTCGGAGGACTCCGCCGTGCCCGAGGGCGCGCTCGGAGACCCGCAGGACGCCGTCCTGGTGGTCGGGAACCTGGTCGCCAACGCGATCGACGCCCTCGACGGCGCGGGCGGGACGATCGAGGTGTCGGTCGTGGCCGACGGCGAGGGCCTGCACGTCCGGGTCGGCGACTCCGGCCCCGGCATCACCCCCGAGCTGGTGGAGGAGGTCTTCAGGGAGGGCTTCACGACGAAGGCCGCGCACTCGGGGCCGCGCGGCCTGGGCCTGGCCCTGACCCGGCAGGCGTGCCTGCGCCGGGGCGGCTGGGTCCGGGTGCGCAACGCGGGAGGCGCCGTCTTCACCGCCCTGCTGCCCGCCGAGGCCCGCGCGTGAACGCGGTACGGGTCCTGGTGGTGGACGACGACTTCATGGTCGCCCGCATCCACAGCGGGTACGTCTCGCGCGTCCCCGGCTTCGAGGTCGTCGCGGTGGCGCACGGCGGGGCCGACGCGCTGGCCGCCGTGGCCGAGCTCCGGCCCGACCTGGTCCTGCTCGACATCTACCTGCCCGACATGTCCGGCCTGGAGGTGCTCAAGTCCCTCACCGACGTGGACGTCCTGATGATCAGCGCGGCCCGCGACGTGGCCACGGTCAGGGAGGCCATGCGCGGCGGCGCGGTCAACTACCTGATCAAGCCGTTCGCCGCCGCCGCGCTCACCGAACGCCTCCGCCAGTACGCCGACACCCGCAGACGGCTCACCGCCATCGGCCCCCAGGCCCGCCAGGACGACGTGGACCGGCTCTTCGGCGCGCCCCGGCAGGCCGTCCCGGTGCCCAAGGGCCTGTCGCCGGCCACCTGCGCGCTGGTGGAAGGGGCGCTGCGCGAGGCCGGAGGGGACCTGTCGGCGGCCGAGACGGCCGAGCTCACGGGCCTGTCGAGGGTGAGCGCGCGACGGTACCTGGAGCACCTGTGCGCCTCGGGCCGGGCCGAGCTGCATCCCAGGTACGGCACCGCGGGACGGCCGGAACATCGCTACCGGTGGCTAGGTTGACACACTTCCGTATTCGTTTCTCGTGACATAGTCGGATACTCGTGCCTTACTGTTGCCTGAGACTTGGCTGCGGACCGGGAGGAGATTGAGGCGTGCGAAACGCCGGACCGATCGAATCACCGACCGACCCGTTCGCCTCGGTGCCTCTGCCCACGTCGGGTGTCTCCAAGAAGCCGCGGATCGAAGGATTACCTCCGGGCGTGTCCCGTGACATCTTCGGCCCGCAGGACCAGCAGGAGCCCCGGCCGGCCCCAGGACCGAGCGCGCCCGGCGGTCAGACCGGCGGCGCGCTGCCACCCAAGGCGCCGCCCGCGCAGCCGTGGCCGATGAAGGACAAGGACTCCGCCGCGTCCGCCCCCGTGTTCGGGGGGAGCGGCGGCGACCGGCCGTCCTCCTTCGAGCCCGAGCCCGCCCGCCGGCGCCGTCTGCTGCCCGGCCTGCTCGTGCTGGTGCTCGTCCTGGCCGCGCTGGCGTACGTGGTGCCGGCCGTGATGATGTCGGGGGCCGTGCTGCGCGGCACCCGCGTCGGCGGCGTGGACATCGGCGGCCTGACCGTCACCCAGGCGGCCGACAAGCTGCGCACAGAGCTGGGCGCCAGGCTCAGCCGGCCGGTCACCGTGCAGGCCGGCGCCAAGAAGGACACCATCCAGCCCGACGAGGCCGGGCTCGAACTCGACGTGGTCGGCACCATCGGGCAGGCCCCCAGCGGCTTCCCCGGCCCGGTCGAGGTCTGGCGCGGTCTGACCGGCACGACCGACGTCCCGCCCAAGCTGACCATCGACACCTCGCAGCTCACCAGGACCGTCGAGGGCCTGGCCGAAGGCGTGGACAAGCAGCCCCGCGAGGGCAAGGTGGTCTTCTCCGGGCTGGTGCCGAAGGCCCGCATGCCCGAGGACGGCGTGCTCCTCGACCGGGACGACGCCGTGCGCCGGATCGGCGAGGCGTTCCTGCGCGGCGGCGGCGCGGTGGTGCTCACCATGCGCCCGGCCAGGCCCGCCACCTCGGCGGAGTCCGTCGAGTCGGCCCTGGCCGAGGCCAGGAAGGCCGTCTCCGCGCCCGTCACGCTGACCCTCGCCGGCAAGCAGGCCCAGCTCACCCCGGCGATGATCGCCGCCCACCTGTCCTACGCGCCCGGCGACGACGGCGCGCTCGTCCCCGAGTTCGACGCCGAGGCCGCGCTCGCGCCGGTGGAGAACAGCCTCGTGGACGCCACGCAGCAGCCGCGCGACGCCACGTACCAGATCGTCGGCGACAAGCCGGTGCTGGTGCCCGCGCGCAAGGGCAGGGGCGTGAACGCCAAGCTGCTGGCCCGGGACATCGAGAAGCTGTTCGGCTCGGACGGCCCGCGGACCGTGGAGGTCAA
The DNA here is from genome assembly GCF_053596455.1 of Nonomuraea sp. NPDC001699. NCBI lineage: Bacteria > Bacillati > Actinomycetota > Actinomycetes > Streptosporangiales > Streptosporangiaceae > Nonomuraea > Nonomuraea sp. NPDC001699. The sequence goes on along the minus strand of NZ_JBSFGF010000012.1, from coordinate 266,213 downwards.
GCTCGGCGTGGTCACCCCGGAGGTCACCACCGGCCAGATCCGCGGCCTCGGCATCAAGGAGAACGTCGGCACGTTCAGCACGACGTTCGACTGCTGCCCGCCGCGCGTCACCAACATCCGGCGCATGGCCCAGGAGCTCGACGGCAGGCTGGTCAAGCCGGGGGAGACGTTCTCGCTCAACGAGGCGACCGGCGAGCGCACGGTCGAGGACGGCTACGTCCAGGCCGGCCAGATCGTCGGGGGCCGGATGGTGGACATCGTCGGCGGCGGCGTCTCCCAGTTCGCCACCACCATGTACAACGCGGCCTTCCTCGGCGGCTTCGACCTGGTCGAGCGCGAGCCCATGGACTACTACGCGCCCTCCTACCCCGCCGGGCGCGACGTGGCGCTGCTCTACCCCGACCGCGACCTCAAGTGGCGCAACGACTCCGAGTACGGCGTGCTGATCAAGACCACGACCACCCCCACGACGGTCACCGTCTCCCTGTGGAGCACCAAGCGGTACGACAAGATCGAGGCGGTCGAGTCCGAGCGGCGCGACTTCAAGCCGTTCGGACGGGCGACCAGCGGCGAGGCGGGCTGCGTGGCCGCCATGGGCCAGCAGGGGTTCACGATCGACGTCACCCGCGTGTTCTACAAGGACGGCGAGGTCGTCAAGAAGGACAAGAAGCTGGTCACCAAGTACCGGCCGCAGACCGCGCTCACCTGCGGCGCGCCCGGCTAGGACCTGGCTAGGACAGGGGGACCGAGATGATCCGGTCGTCCCCCGGACGCGGTGAGCCGCGGCCGTCCTTGTTGCTGGTGCTCACCCACAGGGCGCCGCCGGGGGCCGCGGTGACCGCGCGCAGCCTGCCGTAGCGGCCGGTCAGGCGGGCCACGGGCGTGCCCGGCGAGCCGTCCCGGCCCAGCGGCACCTGCCACAGCCGCTGGCCGCGCAGCGTGCCCACCCACAGCGCGCCGTCCGCGTACGCCATCCCGGACGGCGACGCCTCGCCGGTGGACCAGGTGAGGATGGGGTTGACGAAGCGGGCGTCGTTCCCCTTGCCCTCGACCTCCGGCCAGCCGTAGTTGGCGCCCGGCCGGACCAGGTTGATCTCGTCGTAGGTGTTCGCGCCGAACTCCGAGGCGTACAGGCGGCCCGCGGTGTCCCAGGCCAGGCCCTGGACGTTGCGGTGGCCGTAGCTGTAGACGAGCGTGCCGAACGGGTTGCCGGGGGCGGGGGCGCCGTCCGCGGTCATGCGCAGGATCTTGCCGCCGAGCGAGTCGCGCCGCTGGGCCAGCTCGCGGTCGCCGGTCTCGCCGGTGGTGGCGTACAGGTAGCCGTCGGGGCCGAAGGCGAGCCGGCCGCCGTTGTGGATGCCGCCCTTCGGGATGCCCTGCACGATGACCTGCTCGTCGCGGAGACCGTCGTCGCCGAGCCGGTAGCGGACGATCCGGTTGTCCTGCTCGGCCGTGTAGTACAGGAAGACCTGCCGGTCCTTGACCGCCACGCCCAGCAGGCCGCCCTCGCCGTCGGGCCGCGCGCCGGCGATCCGGCCGACCTCGGTGACCTTGCCCGCGGGGGTGACGCGCAGCAGCCTGGCCGTGTCGCGCTCGGTGACCAGGGCGTCGCCGCCGGGCAGGAAGGCGATCGCCCACGGCACGGCCAGGCCGGTCGCCACGTCCTTGGGCGTGCCGGGCGCCACGGCCGCCGGCACGGAGGCGGTGGGAGCGGTCGCGACGGAGGTGACGGCGGGGGTGGGGACGGAGGCCGCAGGGCGCGTCTCACCGTCGCCGGAGCAGGCGGTGAGCGCGGCCAGGAGCACGATCGTCCAGAGCTTCCTCATGTGTTCCATACTTCCCCGCGGGTCGTAAGGTTCTCGGCATGAAGATCTGGGTTCCGTCCGAAGCGGCGGCGGACGTCCTGTCTGACCTGCCGGGCGTTGAGTGCGCTGTTTACGATGGTTCGTCCATGCCGGACGGCATCGAGGACGTCGAGGTCTGGATCCCGCCGCTGGTCGTGGTGCCCGGCGTGGCGGAGACGCTGGCGCGGATGCGCTCGCTGCGGCTGGTGCAGACCGTCACTGCGGGGGTGGAGCCGTACCGGCCGCACCTGCCCGAGGGCGTGGTGCTGTGCAACGCCCGCGGCGTGCACGACGCCGGCACCGCCGAGTGGGCGGTCGGCGCGATGATCGCGGTGCTCAGGGAGTTCCCCGGGTTCACCGACGCCCAGCGCAGAGGTGAGTGGATCTACCACCACACCGGCGTGCTCGCCGACTCCACCGTGCTCATCGTCGGCCACGGTTCCATCGGCGCGGCGGTCGAGCGGCGGCTGAGCGGCTTCGAGGTCGAGGTCGTCCGGGTGGCCAGGAGCGCGCGCGAGGGCGTGCACGCCATGGAGGAGCTGCCCGCGCTGCTGCCGGCGGCCGACGTCGTGGTCCTGCTCGTGCCCGCCACGGCCGACACCGCCGGCATGGTCGACGGCGCCTTCCTGGCCCGCATGAAGGACGGCGCCGTCCTGGTCAACGCCGCCAGGGGCGGCGTGGTCGACACCGAAGCCCTGATCGCCGAGCTCAAAACCGGTAGGCTACGCGCCGCGCTCGACGTCACCGCGCCCGAGCCGCTGCCCGAGGGCCACCCCCTCTGGAACGCGCCGGGCGTGCTGATCACACCGCACATCGCGGGCAGCACCCCCGCCTCCGTGCGACGCACGCTCCGGCTGATCCGCGAGCAGCTCGGCCGTTTCCTCGCAGGTGAAGAGTTGATCAACGTCATTACCGACTCGTATTGAGAGGATTCCGGAACGTGGCTGGGCCGTGACCTTTCGTGCGTACGGTGGCGTCTGCAGGGAGTTCCTGACTCGCTGTCAAGGAACTCTTGGCGGAAATTGGTCTGTGTGGTTATCAGATCGGTGACGACATCGGCGTTGTCACCACCCGCGCATCCGCGACCGCACACACTGGCGATGTGCCCGCCGGGCTTCGGCGGACACTGGTGCAGGGTTCAAGACAGGATGGGCAACGACTGTGATCCGCTGGCGTGATCCACGGGCGCCGCTGGCCGCCGCAGGGGCGGCAGGAGTGGTGGCGTTCGCCGCCGCGCTCCTCGCGGGCGGGCCGGCCCTGCTGACCGGGGCCGTGGCCGGAGGCGTGGCGGCCCTCGTCGCCGCCGCCTCGCTGCTGGGGGTCTCGCTCAGGTCGGCCGAACACCGCTCGACGGCGATGGCCGCGCGCTGGATGGGCGGCGGCGCGGTCGTGTGGGCCGCGGGTGTGGCGCTGCGCTCGGTCGCCACGAGCTTCGTCGTCGGCTTCGCCGACCTGTTCGTCCTGGTCGGCACCGTGATCATCGCGGGCGGCGCACTGATCGCCGCCGACCGCAGGTTCCCGGCCAAGGTCGTGCTGAGGCATCTCACGGACGCGTACCTGTGCGCGGCCTCGCTCTTCCTCATCGGCTGGGTGGTCGCGCTGCGCCACTACTACGAGGACACGGGCGACGCGCCCACGTTCACGTTCGCCATGGTGCCGCCGATGATCGCGTTGCTCGTCACCTGCGGGGTGATCCCCTCGGTGCTCAACAGCAGGGCGGGCTCCTGGCTGCTCGGCCTGGCCGGGGTGGGCGTGCTCGCCACCATGACCGTGGGCGGGCTGTCGGCCGCCATGGCCCGTCTGTCCGGCGAGCAGCCGCCCATGACGACCGTCATGCTCGTGCCCGTGGCGCTGCTGCTGCTGGCCGCCGTGCCCTGGGGGCCGCGGGCGCGGCCGGTGGGCGGTCCGGTCGTGCGCAACGTGGTCGCGATGATGCCGCTCGCGCTCGTCGCCGTGGCCGCCTGCACGCTGCTGGCCCACCTCGCGGGCTCCCGCGCCGCGCAGCCGGTGACCGGCGTCGTGGTGGTCGCGGTCTCCGTGGTGCTGCTCCTGCTCGTCCGCCTGTTCGTGCTCTCGGCGGCCTCCATCCGGCTGCGCGGCCTGGTCTCGCTGGGCGAGCGGCAGCTCAGGGAGCTGGCCGAGAGCACCGGCGACGTGGTGCTGCTGTGCGACTACGAGGGCGTGGTCCACCAGATCGGCGCCGGCGTCGAGGTCACCTACGGCTACCCTCCCGAGGACCTGGTCGGCGGCTCGATCTTCGACTACATCCACCCCGAGGACGTCCCCGGCATCCAGGCCGCGATGCGCGCCATGACCACCGACGAGGAGGGCGCCGCGCCGGGCGCCTGCATGATCGCCTGCCGGGTGCGCGCCGCCGACGGCACCTGGCGGCCCACCGAGTCCGTCGCCACCCGCCACATCGGCGGCGACGACCTCATGCTCGTCACCACCCGCGACGTCAGCGACGAGGAGGCCCTGCGCAACCAGGTCGCCCACCTCACCTTCCACGACGGCGTCACCGGGCTGCCCAACCGCGCCTACTTCGAGGAGCGCACCCGCGAGGTGCTGTCGGGTCGCACGTCCGGCAACGTCGCGGTCATCTTCCTCGACCTCGACGGGTTCACCTCGGTCAACGACTCGGTGGGGCACGCCAGCGGCGACTACCTGCTCGGCCAGGCCGCCCGGCGGCTGCGCGGGGCCGTCCGCGCCGACGACACGCTGGCCCGCTGGGGCGGCGACGAGTTCGCCGTGCTCGTGGAGACCGGCGGCGACGCGCAGATGGCCGTGGACATGGCCGAGCGCCTGGTACGCGCGGTCTCCCAGGAGCCGTTCCGGGTGGCCGACCGCGACGTGGCGCTGACCGCGAGCGTGGGCGTGGCCTTCACCGAGGACGGCCTGCCCGCCGGCGACCTCATGCGCAACGCCGATGTGGCGATGGCGCGTTCCAAGGAACTGGGCGGCCGCCGGGTCGAGGTGTTCGCCGCGCAGATGCACGCCGACGTCGTGCGCCGCCTGGAGCTGGCCGCCGACCTGCAGCGGGCGCTCATCGAGCAGCAGTTCGCCATCGAGTACCAGCCCGTGGTCGATCTGGCCACGTCCCGGGTGACCGCGGTGGAGGCGCTGGTGCGGTGGTGGCGGGGCTCGGTGTTCGTGCCGCCCGAGCAGTTCCTCGGCCCGGCCGAGGACACCGGGCTGATCGTGCCGCTGAGCGAGTGGATCCTGCGCGAGGCGTGCCGTGAGGTGGCCGCCTGGCGGGCCTCGTCCTGGGACATCGGCCTGTCGCTCAACCTGTCGGCGCGGCAGATCACCGCCCCCCGGTTCGTCGAGACCGTCGAGCAGGCGCTGGCCGAGAGCGGCCTGCCCGCCTCCGCGCTCACCCTTGAGGTGATCGAGGAGATGCTCGTCGAGGACGCCGAGGAGACCATCAAGCGGCTCTCGGAGCTGCGGGCGCTGGGCGTGCGCCTGGCGATCGACGACTTCGGCACCGGCTACGCCTCCCTCGCCTTCCTCCGGCAGCTCCCGGTCGACATGATCAAGATCGACCCGTCCTTCGTGTCCGGGCTGGGCAGGGACGACACGCTGACCCTGCTCACCCGGACGATCGTGCGGCTCGGCCACGACCTCGGGCTCACCGTGGTGGCCGAGGGCATCGAGCGGCCGGAGCAGCTGGAGCTGCTGCGCGAGATGGGCTGCACCAGGGGGCAGGGTTTCCTGGTGGCACGTCCCATGGCGGCGCGCGGCGTGGACAGCCTGATGCGGACGAGTCTCACCGTTTGAGACTCGTGTCCCGCCAAGTTGACACCGGGGCGTTCTGAGCGGCTATGGTGTAAGCCATGCTTCGCAGTGAGATTCTCGTAGTACTTCGCCGGCGCGCAGGCCGATAGCGAAGCACTCCGACCTGCGCGCCGCCCCAGACCCACCTCCGCCGGTGGGACGGGGCATTTTTTATGTCCTTAAGTGAGTAGCCACGCAAGGAACGAGCCGATGACCGAACGGATGACAGGTGCACAGGCCCTGGTGAGGGCGCTGGAGCACGTGGGAGTCGACACCGTGTTCGGGATCCCGGGCGGCGCGATTCTGCCCGCCTACGATCCCCTCTACGACTCGACCAAGGTCCGGCACGTGCTTGTACGGCACGAGCAGGGCGCCGGCCACGCGGCCGAGGGTTACGCGCAGGCCACCGGCAAGGTGGGCGTGTGCATGGCGACCAGCGGCCCCGGGGCCACCAACCTGGTGACGCCCATCGCCGACGCCTTCATGGACTCGGTGCCGATCGTGGCGATCACCGGCCAGGTCGCCGCGCCGATGATCGGCACGGACGCCTTCCAGGAAGCCGACATCTCCGGCATCACCATGCCGATCACGAAGCACAACTTCCTGATCACCGATCCGGCGGACATCCCCCGCACGATCATGGAGGCGTTCCACATCGCCTCGACCGGCCGTCCCGGCCCGGTGCTGGTGGACATCTCCAAGGACGCCCTGCAGGCCCAGACCACCTTCAGCTGGCCGCCTGTCATGCAGCTTCCGGGCTACCGCCCGGTCACCAGGCCGCACTCCAAGCAGATCCGCGAGGCCGCCAAGCTGATCGCCGAGTCGCGCAGGCCCGTCCTGTACGTCGGCGGCGGCGTGCACAAGGCCGGCGCGTCGGCCGAGCTCCTGCAGCTCGCCGAGCTGACCGGCATCCCGGTCGTCACCACCCTGATGGCGCGGGGCACGTTCCCGGACAGCCACCCCCAGCACATGGGCATGCCGGGCATGCACGGTAGCGTCTCGGCCGTGGGCGCCCTGCAGAGATCCGACCTGATCATCGGGCTGGGCGTGCGCTTCGACGACCGGGTGACCGGCAACCTGTCCTCGTTCGCGCCGCAGGCCAAGGTCGTGCACGCCGACATCGACCCCGCCGAGATCTCCAAGAACCGGCACGCCGACGTGCCCATCGTGGGCGACTGCAAGGAGGTCATCAGCGACCTCGTCGGCGCGATCCAGGCCTCGGGCCAGAAGGGCGACTACACCGACTGGTGGACCGTCCTGAACGGCTACAAGGAGACCTACCCGCTGGGCTACGAGACCTTCGAGGACGGCACGCTGGCCCCCCAGTACGTGATGGAGCGGCTGAGCGCCATCGCCGGGCCCGACGCGTACTACGTGTCGGGGGTCGGGCAGCACCAGATGTGGGCCGCGCAGTTCATCGACTACGAGAACCCCGGGACGTTCATCAACTCCGGCGGTCTCGGCACGATGGGCTTCGCCGTCCCGGCCGCCATGGGCGCCAAGATGGGCCGGCCGGAGGCCACGGTGTGGGCCATCGACGGCGACGGCTGCTTCCAGATGACCAACCAGGAACTGGCCACCTGCGCCCTGGAGGGCGTGCCGGTCAAGATCGCCGTCATCAACAACGGCAACCTCGGCATGGTCCGCCAGTGGCAGACGCTCTTCTACGAGGAGCGTTACTCCAACACCGACCTGCAGACCGCGCGTCGCATCCCCGACTTCGTCAAGCTGGCGGAGGCCTATGGTTGTGTGGGCCTGCGATGCGAGCGCGCCGAGGACGTCGACGCGACCATCAGGAAGGCCATGGAGATCAACGACGTGCCGGTCGTGATCGACTTCGTCGTCCACCAGGACGCCATGGTGTGGCCCATGGTCGCGGCCGGCACCAGCAACGACGACATCAAGATCGCCCGGGACATGGCGCCGAAGTGGGAGAACGAGGATGACTAGGAGCGACCGATGAGCAGGCACACGCTGTCCGTGCTCGTGGAGAACAAGCCGGGCGTTCTCGCACGTGTTTCCGCGCTGTTCAGCAGGCGGGGGTTCAACATCGACTCGCTCGCCGTCGGGCCCACCGAGCACGACGACATCTCGCGCATCACGATCGTGGTGAGCGTGGAGGAGCTGCCCCTTGAACAGGTCACCAAGCAGCTCAACAAGCTGGTCAACGTCCTGAAGATCGTCGAACTGGACCCGTCGCAGTCCGTTCAGCGCGAGCTCATGCTGATCAAGGTCAAGGCCGACGCCGAGAACCGGTCGCATGTGCTCGAACTCGTCAATCTTTTCCGCGCGCGCTGCGTGGACGTCGCGGCCGACGCGGTGACCATAGAGGTCACCGGCACTCCCGACAAGCTTGAGGCGTTCGTCAAGGTCCTTGAGCCGTTCGGGATCAAAGAGCTCGTCCAGTCGGGCATGGTGGCCATCGGCCGCGGCGCCCGTTCCATTACCGACCGGTCCCTCAGGGCACTGGACCGTACCGCCTGAAAGGTTCTACAGAAGTGACCGAGATCTACTACGACGACCAGGCCGACCTGTCGATCATCCAGGGACGTCATGTGGCCGTGCTGGGGTACGGCAGCCAGGGCCACGCCCACGCGCTCTCCCTGCGTGACTCCGGCGTCGACGTGCGCGTCGGCCTCCCCGAGGGCTCCAAGAGCCGCGAGAAGGCGGAGAACGACGGGCTGCGGGTCGTCACCCCGGCCGAGGCGGTGGAGGAGGCCAACCTCACCATGATCCTCGCGCCGGACCACATCCAGCGCCACCTGTACGCCGAGCACGTCGCCCCCAACCTCGTCGAGGGCGACGCGCTGTTCTTCGGCCACGGCCTCAACATCCGCTACGGCCTCATCGAGGCGCCCGAGGGCGTCGACGTCTGCATGGTCGCCCCGAAGGGCCCGGGCCACCTGGTCCGCCGCCAGTTCGAGGCCGGCCGCGGCGTCCCGTGTCTCGTCGCCGTCGAGAAGGACGCCTCCGGCAAGGCCCTGGACCTGGCGCTGTCGTACGCCAAGGGCATCGGCGGCACCCGCGCCGGCGCGCTGCGCACCACCTTCACCGAGGAGACCGAGACCGACCTGTTCGGCGAGCAGGCCGTGCTGTGCGGCGGCGTCTCCGAGCTGATCAAGGCGGGCTTCGAGACCCTCATCGAGGCCGGCTACCAGCCCGAGGTCGCCTACTTCGAGTGCCTCCACGAGATGAAGCTCATCGTCGACCTCATGTACGAGGGCGGCATCTCCAAGATGTACTGGTCGGTCTCCGACACCGCCGAGTACGGCGGCTACACCCGCGGCCCGCGCGTCATCACCGACGAGACCCGTCAGGAGATGCGCCGCATCCTCGGCGAGATCCAGGACGGCACCTTCGCCCGGCAGCTCGTCGAGGAGTTCGACGGCGGCCAGAAGGACTTCACGCGCTACCGCGAGGAGCTGGCCGAGAACCCGATCGAGAAGACGGGCGCCAAGCTGCGTCCGATGATGAGCTGGCTCAAGGGCTGACCTTCGCGCCGCACGTCGCCCGCCCGCTGCACGGTCAGCGGGCGGGCGATGTCTTTTCCCCGACTTCGGGGGGCTTCGGGCGGTCCGATGGCATGATGCCGGGATGCCCTTCGATCACAACGATCACTACCACCGGGCGATGGCCCGGCTCGTGCCCGGAGGAGCCCGTACGGCGCTCGACGTCGGCTGTGGCACCGGGCGCTTCGCGCGGCGGCTCGCGGGCCTCGGGATCGAGGTGGACGCGGTGGACCCGGCCCCGGAGGTGATCGAGGCCGCCTCGGCGTCGCCGGTGGACGGCGTGCGGTTCGTGTGCGCCGACGTCACGCGCATGGAGCTGCCCCCGGGGCACTACGACTACATCTCCTGCCTGGCCAGCCTGCACCACATGCCGTTCGGGACGGTGGCGGCCCTCCGGGACGCGCTGGCGCCCGGCGGGGTGCTGGCCGTCCTCGGGTGCTACGCGGAGCGGACGACGGCCGACTTCGTCTGGAGCCTGGCGGCCGTACCGGCGAACGCGGCGGCACGGGTGGCGGTGGCGGCGGGGGAGCGGGCGGGAGGGCGGGACGGAGGGCGGGCGAGAGGGCATCGTGCCGTGCATGTGCCCGCGCCTGTACGGCCGCCGGAGATGTCCCTGGAGGAGGTCCGGCGGGAGGCGGCGTCGCTGCTCCCCGGCTTCTCCCTGCGCCGGCGGCTCTTCTGGCGTTACCTGCTGACCTACCGCAAGCCGTCCTGACCTTCACCACGGTGGGCGCGGTCTCCGGAGGTGAGGGCCCAGGCGGCGATGGCGGCGGCGACCGTGGCCGGGGCGATGAACGGCGTGAGCGGGTGGTGCAGGCGTAGCGCCAGGGCCGCGATGACGGCGCCGGAGACCACGCAGAGCACCACGCCCAGCGGGCGCAGCATCCCCGAGCGCGGGCCGACCGCCCGGCCCGCCAGGCTGGTCAGCGTGCCCGTGAGGTAGGTGGTGGACAGCCCGGGGCCGCCCGCCCAGCGCGTGACCGCGCTCTGCAGGCCCATCGCCGTCCCCGAGGCGGCGATCAGCGCCGGACGCGGCAGCACGTGCGCCGCCCATCCGGCCGCCACCAGCACCAGCAGCGCCAGCTCGGCGAGCAGCACCGTCAGGGGACGCGCCGGCACCGCCGCCGGGGGATCCCGTCCCGCGGACGGGGTGGGGCCCAGCAGGGTGAAGCCCGCGGTCAGGCCCAGGCAGAACGTGGCCAGGGCGAGGCCCGAGCGGATGACGTGCGAGGTGTCGCCGGTGCCGATGGCCAGGCCGAGAAGGACGATGTTGCCGGTCATGTTCGCGGTGAACACCTGGCCGAGCGCAAGGAAGCTCAGCGCGTCGACGGCCCCTGCCGCGAGCGCCAGAGCGAGCATCGAGAACCGTCCGAAACGCATACTCCGAGCACTATAACGGTTACTCTACGTAATTAGTCAATGAGTCGGGTGTTATCGGGTCCGTCTAGAGATCCCCGTCCGGTCTTGGGGTTCGGCGGGGAGTCTTGAAGCCCCCGTGAAGCGTGATAATAATACCGGTATAGTTATCGTGCCGAGGGCTGGGAGGCCGCTGTGATCACGCTCAAGACCGCCGGGGAGATCGACGCCATGCGGGAGGCGGGCCGCGTCGTGGCCACCGTGCACGCCGCCGTCAGGGAGCGGGCCGCCGTCGGGGTGTCGCTGCTGGAGCTCGACGAGGTGGCCCGCGAGGTCATGCACGAGGCGGGGGCGCGGTCGTCGTTCCTGGGCTACCACCCGTCGTTCGGGGCCATGCCGTACCCGGGGGTGGTGTGCACGTCCGTGAACGGGGTCATGCTGCACGGGTTGCCGACGCCGTACCGGCTGCGCGACGGCGACCTGCTGAGCGTCGACTTCGGCGCGCACGTGGACGGCTGGCACGCCGACGGCGCGGTCAGCTTCTCCGTCGGGCACGCGCGGGCCGAGGACCTGAAGCTCGTCCAGGTGGCCGGCGAGACGCTGGCGGCGGGCATCGCGGCCGCCGTGCCCGGAGGCCGGATGGGCGACATCGGCCACGCGATGTCGCTGGTCGGCCGCGGCGCCGGCTACGGCATGCAGAACGACTTCGGCGGCCACGGCATCGGCCGGGCCATGCACGAGTCGCCGTTCGTGCCCAACGAGGCGCGCGCCGGACTGGGGCTGCGGCTGCGTCCCGGCCTGGTGATCGCCATCGAGCCCAGCCTGATGGCGGGCGGCGACGACGAGTACCGCATGGCCGAGGACGGCTGGTCGGTGTGCTCCGGGGACGGCAGCAGGAGCGCCCACGTCGAGCACACGGTGGCCATCACCGCCGACGGCCCGGTGGTTCTCACCCTCCCCTGAGAGGACGCGTCAGCGCGGGGTCACGGCGGAGCCGGATATTCCTCTGCCGCGTACACCTGTCGGTCAAGAAGGGCGGGCTGTGTCATCCCTTCCCTCATGCCGCGTGTTTGCGCAGGTAAAGACAGAAATACCGGCGTTTGTTGAAAGAGGGCCTAGGGCAAATCTCCTCCCGATAGCTACGGAGAGTAGTCGATAGGTATCAAGGAGAATCGATATGTTCAGACAAGGGCTCATCCTGGCCGGGCTCGTCGGCGGGATGGTCATGGTCGGCGGCTCGGCTCTAGCGGCGACCCCTCACATGGCCTTCGTCCCTCACTCCGACGAGGACCCGGGCCGGGTTCTCTTCGTCTGCGGTGACGAGAACATCTTCGCCCGTGGCGAGGTCGACAACAGCACCAGCGGTGTGCTCGTCCTCGAGACCGGCGACATCCTGAGCCAGATCCTCGGCATCAAGAGCAAAGACACGAAGTGCGCTGTCAGCTGACGTAATTCCTCAGCGGCTGAACTGCGTGACCGAGGGGTCCGCCCGTCCGGGCGGGCCCCTTTGCCGTGCCGCGACGCGGCGTGGCCTGTGCCGGTCCCCCGGTCGAGGGGGGGGCGGGCCCGGCCGCGGTCCGGTGTGCGGGGGGACGTGCGGCGCGGGCCCGCCGGGAGGGAGCGTGCCGGGCATTCGGTGGGACGACCGGCTTGGGGGTGTGGCCGGTGACGGCCCGGCGCTCCCGGGATCTGGGGGTTCGCCTCGGCGTTGACTCCGAATTCTGGCGCGCCCGTGTCGGCTATGTAGTGAAAATGTGGACTATATCTGGGGCTCCAGGTGATCGGATCGTGATCACCTCTGTCGAGCCGGGGCGGCCCCCATGCGTCGGAGGCCGCCAGGCCCTCTACCGGGCCGCTAGCACTGGGCCGGCTTGAGCCACGAGCACTCCAGGTCGCCCGCCGTTCCCTGGTCGGCGGCCTTGAGGTGGGCGGTGACGTCGGTCGCCGTCGCCCGCGAGAACTGCGCGAGCCGTACGGCGATCTTGTCCTCGATGTCCTTCGGCGAGCCGGACAGGAACTGGTTCAGCATGATGGAGAAGACCAGCGGCTCGCCCTCGGCGCTGGTCACGTAGCCGGACAGCGAGGTCACGCCGGTCAGCGAGCCCGTCTTGGCGTGCACGTTGTTCGCCGCGGGGGTGTTCCGCATCCGGCTGCGCAGCGTGCCGCCGGTGAAGCGGTCGGCGTTGCCGGCGATGGGCAGAGCCTCGTACCAGGTGCTGAACCACGGCTTGGTCCGTACGGCGGTCAGCAGCTGCACGATCGAGTCCGGCGAGAAGCCGTCCCGGCGCGACAGCCCGGACCCGTCCCGCATGTTGATCACCTGGACGCCGTTGGCCTTGGCGAAGTCCGTGGCGACCTTGAGGCCGGCCGACCAGGTGCCCTGGTTCGCGGCCTTGCGGCCCATGGCCTTGGTCAGGATCTCGGCGTGCATGTTGTTGCTCAGCTTCAGGAACGGCACCAGCAGCTCGCTCAGCGGCATCGAGTCGTGCCTGGCCAGCTCGGCCGCCCCGGCGGGAGCCGCGCCCGTCGCCGTCGGCCCGAGCACCCGTACGCCGTGCGCGGCCAGCGCCTTGCGGAACAGCGTGGACACGTACGCCGTGGGGTCGTCCACCGCCACCCACTCCTGGTACGGGTCCGCGACCGTGCCGGTGATCACGACCGTCCGGGAGGCGTGCTGCCGTTCGATGAGCACGTCGGTCTCGGCGCCCACGGTGGCCTTGTTGACGATCTTCAGGTAGTCGGTCTCCGGGGTCGTCGAGACCTTGACCTGGCCGCCGTCGGCCTCCACCGAGACGATCACCGAGCCGGCGTCGTAGTCCCGGTCGGGGGAGGCGGTCAGGGCGGAGATCGGCGCCGCGTAGTAGGCGGTCTCGTCGTCCCAGGCCCAGTCGGTGCCGAGCCGCTGGCCGTCGAACCAGGTGTCGTCGGCGATCAGCTTGCCCGTGACGACCTTGACGCCGGATGCGGCGACCTTGGCCGCCAGCGCGTCGTAGTCCTCGGCGAGCATGGTCGGGTCGCCGGTGCCGCGCAGCACGAGGTCGCCGGTGAGCACCGAGCCGACCTTGCGGCCGGCGTTCAGCACGGTGGTCGGGAAGCGGTAGTCCAGGCCGAGCGTCTGCACCGCCGCGGCCGAGGTGAACAGCTTGGTGTTGGACGCCGGGGTCAGGAGCTTGCCGGCGTCGGTGGCGTAGAGCTGCTCGCCGTTCGCGGCGCTCTTCACGACGACGCCCGCCCGGCCGATCGTGAGCCGGGAGTCGCCGAGGATCTGGTTGATGTCCTGGGTCAGGTCGGCCACGCCGGGCGAGGGGTCGAGGGCGACCGCCGGTGTGGAGGGGCCGGACGCCCACGCGAGTGCCGCGACGAGCGTGCCCGCGAGGAGGGAGGCTGAGGTGCGCCGCATGTGGTCTCCAAGGGACTGGGGGATCGCATGTGAGCATGAATCAGCGCAGTCGCCGTGTAATCCGCAAATATCCGTATTTCTGGGGCGAGCTCCGGCGGCGCGCCGCCCACCGCCGCCCGCCGCTGCCTGCCGCCCACTGCCGCCTGCCGCCGCGCGGCCTTTCGGCGAGGGCGCGGCTCCGGGCGGGAGGCGGGGAGGTGTCAGGCGGACGGGATGTCGGAGGCCAGCAGGAAGCCGCAGTCGCCGAAGGAGATCTCGTCGCCCGACTTCACCCGGGCGGGCCCCACCAGCCGCCACCCGTTGAGCCGGGTGCCGTTGAGCGAGCCGAGATCGACCAGCATCCAGCCGCCATCGCCCTCCCGCCGCAGCTCGGCGTGCACGCGCGACACCGTCAGGTCCGACAGGACGAGATCGCAGGCCGAGCCCCGGCCGACGACGTAACGCAGCCGGTCGTCGTCCGGCAGGGCCAGCCGGGGCAGCCGTGGCCGCCGCCAGGCCGACTGGAGCCGGGTGGTGAACTCCGACATCGACGAGACCGCGTCCGTCAGCCGCTGCCTGATCGTCGCACGTCGCGGCAGGTCGGCGACCAGTTCGTCGAGCTCGTGCTGGTTGCGCGCCCGCAGCGCCTGGTCGACCCGGCCGACGAAGGTGTCGTGGGAGATCCGGCCCTCCACGGCCCGGTGCTTGAGCTCGTCGATCGCACGGTCGCGTTCCCCGTCGGAGGCGCGGAACGGCGGTTGGGTGGAGCTCATGTCCCGAGTATCGGCCTGAACGGCGTTCCGTGTCCAGAATACGCGGATCGGTTGCGGTGGCCATACTCGGTATGCATACTCAGTATCCATGTCGATCAGACACGGACTGCTCGCTCTGCTGAGCAGCGCGCCGCGCTACGGCTATCAGCTCCGGGTGGAGTTCGAGGCGTCGACGGGGGCGACCTGGCCGCTCAACATCGGCCAGGTCTACACGACGCTCTCCCGCCTGGAACGTGACGGCCTGGTGGCGCCCGGCGGCGCCGACGAGCAGGGCAGAGCCGTCTACACGATCACCGAGGCCGGTCGGGAGGAGCTGGAGCGATGGTTCAGCACCCCCGTCGACCACTCCGACCGGCCTCGGGACGAACTCGTCATCAAGATCGCGATGGCCGTCGCCGCCACCGACGTGGACGTCGGCGAGGTCATCCAGGCCCAGCGGATGGCGGGCATGCGCACGCTTCAGGACCTGACCAGGGCCAAGAGGGCCACGGGGGGCGGTCTCGCCCAGCGGCTCGTCCTGGAATCGATGATCTTCAAGGTCGAGGCCGAGCAGCGCTGGCTCGACCACTGCGAGGCCGTTGTCAAGGAGAAGAACCAATGACTGTGTTGGAGCTGCGGGACGTGACCCGCGAGCACGGCCAGGTGCACGCCCTGCGCGGCGTCAGCCTGGAGGCGGGGCAGGGGGAGCTCGTCGCGGTCATGGGCCCGTCGGGCTCGGGCAAGTCGACCCTGCTCAACCTGGCCGGCGGCCTCGACCGGCCCACGTCGGGCACGGTCCTGATCGAGGGCCGCGACCTGGCCGGGGTCCGCGACCTGGCCGCGCTGCGACGCGGCAGCGTCGGGTACGTCTTCCAGGACCTCAACCTGATCCCGTCCCTGACGGCGGCGGAGAACGTGATGCTGCCCAGGGAACTGGACGGCGTCCGCGCCGGCCAGGCCCGCCGGGAGGCGCTGACCGCCCTGGCCGACGTGGGTGTCGACCAGCTCGCCGACCGGTTCCCCGAAGAGCTGTCCGGTGGCCAGCGCCAGCGCGTGGCCATAGCCAGGGCGCTCGTCGGCGAACGGCGGCTGCTGCTGGCCGACGAGCCGACCGGCGCGCTCGACACGGCCACCGGCGACGAGATCCTGCAACTGCTGCGCACCCGCTGCGACGAGGGCGCGGCGGTGCTGCTGGTCACCCACGAGCCGCGCTACGCGGCGTGGGCCGACCGGGTGGTCTACCTGCGGGACGGACTGATCGTGGAGGCGTCGGCGGTGCGGCTGGAGAGCTCCCGATGAGCGCCTTCCTCGCCGCCCTGCGCATTTCCAGGCGGAGCGCGTGGCGGGCCAAGGGCCGTACCGCGCTGATCATGGTGATGATCGGCCTGCCCGTCCTGGTGATCACGGCGGTGCTCACGAGCGCCGCCACGACCAGCATCACCCCGCAGGAGAAGGCCGTGTCGGAGATCGGGGCGGCCGACGCGCGGATCATCACTTTCCCGTTCCGCCGGCCGGTGAAGCAGGACCACTACGGTTTCTCCGCATACCAGACCCAGAGCACCGGTCCGATGCGCCCGTGGACGGTCGCCGAGATCAACACGCTGCTGCCCGGTCGCCTGCTGCGTTACCAGGAGAGCGTGGTCACCACCCGGCTGCCCGACGGCTTCAACCTGGCGGACGTCCTGGAGGTCGATCTGCGCGACCCCATGACGGCCGGGGTGCGCCCCCTGAAGCAGGGCCGGTACGCCACCGCGCCCGGCGAGGTGGCGATCTCGTCGAAGATGGCCGACAGCGGCGTCCGGGTGGGCGACACGCTCGTCACGCGGCGGCCGGAGCGCACCGTGAAGGTGGTCGGCGTCTTCGACAACCCCAACCGGCCCGGCATCCTTGAGCTGACCGCCCTGCCGGAGGGCCTGCTCCCGCACCAGAACGACGGCAACAGCAGCGGCTGGCTGGCCGACACCGCCACGCCCGTCATGTGGTCGAAGGTGCAGCAGCTCAACCGCGCGGGCCTGGGCGTCATCTCCCGCGCGCTGCTCGACGCCCACACGGGCGACGACTCGCGCTTCGACGGCCCGGGAAGGGCGAAGGATCTGGTCGTGCTCGTCGTCGCGATCGTGCTCGTCGTCATGGAGACCGTGCTGCTGGCCGGTCCGGCGTTCGCCGTGGGGTTGCGACGGCGGCGCAGGGAGCTGGCGGTGATCTCCGCACAGGGTGGGTCGGCGCGGCACCTGCGCATGATCGTGCTGGCCGACGGCCTGGTGCTCGGCGGCGCGGCGGCCGTGCTCGGGGTGGTCCTGGGCATCGGCCCCGGCCTGCTGGTCGAGTCGATCGCGGCCAGGGAACTGGACTGGACGCACGGGCCGGCCGACGTGCCGTGGCTGCCGGTGCTCGGCGTGGCGGCGCTGGGCCTGCTCAGCGGGCTGGTCGCGGCGATCGTGCCCGCGGTGCAGGCGAGCCGGCAGAACACCGCGCTGGTGCTGGCCGGTCGGGCCGCGGAGGCCCGGGGGCGGGCCCGGCGTCCCGTGCTCGGGATCGTGCTGCTGGTGGTCGGGCTGGGGGCGACCGGCTACGCCATGACCAGGGGCGTGGTGTCGATGACGGCGGCCTTCGTGCCGTTCGTGCTCGGCGTGGTCGCGTTGATGCCGTGGCTGGTCCAGTCCGGCTCCCGGATCGCCGCCCGGCTGCCGCTCCCGCTGCGCCTGTCCGTGCGCGACGCCGCGCGCCACCGCGTCCGTACGGCCTCCGCCGCGGCCGCCGTCATGGCGGCGACCATGGGGGCGGTCGCGCTCGGCATCGGCAGCAGCACCGCCTACACACACCAGGAGGAGGCCACCGCCACGGTGTTCCCGCTGGGCACCACGGTGATCGGCGGGGCCACGGCGATGGACGACCAGACCTGGGCGCGGCTGAAGGAGGCCGTCCGCGTCCGCTTCCCCGGCACGGAGATCGTCGCCGGACGGGAGGTGGCGGACGCCAAGGGCAGGACGCTGTGGTTGACCGTGAACAGGACGACGTGCGGGGCGGCGTGCCCGCTGCGGTTCTACGACCGCCCCCCGATCGGCGGCGCGGACCTGCTCGCCTTCCTTCAGAAGCGCCGGGACCCGCAGGCGGCCGCCGCGCTGGCGGCGGGCAAGGCCGTGGCCTTCAGCCAGGACGTGATGCGCGACGGCATGATCGAGGTGACCGTCGACCGCCAGGACGGGGACACGCGCACGACCGCCAGGACGATCCGGATCCCGGCTGTGGTGTCCACCGGCGCCGACCCCCGTCAGGCGGGCGCCATGATCCCGCCGCAGGCGCTGGCCAAGGCCGGACTCGTGGTGACCGAGCGGATGCTCTACACCGGGTCCCCGCCGCAGGACGAACGGCGCATGGAGGCCGACCTGCGAGGCGAGGTGGACGGCAACCTGTTCCTCTACGCCGAGCGGGGGAACGCGGAGAACCGCGCCTTCGTCCTCATGATCCTGCTCGGTGCCGCGCTGGTCCTCGTGCTCGGAGGCACGTTCGCGGCCACGGGGCTGGCGGCGGCCGACATGCGTCCCGACCTGAACAACCTGTCGGCGGTCGGCGCGGCGCCCCGGGTGCGCAGGCTGGTGGTGGCCGCGCAGGCCGCCTACATCGCGGGACTCGGCGCCGTGGTGGGCCTGCTGGCCGGATCCGTCGCCGGGGTCGCGGTGACCTGGCCGCTCACCAGGTACGGCGGTGGCGGCTCGCGTAGCTTCCTGGACGGTCCTGCCGTGATCGACGTCCCCTGGCTGTTCCTGGCCGCGCTCGTGCTGGGGCTGCCGCTGGTCGCGGCGCTGGTGGCCGGGCTGTTCACCCGGACGCGGCTGGTGCTGGCGCGGCGGGTGGCCTGAGCCGGTAGCGCAGCGTCACCAGCACGGACAGGAAGATGATCAACGCCGGGACCGCGGTCTGCCCGATGAGGACCGCGGTCACGGCGCTGTCCGGCTGCTGGACGGGCGTGCCCGCGTCGGACTCGACGAAGCCGCCGATCGACAGGATGATCCCGAAGATCAGCGCGCCGAACGAGCTGACGCCGCTCTCGATGGCCGTCCACAACCCGGTCAGCACGCCCGCCCGCCGCTTGCCGGACTCGGCCGCGTCCGTGGCGACCACGTCGGCCAGCATCGAGAAGAGCATGAGCTCGACCCCGGCGATCCCGATGCCGACCAGCAGGATGGTCAGGTGGGCGTACAGGGGGCCGAACAGCGGGGTCGCCATGGCCGCCGCCGTGCCGCCGCCGAACAGCAGCGCGGCCAGGATCATCGCGCCGCGCTTGTCGAAGCGCCGGGCCAGCCACACCCACAGCGGCATGGTCAGCAGCATCGGCCCGACCAGCGCGGCGAAGAGCGTCTGCGTGCTCTTGGGCGACCCCAGCGTGTACGACGCGAAGTACGGCGCCGCGGCCAGCATCATGCTGACGGCCAGCATCTGCAGGCAGGCCATGACGGTCAGCCACAGGAACGCCCGGTTGCCCCTGATCGCCGCGAACTGCTCGCGCCACCCGCCGTGGTCGGCCTCCGGGGCGCCGGTCATGGGGGCGCGGGCGGTGCCGAAGAAGGAGCCGAGCATCGAGGCCAGCAGGATGAGCGCGATCGTCAGGCCCATCAGCCGGTAGCTGCCGAGCGTGCCCTCCTCGCCCTGGCCGGTGGCGATCATCGGGGCCAGCACGCCGCTGATCGCGGTGGCCGCGCCGATGAAGACCATCCGCCACTGCAGCAGTGAGGTGCGCTCGTGGTAGTCGTCGGTCATCTCGCCGGGCATGGCCTTGTACGGCACCTCGTACAGCGCGTACGCCGTGGCCGTCGCCATGAAGCACAGCCCGACGTACAGGGCGGCCGGGACGCCGGTCAGCGGCGGCCCGGCGAAGACGAGGAAGAAGGCGACGGGCAGCGTCAGCGACCCGGCCAGCAGCCAGGGGCGGCGCGGTCCCATGCGCGAGACCGTCCGGTCCGACCACCGGCCGACCAGCGGATTGATGATCAGGTCCCAGACCTTGGGTGCGGTGACCACGACGCCGGCCAGCCACGCGGGCACCGCCAGGAAGTTGGTCATGTAGTACAGCAGGAGCAGGCCGGGCACGGCGCTGACCGTGGCCGTGCAGAAGGAGCCCACGCCGTAGCCGAGGCGCACGCCCCTGGAGACCGTGGGCGCGCTCACCGGCGTTGTGATCATGAGCCTTATTCAAGCCGAGCGAGAGCTTGTTCGGTAGGGCCCAGTTTCCCGGGCCCCACCGGCGGCCACTCCAGAACGGCGGCTACTCCCGGACGTTGGCGCACACCACGTGCGCGCCGATCTCGATCATCCGGCGCTCGCTGCGCGCGTCGGCGACCCTGGCCATGAGGATCGGCGCGCCGCTGGCCGCGAACTGCGGCAGGCGGGCGCGGACCAGCCGGTGCAGGTCGCGGACGACGTCCTCGGCGGCCGACATGTGCACCTTCACGTGCAGCATGATCCCGGTCGCCCCGGACGCGGTGCCGGCCTCGGAGATCCACACGTGGTGCACGAGCGGGAAGTCCGCCAGCAGTTGCGCGATGGCCTGCCGCAGCGCCGGCAGGATCGGGTGCGTGCACCGGCGGTAGCCCGGGTCCACCTGCTGCATCGGCCCCGACAGGTGGGGCCGGGGCGCGGGCACCCACGGCAGCGCGGGCGCCTGCGGCGTCGGCGGGGCCGCCTGCGCCATCGCGGGCACGCGCGAGACGGTGGCCATCGCGCCCGTCGCGTAGGCGGCGGGCACCGCCCCCGACAGCACGGGTGTGTGCCCCGAGCGCGTGCCGGTGAGGAAGCGCTGGAGATCGTCGATGGGCACGGCCGCGGCTGCGGGGCCGGCGGCGTCGATCACGATCTCCCGCACGCCGGTGACGCGCTGGATGTCCAGGATGGTGTCGGCGTCGCACACCGAGAGCGAATGGCTGCCTCGGTGCCGGGCATAGGTCGTAGGGCTGGTGTAACCGAGCAGAACCCGGTCACCCGCCTGGGTCGTCCCAAGGACGACCGATCGATCTGGTCGCACTGCCACCAGGACTCCACCGTCGGCGAGGGCCGCCAGCAGGCGATGGGGCGTGCCATGCTGTGCGAGCACGTCGGCAAGCGCAGGATTCCCGATGCTCATATGACGAACCATAGGTAGTCGGCCACGGCTTATCAGGCTAATGGCGAATAAATCTCCCGATCAAGACAAAGATGTATGCGAAGTGGATGACTTTGCCGCGACGGGGGTAGCCGGAGCCGTGTCCGGGAGCCCGTGACGCCGGGCGGGTCGTCTCAAATCGTGGGTCCCTCGTGAACGCGTTCACAAGCGCGGATAGACTCAGAGAGATCCGAGGGACCCATCGACGTGTCCCTCCAGCCCGCCGCATGCCCCTAAGGATCCACGCCTGTGAACAAGCCCGTCGTTCTGGTCGCAGAGGAGCTGTCCGAGGCCGGCCTCGCCGTGCTCGGCGCCGATTTCGAGGTCCGCCACACCGACGGAGCGGACCGTTCCCAGCTTCTGCCCGCCCTCGCCGACGTGGACGCCCTGATCGTGCGCTCCGCCACGCAGGTCGACGCCGAGGCCATCGCCGCCGCGCCGAAGCTGCGCGTGGTCGCCCGCGCCGGCGTCGGCCTCGACAACGTCGACGTCGAGGCCGCCACCAAGGCCGGTGTCATGGTCGTCAACGCGCCGACCTCCAACATCACCAGCGCCGCCGAGCAGACCATCGCGCTCATCCTGGCCAGCGCCCGCAACACGGCCCAGGCCCACGCCGCGCTGAAGAACGGCGAGTGGAAGCGCTCCAAGTACACCGGCGTCGAGCTGGACGAGAAGGTCGTCGGCATCCTCGGCCTCGGCAAGATCGGCCAGCTCGTGGCCCAGCGGCTCCAGCCGTTCGGCGTCGAGCTGATCGCCTACGACCCCTACCTGCCGCCGGCCCGCGCCGCGCAGATGGGCGTCAAGCTGCTCAGCCTCGAAGAGGTGCTCAAGCAGGCCGACTTCATCACCGTGCACCTGCCGAAGTCGAAGGAGACCCTCGGGCTCATCGGCGACAAGGAGCTGCACGAGGTCAAGCCGTCCGTGCGGATCATCAACGTGGCCCGCGGCGGCATCGTGGACGAGGCCGCGCTCTACTCGGCGATCAAGGAGGGCCGCGTCGCGGGCGCCGGCCTCGACGTGTTCGCCAAGGAGCCGTGCACCGACAGCCCCCTGTTCGAGCTGGACCAGGTCGTCGCCACGCCGCACCTCGGCGCCTCCACGCACGAGGCCCAGGAGAAGGCCGGCACGCAGGTCGCGCGGAGCGTGAAGCTGGCGCTGGCGGGCGAGTTCGTGCCCGACGCGGTCAACGTCCAGGGCGGCGCGGTGGCCGAGGACGTCAAGCCGGGCCTGCCGCTGGCCGAGAAGCTGGGCCGGGTCTTCACCGCCCTGGCCGGCGAGGTCGCCACCAAGCTCGACGTCGAGGTCCGCGGCGAGATCGCCTCCCAGGACGTGCGGGTCATCGAGCTGGCCGCGCTCAAGGGCGTGTTCGCCGACGTGATCGAGGAGCAGGTCACGTACGTCAACGCGCCGCTGCTGGCCAAGGAGCGGGGCATCAGCGTGGAGCTGGTGACCAGCTCCGAGAGCCCCGACTGGCGCAACGTGGTGACCCTGCGCGGCGTGCTCGCCGACGGCCGGCACGTCTCGGTCTCCGGCACGCTGTCCGGCCCCCGGCAGATCACGAAGATCGTCGAGGTCAACGGCTACGAGATGGAGATCGAGCCGACGGCCCACCTGTCGTTCTTCACCTACACCGACCGTCCGGGCATCGTGGGCGTGGTCGGCCGGCTGCTCGGCGAGGCCGCCGTGAACATCGCCTCGATGCAGGTCGCCCGTGACGTCAAGGGCGGCAAGGCGCTGATCGCGCTGACCGTCGACTCGGCCATCCCGGCCGCCGTGATCGACCAGATCGCAGCCGAGATCGGCGCCGAGAGCGGCCGTTCGGTCGACCTGGAGGACTGACCTCCGCCGCCGCGGGACCGACCCCCAGATCTGGGGGAAGGCCGTCACCTGGACCGTTCCGGGTGGCGGCCTTTTCTTGTCTCAGAATGCGAGATAGTAGGACATCCAACGAGACAGCGAAACCGCCGCCGGGTACCGTGGATGGAAATGCGCCAGGTGCTCGTACTCATTACCTGCCGCGGCGGGGCCTGTTAGGGCAGGCCGACGACCCGCCGCGGTGAGTGGTGACGTCGTCGGCCGGTCAGTCCCTTTTCCTTCGCCCGGTCCGTGACCCGGACCCGCGAGAGCAGGCCCGGTCGGATTCGCGACCGGGGTCCGACGCCCCCCTTTGGAACGCGCCCGCGAAACGAGATGAGCGACATGTACGAGATGTATGCCTGGAACCGTACCGAAGAGAACGAGAACGAGGCCGCCGAGGCCCTGCAGACTGCCCTGGACCGCAGGGACAACGGCGGCGCCCCCCAGAACTCGGCCCGGTAGCGCCCGCCCTCAGGCCCGCGCCGCGGCGTGGGCCAGGGCGAGCGCGCCGAGCAGCGGCGCGTCGTCCGTGAACCGGCCGGGCCGGATCTCCGGCGGGAACGGCACGGCGCGCCGCACCTCGCAGGCCAGCCTGGGCACGATCAGCCCGGCCGCGCCCATCATGCCGCCGCCCACGACCAGCCGCTCCGGGTCGAGCGTGACGCACAGGTTCGCCACGGTCATGGTCAGCACCCGCAGCGTCTCCTCCACCAGCTCCGCCAGCGGCCCGGAACGTGCGGCGAGCACCTCCTCCGCCGTGGTCGCGCGGCCGAGCAGCGCGCCGCCCCTGGCCGCCAGCCCCGCGCCGGAGACCAGCTCCTCCAGCGGCACCCGCCCGTCGGCGAAGGCCGCCTGCCCCGGCGTGACCTGGAGGTAGCCGATCTCGCCGGCCGCGCCGTGCGCCCCGGCCACCACCCGGCCGCCGACCACCAGGGCCGCCGCCAGGCCGGTGCCGAGGTTGAGGTAGACGCCCGTGGAGACGCCGCGCAGCGCGCCCCACCGCAGCTCGGCCGCAGCCGCCGCGTTCACGTCGTTGTCGATGGCCACCGGCGTGGCGCCGAACTCCTCCCGCAGCAGCCTGGGCAGCTCCAGCCCCTCCCAGCCAGGGACGTTCGGGGCCAGGCGCACCACGCCGTCCCTGATCACCCCGCAGGTCGAGAAGCCGACCGCGGCCGGCCGCCCGTCCAGGACGCGGGCCGCGGCCAGGGCCCGGACGAGCGTGTCCGGCCCGGTCTCCAGCCGGGTGCGACCGGCGACCACGGGCCCGTCGGAGCCCGACACCCCGATCGCGATCTTGGTGCCGCCGACGTCGATGCCCAGGACCCGGCTCATCGCGCGGCGCCCCTGCGGGCCAGCGAGTCGATCGCCACCGCCAGGGCCAGCACGCCGGCCGTCACCATGAACCGCACGGAGGAGTCCACGCTCAGCAGGTACATGCCGTTGGTGATCGACTGGATGACCAGCACCCCGAGCAGCGCGGCGTAGGCGCGGCCCCGGCCCCCGAACAGCGACGTGCCGCCGATGACCGCCGTCGCGATGGCCATGAGCAGGATGTCGCTCCCGCCCGACCCCTGGTTGACCGCCGACAGCCGGCTGGCCGCCAGCACGCCGCCGGCCGCCGCCAGCGTGGAGGCCAGCACGAACGCCAGGATCCTGATCCTGGTCACGTTGATGCCAGCGCGCCTGGCGGCTTCGGCGTTGCCGCCGACGGCGTACAGGTGGCGGCCGAAGGCGGTGTGCCGCAGCACCAGGTCCAGCAGGACGACCAGCGCGCCGAAGAGCACCAGCAGCAGCGGCACGCCCCGGTCGGCCGACATGACCGCCACCGCCGCGCCGAGCACGACCGCCAGCCCGCCCGACGACACGGGGACCTGCCACGCCGGCGCCACGGGCAGCCCGGCGGCCAGCCGCGCCCGCCTGGCCAGCGTGGCGATCCCGGCGTGCCCGCCGGCCAGCCCGATCACCAGCGCCCAGGACAGCCAGCCCGGCAGCCAGGTGTCGCTCAGCCCGGAGACGAACCCGTTGAACGGCAGGTTGATCGTCCCGCCCTCGCGCAGCAGGTAGAGCAGCAGCCCGAGCCAGCCCATCAGCCCGGCCAGCGTGACCACGAACGACGGCATCCGCAGCTTGGTCAGCATGAGCCCGTGCAGCAGCCCGATCGCCGCCCCGGCCGCCAGCGCGAGCAGGATGGCGAGCAGCGCGTTCCAGCCCTGCTTGACGTGGACGATCGTCATGATCGTGGCGCACAGGCCGCTGACCGAGCCGGCCGACAGGTCGATCTCGCCGAGCAGCAGCACCATGATGAGGCCGAGCGCGATCGTGCCCGTGGCGGCCATCTGGAGGACGAGGTTGGTGAGGTTCTCGGGCGACAGGAAACGGTCGTTGAGCGTGCTGAACACGATCGTGATCGCCACCAGTCCGCCGACCACCGGCCAGGCGCCGACCTCTCCCTGGCGCAGCCGTCCGGTCACCGCGATCGGCATCGCCGTCATTCGCCCGCTCCTGTGATCGCGGCCACGATCTCCTCGCGGGAGGCGTCGGCCGTACGGAACTCACCGGCGTTGCGCCCGAGGCGCAGCACCACCACCCGGTCGCTCACCTCGCGCACGTCGGCGAGGTTGTGCGAGATGACCAGCACCGCGAGCCCGCGCTCGCGCAGCCGCCGGATCAGCGCGAGCACCTGCGCCGTCTGCTCCACGCCGAGCGCGGCGGTCGGCTCGTCCAGGATGACCAGCCGGGGCTCGCCGAGCAGCGCCCTGGCGATGGCCACCGACTGCCGCTGGCCGCCCGACAACATCGACACCGGCACCCTGATGTCGCCGATGTGCACGTCGAGCTGGGCCAGCAGGTCGCGGGTCGCGCGTTCCATGCTCAGGTGACGCAGCACCGACCAGCGGCGGCGTTCGGCCCCGAGGAACAGGTTGGCCACGACGTCGAGATTCTCGCAGAGCGCGAGATCCTGGTAGACGGTCGAGATGCCGAGCGCCTGCGCGTCGTGCGGGGTGGCGACGCGCACCGGCACGCCGTCCACGGTGATCTGGCCCTCGTCCGGCACGACCGCGCCGGAGATGGTCTTGACCAGCGTCGACTTGCCCGCCCCGTTGTCGCCCATGAGCGCCACGACCTCGCCGGGACGCAGGTCCAGCCCTGCCCCGTCGAGCGCCCGCACCGCTCCGTACCGTTTGGAGATCCCGGTCGCCGCGATCATCTACTCGATGCCCGCCTTCGCGCAGGCGGCCTCGACCTCGGCCGTGCAGATCTGGTCGGCCTTGTAGAACCCGTCCTTCACGATGGTGTCCTTGATCTTGTCGGCGGTGACCGCGATCGGGTCGAGGAGGAAGGCCGGGATGTCGGCGGTGCCGTTGTTCACCTTGGAGGTGGCGGCGGGCTGCTCGCCCTTGGTCAGGGCGACGGCCAGTTCGGCGGCCTTCTCCGCCTCTCTCCTGATGTCCAGGTAGATGGTCATGTACTGCTCGCCGGTGAGGATGCGCTGCACGGCGGCCAGTTCCGCGTCCTGCCCGGTGATGGGCGGCAGCTCCTTGTAGCCGGCGCGCTTCATGGCCGCGATGGCGCCGCCCGCCATGCCGTCGTTGGCCGACAGCACGCCCACGATGTCGTCCCGGCCGAGGGCGGTGATCGCCTGCTCCATCTGCTGCTGCGCCTTGTCGGGGCTCCAGTCGGGCGTGTCGAACTCCCTGCCGACCTTGACCTTGCCGTCCAGGACGTTCTTGGCGCCCTTCTTGTAGTCGGCCGAGCTCGGGTCGGTGGGCGAGCCGTGGATCATCACGATCTGCCCCTTGGCCGTGGTGCCCTTGGCGTTCATGGCGTCGAGCAGCGCCTGGCCCTGCATCTCGCCCACCCGTACGTTGTTGAACGAGACGTAGTAGGCGTAGTCGATCCCCGAGATCAGACGGTCGTAGGCGATCACGGGGACCTTCTTCTGCCTGGCCTGGTTGACCAGGGGCGCCACCGCGTTGGCGTCCACGGCGTCCAGGACAAGCACGTCGGCGTCCTGGGTGAGCGCGGCCTCGACCTGTTGCTGCTGCTTGGCCGCGTCCTGCTCGGCGTTGCCGTAGATCACCTTGCAGCCGGGGCACAACGCCTTGACCTTGGCCTCGAACAGGGGACGGTCGAAGGCTTCGTACCGGGTGGTCTTGGATTCGGGGAGGAACAGGGCGATCGTCCCGCCCTGTCGCGCCGTGTCGGTCTGCGTGGTGGCCTGCGTGGTGGTGGTCGTGCCGGTGGTGCTGTTCCCGCAGGCGGCGGCCAGCAGGACCGCCGCCGCGGGGATGAGTCGCCAAGCTCGGTGCATCGCACTTCGTCCTCTCAGAAGATGCCCGCCCCCGCTTGGTAAGAAAGGTAGTTTACTATCAGGCGAGTTGGCTAGAGTGCACCTCGGAGGGAGGCCGGACATGCGACGCGACCTGGCCAATCCACGGCTGCTGCGGGTGCTCAACGAGCGCCGCCTGCTCGACCAGCTCCACGAGCACGGCCCGGCCTCGCGCGCCGACCTGGCCAAGAGCACCGGCCTGTCCAAGCCCACGGTCTCGGCCGCCCTGGCCGGGCTGGCGGAGGACGGCCTGGTCCACCTGGTCGGGGAGGTGTCCGGGCGGCCCGGCCCGGTGTCCTCGCTCTACGACATGAACGCCGCCTCCACCCACGTCGCCGGGATCGACATCGGCCGCGACTGGATCCGGGTGGCCGTGGCCGACCTGCGCGGCACGTTCGCGGGGCGTACCGACGGGCGCAACACGGCCCGTACCTCGGCCGAGCTGGCCGGGCTGGTGGGCGAGCTGGCCAGGGCGGCGGCCCGCGAGGCGGAGGTCGAGTGGCGCACGATCACCTGCGCGGTGGTCGGCTCGCCCGGCGTGTACGACCCCGTCCGCGGCGGCCTCGACTTCGCCCCCAACCTGCCCGGCCCGCCGGACCTGGCCGACCGGCTGCGCGCGGCCCTCGGCGTCGAGCTCGTCATCGAGAACGACATCAACCTGGCCGCCGTCGGCGAACACGCCCACGGGGCCGGCCGCGGCAAGGCCAACTTCGCCCTGGTGTCCATCGGCACGGGCGTCGGCATGGGCATCGTGATCAACGGCGAGCTGTACGTGGGGGCGCGGGGGGCGGCCGGGGAGGTCTCCTACGTCCCGGCCGCCGAAGAACCGGCCACCGCCGCCGCCGCGCAGAGCGCCGACTCCTTCGTGGAGGGCGGGGACTCCTTCGCCCAGGGTGCCGACGCGTTCGCCCAGGGTGCCGACTCGTTCGCCCAGGGTGCCGACTCGTACGTGCACGGTGCCGACGCGTTCGCGCACGGGGCCACCGAGGCCGTCACCTCCGCCCCGGGTGTCGTGCGCGCCGCCCGGGCGGCGGGGCTGGAGCTGGAGACGGCCAGGGAGGTCTTCGCCGCCGCCGCCGACGGGAACGAGGCGGCCAGGTCGGTGGTGGAGGCCGAGGGGCGGCGCATCGGCGGGCTGCTGGTGGCGGTGGCCGCCGTGCTGGACCCGGAGGTGATCGTGCTGAGCGGGGGAGTGGGCCGCAACCTCGACCTGCTGGGCGCGTCCGTCGAGCGCCGCATCGCCGAGCTCGGGCCGCTGCGCCCGCGGGTGGTGGCCAGCGTGCTCGGCGACAGCGGCGTCCTGCTGGGCGCGGTCGCCCACGCCAAGTCCCGCGCCTGGGACCTCATCTTCGACGCCCGCAGACACTGACCCCCGGCCCCCGGACCCTTCGGAGGGGCGGCGTGTTCGGGTGGCGTGCCTTGCGGGGGGTTGGTGGGGGTTTGGGCTCTGCGGAGGGTGGGGGGCGCCTTTACGATGTGGGGGTGGCCGGCCTCCTTCGTTCCGTGTGGCGCGAGCCTCGTCCCCCTGGCCCGCCGGTGCGGGTGTGGCGCGACTGGGCGCTCGTCGCGGCGCTCGTGCCGGCCGCGGTGATCGAGGGCGTCCTGCGGCCCGACCTCCGGTGGCCGGTGGTCTCGACAGCCGTCACCGTCGCGCTGATCCCCACGCTGCTGTGGCGCCGGACCAGGCCGCTGCTCATGGTCGCGCTCGTCTTCGGCGTCACCACCCTGGCCCCGCTGCTGACCGGCGGCGAGCCGGTGGAGACGTACACGCTGGTCTTCGTGACGATCGTGCTCTACGCGCTGTTCCGGTGGGGTTCGGGGCGCGAGGCCGGGATCGGGATGGCGGCGGGGCTCGTCGCGGTCGGCCTGTCGCTGGCCTCCGGCCGCATGGCGATCGGCGACGTCGTCCCGGCGCTGGGCGTGCTGGTCGCGACCGTCGGGCTGGGCAGCGCCTTCCGGTACCGGGCCGGCGCGCGGCTGCGCGAGCTCGACCAGGTCAAACTGCTCGAACGCGAACAGCTCGCCCGCGACCTGCACGACACCGTCGCCCACCACGTCTCGGCCATGGCCATCCGCGCCCAGGCGGGCCTGGCCACCGCCGCCTCCGAGCCGGGCGCGGCCACCGACGCGCTGCGGGTGATCGAGGCCGAGGCGTCGCGCACGCTCGCCGAGATGCGGGCCATGGTCCGGGTGCTGCGCAGGAACGAGCCGGCGGAGCTGGCCCCGGGCCGCCACCTCGACGACCTGCGGCAGCTCGCCGGCCGCCCGCGGGTCGGCCCGGCCGTCGAGGTGGAGGTCGCGGACGGGCTCGGTGACCTGCCGCCGTCGGCGGGCGCCGCGCTCTACCGCATCGCCCAGGAGTCGATCACCAACGCCCGGCGGCATGCCCGCCACGCCACCCACATCACCGTCCGCGTCACCGCCGACGACGCCGCCGTCCGCCTGACCGTGAGCGACGACGGCGACCGCGCCGGTGGCGTCGCCGCCCCCGGTTACGGTCTCATCGGCATGATCGAACGCGCCGCCCTGCTCGGCGGCACCTGCGAGGCGGGCCCCAACCCCAACCGGGGCTGGACGGTCACCGCCGTCCTGCCCAGGGAAGCCGCATGACCGACCAGCGGCAGCCGCATGACCGACCGACGGGAGGCCGCGTGACCGACCAGGGGAAGCCCGCGTGACCGAGCAGCGGGAGGCCGGGGCCATCCGGGTGCTCGTCGCCGACGACCAGGAGATCGCCCGCACCGGGCTCAGGATGATCCTCGACGCCCAGCCCGGCATCGAGGTCGTCGGCGAGGCCGGCGACGGCAGGCGGGCCGTCGAGCTGGCCCGCCGCCTGCGTCCCGACGTGTGCCTGTTCGACATCCGCATGCCCGGCCTCGACGGCATCGCGGCCACCCGGCAGCTGGCCGGGCCCGACGTCGCCGACCCCATGGCGGTGGTCGTGATCACCACCTTCGACCTCGACGAGTACGTCTACGCCGCCCTCCGCGCCGGAGCCAGGGGCTTCCTGCTCAAGGACGCCGGCCCCGCGCTGCTCGCCCAGGCGGTGACCGCGGCGGCCGGCGGCGAGGCGCTCATCGCCCCGAGCGTGACCGCGCGCCTGCTGGCCGCGTTCGCCGGGGCCGGGCGTACCGAGGCGCCCGCGCAGCCGGTCGAGGCGCTCACCGGCCGCGAGGAGGAGATCCTGCGCGCGGTGGCCCGCGGCCGGACCAACAGCGAGATCGCCGCCGAGCTGCACATCTCGCTCAGCACGGTCAAGAGCCACGTCGCGAGCCTGATGACCAAGCTCGGCGTGCGCAACCGCGTCGAGATCGCCATGTGGGCCTACGAGACCGACCGCGTACGCACCTGACCCCGGCGGACGATCGACTCGGCCACCGCCAGGTTGATCACCCAGCCCGCGCCGACGAGCAGCGCCCGGCCCAGCTCGCCGGGTGGCCCGAAGGCGGCCAGCCCGAACGCCAGGGTGAACGCCTGCGTGCCCGCGCCGAGCCCGATCGCGTACCCGCGCGTCATCCAGGCCCGATGCCGGGCGACGTCGCGCCGCCGGATCGCGGCCAGGCCGAGCAGGAGGCAGGCGGCCATGGCCGTCCCGAACAGCAGCCGGAAGGCGGCCAGCAGCGTGCCGTCGCCCGCCGGGAGGTCGGAGAAGAGCGTCAGCCACAGCCCTGACAGCGCCGCGACCAGCCCGGACGCCACCAGCGCCCGCCCAGCCACCCGGTGCCACCCGGGCCGCCGGGCCCGGAACCCGGCCTGGAACTGGAACGTGCCGAGGACGCAGAACGCCAGCGACGCCGGGATGTGCAGCAGCACCGGCACGGGCATGGCGAAGAACCGCGCGTTGTCGGCCGTGACGGCGGCGCCGGAGGCCAGCTCGGTCACCCGGAGGGCGCCGGCGACCAGGGGGACGACGCTGAGCGTGAGCAGCCCGGCAGGTGCGATCCATCTCATGGGGAAGAGCGTGACGGCCGCGGCCGTGCCGGGTCATCGCGCGGACGGCCCCTCCCTGTTCGCACCATCGGCGGGACGGGCCGTCGTACTTTCGGCCATCGAGCCGTCGCCTTTCGACCGTTGAGCGTCCGCGCAGGTCGCGCCCACACTGACGGCACATCCACGAGGGAGGAAACGATGAAGGCCTACGTCCTGCGCAGGTTCGGCTCGCCCGACCAGCTCGTCCTGACCGAGGTCGAGCGGCCCGTGCCGCGCGACGACGAGGTGCTGATCCGGGTGCGGGCCACGTCCGTGCAGCCCTATGACTGGCACTTCATGCGGGGAGAGCCGTACCTGGCCCGGGTCATGGGCGGCGGGGTCGGGCTGCTGCGGCCCAGCATCGCCGTCCTCGGGGCCGACGTGGCGGGGGAGGTCGAGGCGGCGGGCAAGGACGTCACGCTGTTCCGCCCCGGCGACGAGGTGTACGCGATGTCCCTGCGGGGCGGCTTCGGCGAGTACGTCTGCCTGCGGCAGGACGAGGTGGCCCCCAAGCCGCGGGGGCTGTCGTTCGAGCAGGCGGCGGCGGTGCCGATGGCGGCCAACACCGCGCTGATCGCGCTGCGCGACGAGGGACGCGTGCAGCCGGGCCAGAAGGTGCTGGTCAACGGCGCGTCCGGCGGTGTGGGCACGTTCGCCGTGCAGCTCGCCAGGTCGATGGGGGCCCACGTCACCGGCGTGTGCGGCGGGCGCAACGCGGACCTGGTCCGCTCGCTCGGCGCGGACGACGTCGTCGACCACACCAAGGAGGACTTCGCGGCCTCGGGCCGGCGCTTCGACCTCCTCATCGACGTGGCGGGCGGCCGCCGGCTGTCGGACTGCCGTCGCGTGCTGACCAGGAAGGGCACGTACGTGCTGGTCGGCGGGCCGGCCGGCCGCTGGGTGCAGCCGGCC
This sequence comes from Nonomuraea sp. NPDC001699, assembly GCF_053596455.1. Lineage (NCBI taxonomy): Bacteria > Bacillati > Actinomycetota > Actinomycetes > Streptosporangiales > Streptosporangiaceae > Nonomuraea > Nonomuraea sp. NPDC001699. The sequence goes on along the minus strand of NZ_JBSFGF010000012.1, from coordinate 234,395 downwards.
GGCCACATGTTCGCCGCGCTGGCGTCGGCGTCCTTCGTCCCGCAGCGGATCGTCAGGGCGGACGTGGTCCGCTGCGGGAGCAACAGGGCGAACCTGCTGACGCTGACCGGGCTGATCGAGCAGGGGGAGGTCACCCCGGTCATCGACAGGACCTTCCCGTTCGGCGAGATCCCGGCGGCCGTCCGCTACCAGGAGGAGGGACACTCGCCGGGGAAGGTCGTCGTCACAGGGTCGCGGTGAGCATGGCGGGGGCCGGTGCCTTGCGGAGCTGGGCGTAGTCGGCCCAGCGCTTGACGCCCTTGGGGTCGGGGCGTACCGCGCCGACGAAGGCCTGCCTGCGCCACTGCGACAGGCGTTCCTCCTTCACCACGTCGCCGGTGTGGGGGGAGTGGACCATGTAGCCGGGCTTGGAGATCATGCCGACGTGGCCGAGGCCGCTGAAGAACACCAGGTCGCCTGGTTTGAGGTCCTTCCAGGCGATTTTCTTGGAGAAGGCGCCGTACTGATCCGCGGCGACTCTGGGGAGCTCGATGCCGGCGTCCTCGTAGGCCCGGAGCATGAGGCCCGAGCAGTCGTAGCCCCGCTCGCTGGCGCCGCCCCACACGTACGGGGTGCCGCGCTTGTCCATGGCGTATTCGAGGGCGACCTTCCAGGCCGGTTTCGGCACGTGCCGTTCCTGGACCTGTTTCACCTGGGGGCCGGTGAGGGTGATGGCGGGGGTGGGGTCGGCGGGAGCGACGGGAGCGGCGGGCGCGAGACCCGCTCCGCCCGCCGCCACCGCCAGGAGAATGGCGATGCTAGACAGGGGACTGTCCTTCCACGTGGCCGGCCGGGTTAGCTGACGGGCTCGGGCCTGGAAGTAGCCCTACGGCGGTGCTTGAGAGCGGTGCCGATTCGCCCCGGGGGGAAAGATGGGTCCCCGGCTCCACGCAGCGGCTGCGTGGATTAGGCTCGTCGGACTCTAACGAAACGGTCAAAAGGTCGCAATCCCCCCAAAACGGATTGTCCGGAGATTGAGATGATGTGTTCGTCAGCCGAGACGAGCCGGTAAGGTACCGCCCATGGAGTCGCGTAACATCCGCCTGGCCGTCATCCCCGGGGATGGCATCGGTGCCGAGGTCGTAGCCGAAGGGCTCAAGGCCCTGGAGGCCGTGGGCACGAAGATCGAGCCCACCCACTACGACCTGGGCGCAGCCCGCTACCACCGCACGGGCGAGACGCTGCCCGACGCGGTGCTCGAAGAGCTGCGCGGCTACGACGCGATCCTGCTCGGCGCCGTGGGCGACCCCAGCGTGCCGCCGGGCATCCTGGAGCGCGACCTGCTGCTCAAGCTCAGGTTCGAGTTCGACCACTACGTCAACCTGCGCCCGGTCAAGCTGTTCCCCGGCGTCGAGACCGCGCTGGCCGGCGCCACCGCCGAGCACATCGACATGGTCGTCGTCCGCGAGGGCACCGAGGGCCTCTACGCCGGCACCGGCGGCGTCATGCGGCGCGGCACGCCGCACGAGATCGCCACCCAGGAGTCGCTGAACACCGCCCACGGCGTCGAGCGCGTCGTGCGTTACGCCTTCCAGAAGGCGCAGTCGCGGCCCCGCAAGAAGCTCACGCTCGTCCACAAGACGAACGTGCTCACCTTCGCCGGCGACCTGTGGCAGCGCACGGTCAACCGCGTGGCCGAGGAGTTCCCCGACGTCACCACCGACTACAGCCACATCGACGCGGCCTCGATGTTCTTCGTCACCCAGCCCGAGCGCTTCGACGTGATCGTCACCGACAACCTGTTCGGCGACATCATCACCGACCTCGGCGCCGCGATCGCCGGCGGCATCGGCCTGGCGGCCAGCGGCAACATCAACCCCGAGCGCACCTCGCCGAGCATGTTCGAGCCGGTGCACGGCAGCGCGCCCGACATCGCCGGTCAGGGCAAGGCCGACCCGACCGCCACCATCCTGTCCGTGGGCATGCTCCTCGACCACCTCGGCCTGCACGCCGAGGCCGCCAAGGTCGAGCAGGCCGTGGCCGCCGACATCGCCGAGCGCGTCACCGGCCGCGCCGGCCGTTCGACCAGCGAGATCGGCGACGACATCTCCGCGCGAGTATCCGGCTAGGACCGTCTAGCCCCGTACGCGCCTGGCGGTCCCGACGAGGACTGCCAGGCGCTTTTTGGCGTTCAGAGGGTTGAACCCATCCCAACTGCCTCTTGCCATCCCAAATGGCAAGACAATAGGAAGTACGAATACTGCTCGTGGGCAGTAGCTTTCAGGATCGTAGATTCGCAGAGAGTAAGGACCGTCGTCATGACCATCGCTCAGAAGCTCAGCTTCGACGTGCAGCATTCCGACCACGCTCGCACCGCGGCCGAGCGGGAGCAGGTACTGGCGAACCCCGGGTTCGGGCAGGTCTTCACCGACCACATGATCACGATCGACTACACCGAGGGCCAGGGGTGGCACGACGCCGCGCTCCTGCCGTACGGGCCGCTCCTGCTCGACCCCGCGACCTCGGTCTTCCACTACGCGCAGGAGCTCTTCGAGGGACTGAAGGCGTACCGGCAGATCTCCGGCTCGATCGTGGCCTTCCGTCCGTACGCGAACGCCGCCCGCTTCAACCGCTCGGCCGAGCGCATGGCCATGCCGGAGCTGCCGGAGGAGGCGTTCGTGGAGTCGCTGGAGCTCCTGGTCTCGGCCGACAAGGAGTGGGTGCCGACCACCGAGGGCCACAGCCTCTACCTGCGTCCGTTCATGTTCGCCACGCAGGCCGGGCTCGGCGTCAACTACCCGTCGAAGACCTACAAGTACATGGTCATCGCCTCGCCGGCGGCCTCGTACTTCGCCGGTGGCATCAAGCCCGTCTCGGTGTGGCTGTCGACCGAGTACACGCGCGCCGCGCCCGGCGGCACCGGCTTCGCCAAGTGCGGCGGCAACTACGCCGCCGCCTTCGTCGCCCAGCGCCAGGCCGTCGAGAACGGCTGCGACCAGGTCGTCTGGCTCGACGCCCACAAGCACGAGTACGTCGAGGAGATGGGCGGGATGAACCTGTTCTTCGTCTTCGGCAACAAGCTCGTCACCCCGGCGCTCACCGGCACCCTGCTGCCCGGCATCACCCGCGAGTCGATCCTGGAGCTAGCCGACGAGCTCGGCCTGGAGACCGAGGAGCGGCTGATCTCGGTGGACGAGTGGGAGTCCGCCTGCGCCGCCGGCGAGCTGACCGAGGTGTTCGCGTGCGGCACCGCCGCCGTGGTGACCCCCGTGGGTTCGGTCAGGGGCGCCGACCGCTCCTGGACCATCGCCGACGGCACCCCGGGCCCGGTGACCATGCGGGTGCGCGAGGAGCTCGTCGGCATCCAGTACGGCGCCCGCCCCGACACCCGCGGCTGGATCCACAAGATCGCCTAGGGCGTGCCCGGGAGGCCGGCGTTCAGCCGCCGGCCACCGCCGGGATCCCGTGGTCAAGGGGGGCTAGTGGTTCTTCCTGATCATCGTGATCCCGTCGGCGATCGGCAGCACGACCACGCTCACCCGCGGGTCCTCGATCACCAGGTCGTTGAACTCGCGGATCTGCACCGTCGTCGGCTCCGCGTGCGCCGGGTCGGCCACGTGCCCGCTGCGCAGCGTGTTGTCGGCCAGCAGCAGGCCGCCCGGCCGCAGCCGCTCGACCAGCAGCTCGTAGTAGCCGGGGTAGTTGCCCTTGTCGGCGTCGAGGAAGGCCAGGTCGACGGGCTCGTCGAAGGCGGCCAGCGTCTCCAGGGCGGGCCCGAGCGTCAGCGAGACGCGGTCGGTCACGCCCGCCTTCTCCCAGTAGCGCCGGGCGATCGAGGTCCACTCCTCGCTCACGTCGAAGCAGTGCAGCCGCCCGCCGGACAGCCCTCGCGCGATGCAGATCGAGGAGTAGCCGGTGAACGTGCCCACCTCGACCGCCACGGCCGGGGCCGCGAGCTGGGTGAGCATGGTCAGGAACCGGCCCTGGTCGGCGGAGATCTGCATGCCGGCGCGGTCGCCCGTCGCCTCGGCCGTCTCCCGTGCCAGCTCCTCCAGCAGGGAGTCGGGCGGGGTGGAGTGGTCGAGGATGTACCGGCCCACCGCGGGGTCGAGGAGGTTCGCCTTCATGAAGGTCATTCTCTCCTCACAGCGTTCTCTCACCGTCATCAGGTACCAATGAGGGAGCCGCGCCGGGCGGCCGTCCGGAGAGTGGTTCTGGCGTTGGTAGGGTCTGCGCGATCGGTGAGCGGGGAAATGGGCGGATGATGAAGCGGTTGATTGCGGTCGTGGTCGCGGGTGCGGCCCTGGTGGTGCTGGGTGTGCTGGCGTTCTCGGAGCCGGGTGAGACGGCCGGGTCGGTACGCCTGACCAGGCAGCTCGACGGTTCGATGGTCCTGGCCGACAGGTCCAGCGACGCGCCCGTGCTCGACGTGTACGAGGACTTCGACTGCCCGATCTGCAAGGAGATGCACTCCAAGGTCGACGGTACGATCCAGAAGCTGGCCAAGGAGGGCAGGCTCAAGGTCGTCTTCCACCCCGTGACGATCTTCCAGGACGAGCCCATGCGCTCCAACTCCATCAGGGCCGCGGCCGCCGCCCGGTGCATGCCGGAGGAGAACTGGCTGGCCTTCAGGGACGCGCTCTACGCGATGCAGCCCGCCCCGCACGGCACGGCCTCGGGCTTCACCGTGCAGGAGCTGGTCGCGGCGGCCAGGAAGGCGGGCGCCTCGGTGGACGAGTGCGTGACCTCGCAGTCGTACGCCAAGACGCACCTGGCGGAGACCGCGAAGATCCAGATCCAGGGCACGCCGACCGTCCTGCTCAACGGGCAGCAGCTCGGCAACGAGGTGTTCGACCCGGCGGCGCTCGAACGCGTCATCGTCGGCGGCACCGGCGTGCAAGTGTAAAGGTCGTGTCCACGAGGTGAGACCGATGTGCCAGATGGTGAATCCCTGTGGCAGACTGGCAGGCACCATGTTCTACAGTCTGCTCATTATCGGCAGGCGCGCTGGCTGACACAGGGACACCGCCAGCGCGCAGACCTCTCACGTCCGTGAGGGGTCTTTTTGTTTTCCAGGACACGGATCCGAAAGAAGAGACTCATGGCCGACGACCGCTTCCACGTCTACGACACGACTCTGCGCGACGGCGCGCAGCAGGAAGGACTCAACCTCACCGTCGTCGACAAGCTCGCCATCGCGCGGCACCTGGACAGCCTGGGCGTCGGTTTCATCGAGGGGGGCTGGCCGGGCGCCAACCCCAAGGACACAGAGTTCTTCAGGCGCGCTCGAACAGAGCTCGACCTGAAGCACGCGCAGCTCGCCGCGTTCGGCGCGACCCGCCGGGCCGGTGTGAAGGCCGCCGACGACCCCTTGGTAGCCGCATTGCGCGAATCCGGCGCGCCGGTCGTGACCCTTGTCGCCAAGAGCCACGACCGGCACGTGGAGCTGGCCCTCCGCACGACTCTCCAGGAGAACCTCGCGATGATCCGCGACACGGTCTCTCACCTTCGTGCGGAGGGACAGCGAGTCTTCCTCGACGCCGAGCACTTCTTCGACGGCTACAAGTCCAACCCAGCCTACGCGCTCGAAGTCCTGCGGACCGCCGCCGAAGCCGGGGCCGACGTCATCGCCCTGTGCGACACGAACGGCGGCATGCTGCCCGACGAGCTGGCCGAGACCGTGCACGCGGCCGTCCAGACCAGCGCCCGCGTCGGCATCCACTGCCACGACGACACCGGCTGCGCCGTCGCCAACACCCTCGCCGCGGTCAAGGCGGGCGCCACGCACGTCCAGGGCTGCGCCAACGGCTACGGCGAGCGCTCGGGCAACGCCAACCTCTTCACCGTCGTCGCCAACCTCCAGCTCAAGCGCGGTTTCGACCTCGTCCCGCAGGAGGCGCTGGCGGACATGACCCGCATCGCGCACGCGATCACCGAGGTCACCAACGTCACCCCCAACTCGCACGCCCCCTACGTCGGCATGTCCGCCTTCGCGCACAAGGCCGGGCTGCACGCCAGCGCCATCAAGGTCGACCCCAACCTGTACCAGCACATCGACCCGGCCGCCGTGGGCAACGACATGCGCATGCTCGTCTCCGACATGGCCGGCCGCGCCTCCGTCGAGCTCAAGGGCCGCGAGCTGGGCTACGAGCTGACCCCGGAGCACACCAAGACGCTGGTCGAGCGGGTCAAGGAGCTGGAGTCGCAGGGGTTCACCTTCGAGGCCGCGGACGCGTCGTTCGAGCTGCTGCTGCGCGACACCGTCCAGGGGGAGCGCCGCCGGCACTTCGAGGTGGAGTCGTGGCGGGTGATCGTCGAGCGTACGAAGGGCGGCGAGCTGGTCAGCGAGGCCACCGTCAAGCTGCGTGCCAAGGGCGAGCGCATCGTCGCCACCGGCGAGGGCAACGGCCCCGTCAACGCCCTGGACAAGGCCGTACGGCAGGGGCTGGAGCAGCTCTACCCGGAGCTGGCCAAGCTGGAGCTGGTGGACTACAAGGTCCGCATCCTCGAAGGCACCCACGGCACGGACGCCGTCACCCGCGTCCTCATCACCTCCAGCGACGACACCGCCGAGTGGGCGACGGTGGGGGTGGCCGAGAACATCATCGACGCTTCCTGGCAGGCGCTGGAGCAGGCGGTCACGTACGGCCTGCTGCGCGCGGGCCGCGACTGCGGCTGACCCCCGAGGCGACGCTCGCTCCGAGCGGGCTTCGCGGCTGAGGGCCGACCTCCTGAAGGGGCGGCCCTCGGTCGGGGTCGCGGGGCGAGGGGTGAGCCGGGCGGGCCCGGTGGCGGACCGCTGGGCGCCGCCGGGTGTCAGTGAGGAAGGACCACGGCCCGTACGCCGGGGAGATCGTCGAACGCGGCGGAGGCGTCCATGGTGACCACGACGCGCGCGGTTGCGATGAGCACCCCTGTGTCCAGGATCAGGCGTCGGGTCACGTGTCCCTCATCTCGTCGTCGAACGCCTCGCGGGCTGCGGCGACATCGGTGGCGAAGTCGGCGTCCAAGGAGGCCGCGCTTCTCGCCAGGAACGCCTTGACCATGCGGCCCGGTGCCGTGGGAGCCGGTCCGATCACGACGGCGATCATCCGCATGCCGGTCGCGCGGGAGCGGGCCGACTAGAGCCGGTCCGGGCCGCCGCCCTCGTCCAGCCAGGCGACGACGTGGGTCGTGAAGCTGTCCGCGAGGGTCAGGGGCTCGCCGCCGAGCACGAGGAGGGCGACGAGCTGGTTGACCCCGAACGCGCGCTCCCATGTGACCGCCCGCCGGTAGGTGCCGGCGTCGACGGCGTCGCGCAGGGTGTGCCAGCCGTGCCAGCCCATGAAGGCCGCGTCGATCGCCGGGTCGAACAGGTGCGCCCGGTCCCAGTCGAGGACGCCGACCAGCTTGCCGTTCTCGTCCCAGTGGACGTTGTCGCCGACCAGGTCGCCGTGGACCAGCGCGTCGGGGACGGGTTCCAGGGCCAGGGCGTCGTCCAGGCGTCGCCGCCCTTCGTCGCGCCACCTGGCGGGGAAGCGGGGGAGCACCTCCTCGGCGAGGATCGTGCTCCAGCTCGCCGGCCCGGCGTACGCGCGCGGAGCGGGCAGCAGGGCACGCAGCTCCGGGGTGACCGGAAGCTCGCGCAGGGCCCCGAGCAGCTCGCCGATCAGCCCCGGGTCGCCCTGGCCGGCGTCGTGCCCGGCGCCGCGCACCCAGGACACCGCCACGGCCGCGCGCTCCCCGAACGTCGTCACCGGCGTCAGCGGCTCGGGCACCGCGAACGGCAGCCCGGCGGCACCGATCGCGCGCAGCAGCTCGGTCCGCCGCGGCAGCGCCTCGGACACGCTCGGCCGCCGGCCGACCCGCACGGCCGCCACTTCGGGCACCAGGACGACGTCGTGCATCCCGCCACGGGCCAGCCGCGCCGTGTCGAGAGGAGCGCCGGGCACGAGCGCGTCGGCGATCTCCAGCAGATCAGGGGGTACGGGCTCGCTCATCGGGTCATTTCTTCCGCGCCGGATGTTCCGCCCAAGCCTACGTGGGGCCGGAGTGGTGCCCGGCCTCCATACGATGGTGATCCATGAGCTTCAGTGTGCTGGGCGTGCACGCCCATCCCGACGACGAGGCGATCTGGACGGGCGGCACCCTCGCCAAATACGCCGACGAGGGCGCGCGGACGGCCGTCGTCACCTGCACGTGGGCCGAGGGCACCCAGCGCGCGCAGGAGCTGGAACGGGCCCTCGACATCCTCGGCGCGGGCAAGCCCCGGCTGCTGGGCTTCGCCGACGCGAACAAGCCCGAGTCCGCCCCCGGCCGCCCGCGCTTCCTCGACGTGCCGTTCGACGAGGCGGTGGGCCTGCTGGTCGAGCACATCCGGGACGTCAGGCCCGACGTCGTGCTCACCTACGACGGCTTCGGCGCCTACGGCCACCCCGACCACGTCCACGTGCACCGCGTCACCCTGGCCGCCGTCGAGGCGGCCGGGTACGACCAGCTCCACCGCGACGCGGGCGAGCCCTGGCGGCCGCACGCGCTCTACCTGGCGACCGTCCCGCGCTCGGTCGTGACGTCACACTGGCGGGCGGTCTTCGGCGCCGACCCGGAGCCGGGCCAGGCGCTGCCCGGGGTCCCCGACGACCAGGTCTCGGCCGCGATCGACGTGTCGCGCTGGTCGGAGCGCAAGTGGGCGGCGATGCTCGCCCACGAGTCCGAGGTCGGGCGCGGCGCGTCGATGACCATGCTGACCGGGCTGCCGGAGCGGGCCCGCGCCCAGATGCTGTCCAACGAGTGGTACCGCCGGATCGCGTTCTAGAGCAGCCCGGCGGAGAGGGTCTGGCCCTCGACCTTGAGCTTGCCGCCCGAGCACGACACCTTCGGCGAGTCGGTGCCCGGCACGATCACCGTCAGCAGCGACCTGGCCGCCGGCGACACCACCACGTTGGTGGCCTCCTTGGCCAGGTACGTGGGCGACACCCAGCCCAGCTTGCCGCCGCGCTCCACCTTCTGCCCGCCGACCCGGCGGCACGCGGAGAACTGCATCAGCGTCACCTTGAAGGCGCCGTCGGCCAGCACCACCTTGCCGCCGGAGTTCGAGACGACCTTGTACGAGGGCGCGAACCGCCACAGGTTCCTGACCTTCTTGCCCCCGGAGGCCGTGTCGAGCACCGCCATCAGGTCCTGGCCGTGGTTCACCAGCACCGCACGCGTCCGGCTCACGCCGTAGGCCTTGTCCGTGAGCCGGAAGGCCTGCCGGTCCTTGCCGTAGGAGGTCTTGGTCAGCTTGGACGAGGTGCGCGGCCGGAACCGGGCCCCCTCGACCGTCGGCACGTTGTGCGCCTCGGGGGAGAGCGTCCAGTAGCGGTAGGCGCTCTTCTCGTAGGAGTGGAAGCCGCCGTCCATGAGGATGTCGTGGCCCTGGGCGTAGTACGTGACGCCCAGGTGGTCCTCGTGCCCATGGAACTTCATGCCCGGGCCGAACCTGATCGAGTAGTACGACGAGTCCGGCTTGCCCCAGGCCGTCCGGCCGTAGACGTAACCGGCCTTGTAGACCTTGACCTTCTGCTTCGGGGTGCCGGTCTCCATCTTGGGCTCGGTCTCGGCGCTGCCGTCGCCGATCGGGGCCATGTAGCCGTTGGGCATCGTGGAGTGGGCGATGAAGTCCTTCAGCGCCTCGGCCCGCCGGCTGATCTCGGACGGCACCTTGCGGTCGCAGGCCTTCATGTTGGTCATGGCGACCTGGAGGCGGCCGTACACGTAGACCGCGTAGCGGGGGGCCTGCTCCATGAGCGCGCCCTGAGAGTCGACGTCCAGCTTGACCGTGCCGGTGAGCCGCCTGGAGGCCAGGTTCGACCAGTCGGAGCGGCCGTAGCGGCAGCCGATGCCCATGAGGGCGATGTCCTGGTCGATGCCGTGGTTGTGGCCCTTCTTGTACAACCGCGCGTCCGACAGCAGCTTGGCGTGGTCGGCCAGGCTGTCCTTCAGCCAGCTCTCCTTGACGTGCATGCTCAGGCACAGCAGCGGCTGCGTGCGCAGCGAGACGGGGTGGTCCTTCCACACGTACGGCTTGGTCGCGGCGGCGCCGCGCCGGTTGCTCGCCACCCAGTCCTTGGTGATCTCGGTGGCACGATCCAGGTAACGCTGCTCGCCGGTGTTCTCGTAGGCCACGACCAGGGTGCCCATCCAGCGCAGCGACTGGAAGACGAACTCCCACGACCGGTTCCGGTACGGGCTCGCCCCCCAGTCGACGTTCTTGCCCAGCTTGTACGCCGGCAGCCCCACCAGGGAGATCTCGCCCTTCATGACGTCCTCGGCCGTCGGCGTGCCCGGCAGCCAGTCTCCCTGGCACTGCGCGGTGCGGGTCACCTTGTCGGCGGCCTGCGCGGGACTCACCAGCCCGCTGGTCGCGAGCATGAGGGCAAGAGGTATCGCGAGCCGGCGCACGCCAGGGTTCCTTCCGGACAAAGAAGTGAGGGCGGGACATGCTTTCGGAATCACGATCAAGCGGTCAAGTCGCGTACCGGATCGTTAACGGCCCGATGCGCACCGGTGCCTGCGGCAGCGCGGATGTCATGCTGAATCCGTGAGATACGACGACATCGTGATCCCTGACACGCCGGCCTGCCGGGGTGCGCTGGAGGTGGCCACGCGCTACCAGACGCCCTCGCTGCTCAACCACTCCGTGCGCGCCTACCTGTGGGCCGCCGCGTACGCCCAGAGCAGGGCGATCGACTTCGACGCCGAGCTGCTCTACGTGTCGTCGATGCTGCACGATCTCGGCCTGGTCGCCGAGTTCGACAGCCAGACCGTGCCCTTCGAGGAGGCCGGCGGCCATGTGGCCTGGGCCTTCTGCGCGGGGGCCGGCTGGTCGCCCGAGCGCCGGCTGCGCGCCTCCGAGGTGATCGTCCGGCACATGTGGGAGGAGGTGCCGCTGGAGGAGGACCCGGAGGGTCACCTGCTGGAGCTCTCCACCGGCATGGACATCTCCGGACGGCGTACCGAGGACATCCCCGACGGCGTGCGGCGCGAGGTTCTGGAGCGCCATCCGCGGCTGGAGATCGCCAAGGAGTTCGCCGCCTGCATCGCCGACCAGGGGGCGCGCAAGCCGTCGAGCATCGCCGGCCGGTTCGTCCGCAACGGGGCCGCCGACCGGATCGCGAACAACCCGCTCGACGCCTAACCCTTGGGCCCGGCGCTCTGCACGACGTCGAAGCTCCACACCTGGGAGCCCGTCGCCGCCGGGCCCTGCCCGTGGCCGTGCCCCTGCCCCTGCCCGGCGGCCGCGGCGGCCTGGGCGTGGCCGCGCTGGAACGCCTGACCCTGCTGCCAGGTCTGGAAGTCCTCCTCGCTGCGCCAGCGCGTGTAGACGAGGTACTGGTCGGTGCCCTCGACCGGCCGCAGCAGCTCGAACCACTCGAACCCGTCGGCCGACTCCACCATCCCGGCCCGGCCCGAGAAGCGCTTCTCCAGCTCCTCGCGCATCTCGTCGGGCACGGTCAGGACGTTGATCTTCACGATGGACAACGGAGGACCCCTCTCGGCGAAGCCTTAGCGCACGACCCGCTGCGTCGCAGGTGAGGGCTCCAGGCTAACGCGGGCCACCGCCGGCACGTGATCCCTGTCCAGCGCGTCCCGCAGGTTCGGCAGGGTGACCCTGGACAGGTGCTCGCTCAGCTCGGCGATCGGGGCGGCCTCGTCGGCGGCCACGCGCAGCCGTACCTCGGGGTGGCCGCGCGGGCCGACCAGGTCGGCGTCGGCGTTCAGGACGGCGGGGCTGGCCTCGACGTCGGCGGCGACCGCGTGGGCCATCCCGCCCGCCGCGATCTCGGTGACGCCGTCCGGGCCGCTCTCCAGGCGCAGCCGGGTGCGGGCGTCCCTGCGGCCCTGCACGACCAGCCAGCGCAGGGCCAGCAGCGCGACCAGGACCGACACGGCGGCCACGACCCACCACACGAGCGGGCTGTTGCCGGCGAAGAACCCGCGCGTGCCCGCGTCCACGATCGGCGTGGACGGCCCCAGCAGGCCCCGGGCCAGCGTCAGGCCGCCGAGGACGGCCAGCACCAGGCCGACCAGGGCCAGCCCCCAGCGGTTGCCGCGCCCGGTCCGCCTGTTCATCGCCGCTCCTTGACGTTGACCGCCACCTGGTACGGCTCCACCGGGTCCAGCCCGGCGAGCCTGGTGAGCACGGCCTCGCGCACGGCGTGGCCGAAGCCCTCGTCGTCCCAGCCGGACGTGGCGGGGGTGACGGCGACCGTGCGGCCGCGCAGGGTGGCGTGGGCCGAGCGCACCCCCGGCACCTCCTCGGCGGCGTGCTCCAAAGCCCTGGTGAAACTCTTGGGACGCACCCCGATGATCAGGTCGGGGTCGCCGGTCCGTACGGGGACCATCCGCGGCCGTCCCGGCACCAGGGCGGTGACCAGCAGCGCCAGGCCGATCAGCGCGACGATCGCGGCCCCGGCCAGGACCAGCGGGTGCGACCACGGCGTCGTGGACGCCCACGCCAGCATCCGGTCGTATGGCAGCCACCGCAACGGGCTGCCGACCAGCGCGGACACCGTCTCGGCGGCGACCAGCAGGCCCAGCAGCGTGAGCAGGACGGCGACCACGATGGCGGGCGCCCGGCGCTGCGGCCGGAACGCGCGCACCGCGGCCCGGTCGGCCCCCTTGTCGCGCGGCGGCACGGCCTCCGCCCAGCCCCGATGGGCCCCGGCCCCGTCCGCCGGGACGGCCCCCCGCGCCTCCTCAGGCTCTTCGGGCGGGAGGGGGCGGGTCATTCCGGGCCTCCCGCCAGATCGGTCATGATCACGTCGAGGCGCGTGACGTTCAGGCCGGTCTGCATGGCCACCCGGTTGCGCACGTGCTCCCGCAGCCGCGCGGCCACGGCGTGCAGCGGGGCAGGGTAGGCGACGGTCACGTTCAGCTTCAGGGTGGCCCGCTCGCCGCGCACCTCGGCGCTGGACGAACGCGTCCACGGCACGCCGCCCAGCTGCACGTCGCGCACCTCGGGAACCTCCCGCGCCGCGCAGCACGCGATCTTGGCGACCACCCGGTCGGCGATCTCGGTACGGCCCCGCCGCTCCGGCTCGTCCCCCGGCGCGAGCCGCTGCCGGGGAACCGTCACCTGGGGAGCGGTCGTGATCATCGGCGTCATCGCCGCCTCGCGGTCAGGCCCGACAGGTTCAGCTCGCCGGTGTCGGCGATCTTGCCGACCAGGAAGCCGACCGCGCCGAGCACGAGGACGAGCAGGAACGCGCCGAGGCCGCCGAAGGCCCCCGCGAATCCGAGGATGATGCCGACCATCATGCCGATGACCGGCAGCCAAGGGACGTTGCTCATGGTTCCTCCACCACGTCGTCGATGCGTACGTTGACGGGACGCCCGCCGGTCAGCTTCCACACTGCCTGGCGGACGTCCTCGGCGGTCTCGGGCAGCGGCCGTTCCAGGGTCGCCACGATGGCGACCTCCACCACGTCCCCGCCGGTCGAGACGCCCCTGACCCGCTCCCCGCGCAGGTACGTCGCCACCGTCCCGAACGGGCCGCCGGAGAGCCCCGCCACCCCTGGGCAGGCCCGCACGAGCTCGGCCAGCGCCTCGGCCTCCGCCTCGGCGTCGGTCTCGGTGTCGGCCCTGCCACAGGCGGGGGCGTCGGGCCGGGTCATTGGACCCGGGGCTCCGGCTGCTCGATGACCTCGCGGCGACCGTCGCCCATTTCCCTGTCCTTGTCGCGGTCCTGGCCGGGCAGGTGCACGTCGTCGACCCTGATGTTGACCTCGGTCACCTCCAGGCCGCACATGCGCTCGACCGCCGCGATGACGTTCCTGCGCACGGCGGCGGCCAGGTCCGGGATCGCGGTGCCGTACTCGGCGACCAGGTCCATGTCCACGGCCGCCTGGCGTTCTCCCACCTCGACCGAGACGCCCTGTGCGACGCTGCGTTCCCCGCCGACCATGCCGCGCATGCTGCCGAGCGCCCTGGCGGCGCCGCCGCCCATGGCGTGCACGCCGGAGACCTCGCGTGCGGCCAGCCCGGCGATCTTGGCGACGACGACGTCGTCGATGCTCGTCGTGCCCTTGTCGGTAACCAGCGGGTTCGCCGATCCGCCGTCCTGTGTTCTGGCCCGCGGTACGGCAGAGGTCTGGTTGACCATCGTGTCCGGCACGTTCCATCACCCCCTAGAAGTCTCTAGATAGGCAGAGATATCCGGTTAATCACCTCCGATACCCAACAAAACGGACTCTGGGGGCATTTATGGAGGGTTCCTGACTTTTGCGGCGGTGGGCGGACCCCTGCGACGGCGGCGATAGCCTTGTCAGGTGCGTATAGCGAGGTTCTCCACAGGCGAAGGCGTGTCGTTCGGCGTGGTCGAAGGCGGCCCTGGCGAGGAGTTCGTCTCCACGGTCTCCGGCCATCCGTTCGGCCAGGTGCAGTTCACCGGTGACCGCTTCCCGCTGTCCCAGGTGAAGCTGCTGGCCCCGATGTTGCCGAGCAAGGTCGTCGCCATCGGCAGGAACTACGCCGAGCACGCCCGCGAGATGGGCAACGAGGTGCCCGACGAGCCGCTCATCTTCATGAAGCCGTCCACGTCGGTGATCGGCCACGGCGAGGCCATCGCCTACCCGACCTCGCTGTCCGACCGGGTCGACTACGAGGGCGAGCTGGCCGTGGTGATCGGCAGGCTCTGCCGCGACGTGCCCGTCGACCGCGTCAAGGACGTCATCTTCGGCTACACCTGCGCCAACGACGTCACCGCCCGCGACCTGCAGAAGAAGGACGTGCAGTTCACCCGGGCCAAGAGCTTCGACACGTTCTGCCCGCTCGGGCCCTGGATCCAGACCGATCTCGACGCGAGCGACCTGGCGCTGACCACCACGGTCAACGGCGAGATCCGGCAGAGCGGCCGCACCAGCCAGCTCATCAACGACATCCCCGCGCTGGTCGCCTACGTCAGCGCGGTCATGACGCTGATCCCCGGCGACGTCATCCTGACCGGTACCCCGGCGGGCGTCGGCCCGCTGGAGATCGGCGACGAGGTCAGCGTCGGCATCGAAGGCATCGGCACTCTCACGAACAAGGTGGTCTCCCGTGACTGATCTACGGGTGCGTTTCGCCCCGTCCCCGACCGGCATGTTCCACGTCGGCGGCGCCCGCACGGCGCTGTTCAACTGGGCCCTCGCCGAACAGTCCGGCGGCCGCTTCGTCCTGCGCGTCGAGGACACCGACGCCACGCGCAACCGCCCGGAGTGGACCGAGGGCATCATCTCGGCGCTCGACTGGATCGGCATCAACGGCACCAACCCGGTGTTCGAGGGCCCCTACTTCCAGTCGGCCTACGAGCCGCAGCACCGCGAGGCCGTGGCCAAGCTGCTGGCCGACGGCAAGGCGTACCACTGCGACTGCACCCGTGAGACCCTGGTGGCCCGCACCGGCTCCGAGCACAAGGGCTACGACGGCTTCTGCCGCGAGCGCGGCCTGACCGAGGGCGCGGTGCGCTTCCGCACCCCCGACGAGGGCGTCACCGTCGTCGAAGACCTGATCAGGGGCAACGTCGAGTTCCCCAACGAGGCCCAGGAAGACTTCGTGATCGCCCGCACCGACGGCTCGCCGCTCTACGTGCTGGCCAACGCCGTCGACGACATCACCCAGGGCATCACGCACGTCGTGCGCGGCGAGGAGCACCTGGGCAACGCCGCCAAGCAGGTGCTGCTGTGGCCGGCGCTCGGCTCCACCCCGCCGATCTGGGCCCACCTGCCGGTGATCGTCAACGAGCAGCGCAAGAAGTTGTCCAAGCGCCGCGACAAGGTGGCCCTGGAGGACTACCGCGACGAGGGCTACCTCGCCGAGGCCATGGTCAACTACCTCATGCTGCTCGGCTGGGGCCCCGGCGAGGACCGCGAGATCATGCCGTGGGCGGAGATGGTCCCGCTGTTCAAGCTGGAGGACGTCAACTCCGCCAGCGCCTTCTTCGACGAGAAGAAGCTGCGGGCCTTCAACGGCGAGTACATCAGGGCGCTGCCGCTGGAGACCTTCGAGGAGCGCTGCTCTCCGTACCTCGACCCCGCCTGGGACCGCGAGCTGTTCAGCAAGGTCGCGGCGCTGGCCCAGACCCGCATCGCCGTGCTGTCGGAGATCAGGCAGAACGTCGACTTCCTCTTCCTCGACGAGCCCGTCTTCGACCAGCCGTCCTGGGACAAGGCGATGAAGAACTCCCCGGAGGAGATCCTCGGCGCCTACCTCACCCGCCTGGAGACGGTCCCCTGGGACGCGGAGTCGCTCAAGGAGGCCCTGGAGGAGGTCGGCGCGCCGCTCGGGCTCAAGCTGGGCAAGACCCAGGCCCCCGTGCGCGTGGCGATCACCGGCCGGACCGTGGGCCTGCCGCTGTTCGAGTCGATCGAGGTGCTCGGGCGCGAGCGTGCCACGGAGCGGATCCGAGCGGCGCTAGGGCGCCTGCGAGGCTGAGCGACGACCCGACGGCCATCGACAGCCACACCCCCGTGACGCCGAGCCACGAGCTCAGCAGATAGGCGAGGGGCAGCTGCACCGCGAAGCCCGCCAGCGTGGCGGCGAGCAGGCGGCTGCCCCTTCCGCTTGCCTGGAGCACCCCCCCGACGGCGATGAGCCCGCCGAACGGCACCAGGTAGAGCGTCATCCACCGCAGGAAGCCCACGGTCACCGCCGGATCGCCGGTGAACAGCCCGGCCGCGGGCGCGGCCACCAGGTTGAGCACGACCGCGACCACCGCCCCGGTCGCCAGCCCGAGCCGCAGCGGCGACCCGACCGGCTCCGACCGCGCGGTACGGATCATCGCCGCCTGGCGCAGCGCGTAGAAGACCATGACCCCCGCCAGCATGATCTTCTGACCGATGCCGTACCCGGCGACCTCGGCCGTGCCGAACCCGGCCACGATCTCCACCAGCGCCATGCCCACCAGGGAACGGGCCAGGAAGTCTCCCGACATGGGCAGGCCGGTCCGCAGCACCTCCCCGGGGAGCGGGCCGTCGCCGGGGGCAACGCGCAGCCGTACGACGGAGGTGACCGCCACCCCGAGCGTGACCAGCCGCGCCGCCACGGTGGCCAGCGCGGCCCCCTGGACGCCCAGGTCGAGGCCGTAGATGAACAGCGGGTCCAGGACGATGACCAGGGCGTTGCAGATCAGCGCGTTCCGCATGGGGGTCTTCGTGTCGCCCAGCCCTTTGAGGATCGCGTCCACGACCGTCTGGGCGAAGAACACCGGCAGCCCGCCCAGTGAGATCAGGAAGAACCCCGCCGTCGGCCCGGGATCGTCGGTGAACAGGGCCGCCAGCGGCTCGCGCAGCAGCACCCCCGGGACGGCGACGGCCACCGAGAACGCGGCCCACAACATCCACCCCGTCCTGATCACCGGCCCGATCGGCGCCTGCCCGTCACGCCGCCCGACGAGCACGGTCACCCCCGTCGGGACGGCCAGGAACAGCCCGTAGGCCAGGTACTCGGCCGTGGTGCCCACGGTGACGGCCGCGATGGCCCCCTCCCCGAGCCCCGAGACCCACAGCAGGTCGATCACGCCCACCGCGACCACGGCCGTGAGCAGCTCCACGTAGATGGGGAGAGCCAGCCTGAACATGCCAATACCTCGTTTCGTTGTACCTCTTTTAGAGGTATAGCGTTACGATGCGGGCCATGGCAAGCGGCGGGGATCTGTCCCTCACCATCCTGGGATTCCTGAACGAGCGTCCGATGCACGGCTACGAGCTCAAGGCCCGCCTGACCGCGCTCACCGGCCACCTCCGCCCGGTCAGCGACGGCGCTCTCTACCCCGCCATATCGAGACTGGAGGCCAAGGGCCTGGTCGAACGGCACGAGGAGGCGGGCGCGGCGGCGGCCCGCAGGCAGGTGCTCACGCTCACCGGCGAGGGCCGCCAGGAGCTGCTGCGGCGGCTGCGCGACCCGAGCGAGCTCGACATCAGCGACCAGACGCGCTTCTTCGCCCTGCTGACGTTCCTGTCGGCGCTGCCCGACCCCGCCGACCGGTCAAGGGTGCTGCGCCTCAGGCTGGCCTTCCTGGAGGCCCCGGCGAGCTTCTTCCACGAGGGCGGCCGGCCCGTCCGGATCAAGGACGAGCCGGACCCGTACCGGCGGGGCATGCTGGAGATCGCCCGGGCGTCGAGCCGGGCGGAGAAGGAATGGCTCCGGCAGCGCATCGAGGAGCTGCCGGAGCCGTAGGGGAGACGATTCCCCGGGGGAGGGGACGGTCAGTCGAGGCCGCGGCGGGCCAGCAGCGGCCCGATGCCCGGCTCGCGCCCGCGGAAGTTGCGGAAGGCGGTCAGCGGGTCGAGGCTGCCGCCCCTGGAGAGCAGCTCGCGGCGGAAGTGGTCGCCGTTCGCCCTGGTCAGGCCGCCGTTCTCCTTGAACCACTCCACGCTCTCGGCGTCGAGCACCTCGCTCCAGATGTAGGAGTAGTAGCCGGCGCTGTAGCCGCCCGAGAAGATGTGGGCGAAGTAGTTCGTCCGGTAGCGGGGGCGCACCAGCGCCACGTCGATCCCGGCCGCCTCCAGGGCCGCCTGCTCGAACGCCTGCGCGTCGGCCACCTGCTCGCCGGCCGCCAGCCGGTGCCAGGCCCAGTCGAGCAGCGTGGCCGCCAGGTACTCCACCGTCGTGAAGCCCTGGTTGAACTTCTCGGCCGCGTGCAGCTTCTCCACCAGCTCGGCGGGCATCGGCTCGCCCGTCTCGTGGTGCTTGGCGTAGTTGGTCAGGACCTCCGGCCAGGTGGCCCACATCTCGTTGACCTGCGAGGGGTACTCGACGAAGTCACGCGGCACGCTGGTGCCCGACACGCGCGGGTAGCGCACCTCCGAGAACAGCCCGTGCAGCGCGTGCCCGAACTCGTGGAAGGCGGTGTTCACCTCGTCGTACGTCAGCAGCGTCGGCCCCGAGGCCGGCTTGGTGATGTTGAGGTTGTTCATCACCACCGGCAGCTCGTCGAACAGGTACGACTGGTCGACCAGGTTGTTCATCCACGCGCCGCCGCGCTTGTTCGCCCTGGCGTAGGGGTCGAGCAGGAACAGGCCCAGCGGGGCGCCGTCCTCGTTGAACACCTCGAAGACGGCCACGTCGGGGTGGTAGCCGTCCAGGTCGGGCCGCTCGGTGAAGGTGAGGCCGTAGAGCTTGGTGGCGGCGAAGAACACGCCGTCCCTGAAGACCCGGTTGAGCTCGAAGTAGGGCCGCATGGCGTCGGCGTCGAAGTCGTAGCGGGCCAGCCGCACCTTCTCCGAGTAGTACGACCAGTCCCACGGCTCGATCGCGAACCCGGCCTGCCCGGCCAGCGCCTCGGCCTCCTTGCCGGCGTTGCGCACGGCCGGGCCGACGAGCTGGCCGAGCATCTCCTCGACCGCCTCGACGGTCTTGGCCGTCTGGTCGGCCACCGAGTAGGCGGCATGGTCGGGGAAGCCGAGCAGCGCCGCCCGCTCGGCCCGCAGCGTGGCCATCTGGACCGCCCGCCCGAAGTTGGCGGGGGCGCGGCCGACGCTCAGCTCGTACAGGCGGCGGCGCACGTCGCGGTCGGTGAGCTGGGCCAGGCCGGGCTGGTTGGTGAAGTTCAGCAGCGGCAGCGCGTACGTGCCGTCGTCCTGGCGCAGCGACTCGATCCTGGCCTCGTCGAAGCCGTCGAGCTCCTTGGCGTCCGTGACGACCAGGGCCTCCTCGGTGGACGCCTTGAGCAGGGTCTGCGCGAACTCGGTCGAGAGCTTCGACAGCTCGCCGTTGAGCTCGCGCAGCCGGTCCTGCTGCGACTCCGACAGGTCGGCCCCGGCCCGGACGAAGTCCTCCCGGTATTTCTCCAGCAGCCACGCCTCCTCGGCGTCGGACGTGCCGACCTGCTTGATCCGCGCCCACAGCGCCCGGTTGAGGCGGATCGCGTCGTTGTGCGCGGTCAGCTTCGGGGAGATCTCCTTCTCGATCTCCATGATCCCGTCGCTGGAGTTGGACGCGGCCATGCTGAAGAAGACCGTGGCCGTACGGCCGAGAACGCGCCCAGAACGCTCCAGGGCCGCGATCGTGTTGTCGAAGGTGGGCGGCTCGGTGCTGTTCGCGATCGCGTCGACCTCGGCCAGGTGCTCGGCCATGCCGCGCTCGAACGCGGGCAGGTAGTGCTCCTCGCGGACGTCCGCGAACGCAGGCAACTGGTACGGCAGGCTACTAGGGGCGAAGAACGGGTTCTCGGCCAACGCTGGGGCTCCTCCACGTGGTGTTTTGTCCTCTTCAGCTTGGCACGCCGGAGCCCGTGCCGCAGTCCGCCGGAGACCGCTTCGGCAATCGTTTTGGTCTTACCCCCCGAGCTGGGCTATTCTTTCGGACGTCGCCAAGCGCGCTCCTCGAAGGGGTTCGCAGCGGTGGGGTATGGTGTAATTGGCAGCACGACTGATTCTGGTTCAGTTAGTCTAGGTTCGAGTCCTGGTACCCCAGCAAGTCACCGAAACGGATGTCTCCCTGAGAGACGTCCGTTTTTTCGTGTCGGCGGCCCGTCAGGTCGCCAGGGCGTCCAGGATCTCGCTGATCCTCCGGTACTCCGCGGCCGTGGCCGCGTGCCCGGTGTCGACCGTGCGCACCTCGAACCTGTTGCCCGGGGTGGCCGCGTCCGCCTCCCTGATCATCCGGTCCTGCAGCGCGAGCGGGATCATCCGGTCCCGGGTGTGCCTGATGTACGTCCGCGGCACCCGGCCCCAGGCGTCCGTCCTGCCGCGCGCGTCCGCGGCGGAGACCAGCAGGCTCTCGTCCGGCAGCAACGTGTTGAGCAGCGCCAGGAACTCGCCGTCGGCCGCCTCGGCCATGAACGCCTCCTTGGCCGCGGCCAGGAACGCCGGGTCGGACGTCCGCCAGTTCATCCGCACCGCCATGAGCGCCGTGGGGTCGCCGATCAACCCGGCCACCAGCCCCTTCGCCAGGCTCGTGGCGGCCTCGGGTGTCTCCAGGTACTCGGCCGGCGAGCGCAGCCGCGTGCAGCAGAAGGCCGTGTCGTAGACCAGCCGGTCGAGCAGGTGCGGGACCTCGTCGGCGGCCTTGGTGACCGCCGCTCCGCCGAGGCTCCCGCCCACCAGGACCACCGGGCCGTACGCGGCGACCCTGCGCACGACGTTCACCGTGGCCTCGACGTAGTCGTCCAGGGTCACCCCGGACACCGGCGAGGGCGCGGTGGCCAGCGCCGCCAGGTCCTGCGGGGCCTGGTAGGCGCGGCTGAACTGCTCGGCGGGCAGGTGCCCCGGCAGCTCCACGCCCACGGTCCGGTGCCCGCGCAGCGTCAGCTCCGGATCTCCCTGTGCCACGCCGCCGGCCCCGGTGACGAACACGAACGTGGTCACCCGGCCGGGCCGGGATCCGCTCTCTCGATCGCTCATGGGCCGATGTTCGCCCAGGCCGGCAGGCCTGCACATCGCCCGTCCGGCGGTCCGTACGGCTGAGTCCGCCCATCCACCGATCGGTTGACCCGGGCGGCGTGCCAGGCTGGAGGCGTGAGCCGGGCACCAGGACGTGAGCGTCTGCTCCACGTCGCGCTCGGCTACGGGTTGCTGGCGATCTCCGTGGTCGCCGCCGCCGTCATGGGCGACCCGCCGCAGGGCGGCAACGCCCTGGCCGCCGCGGCGCCCTGGATCGTCGCGCCCTGGCCCGTCCTGGCCGCCGTCGCGGCGGTGTGGCTGGCCGCCGTCCCGTGGCTGCATTCCCGGCGGCACCGGCAGGCCGTTCTCGTCGTCCCGTACTACGTGCTGCTCATGGGCCTCGCGGGCGCGCTGGTGGCGGGCAACCCGGCCTTCGTCGTGTTCGCCTCGCTCGGCTACCCCCTGGCCGTCGCCCTGCTGCCGACCCGCCTGGTGATGGCGGGCGTGACGCTCACCGCCGTGGTCGTCGTCGTGGCCCAGGCCGGTCCCGGCGCTCCCACCGGGCTGTTCACGGTGGCCGGCGGCATCGCCGTCCCGCTCGCCCTGGCCGGCTGGTATGTCTCCGCCGAGAGCGACAGGCGCCGCCGCCTGATCGGCGAACTGCGTACCGCCATGGACGAGAACGCCGACCTGCACGCCCGGCTCCTGCGCCAGGCCAGGCGGGCGGGCGTGCTCGACGAGCGGCAGCGTGTGGCGGGCGAGATCCACGACACCGTCGCACAGGACCTGGCGGCCCTGATCGGCCAGCTCGGCGCGGCCGGCCGCGCCACCGCCGAGGCCGACCGCCGCCGCCACCTCGACCAGGCGGCTCGGCTGGCCCGCCAGAGCCTGGCCGAGACCCGCCGGTCGGTACGCGCCCTGAGCCCCGGCCCCCTGGAGGACTCCAGACTCCCCGACGCACTCGGCCGCATGGCCCGTTCGTGGGCCGCCACGGCGGGCGTCGGCCTGGCCGTCGAGGTCACCGGCACCCCCGTCGCCCTGTCCGCCGACGTCGAGGCCACGCTGTTCCGCATCGCCCAGGAGGCACTGGCCAACGTCGCCAAGCACGCCGATGCCACCAGGACGGCCCTCACCCTGTCGTACACGGACGAAGTCGTCATGCTCGACATCCGTGACGACGGGCGCGGTTTCGTTCCGCAGGAGGCTGCTGAGGGCTTCGGGGTGGAAGGCATGCGCCGGCGGGCCCGCGCGGTGGGTGGCACGCTGGAGGTCGAGTCCGAGCCGGGCCGGGGGAGCGCCGTGGCCGCGGCCGTCCCCGTCATACCCGCGGAAGGCGAACGACCGTGAGACTGCTCATCGTGGACGACCACCCGATCGTCCGGGACGGCCTGCGCGCCGCCCTGGGCGCCGAGCCCGGCATGGAGATCGTGGGCGAGGCGGCCGACGGCGCCCAGGCCGTCCGGCTGGCGGCCGAGCTGCGGCCCGACGTCGTCCTCATGGACCTGCGCATGCCCGGCATGGACGGCCTGGCCGCGATCAGGCAGCTGAGCGGGAGCGGGCCGCGGGTGCTGGTGCTCACGACGTTCGACACCGACGTCCTGCCCGCGCTGGAGGCCGGGGCGGCCGGTTACCTGCTGAAGGACGCCCACCCGGAGGAGCTGGCACGCGCCGTGCGGGCCACGTACGACGGGGAGACCGTGCTCGCCCCCGCCGTGGCCGGACGGCTGGCCGACCACGTGCGCAGGCCGAGGCGGGGCGACCTGAGCAGACGTGAGCTGGAGGTGCTGCGGCTGGTGGCCGGGGGAGCGACCAACCGGCAGGCGGCGGCCGAGCTGTTCATCAGCGAGGCCAGCGTCAAGACGCACCTGCTGCACGCCTACGCCAAGCTCGACGTCCGCGACCGCGCCGCCGCCGTGGCCGAGGCCTTCCGCCGCGGGCTGCTCGGCGGGTAGCCTCCCTCGCCTCATGGACGAATTCCGCATGCGCGAGGGCGGCCTTGCCCGTTTCGTCGCCCCGTTCGCCGCGCCGCTGGCGCTCTTCTTCGCCGTCTGCCTGCTGCTCGGGGCCATCTTCACCGGCAGCTCGGCGCTGGGCGTCGTGCTCGGCGCGCTCGCCACGGCGGCCCTGACCGGCGTGCTCGTCGTCAAGCACCGCCGGCTGGTCGCGGGCACGGTCGTGCGCTTCTCGCCGGAGGGCGTGGAGCTGGCCGACGCCCGCGGCTTCAGGGTGCGGCTGCGCTGGCCCGACATCGCCCGGATCGGCGTGGTGGACACCCGGCCGGCCGACCCCCGGCTCCTGGGCCGGCCCGGCGGCGTCCGCGTACGCGTCCAGGCCCTGCGCTCGGTGGGGCTGGTCGGGTGGGGCGAGCGCACGCTCCCGCCGCGGGCGCCGCGGTGGATGCGCGAGCGCCTGGCCCGGATGCCCGCCGACCCCGTCACCGGACGGCCCGAGGTGGCGATCCCGCTCGGCGAGATCGACCCGCTGTGGGAACGGGGGCCGATGGGCGACTGGGTCCGCCGCCACCGGCCTGATCTCATGCGCTGACAAGCGGGTTGGTTGTGGTCTGCGGGGTGCGGTAGAGTTACCTGCGTCGCCGGGGAGACCCGGCACACCAGCTTGTGAACAGGGTCCCGTCGTCTAGTGGCCCAGGACGCCGCCCTCTCAAGGCGGTAGCGCCGGTTCGAATCCGGTCGGGACTACCACTGTCACAAGCTGAGCGAAGGTCCCGTCGTCTAGTGGCCCAGGACGCCGCCCTCTCAAGGCGGTAGCGCCGGTTCGAATCCGGTCGGGACTACGTTCACTCAAAACGCTCCGGTGCGTCAAGCACCGGGGCGTTTTTGCGTTGCACGGGCCCGCCCGCGAACGGGAACAGGGCCCCACGCCGATAGCGTGGAGCCCTGGCCGTAGCGGGGTCAGGCCGAGGAGCGGGCCTTGAACAGGGCACGGCGGGCCGCCTTGGCGATCTGCTTGTCGGGGTGGACCTGCGAGATCAGGTCGAGCAGCTCCTCCACGTGCGCGTGCGGGATCTTCCAGATCACTTCGAGCAGCCCGTTGACCATGTCGGGGCCGATGTCCTGCAGGCTGCTGACGAACTCGGAACGCCCCAGCCCGGCCGAGATCGTCCACATGTCGAGGATCAGCCAGTGGGTGTCGTCCTGGGTGGGCTCGGGCGCCCCCTCGATCTCCAGCTGGCTCAGGTGCGTCGCCGCGTACGGCCGCAGCGACGGCTGCTTGAGCGCCTCCTGCCAGGCCGGGACGGCGGCCTCGCCCAGTGTGCCGACCACGCTGGCGGCCTGCACCCGGATCAGGGCGTCGCTCTCGTCCTCGGCGGCGGCGTCGAGCAGCTCCTCGGCGGCCTTGGCCGGCTCCCTGAGCCGCATCCAGGCCGCGAACTCGGCGTCGGCCTCGTCCTCGGGCAGCTCGGCGCTCAGTGCGAGCAGCTCGTGGGCGCTCATCGACTCGATCGCGGGCCGGGCGTCGACCTCGATGTCGGCGTCGTCGACCAGGTGGACGACGCCCTCGGTGCCCAGCGGGGTGAGACGCACGGTGGTGCCCTCGACCTCGATCATGCCGTAGCCGACCAGCCAGTCGATGGCGGGGGCCAGCGGGTCGCCGGCCGCCTCCCAGGCGTCGCCGCCCAGCTCGTCGAGGTCGGCGGCGGCCTCGGCCAGCTCGCGGGCCAGGTCGTCGCGCTCGCGCGAGCCGCCGGCCAGCAGCAGCCTGACCAGCAGGCCCCGGGTCAGGCCGGCCAGCGCCATCGTCAGGTCGTCGTCGTCGAGCTCGGGGTCGCCGTAGTCGACGGAGTGCAGGCCGAGCATCCAGGCGTCGAGGACGTCCTCGTCGTCGTCGAACGGCCACTCGGAGGTGTCGTCCTGGACGGCCACGGTGTTGCCCTCGCCCGGTTCGAGGAACTCCAGGTCGACGGCGAGGTTCCAGATGTTCCAGAGCTGCGGGACCGCCTCGGCCACCGGGCCGTCGGTCTCGGGCCTGGGCAGGCCCACGACGGCCAGCGCCTCCTCCACCTCGGCGTCGGTGAGCAGGGTGTCCTCGCCGACGCGGCGGCCGGAGCCCACCCACAGCGCCAGGTCGCGGGCCTTGCCGACCAGCGGCGCCTGGCGGGCGGCCGCGGCCAGTTCGGAGTCGGGCCGCAGCCTGATCGTGTCGAGCTCGGCCAGCTCGTCGGCGAACGCCTCGAAGTCGCCCAGGTCGCCGGTCTCGTCCTCGTCGTCACCCGCGCCGTCGTCGTCGAGCAGCTCCTCCATGAGCTCGACGAACTCGTCCTCGACGTCGTCGAGCTCGGCCTGCAGATCGGCGAGGGTGTCGGAGCCCTTGGCGAGCCTGCCGGTCTGGGAGAGGAACGTCAGGTACGCGTCGACGGCGGGCAGCATGCCGTCGGCGGCGGCGTCGGGATCCTCCACGACCTTCGGCATGCGGTCGAGCAGCAGGTTGCGCAGGTCGGCACGCTTCCACGTGCCGAGGTCCTGCGAGAAGGCGAGACGGTGCCAGAGTGCGGCAGGCCCCACGAGCTCGGGGTCGCTTCCGGGCGCGTTGGAGCGCGCCCACATGATGAACTCTTCGAGCAGGGGTCGCAGCTCAGTGGCGGCTACCTCGATGCGATCTGTCACGCACTCAGGCTAGTGCGCCCACGAGGCAGTCGGCCCCCGAAATACGAGCTTTCGCCGATCATGACGTGCGGCGCATGGCCTCGGTGATGCGTTCTGCGGCCGCCATGACGGGTACGGCGTGCAGCCGGCCGGGCGCTCTGGTGAGCCGCTCGATGGGCCCGGAGACCGAGACGGCGGCGATCACCTTGCCTCCGCTGCCCCTTATGGGGGCGGACACGCTGGCCACCCCCTGCTCCCGCTCGCCGACGCTGTGGGCCCATCCGCGGCGCCGTACGGAGGCGAGGGTGGCGGCGGTGAACTTGGCGCCGCGCAGGCCCCTGTGCAGCCGGTCCGGCTCCTCCCAGGCCAGCAGGATCTGGGCCGCCGAGCCCGCCGTCATCGGCAGCGCAGAGCCCACCGGGACGGTGTCGCGCAGGCCGCTGGCCCGCTCGGCCGCCGCCACGCAGACCCGCTCGTCACCCTGGCGCCGGTAGAGTTGCGCGCTCTCGCCGGTCAGGTCGCGCAACTGCGTCAGCACGGGCGAGGCCACCGCGAGCAGCCGGTCCTCGCCGGCCGCCGTGGACAACTCCGACAGCCGCGGCCCGAGCACGAATCGGCCCTGCGTGTCGCGGCTCACGATGCGGTGGTGCTCAAGTGCGACGGCCAGCCGGTGGGCCGTGGGGCGGGCCAGGCCGGTGGCCTGGACGAGCTGAGCCAGGGAAGCGGGACCCGCTTCGAGGGCATTGAGTACAAGAACGGCCTTGTCGAGTACTCCGACTCCGCTAGAGTTGTCCATACACCGATACTGCCGTCTCGACATATGAGAAAGCAAGTCGGAGGCAATCTCAAGGAGGAGATCATGGGCCGCACACTGGCCGAGAAGGTCTGGGAGCAGCACGTCGTCCGCCGTGCGGAGGGCGAACCCGACCTGCTCTACATCGACCTGCACCTCATTCACGAGGTGACCAGTCCGCAGGCGTTCGACGGACTCCGTCTCGCCGGCCGGAAGGTGCGCAGGCCCGATCTCACCATCGCCACCGAGGACCACAACGTTCCGACCGTCCTCGGCCCGATCTCCGACCCCGTCTCCAAGGCCCAGGTCGAGACGCTGCGCAAGAACGCCGCCGAGTTCGGCATCAGGCTGCACCCGATGGGCGACGCCGGCCAGGGCGTGGTGCACATCATCGGCCCGCAGTTCGGCCTGACCCAGCCGGGCATGACGATCGTGTGCGGCGACTCGCACACCTCCACCCACGGCGCCTTCGGCGGCATCGCGTTCGGCATCGGCACCTCCGAGGTCGAGCACGTCCTGGCCACCCAGACGCTGCCCGCCTACCGGCCGAAGACGATGGCCATCGAGGTCTCGGGCGAGCTGCCCGCCGGCGTCACGGCCAAGGACCTGATCCTGGCGATCATCGCCAAGATCGGCACCGGCGGCGGCCAGGGCTACATCGTCGAGTACCGCGGCGAGGCCGTGCGCAAGCTCTCCATGGAGGGCCGCATGACCGTCTGCAACATGTCCATCGAGGCGGGCGCCCGCGCCGGCGTGATCGCCCCGGACGAGACCACCTTCGCCTACCTCAAGGACCGCCGGCACGCCCCCAAGGGCGAGCTGTGGGACCAGGCCGTCGAGTACTGGAAGTCGCTGCGCACCGACGACGACGCCGTGTTCGACAAGGTCGTGGAGATCGACGCCACGACCCTGACCCCGTACGTCACGTGGGGCACCAACCCCGGCCAGGGCCTGCCGCTGGGCGGGTCCGTGCCCAGCCCCGACAGCTTCGCCGACCCGGTCGAGCGTTCGGCCGCCGAGCGCGCGCTGGAGTACATGGGCCTGACCGCGGGCACGCCGCTGCGCGAGATCGAGGTCGACACCGTGTTCGTCGGCTCGTGCACCAACGGCCGCATCGAGGACCTGCGCTCGGCCGCCGAGATCCTGCGCGGCCGCCAGGTCCGCACCCGCACGCTGATCGTGCCCGGCTCGATGCTGGTCAAGCTCCAGGCCGAGCAGGAGGGCCTGCACGAGGTGTTCAAGGCCGCCGGCGCCGAGTGGCGCGAGGCCGGCTGCTCGATGTGCCTCGGCATGAACCCCGACACGCTCCAGCCCGGCGAGCGCAGCGCCTCCACCTCCAACCGCAACTTCGAGGGCCGCCAGGGCAAGGGCGGACGCACCCACCTGGTGTCGCCGCAGGTCGCCGCCGCGACCGCGGTCACCGGCCGCCTGACCGCCCCCGCCGACCTGTAAGGGAGAACCAGACCGATGGACGCCTTCACCACCCACACCGGTACGGCGGTGCCGCTGCGCCGCAGCAACGTCGACACCGACCAGATCATCCCGGCCGTCTGGCTCAAGCAGGTCAGCCGCACCGGCTTCGAGAAGGGCCTGTTCGCCGCCTGGCGCGAGGACCCGACGTTCGTCCTGAACGACCCCTCCTACGAGGGCGGCTCGATCCTGGTCTCCGGCCCCGACTTCGGCACCGGCTCCTCCCGCGAGCACGCCGTTTGGGCCCTGCAGCAGTACGGCTTCCGCGCCGTGATCGCCGCCCGCTTCGGCGACATCTTCCGCAACAACTCCACCAAGATGGGTCTGCTGCCGGTCGTCCTGCCCGGCGAGAAGGTCGAGGCCCTGCAGGCCGCCGTCGAGGCCGACCCCAAGCTCCAGGTGACCGTCGACCTGCTGGAACGTCAGGTCCGCTGGGCCGGCGAGGTCGTGCCGTTCGAGATCGACGACTACACCCGCTGGCGGCTCACCGAAGGCCTGGACGACATCGGGCTGACCCTGCGTCACGCCGACGATGTGGCCACGTACGAGAATGGTCGGCAGCCATGGCTGCCGACGACCGTCTAGAGGACGACCGACTGGCGCGGCGGTTGCGCGAGGCGCACCGCCGCGTCCGCATGCTCCCCGCCGCCGACAAGGAACGGGCGGCCCGCCGCTACCTGTCCATCTGCGATCTCGCCAAGCGCGATCCGGAAAGGGCGGCCGCCCGCCTCGACGCCTTTTTGAGCGCTCTCGACACGCCACGCGAGGGGGAAAACACGCAGGGTGATTGAGTTCCCCCGCGATCCCGCCTACTTTCGAGCGCGTAAGGGGTTTCTACGTCGAACTCGAGAGCTGGAACCCCGAGCCGTCACTGGGGGAGCAGGACTTTCATGAACAAGCGAGAGCTCGTCGACGCCATCACCGATCGGGTGGGCGACAAAAGGACGGCCACCGAGGCCGTCAACGCGGTCATCGAGGCCATCCAGAAGGCTGTGGCGAGCGGGGACAAGGTCTCCATCACGGGCTTCGGCGCGTTCGAGATGGTGAACAAGCCCGCCCGCACTGCCAGGAACCCGTCGACCGGCGCCGAGATCAAGGTCGCCGAGAGCTGGGCGCCCAAGTTCCGTCCCGGCTCTGAATTCAAGGACCAGGTGAACGAGGGCGGCAAGCAGATCGGCAAGAAGAAATAGTCTCAGCGGACATCACGCCCGGGCGGCCCACGCCCGGGCGTTCGCTGTTTTCCGGGACCGCGTCATCATTCGGGCGCGGGAATCGGGAACGTCGACAGCGTGATGTAGGTGATCTCCCCGCCGTCGGTGGCGAGATTCACCCGCTGCCCCGTGCGCAGCAGCCGCAGCGGCCCCGCGTCGAAGGCGCGCGTGCCGAACTCCAGCACCGTCCCGTCGTCGAGGAAGACCGAGCCGGAACGGGTGACCTCGTCGAAGCTGCGTACCGTCGCCTGCACGCCGACCAGCCTAAGCCGATCGCCGCCCGGCGGGCGAGAGGCGGCCCGGAGGATCACGCGCCCGGCCACAGGTCGGCGACCACCGCCGCCGTGTGCCGGCCCAGCCCCAGGACGAGGGCCGCGCGCAGGTCGTCGGGGGTGTCCACGTCCCGCCGGAGCGAGTCGATCCCCGGCGGGCACAACTCCTTCGCGCCGCCGCCCAGGTGCTTGGCCCGCGACTCGCCGCCGAACCGCGGCGTGAACGGCCGGCCGGGAAGAACGCCGTAGAACGTCGTGCCGACCTCCTGCGCGTCCGGCACGAACGACTGGTCGAACTCGGCCGCCGCCGTCAGCGCCGTCGCCAGCTCGGCCGGTCGCAGCGCCGGCAGGTCGGCCTGGAGGGCGCCCACCGCGTCACCGGGCGCGACGCGTACGGCATGGGCCGCGCCCGTGCGCAGCGCGGTGTTGAGCCCTCGGTCGGGATCGTGCACCACCTCCGCCCCCAGCGCCCCCAGCGGCCCCGCCGCGGCCGGATCGGCGGTCACCACGACCACCCGCGCCACCATCGGGCACGCCAGCGCCGCCGCCACGGTGTCGCAGGCCACGGCCACGGCCAGCCGCGTACGATGCGGCCCCGTGGCGGCGGCCAGCCGGGTCTTCGCCGCGACCAGCGTCTTCACCGGAATGACCAGAGACCAGCGGTTGCTCATAGGCTTAAGCATCTCGCCTCGACATCCCACGCGGCCAACCGGGAGACTTGGGGCGAATACCGTACGGGTTGGAGGAGAGCATGAGCCGCCCCACGCGACCTTCGCGTTTCTGGGAGTCATTCGCCGTAGCGGTGGTGAAGCCGCTGTCGACGCTCCTGGTCAAGAGGGACTGGCGCAACGGCGAGCGTCTCCCGCGCACCGGCGGCATCATCATCGCGGCCAACCACCTGTCCTGGACCGATCCCGTCCTGCTGTCGCACTTCCTGTTCAACAACGGCCGCTGGCCCGTCATCCTGGCCAAGGCCGCGCTGTTCAAGGTGCCCTTCCTGGGCAGGGCGCTCAACGGCCTGCTGGCCATCCCCGTCGAGCGGGGCAGCAGCGAGGCGGCCAGGTCGCTCAGCTCCTCGGCCCAGCGGCTGCGCGACGGCGCCGCCATCCTGTTCTACCCCGAGGGCACCTGCACCCGCGATCCCGACCTGTGGCCCATGGTGGGCAAGACCGGCGCGGCCCGGCTGGCGCTGGAGAGCGGCGTGCAGGTCATCCCCGTCGCCCACTGGGGCGCCCAGGAGCTGCTCCCGTACGGCGCGAAGAAGCCCAGGCTGTTCCCGCGCAAGACCTTCCACGTGACCGTCGGCCCACCGGTCGACCTGTCCAAGTACGAGGGGCAGCCCCTGCGGGCCAGTGTGCTGCGGGAGGCGACCGCCGACATCATGGCGGCCATCACCGAGCAACTGACCGAGCTGCGCGGCGAGAAGGCCCCCGAAACTCCCTACGACCCCGCCAGGCGGTGATGGCATGACAAAGGCAGCCGTTTTCGGCACGGGTTCGTGGGGCACCACGTTCGCCATGGTCCTCGCCGAGGCGGGCAACGAGGTGACGCTGTGGGGGCGCAGGCCCGAGCTGGTCGAGGCGATCGACAAGGACCACGCCAACCCCGACTACCTGCCCGGCGTGACGCTGCCCGAGGCCCTGCGCGCCACCACCGACCCGGTGCGCGCGCTCGACGGCGCCGACTTCGTGGTGCTCGCCGTGCCCTCGCAGATGTTGCGGCCCAACCTGACCGCCTGGCGCGAGCACATCCCGTCCGGAGCGGTCCTGGTCAGCCTCATGAAGGGCGTCGAGCTCGGCACGACCAAGCGCATGAGCGAGGTGATCCGCGAGGTCGCCGAGGTGCCCGAGGAGCGGGTCGCGGTGGTGTCCGGCCCCAACCTGGCCAAGGAGATCGCCCACCGGCAGCCCGCCGCCACGGTCGTCGCCTGCACCGACGAGTCGGTCGCCGAACGCCTCCAGGCGGCCTGCCACCTGCCGCCGTGGTTCCGGCCGTACACCAACACCGACGTGGTCGGGGTCGAGCTGGGCGGCGCGGTGAAGAACGTGATCGCGCTGGCCGTGGGCGTCTCGGCGGGCATGGGCATGGGCGACAACGTCAGCGCCATGCTCATCACCAGGGGCCTGGCCGAGATCTCCCGCCTGGGCGCCGCGCTCGGCGCCGACCCCCACACCTTCGCCGGCCTGGCCGGCATGGGCGACCTGGTCGCCACCTGCACCTCGCCGCTGTCGCGCAACCGCACCTTCGGCGAGAACCTGGGCCGCGGCATGACCCTCGCCGAGGTCGTCGCCGCCACCAAGCAGACCGCCGAGGGCGTGAAGTCCTGCGAGTCCGTCCTCGAACTGGCCAGGAAGCACGACGTCGAGATGCCGATCACCGAGGTCGTCGTCGGGGTCGTGCACGACGGCATGTCGCCGTCGGAGGCGGGCATGCTGCTCATGTCCCGCTCGCCCAAACCCGAACGGTACGGCGTGTGAATCCGGACGTCACCGCGCGCTCGACTCGCTGTCAGGGGGACACCCCGGTAGATTCGGACGTCATGAGCAAGCCACGCGTCGCCGTCGTTTTCGGAGGTCGCAATTCTGAGCATGCCGTGTCCCTCATGGGCGCGGGCAGCGTGCTGGATGTGATCGACAGGAGTAAGTACGAGGTGATCCCCGTCGGGATCGCCCAGGACGGCAGGTGGGTGCTCGCCGCGTCCGACCAGCGGTTCGCCATCGAGGCCGGGCAACTGCCCGAGGTCGACACCTCGGGCGCCGCGCTCGCGCTGCCCAGCGGCGGCACCGGGCTGGTCGCCTACGACCCCGGCAGCATCCCGGTCGAGCTCGGCTCGGTCGACGTGGTCTTCCCCGTCATGCACGGCCCGTTCGCCGAGGACGGCACCATCCAGGGCCTGCTGGAGATGGCCGGCGTCCGCTACGTCGGCTCCGGCGTGCTGGCCAGCGCCGTCGGCATGGACAAGGCCCACATGAAGACCGTGATGGCCGCCGCCGGGCTGCCGATCGGCCGATACGTCGTCGTCCGCGACCGCGACTGGCGGCTCAACCGCGAGTGCGTGCTGAAGGAGGCCGAGGAGCTCGGCTTCCCGGTGTTCGTCAAGCCCGCCCGGGCCGGCTCCTCGCAGGGCATCTCCAAGGCCCACGACCGCGCCGAGCTGGAGTCGGCCGTCGAGTCGGCCAGGCTGCACGACCCCAAGGTGCTCATCGAGGCCGCGATCGAGGGCCGCGAGATCGAGTGCGCGGTGCTGGAGTCGCTCGGCGACGAGCCCGCCGCCGCGTCGATCCCCGGCGAGGTCAAGGTCGAGGGCGGCCAGGACTTCTTCGACTTCGAGGCCAAGTACTACCCCGACCAGATGTCGCTCACCGTGCCCGCCGACATCCCGGCCGAGACCGCCGAAGAGCTGCGCGCGATGGCCGTACGGGCCTTCGAGGCGCTCGACTGCGAGGGCCTGTCCAGGGTCGACTTCTTCTACACGCCCGACGGCCGGCTGGTCTTCAACGAGATCAACACGATGCCCGGGTTCACCTCGCTGTCGGTCGCGCCGCAGCTCTGGGCGGCCTCGGGGTTGTCCTACCCGGCGCTGGTCGACCGGCTGATCCAGCTCGCGCTGTCGCGCTCAGCCGGACTGCGTTGAGAGCGCCCGCCCGATCGGCCCCGACAGCTGCGCGAGCACGTCGGGCGCCGAGTGGTCGCCGCCGGCCGTGACCTCCACGTACGTGGGCGCG
This sequence comes from Nonomuraea sp. NPDC001699, assembly GCF_053596455.1. NCBI lineage: Bacteria > Bacillati > Actinomycetota > Actinomycetes > Streptosporangiales > Streptosporangiaceae > Nonomuraea > Nonomuraea sp. NPDC001699. The sequence continues at coordinate 201,018 of NZ_JBSFGF010000012.1, read as the reverse complement.
GCCACGGCGGTGAACAGGATGGGCTTGTCCGGGTCGGCGAACCAGCCCACCCCGTTGATCTCCTGGAGCTGGTCGGTCGGCGCCATCCGGGCAGGCCGCGGCACGCCGCAGCGCAACGCGATGGACGACTCCCCCCAGACCGCCACGTACGGCGAGGCCGGCTCCGACACGCCGCGCTCGGCGCCGTCGAGCGTCTTGGGCAGCAGGGAAGCGAGCCTGTCACAGGCCGCCGCCGCCTCCCCCGAAGGCTTGGGCGGATCGACCTGTACGGCGCCGCCGCAGCCGGCGAGTGCGAGAAGAAGAAGCAGAACAGCGGCGGCGCGCATGGAACCCGAACCTCGAATGTGTCAGATATGAACGATCGGACACGTAAGAGTACGCGTGATCCCCTCCACCGCCTGAATCTGCGCCACGACCAGCTTGCCCAGCTCGTCGACGTTGCGCGCCTCCGCGCGGACGATCACGTCGTAGGGCCCCGTCACGTCTTCCGCCTGGGTGACCCCCGGAATTCCGGAGATCTCCTCGGCAACGGCGGCGGCCTTGCCGACCTCGGTCTGAATAAGGATGTAGGCCTGCACCATCACGTCCTCCCGGGCGATTGGATCACGCCGAAGGGCCACCGTACCCTGTGTGCGTCAGGAGGTGCGTCATCACAGTCGGAGATCTCGGCGAATTCGGTGTCGTAAATCGTATTGCCGGACGTCTGCCCCAGGGAGAGGGGGTCATGCTCGGCCCCGGTGACGACGCCGCCATGGTCGCCGCGCCCGACGGCCGGGTGGTCGTGTCGACCGATCTGCTGGTCGAGCGCAGGCACTTCCGCCTCGACTGGTCCGGCGGGCGCGACGTGGGCCGCAAGGCCGCCGCCCAGAACCTGGCCGACATCGCCGCCATGGGAGCCGTGCCGACGTCCATCGTGGTCGGGCTCGGCATCCCGCCCGATCTGCCCGTGGCCTGGCTCGACGCCTTGACCGACGGGTTCCGCGAGGAGTGTGCGGTGGTCGGCGCGAGCGTGGTCGGGGGCGACATCACCCGCTCCGACCTGGTGGTCATCGGGGTCACCGCGCTGGGCGACCTGCGCGGGCGGGCGCCGGTGACGCGGTCCGGGGCGCGGCCGGGGGAGGTGGTGGCCGTGGCCGGGCGGCTGGGGTACGCCGCCGCCGGGCTGGCCCTGCTGGGGGCCGGGGTCGCCGCGGGCTCCGCCGTGCTGGAGGAGGCGGTGGCTGCCCATCGGCGGCCCTGCCCGCCGTACGAGGAGGGGCCGCGGGCGGCCGAACTGGGCGCGAGCGCGATGCTCGACGTCAGCGACGGCCTGGTGCAGGACCTCGGGCACGTCGCCGAGGCCAGTGGCGTACGCGTCGAGCTGGATCCCGAGGCGTTCACCGTGGGGGAGCCGGTGGCGGCGGCGGCCAAGGAGCTGGGGAACGATCCACTCGAATGGGTGCTCACGGGTGGCGAGGATCACGCGCTCGCCGCGGTCTTCCCCTCTGACGTACGGCTGCCGCCGGCGTGGCAGGTCGTGGGCCGGGTGGTCGAGGGGGAAGGCGTCCTGGTGTACGGCCGCGAGATGGGACAAGGCGGCTGGGATCACTTTCGGTGATGACTTGTCCTGATTTACGTGAAATTTTCCTGGTTTGGGGTAGCACTAGCGGGATTGTTGTGACAAGGACGTAGCAAAGGTGTTATGAAGATTGGCGGCCACTGTAACCGCGAGAAAGGGCACACATGGGCCGCCACGGCACCGGTGGATCCGACGATGGGGATGAACGGGGGAACGGCAGCGCTTTCTGGGGTCCCGACGACCCGGCCGAGGCGCCGGGCTGGCCGGCGTTGCCGGACCAGGTCGAGGTGACGGGGCAGTGGGCCCCGATGCCGCGCCGCGAGGACGGCCCGCCGCAGCGCGGCAGGCAGCCCGAGCCGTTCGAGACCACGGGGGCCTTCGCTGTGCCCGCCGACGCCGCCCCAGGGTTCACGCCGTCTGACGACCCCGCCGGCTCCTTTCCGCCGCCGTCCGGTCCCGCGTTCTCCGGGTCTCCCTACTCTGAGCCGAACGGGCCCGCCTTCTCCGGGTCTGCGTACTCCGAGTCGAACGGGCCCGGGTTTCCCGAGGCTCCGTACCCTGAGCCGAACGGGGCCGGGCCGTTCGAGGTGACGGGCGCCTTCGCCCGCCCGGCCGACTGGGACGCCGTCGGGCCCTCTGGTGGGCCGTCCGGTGGGCCGCCGTCCCAGCCCGGCGCCCCGCCCAGCTTCGACGCCTCCGGCCGCACCACCGGCCCCTTCGACGCGCCCCAGCGCAACACGGGCCCGTTCGACGCCCCTCAGCGGAACACCGGTCCGTTCGACGCCTCCGGCCGCAACACGGGTCCGTTCGACGGGCAGGGCAGGAACACCGGCCCCTTCGACGCCCAGGAACCCGGTGGCACGGCCAGGTTCGACCTGCCGGAGCCGGGCAGCACCGCGAGGTTCGACGTGCCCGGCGGCCCCGACGGCGGCTTCCCGGGGAGGCCGCCGGAGCCCGGTGACGTGAAGGTGGCCGGGGAGCCGACCGCCGTGCACACCCCCGCCTGGGCGGAGGCCGAGACCGGCTTCCTGCGCTCGGGCTGGTCCTCCGACCAGGACCTCGACGAACTCGACGAGACCGACGAGTCCCGCGGTCGCCGCCGCGGCGGACGGCGCAGGTCGTCCGGCGGCGACGGCGGTGGCGACGACGACGGCCTGAACGCCCCCACCGGCGGCGGCAGGGGCAGAGGCAAGGGCAACGGCAACAACAAGGGACGCCTGGCGCTGCTGTCGGTCGCCGCCGTGGCCGTCGTGCTCGGCGGCACGGTCGCCGGCGTGAAGCTCATGAGCTCCTCGGGCGACCCCGGCACGTGCGCGGACGCGAGCTGCGCCGCCGTCCACACCAGCACCAGCCCCTCGACCGCCACGGTCTCCGACCCCACGGACGAGGAGGAGCCCTCGGAGGAGCCGACGGACGAGCCGTCGGAGGACGAAGACGCGAGCACGCCCTCCGACGCCCCGACGACCACCGCCCCCACGTACGGCAACCGGTCCCCGCGCCGCAGCTCGGCCCCCACCCCCACGCCCACCAGGACGAGGCCGAAGCCCTCGACCAAGCCGACGCGGGCCCCCGAGCCGCCCCCCGAGGAGGCGATCACCGAGACCCCGACCGACGACGCCACGACCACGGGCAACACCGACGGCGGCGTGGTGCCCACGGTGGGCAGCAGCGCCGTGCCCGAGCCCACCTCGACGGCCGGTTACGGCGGGAGCGGCGGCTCGGTGAACGTGCGGCAGACGGTCAAGCAGCGGCTCACCGCGTACTCGGCCACGCTGCGCGTCACCAACCAGTCGCAGGCTCCGCTGGACAACGCGACCTTCTCCCTGCCGGTAGAGGGTCGCGTCACGAACGTGAACGGCGGCGCCTGGACCCAGGACGGCGACCTGTTGATCATCGACCTGTCGGGCTCGCTGGCCGCCGGCGACTCGGTGGACGTCACGTACTCGGCGACGGGGAAGGCGCAGGAGCCGGGCGCGTGCGGGCTGGTCGGCGGGGAGTGCGCCATCGGCTGAGTGCCGGACAAGTCCGGGTCGAGTGGTTGGATGGGGTTCATGACGACCCCTCCACGTGTGCTGACCGTCGCGGGCTCCGATTCGGGAGGCGGCGCGGGCATCCAGGCCGACCTGAAGACCATGATGGCGATGGGCGTGCACGGCATGAGCGTGATCGCCGCCGTCACGGCCCAGAACTCGCTGGGTGTCCAGGGCTACTGGGAGCTGCCGCCGGAGGCCGTACGCGCGCAGCTCGACTCCGTGCTGGGCGACATCGGGGCGCAGGCGGTCAAGACCGGGATGCTGGCCTCGCCGGTGCTGGTGGAGACGGTGGCCGAGGTGCTGGGGGCGTACGGCGCGCCGGTGGTGGTCGATCCCGTCGGGGTCTCCAAGCACGGGGACTCCCTGCTCGCCCCCGCGGCCGTCGACACGCTCAGGACCCGTCTGCTGCCCGTCGCCACCGTCGTGACGCCCAACCTGTGGGAGGTGGAGCAGCTCACCTCCGTCAAGGTCGAGGGCGAGGACGACCTGCGCCGGGCCGCCGACGCGGTGCTCGCGCTCGGCCCGGCCTGGGCCCTCATCAAGGGCGGCCACCTGCCCGGCGCTCCCGTCGACCTCCTGACCGACGGCGCGACCGAGTACCGCTTCGCCGCCGAACGCCTCGACAACCGCCACACCCATGGCACGGGCTGCACTCTGGCCTCGGCCCTCGCCTCCCGCCTCGCGCTGGGCGACGACGTCCCGACGGCGGTGGGGAAGGCCAAGGAGTACGTGACGGGCGCGATCGCCCACGGCTTCCCCCTGGGCGACGGCATCGGCCCGGTTGACCACGCCTGGCTCTGGCACTGACCCTCCCCGCTTTTTTCAGGGCCCCACCCCGCCCCAACCCCCGCCCCCCGGCGTGCTCAGCCCCGCCCCCCGCCCCCCGTTCCCCAGCGGGACCAGTGGGGGAATCGCCTGGGGGCAGCGGGGGAGCGGGTGGGGTGACGGAGGATCGGTGGGGGCGGCGGCGGGCACGACGAAAGCCCGCCGCTCCCTCACCGGGAGCGACGGGCTTCGCGAAAGACGAGAACTAGCGGGTGACCTTGCCCGCCTTGATGCACGAGGTGCACACGTTCAGCTTCTTCGGCGTGCCGCCGATGACCGCGCGGACCGTCTGGATGTTGGGGTTCCAACGACGACGGGTACGGCGGTGGGAGTGGGACACGTTGTTGCCGAAGGTCGGCCCCTTGCGGCAGACATCGCAGACGGAAGCCACGGTATCGCTCCTTAAAACAGTCGATGTAGCCCTGTCCGCTGATGCTTTCCGGGCGGAGGGCATGCCGGGACAACCGGCCAGCCAGACGAGAATATCTGATCCACACCATTGGGCGCGAACCAGAGCACTGGACGGTGACCGGTGCGGGGATATTCTCCTCCAACAAGGTAGCGCATACGGGGAGGTCGAAGGAGCGCAGATGAAGGCCCTCGACCCGCCCGCGGTGCGCCGCTGGGCCCGCCTGGCCGCCGACGCGCTCGGCGGTGCGAGGTCGGAGATCGACGCCCTCAACGTGTTCCCCGTGGCCGACGGCGACACCGGCACGAACCTGCACCTCACCATGCTGTCCGCGGCCGAGGCCGTCGAGTCCCTGCCCGACGACGTCGACGCGGCCGTGGTGTGGCAGACGCTCGCGTACGGCGCGCTGGTCGGGGCGCACGGCAACTCGGGGGTCATCGTCAGCCAGGCGTTGCGCGGGCTGGCCGAGGTGCTCAAGGACGGTACCGACCTGCGTGCCGGGCTGCTCAGGGCGGCCACGCTCGCCAGGGAGGCCGTGGCCAGGCCGGTCGAGGGCACGGTGCTGAGCGTGCTGGAGTCGGCCGCGCGGGCCGCCCAGGACGTGGACGGCGACGCGGGCGAGGTGGCGCGGCAGGCGGCGCGGGAGGCGCGGGCCGCGTTGCGCCGTACGCCGGGGCAGCTGGAGGTGCTGGCCCGCAGCGGGGTCGTGGACGCGGGCGGGGCGGGGGCGGCGATCGTGCTGGAGACCCTGGCCGCCGTGCTCACGGACTCCTACAGCGATCACTACGACGTGCCCGCGCCGACCGCCCGGGTGACGCCGATGACCGAGGTGGGCGCGGGCTACGAGGTGATGTACCTGCTGGACGCCGACGAGCGCGCCGTGGCCGGGCTGCGCGCCGAGCTCGACGCCATGGGCGAGTCGCTGGTCGTGGTCGGCGGCGAGGGGCTGTGGAACGTGCACGTCCACGTGGCCGACGCGGGGGCGGCGGTGGAGGCGGGGTTGCGGGCGGGGCGGCCGTACCGGATCAGGATCACGTACCTGGCCGAGCGTACGCACCGGGGCAGGGCGGGCAGCGGCGTGGTGGCGGTGGCGGCGGGCGACGGGATCGCGGCGCTGTTCGAGGAGAGCGGCGCGGTCGTGGTGCGCCGCGAGCCCGGCACCCGTCCGGCGCTGCCCGAGCTGCTGGCCGCGATCAGGCAGGCGGGCGCGGAGGTGGCCGTGCTGCCGAACGACGAGGGCGTGCTCGCGGTGGCCGTCGCGGCGGCCGAGATCGCCCGCGAGGACGGCGTGGCCGTGAGCGTCCTGCCGACCAGGGCGACCGTGCAGGGGTTGTCGGCGCTGGCCGTGCACGACCCGCTGCGCCGGTTCGACGACGACGTGGTGGCCATGACGGACGCGGCCGGCCACACCAGGCACGGGCATCTGGCGGTGGCGGACAGGGAGGCGTTCACCAGCGCGGGCGTGTGCCGGCCGGGCGACGTGCTGGGCCTGATCGACGGCGACGTGGCGGTCATCGGCGGCGACCTGGAACGCGTGGCGAGGCTGATCGTCGACAGGATGCTGGCGGGCGGCGGCGAGCTGGTGACCCTGGTCACGGGCTCCGGCCTGCCAGAACGGCTCGCCGTCCACCTGGAGGACCACCTGCGGCGCACCCGGCCGGACGTGGACCTGGTCGTCTACGACGGCGAGCAGGGCGGTTACCCGCTGCTGATCGGCGTCGAGTAGCGGCAGTCGAGTAGCGGCATGGGCCCCTTCCGGGGGCGACTCCAGGCCCCGATGCGGGATTCCTGTCGGCCGCAGGCGGTAGAACTGGATCCCGTGAGCCGTTTCGACGAGCCCCTGACCAAAGCGCTCGACCCGAAGACCGCCAAGCTGCTGCACAGCGTGCTCGGCCTGGAGACGGTCGGCGACCTGCTGCGCCACTACCCGCGCCGCTACGCCGAGCGCGGCGAGCTGACCTCGCTCGACGCGCTGGAGGTCGACGAGCACGTCACCGTGGTCGGCGAGGTGACCAGGCTGATGCGCAAGCCGATGCGCAACCGCGGCGGCACGTGGCTGGAGGCCGAGGTCGTCGACGGCAACGGCAACCGGATCTACCTGGCGTTCTTCGGCAAGGGCTCCCATGTGGCCGAGTCGCGGCTCAAGCCGGGGCGGCGCGGCATGTTCGCCGGCAAGGTGGGGCTGTTCGGGGCGCGGTCCAAGCCGCGCTGGCAGCTCTCGCACCCGGAGTTCGAGCTGTTCGAGGAGGGCGAGGCGAGCGCCGAGGAGTTCGCGTCGGCGCCGGTGCCGATCTACCCGGCGGGCAAGGACCTGACGCCGTGGGCGATCAGGCGGGCGGTCGGCGTGGTGCTCGACACGCTGGGCCCGCTCGACGACCCGCTGCCCGCCGAACTGCGGGCCCGGCACGGCCTCCAGCCGCTGGCCGAGGCGCTGGTGGCCATCCACCGGCCGAAGGACTTCGCCGAGGTGGGGAAAGCGCGCAAGCGGCTGAAGTTCGACGAGGCGTTCGTGCTGCAGGCGGTGCTGCTCCAGCGGCGTCAGGCGGCCACGGCGTGGCCGGCCAAGGCGCGTCCGAGGCGTTCCGACGGCATGCTGGCCGACTTCGACGGGCGGCTGCCGTTCACGCTCACCGAGGGGCAGGCACAGGTGGGCGAGGAGATCGCCGCCGACCTGGCGCTGGAGCACCCGATGCACCGGCTGTTGCAGGGCGAGGTGGGCGCGGGCAAGACGGTCGTGGCGCTGCGCGCGATGCTCCAGGTGGTCGACGCGGGCGGCCAGGCCGCGCTGCTGGCACCCACGGAGGTGCTGGCCCAGCAGCACCACCGCTCGATCACGAACATGCTGGGCGAGCTGGCCCAGGGCGGCATGTTCGGCGGCACGGCGGTCACCCTGCTGACGGGTTCGATGGGCGCGGCGGCCCGGCGTTCGGCGCTGCTCGACGCGGCCTCGGGCACGGCCGGCATCGTGGTGGGCACGCACGCCCTGCTCCAGGAGCACGTCCAGTTCGCCGACCTGGGCCTGGTGGTGGTCGACGAGCAGCACCGCTTCGGCGTGGAGCAGCGTGACGCGTTGCGCGAGAAGGCGGGCGGCGGCCGTCCGCACGTGCTGGTGATGACCGCGACCCCGATCCCGCGCACGGTCGCCATGACGGTCTTCGGCGATCTGGAGGTCTCGACGCTGTCGCAGCTCCCGTCGGGGCGCGCGCCCATCACCACGCACGTCGTGCCCGCCGCCGAGAAGCCCCACTATCTCGAACGCACCTGGCAGCGGGTGCGCGAGGAGGTGGAGCTGGGCCGGCAGGCGTACATCGTGTGCCCGCGGATCGGCGATCTGGAGGGCGACGAGGGCGACCTGGCGTCGGGGGGCGACGACGAGCGGCGTCCGCCGCTGGCCGTGCTGGAGGTCGCCGAGCTGCTGACCCAGGGCCCCTTCCAGGATCTGCGGGTCGAGACCCTGCACGGCAAGCTCCCGCCGGAGGAGAAGGACGCGATCATGCGTTCCTTCACCAAGGGCGAGGTCGACGTGCTGGTCGCGACCACGGTCATCGAGGTGGGCGTCGACGTGCCCAACTCCTCGGTCATGATCATCATGGACGCCGACCGCTTCGGCGTCTCCCAGCTCCACCAGCTTCGCGGGCGGGTGGGCCGGGGCGGCCTGCCCGGCCTGTGCCTGCTGGTCTCCGACTTCCCCGAGGGCACCCCGGCCCGCGCCCGCCTCGACGCGGTGGCCGCCACGCTCGACGGCTTCGAGCTGTCCCGCGTCGACCTGGAGCAGCGCCGCGAGGGCGACGTCCTGGGGGCGGCCCAGTCGGGCAAACGCAGCTCGCTGAAGCTTCTGCAACTGCTCCGCGACGAAGACGTCATCACCACGGCGAGGGACGAGGCGGCCGCCCTGCTGGCCGAGGACCCGGAGCTCGCGACCCACGACGGCCTGCGCGCGGAGATCGCCCGCCTGCTGGAGGACGAGAAGGCCGAATACCTGGAGAAGACGTGAGGGGCGGGGAGAACCACGAAGCAGGTCGACGGGGGCTCGCGTAACGGCGGCAAGCCGGTGAAGGGTCAGAGGCCGTTACGTGGAGGGCCGTCAGCCGAAGTACGGCGAGTGGAGGAACCACGCGAAGCCGTAAGAGATGAAGGTCTTACAAGGCCCAGCCGCGGGGACGGCCTCCCCCCGAATGCCGTCCCCGGCTGGGCCCACCCTCGGGTCAGGTGCCGAGGGAACCGGCGTGCGGAAGGGCTCACGATCACGCCGGTCGGCCTTCATGTGGGTCACCTTGAAGGCCGCAGATTCATCATGCGGGCCGATCCGCCCGATGTGAATCACCCTTGCGCAGTCGAGGCCGACACTTGTCCACTCTTGACCTGCGCGAACATGCGGAACAATGGCCCTTATGACTCGGATCATCGCGGGGAGCGCGGGCGGGCGGCGGTTGGCCGTGCCGCCGGGGCGCGGCACGAGGCCGACCAGCGACAGGGCCAGGGAAGGCATCTTCTTGACCCTCGACTCCCTCTACGGCCTGCGCGAGGCCCGCGTGCTCGACCTGTACGCCGGTTCGGGCGCCGTGGGGCTGGAGTCGCTGTCCAGGGGTGCGGCCCACGCGCTGCTCGTCGAGTCCGACGCCAAGGCGATCCGGACGATCAGGGCCAACATCCAGTCGCTCGGTCTCGAAGGCGCCGAGCTGGTGGGCGACAAGGTGGAACGGGTCCTGGCCAAGCCGCCGGAGGAGCCGTACGACATCGTCTTCGCCGATCCGCCGTACGCGCTGGGCGACGGGGAGGTGACGCGGGTCCTGGAGCTGCTGCGCGACCACGGCTGGCTGGTGGACGACGGGCTGGTGGCGTTCGAGCGGGAAACCAGGGGAAAGTCCTTGATATGGCCGGAAGGTTATGTTGAGGAGAGGGTCCGTAGATACGGCGAAGCATCCGTTTGGTACGGTCGCGCCGCCGGGAACCCGTAGACCTGGGAGGCGTCTTGCGCCGCGTTGTCTGCCCGGGGTCGTTCGACCCCATCACCAATGGCCATCTCGACATCATCGGCCGGTCCGCCCGCCTGTACGACGAGGTGGTCGTGGCGGTCCTCATCAACATCGAGAAGAGCAGCCTGTTCACGGTCGACGAACGGATCGAGATCCTTCAGACCGTGACCAAGGAGTACCCCAACGTCAAGGTGCAGAAGTTCCACGGCCTGCTGGTGGACTTCTGCAAGCACAACGACATCCCCGCCATCGTCAAGGGCATCAGGGTGGTCAGCGACTTCGACTACGAGTTGCAGATGGCCCAGCTCAACTACCGTCTCTCGGGCGTCGAGACGCTGTTCATGCCCACCAACCCCGAGTACTCCTTCCTGTCCTCCAGCCGGGTCAAGGAGATCGCGCGGTATGGTGGCGACGTGTCCGGCCTGGTCCCTGACCTGGTGCACAAGCTGCTCATCGAGCGTCTCAGGGGCTGACCGCGACCTGGTATCCTTTCATTTCGGCCTTGTACGACGGCGAGCGTCTTCGCCATGCCTAGCGAGAGCAGGATGACTCAGCACCTCGACCCCCGCTCCCCTTGGGTGCTCTCCACTCATGATCTGGGGAAGCGACCGGGCACGATGCGGCAGATGACCCTGTCCCTTCCGGCACCGGCTAACCTCGGCGTCGACATGATCGGTGTCCCCAAAGACGCCGAAGTCGAGCTGGACCTCCGGCTCGAAGCAGTGATGGAAGGCGTGCTCGTCTCGGGCACGGCGCACGCCCCGCTCGCCGGGGAGTGCGCGCGGTGCCTTGACCCGATCACCTCGGACATCGAGGTCGATCTGCAGGAGCTGTTCTTCTACTCCGACGAGGACGCCTCGGAGGAGGACTCGCTGCTCGACGGGGAGCTGCTCGACCTCGAGCCGACGTTCCGTGACGCGGTGGTGCTCGCACTGCCGCTGAGCCCCGTGTGCCGCGAGGACTGCGAGGGGCTCTGCACGGAGTGCGGGATCAAGCTGGCCGAGGCCGGCGCCGATCACCGGCACGAGAAGATCGATGCCCGCTGGGCGTCGTTGCAAGGTCTGATTTCCGAGAACGATAACGATCAGGAGAAGTGACGTGGCCGTCCCGAAGCGAAAGATGTCGCGGAGCAACACCCGCGCCCGTCGCTCCCAGTGGAAGACGACTGCTGTCGCCCTGGTGAGCTGCCCGCAGTGCCGTTCGCCCAAGCAGCCGCACATCGCGTGCCCCACCTGCGGCACCTACAACCGTCGTCAGGTCATCGAGCCGTCCGCCTGATCACACTGACAGCCGGCCCGCCCGTCACGCCGGCGGCGGGCTCACCGTCAGCAGTTGACGTGATGCCGACCGGGTGCCATTGTGCCTCGGTCGGCGTTAACGTCTGTAGAAGCGTACGGCGGCGGTTCGCCCGCGGCCGTGGTGGACGCCGGGGCTAACGTGTTACCCCGACGCCCACCACGTTTTCGGGCATCTTCCGCGGCCGCCTTGTGAAGATGTCCGAGGAGGAAACACGTGGGCGCAGGTCCTAAGCCGGTGGCCGTGGAGGTCGCCCGGGAAGAGCTGCAGCGGGTCCTGGTCGTCGGCCTCGACCCCGACATCCTTGAGCGGGCCCTGACGCACCGCTCGTACGCGTACGAGAACGGCGGCCTGCCCACCAACGAGCGCCTGGAGTTCCTCGGCGACTCGGTGCTGGGTCTCGTGGTCACCGACACCCTCTACCGCAACCACCCCGACCTGCCCGAGGGGCAGCTCGCCAAGCTGCGCGCCGCGGTGGTCAACATGCGCGCGCTGGCCGACGTCGCCCGCAACCTGGGCCTCGGCCGGTTCCTGCGGCTCGGCAGGGGCGAGGAGGGCACCGGCGGGCGCGACAAGTCCTCGATCCTGGCCGACACGCTTGAGGCGCTGATCGGCGCGATCTACGTGGACAAGGGCCTCGACGAGGCGTTCCGGGTCGTCCACCTGCTGTTCGACCCGCTGATCGTGCGTTCGGCCTCGCTGGGCGCGGGGCTCGACTGGAAGACCTCCCTTCAGGAGCTCACCGCCTCCGAGGCGCTCGGCGTGCCCGAGTACCACGTCGAGGAGAGCGGGCCCGACCACGCCAAGTCGTTCACGGCGATGGTCCGCGTCGGCGGCGAGTCCTACGGCTCGGGCACCGGGCGCAGCAAGAAGGAGGCCGAGCAGCAGGCGGCCGAGGCGGCCTGGACGCGCATCCGGGCCCGCCGCGAGCAGCGCGAGAGCCAGCCCGCGAGCTGACCCCGGCACACGGGAAGCCTTGGCCCGCGTCCGGCGTTGTGACTGCGGATCCGTCTCCGCCGCGGCATGCCCGGCGGCCGGGGAAGTCGAGAGGACGGTTGGTGCACGGTGCCTGAGCTGCCGGAGGTCGAGGTCGTCAGGCGCGGCCTCGCGCAATGGGTCGTCGGCCGCGAGATCGCCGCCGCGGAGGTGCTGCACCCGCGGGCGATCCGGCGGCACGTCCCCGGGGCCGACGAGTTCGCCGCCCGCCTGAAGGGCCGTACGGTCCTGTCGGCCGAGCGGCGCGGCAAATACCTGTGGCTGCCCCTGTCGGGCGCCGAGGAGGCCCTCCTGGCCCACCTGGGCATGAGTGGCCAGCTGCTCGTCGTCGATCCGCAGACGCCGCCCGAGAAGCACCTGCGCGTACGCCTCCGCTTCGAGGACGGCGGCCCCGACCTGCGTTTCGTCGACCAGCGCACGTTCGGCCACGTCATGCTGACCCCGCTCGTCGGCGGCGTGCCCGCGCCGATCGCGCACATCGCGCCCGACCCGTTCGAGCAGTCGTTCGACGAGGCGGAGTTCACCCGCAGGCTCAGGGCCAGACGCACCGAGATCAAGCGGGCGCTGCTGGACCAGTCGCTGATCAGCGGCGTCGGCAACATCTACGCCGACGAGGCGCTGTGGATCGCCCGGCTGCACTGGGCCCGTCCCACCGAGACGCTCACCCGTCCGAAGGTCGCCGAGCTGCTGGCCGGCGTCCGCACGGTGATGGGCGCCGCCCTGCAGCAGGGCGGCACCTCCTTCGACAGCCTCTACGTCAACGTCAACGGCGAGAGCGGCTACTTCGACCGTTCCCTGGAGGTCTACGGCCGCCGCGACCTGCCGTGCTCCCGCTGCGGCACGCCCATCAGGCGGGAGGCGTTCATGAACCGGTCGTCGTACTCCTGCCCCAAATGCCAGCGAAAGCCGCGGTGAGCAGGGCCAGCGCGGCGCCCAGCCACATCACCGACGAGATCGACACGCCGTCCACCACCCGGCCGCCGACGAACGAGCCGAGCGCGATCGAGACGTTGAACGCGCCCACGAACAGCGCGGTGCCCAGCTCGCCCCCGCCCGAGCGCATGATCCACAGTTGCAGCGCCACGCCGACGCCGCCGTAGCCGAGCCCCCACACGACGAGCATCACCAGGGGCAGCCCGACCAGCGCCAGCGCCGCCGTGGACACGGCGATGAGCAGGGCCAGGACGATCAGCACCGGCTTGGGGTTCCTGGCCGCCCTGGCGCCCGCGACGAAGTTGCCGACGACGCCGGCCGCGCCGTACACCAGGAGGGCCACGCTGACCAGGGCGGGACCGGCGTCGGAGACCTGCTCCAGGAACGGCCGGACGTAGGTGTAGGCCGCGAAGTGCCCGGTGATGATCAGTACGGTCGCCGCCAGCACGACCCGCAGCGCCCCCGGCAGCGGCGCGCGCGAGCCACCGGCGGCGTCCTCGCCCGGCATGGGCGGCAGCACGGCGGCCAGCACCCCGAGCAGCACCAGCGCCACCCCGCCCATGACCCCGAACGACGTGCGCCACCCGGCCGCCGAGGCGATGAGCGTGGCCGCGGGCACGCCGAGCACCGAGGCCACCGACACGCCGCCCAGGATGACCGACGTGGCCCGGCCCACCGAACGCTCGGGCACCAGCCGCAGGCCGAGCCCGGCCGCGAAGGCCCAGAACCCGCCGATGCTGATCCCGGTCAGCACCCGCGCGCCCAGCATGACGGGGAAGCTCGTCGCGAACGCCGCCGCCAGGTTGGCCACCGCGAGCAACGCCATCAGGCCGAGCAAGGGGACGCGGCGGTCCAGCCGCCGGGTGGCCAGGGCCAGCACGGGCGCCGAGACGGCCGCGACCAGCCCCGGCAGCGACATCATCAGCCCGGCCGTGCCGTCGGACACGCCCAGGGTGGAGGCGATCGAGGTCAGCAGGCCGACGGGCAACATCTCGCTGGTCACGACGGTGAAGGTGCCCACCGCGACCGCGAGCACGGCGAGCCAGCGGGCCCGCGCGACAGTGGAGGTCTCAAGAGTCGTCATGCCGTTCAGCCTCGTCATCGGCCGGGGGCGGAACAATGACGAAGCTCGAAGCCTTGCTTTAGGCAGGCTAAGCGATCGCGTCCCGGGGAGTGGCATGGAGTTCAGGGAACTGGAGTGCTTCGTCGTGCTGAGCGAGGAGCTGCACTTCGCGCGTACGGCCGAGCGCCTGTATCTGTCGCCCGGCCGGGTGAGCCAGCTCATCGGCGCGCTGGAGACCCGGATCGGCGGCCGGCTGTTCGACCGCACCAGCAGGCGGGTGCGCCTGACGCCGCTCGGCCGTCGCTTCCTGGCCGACCTGCGGCCCGCCTACGACGGCATGGCGGCGGCCGTGTCGCGGGCGACGGCCTCGGCCCGGGAGGTCGCGGGCCTGCTGCGGGTGGGGTTCCTGGCCACGCCCACCGAGATCGTCACCGGGAGCGTGGCGGCGTTCGAGCGCCGGTATCCGGGCTGCATGGTCGAGCTGGTGGAGGTGCCGCTCTCCGACCCGTTCAGCAAGCTGCGCGAGGGGCGGGTGGACCTGACGTTCACGCTGCTGCCCCTCGAAGAGCCCGACCTGGAGGGCGGCGCGGAGCTGAACCACTGCCCGGTCGAGCTGGGCCTGTCCGTACGCCATCCGCTGGCCGCCCGCGCCGGCGTTGACGCCGAGGAGCTGGCCTCGGTCGCCCTGTTCGGCCTCGACGACCCCGCCCCGCGCCGCTGGCAGGAGCACATCGCCCCCACCCTCACCCCTTCCGGGCGGCCGATCGCGCGGGCCGGCTCGGTGGCCACCACCCAGGAGGGCCTGACGCAGGTCGCCCTGAACCGCGGTGGCATGCTCTTCTGCAAGCCGAGCGCCGACCACCACCGCCGGCCCGACATCGCGTTCGTGCCGGTCACCGGCCTGCCTCCGTCGATCCTGGGCCTGGCCTGGCTGCGGGCCGGACGCACGGCCTCGATCCTGGCCTTCAACGAGTTGGCCATGGAAGTCGTACGGCGGCATGAGACGGTGGCGGCATGACGGATACGAAGAGTAATGGCGACAAAGCTTCGGGAAACGTCCGAGTAACCGCCTGGGTGCGGGGGAGGGTCCAGGGAGTGGGCTTCCGATGGTGGACGCGCGCACGGGCGTTGGAGCTCGGCCTCACCGGCTGGGCGCGGAACACCGACGACGGCCGGGTCGAGGTCGTCGCCGAGGGGCCGCAGGAGGCGTGCGTCAAGCTGTTGGAGCTGCTCAAGGGTTGCGACACGCCGGGAAGGGTCGATGGAGTAGTGGAACGATGGAGTGAACCCCGAGGTAGTTTGAGCGGTTTTGTAGAGCGATAGTCGCTTTTGCTAAACGGCCCAAATAGGGTATAGTTATATGTCGGGAGTGCCTATCAGTGGGGCGTTGCGGTTGGATCGACTTGACCGCCCACACTGCCGGTGCGACTCTTGTTAAGTACCACGCGCACCCCTCCCGCGGAATAGAAGTGCGCGAACCAGTCTGGTCACTCAGCGTGGAGGACCCTTTACCATGGCGAAGGCTCTACTCGGCCACGTCGGCGGTCCTGACCCTCGAATGGTCTCGGAGATGCGCCGCTTGCAGCAGCGTATCCGGGATCTGGAGGCAGAACTCATCCGACTTCAGGCCACGAACGACGCTCTTGCGGCGCAGACCCGCGACGAAGCGCTCAGTCGCTTGCAGGAGCGCGAGCCGGCACTCACCTGAGAGTGATCGGAGCGCAAGACCCAGGGACGTCTCGAAGAGGCGTCCCTTGTTATTTTCCCTGGTGAAAAAGCGCTGGTCACCGACATGCCCACGACGGGCGGCGGGGACCAGTAGGCTTTTCCGAAGCCCGTTCAGCCGGAGGCCGGGAAGACAGGGGGTCGGCGTTTGTACCTGAAGGCCCTCACCCTGCGCGGCTTCAAGTCCTTCGCCTCGGCGACCGCCCTGCGTCTCGAACCGGGCATCACGTGCGTCGTCGGCCCCAACGGCTCGGGCAAGTCCAACGTCGTCGACGCCCTGGCCTGGGTCATGGGCGAGCACAGCGCCAAGTCGCTGCGCGGCGGCAAGATGGAGGACGTCATCTTCGCCGGCACCTCCTCCAGGCCGCCGCTGGGCCGCGCCGAGGTGACGCTGACCATCGACAACTCCGATGGCGCGCTGCCGATCGACTACACCGAGGTCACGATCAGCCGGCTGATGTTCCGGTCGGGGCAGAGCGAATACGCCATCAACGGCGACACCTGCCGCCTGCTCGACATCCAGGAGCTGCTGTCCGACTCGGGCATCGGCCGCGAGATGCACGTCATCGTCGGCCAGGGCCAGCTCGACGCCGTGCTGCACGCCGGCCCCGAAGATCGCCGCGCCTTCATCGAGGAGGCCGCGGGCGTGCTCAAGCACCGCAAGCGCAAGGAAAAGGCGCTGCGCAAGCTCGACGCCATGCAGGCCAACCTCACCCGGGTCCAGGACCTCGCCACCGAGCTGCGCCGCCAGCTCAAGCCGCTCGGCCGCCAGGCGGAGATCGCCCGCAAGGCCGCCGTCATCCAGGCCGACCTGCGTGACGCCCGGTTGCGGCTGCTCGCCGACGACCTGGGCATCCTGCGCGCCACGCTCGAACGCGAGGCCGCCGACGAGGCCGCCGTCACGACCAGGCGCCACCAGGTCGAGACCGAGCTGGCCGAGGGCCAGCAGCGCGAGGCCGCCC
Organism: Nonomuraea sp. NPDC001699; assembly: GCF_053596455.1. Lineage (NCBI taxonomy): Bacteria > Bacillati > Actinomycetota > Actinomycetes > Streptosporangiales > Streptosporangiaceae > Nonomuraea > Nonomuraea sp. NPDC001699. Next base: position 184,242 of record NZ_JBSFGF010000012.1, on the reverse strand, counting down.
TGGAGGCCGCCGAGGCCGAGGCCCAGCCGCGGCTGAGCGCCGCCCAGGAGACCTTCTTCAGGCTCTCCTCCCTGCGCGAGCGCATCACCGGCCTCGAACAGCTCGCCGCCGAACGCCACCGCCACGCCCTCGACGCCGCCGCCATCGAACGCCGCGGCCGCGACCCCGAAGACCTCGAACGCGAGGCGGGCGAGGTGCGCGAGCAGGAGCACATCCTCGGAGCCGAGCTCGAACACGCCCAGGAGCTGCTGGCGGAGGCCGTCCAGGGGCGGGCCGCGGCCGAGGCCGAGCTGAGCGCGGAGGAGCAGCGCCTGGCGATGGCCGCGCGGGCCGCCGCCGACCGCCGCGAGGGCCTGGCCAGGCTGCGCGGGCAGGTCGACTCCGTACGCAGCAGGGCGCGGGCGGCCGAGGAGGAGATCGGGCGGCTGGAGAAGGCCGTGGCCGACGCCGCCGAGCGCGAGCGGCAGGCCCTGATCGACCTGGAGAACCAGCAGGAGGAGGAGCCCGCGGTCGATCCGGCGCTCGCCGAGGAGCTGGCCACTGCGCAGGCCGTGGTCGAGGAGGCCAGGGCCGCCGCCGACGAGGCCCGCGTGGCCGCCGACGAGGCCAAGGCCGGGCTCGACGGGCCACGGGCCGCCGTCCAGGCCGCCAAGGCGGGCGTCACCACGGCCCGTGCCGCCGACCAGCAGGCCCAGCGGTCCGTGGCCGCGCTCCAGGCCCGCCGCGACGCCCTGGAGCTGGGCCTGGCCAAGGGCGACGGCGGCGCCGCGCTGCTCGACGCCGACCTGGCCGGGGTGCTCGGCCCGCTGGCCGCCTCGATGCAGGTCACGCCGGGCGCCGAGCTGGCCGTGGCCGCCGTGCTCGGCCCGGTCGCCGAGTCCGTCACCGTCAAGACGCTCGACAGCGCCGTCGAGGCGCTGGGCCTGCTGCGCGACGCCGACGCGGGGCAGGTCACGCTGCTGGTGGCCCAGGCCGGGGTTTCGGACAGCGCCGATCACTCCCAGGTTGCGCGATCGCGGCCCGAGGCGCCGCAGGGCGGGCGGTGGGCCGCCGATCTGGTCACCGTGCCCGACGAGCTGCGGCCCGCGCTCGACCACGTGCTGGCCGGGGTCGTCGTGGTCGGCGACCTCGAAGCGGCCCGCGAGCTGGTGGGGCTGCGTCCCGACCTGCGCGTGGTGACCGAGGGCGGCGACGTGCTGGGGGCCCATCTGGCCAGCGGTGGGTCGGCCGGCGGCACCTCCGTCCTGCAGGTGCGGGCGGCGCTCGACGAGGCCGTCCACGACCTGCGGGAGGCCGAGGCCAGGGCGGAGGCCACGGCCGAGGCGCTCGACCAGGCGATCGAGGCAGAGCAAGCGGCCCAGACCGCCGTCGAGGCGGCCCAGGCGCACGTCAACGAGGCCCAGAGCGCGGTCACCACCGCCCAGGCGGGCGTGAGCGCCGCCCAGGGCGTGCTCGACCAGGTCAGGGCCCGCCAGCGGGAGGCCGACCAGCGCAACGCGGCGGCGGCCAAGCGGCTGGCCCAGCTGGAGGCCGCCGCGCAGGCCGCGCACGCCGAGGCCGAACGCCTGGCCCGCAGCGTCACCGCGGCCCAGGACGCGCGCACCGAGGGGCTGGAGGAGCTGGCGGAGCTGGAGATCCGGCTGGCCGAGGCCGAATACGCCCAGGAGCTGGAGACCGAGCCCACCACCGACCTGCGCGACGAGCTGGCCGCCACCTGCGAGACGGCCAGGCACCGCGAGATGGACACCCGCCTGCAGGTGCGCACCGCCGAGGAGCGCGTCAAGAGCATCGAGGGCCGCGCCGACGGCCTGCTGCGGGCCGCCCAGCGCGAGCGCCAGGAACGTGCCCAGGCCGCCGCACAGCGGGCCAGGCGCAGGCGGCAGGCCGTGCTGGCCGAGGCGGTCAGCAAGGGCGCCAAACAGGTGCTCAGGGCGCTCACCTCCTCGATCCAGCTCGCCTCCCGCGAGCGCGACGACGCCGACCTCGCCCGTGTCGCCGTCGACGCCGAGCTCAAGCAGGTCCGCGTGCGCGTGCGTGAGCTGGGCCAGGAGCTCGACAAGCTGGTCAACCGCGCCCACGGCAGCGAGGTGGCCCGCACCGAGCAGCGTCTGCGGCTGGAGCAGCTCCAGGAGCGGGCGATGGAGGAGTTCGGCGTCGAGGCCGAGACGCTGATCTCCGAGTACGGCCCCGATGCCCTCGTGCCCGGCGACCCGCCCGTCCCGTACGTCCGGGAGGAGCAGGAGAAGCGGGCCAGGGCCGCCGAGCGGCAGATGACCCAGCTCGGCAAGGTCAACCCGCTGGCGCTGGAGGAGTTCGCCGCGCTGGAGGAGCGCCACGCGTTCCTGACCTCGCAGCTGGAGGACCTCAAGAAGACCCGGCGCGACCTGCTGACCGTGGTCAAGGAGGTCGACGATCGGGTCGAGCAGATGTTCGCCTCGGCGTACGAGGACGTCGCCCGCGAGTTCGAGCAGATCTTCACCCGGGTCTTCCCGGGCGGCGACGGGCGGCTCGTGCTCACCGACCCCACCGACATGCTCACCACCGGCATCGAGGTCGAGGCCAGACCGCCGGGCAAGAAGGTCAAGCGGCTGTCCCTGCTGTCGGGCGGCGAGCGCTCGCTGACCGCGGTGGCGTTCCTGATCTCCATCTTCAAGGCCCGGCCCTCGCCCTTCTACGTCATGGACGAGGTCGAGGCCGCCCTCGACGACACCAACACCCAGCGCCTGCTGACCCTGTTCGAGGAGCTGCGGCAGAGTTCCCAGCTCATCGTCATCACCCACAACAAGCGCACGATGGAGATCGCCGATGCCCTCTACGGCGTGTCGATGCGCGGTGACGGCGTGACGCAGGTGGTCAGCCAGCGCCTGCGGGAGCGCGAATCCGCCTGATCCGGCCTGTCATCATCCGTGTGCCTTGGGCATGACCATGCCGGTCGATCTGGAAAACTGACATCTTGTGGATGGTTACCTCGGCGTCATAGTGATCGTGGTCGTCGTCGCCCTGCTGGCGGCCGGCGGCCTCTTCCTGCTGTTCAAGCCGGGTGGCAAGGCGGCGCCGCCCGTGCCGCCGCCGGAGGCGCCGCCGCTTCCCGAGGAGGAGAAGCGGCCGGCCGGCCCGGTCGAGGAGGTCGACGGCGCGGTCACCACGGTGCCGCCGCCGGTCGCGCCGGCCGAGCCGATGGTCATCGCGCCCGAGGTCGAGGTGCCGCCGCCGTCTGCGGGGCGGATGGTGCGGCTGCGTTCGCGTCTGGCGCGTTCGCAGAGCGCGCTCGGCCGCGGGCTGCTGGAGCTGCTGTCGCGTGACCGGCTCGACGACGACGTCTGGGACGAGATCGAGGAGAGCCTGATCACCGCCGACGTGGGCGTGGCCCCGACCCAGGCGATGGTCGAGGAGCTGCGTACCAAGGTCAAGGTGCTGGGCAGCCGCACGCCCACGGAGGTCAGGGCCCTGCTGCGCGAGCAGCTCCTGGCCCAGGTCAACCCCGACCTCGACCGCGGCCTGCATGTCCAGAAGCACGGCGAGCGGCCCGCCGTGGTCCTCGTCGTGGGCGTCAACGGCACCGGCAAGACCACCACCACGGGCAAGCTCGCCCGCTCGCTCATCGGCGACGGCAAGAAGGTCGTGCTCGGCGCGGCCGACACCTTCCGCGCGGCGGCGGCCGACCAGCTCCAGACGTGGGGCGAACGGGTCGGCGCCGAGACCGTGCGCGGCCCGGAGGGCGGCGACCCGGCCTCGGTGGCCTTCGAGGCCACGGCCAAGGGCATCGAGGACAAGGTCGACGTCGTCATCGTCGACACCGCGGGCCGCCTGCACACCAAGACCGGCCTGATGGACGAGCTGGGCAAGGTCAAGCGGGTCATCGAGAAGAAGGCCACGGTCGACGAGGTGCTGCTCGTCCTCGACGCCACCACCGGCCAGAACGGCATGCGCCAGGCCCAGGTGTTCGCCGAGGTGGTGAACATCACCGGCATCGCGCTCACCAAGCTCGACGGCACCGCCAAGGGCGGCATCGTGATCTCCGTGCAGCGCGAGCTGGGCGTGCCGGTCAAGCTCGTGGGGCTCGGCGAGGGGCCCGACGACCTGGCGCCCTTCGACCCCGAGGTCTTCGTGGACGCGATCCTGGGCGACTGACCGCTTTTATCGGTCATGTCCTAATTCATGCCGAAATAGCCGTTACCAGAAAAGTCTTGAGTCGTTAGTTAGCTTTGTGCTGACATGTTCGGGTTATCCGCGATCACCAAGGGGATGCCCATGAAGAAGATCGTCGTCCATCGTCCCGGGACTGTCAGGCCCACCACGCTCGCCTCACCGCGGCACTGCGTTTGACCTGTCTCTGGGTCGGCGTTTCCGCACGGGAACGCCGACCGTTGGGAAGGGGGCGGTCGTGAGGACGATCGCCCTGGACGCCGACCGCCGGGCCGCCGGCCCCTACACGATGGCCGCCGCGCTGCTCGACCTGCTGGTCCCCGAGGCGCTCGACCGGCGGCCCGACCTGGTGGCCGCCCACGACGTGGAGCTCCGGGTCGCGGCGCCCCGCCTGCGGCCGCTCGTCCCGGCGCGCAGGCGCTCGCTGGCCGACGACCTGCCGAGGGCGCAGCGCATCCTCATCCCGGGGGCGCGCCGCAGCCTCAGGATCGCCAACGGGCTGGCCGAGTTCGTCCGCGAGCTGCTGACCGTCACGGGGCCGCTCACGCTCGTCGTGTCGAACCTGGGCGAGGCCGACCACACCGACGCCGAGCTGGTCGAGGTGCTGCGCCGCCGGCTCGACCCCGGGCTGCTGCGCGTCGAGGAAGGCCCGTCGTCGCCCGGTGAGGGCCCGTTGTGCGGGGACTTCGACCGCTACCGCGACGAAGGTTTCCATCACGCGATGGCGGAGTCGGGCACGGAGGCGCTGCGCGGCATGGCGTACGAGGACGACCCCGAAGGGTGGCGCACGCTCGTGCAGCGCGTCGCCGCCGCCTTGGAGGCCGTGGAACGCGAGGAGGAGGCCCGCGAGCTCTACGACCGGGCCAGGCGCGTCAGCACCGACCCCAAGCACCGGGCCACGATCGCCTACGCCACCGCCATGATCCTGGTACGCCACCACGACCCCGCCCGCCGCGACCCCGGCGAGGCGATGGCGTGGATCAACGAGGCCGTCACGATCACGTCGTTGCTGCCCGACGTCCGCGAACGGGCCTTCCACCTGGGCTTCGACCTCAACGGCAAGGCCCTGGTCGAGCTGCGCGCCGGGCGTCCCGACGCCGCGCTGCGGCTGGTCGAGCAGGCCGTCGCGCTGGCCGAGGAGCACCTGGCGGGCGAGCACCCGGTCCACCTGCTGGTGCTGCGCGCCAACAGGGCCCAGCTGCTGGCCCAGGCCGGCCGGTACGACGAGGCGCTGGCGGACTACACCGCGGCGATCGACGCCGACCCCGGCTATCCGGACTACTACCTCGACCGCGGCAACCTGCTGAACAAGCTCGGCAGACCGGCCGAGGCCCTGGCCGACTACGAGGCCGTCATGCGGCTCAGCCCGCCCTTCCCCGAGGCGTACTACAACCGCTCGGAGCTGCGGTTCGCGGCCGGCGACCTCGAAGGCGCCCGCGCCGACCTCGACCGCACGCTGGAGCTCGACCCCGGCTTCGCCCCCGCGTACGTCAACAGATGCGGCCTGCTCGCCCTCCACGGCGAGTACGAGCAGGCCAGACGCGACGTGGAGCGCGGCCTGGCGCTCCGGCCGCGCGACGCCCACCTGCTGTGCGTGCTCGGCCAGGTGGAGACGGCCCAGGGGCGCTACCCGGAGGCGTACGCGGCCTTCGACGGCGCGCTGGAGATCGACCCCGACCTGGCCGCCGCGTGGGGGAACCGGGCCGTGGCCGCCTTCGAACGCGGCGACCACGACGGCGCGCTGTCCGACCTGACCCGCGCGCTGAAGCTGACGGAGACGGCCGAGCTGCTGTTCAACCGGGCGATGGTCTACCGGGAGCTGGGCCGGGCGAAGGAGGCCAGACAGGACCTGCTCCGAGCCGCCGAGCTGGCCCCGGACGACCAGGACGTCGGACGGGCGCTGGCCGAGGTCTGAGGGGATGCGCGGCCTTCGCCGGGGCGGGCCGGCCGGTGATCGCGGCGGGCGTGGCGCTGTCGCCGGTGCGGCGGGTCAGGCTCGCGGAGCCGCGAGCGGCCCGATCGGCACCACGAGAGGCGTCCCCGCGACCGGGTCCTCGATGATCTTCGCGTCCAGCTCGAACACCTCGCGCAGCAGCTCCTCGGTCAGCACCTCGTGCGGGGCGCCCGCGGCCACGACCTTGCCGGCGCGCATGGCCACCAGCCGGTCGGCGTAGCGCGCGGCCAGGTTGAGGTCGTGCAGGACCATGACGACCGTGCGGCCCGCCTGCTCGTGCAGATGCCGGACGAGCTCCAGCACCTCCACCTGGTGGGCCAGGTCGAGGAACGTGGTGGGCTCGTCGAGCAGCAGCAGGTCGGTGCCCTGGGCCAGGGCCATGGAGATCCACGCCCGCTGCCGCTGGCCGCCCGACAGCTCGTCGAGCGGACGTTCGGCGAGGTCGGCCAGGCCGGTCATGGACAGCGCCGCGGCGACCGCCGACTCGTCGTCGGAGGACCACTGGCGGTACCACGTCTGGTGCGGATGGCGTCCCCTGGCGACCAGGTCGGCCACGGTGAGCCCTTCGGGGGCCGAGGGCGCCTGCGGCAGCACGCCGAGGACCTTGGCCACCTCGCGGGTGGGGATGGCGTCGATGCGCTTGCCGTCCAGCAGGACCTGGCCGCCCTGGGGTTTGAGCAGGCGGCCCAGCGCGCGCAGGAGGGTGGACTTGCCACAGCCGTTCGGGCCGATAATGGTGGTCACCGTGCCGGCCTCGATGCCGAGGTCGAGGCCGTCCACGATGGTCCGGTCGCCGTAGCCGAGCTTGACGCCCGCGGCCTGCAGCCTCATTTGCGTGCCCTCCAGATCAGGTGGATCAGGTACGGTGCGCCCAGCACGGCCGTGACGATGCCGACGGGCAGTTCGATCGGCGAGAAGACGGTCCGCGCGATCAGGTCGGCCCCGGCGGTGAGCACGGCCCCGGTGACCGCCGAGCACAGCAGTGGCGGCCGGGCCGAGCGGGCCAGCCTGAGCGCGATCTGCGGTGAGGCGAGCGCCACGAACGCGATCGGCCCGGCCGAGGCGGTGGCCACCGCGGCCAGCAGCACGGCGGCCAGGATCAGCAGGGCGCGGGCCGCGTTCACGCGTACGCCGAGGGCGGTGACCACGTCGTCGCCGAAGCGCAGGGCGTCGAGCGAGCGGGTGCCGAGCAGGGTGGCCGGGATGAGCACGGCCAGCGCGAGCGCCACGGGGACGACGTGCTCCCAGCCGCGCCCGTTGAGGGAGCCGCTGATCCAGACCATGGCCCGGCCGGTGTCGTTCACGTCGCCGACGGTCAGCAGCCAGAACTTCACGTTCGTGAACACGGCGGCCACGCCGATGCCGACCAGGACCAGGCGGTAGCCGTCCAGGCCGCGCCGCCAGGCCAGGCCATAGACGACGGCCGCGCCGAGCAGGCCGCCGAGCAGCGCGAGCGCGGGGACGCCCAGGCTGGCCAGCAGGCCGCTGGTGCCGCCGTAGACGCTGCCGCTGGCCACCACGCCGGCCACGACGGTGACCGAGGCGCCGGTCGTGACGCCGAGGATCTCCGGGCTGGCCAGCGGGTTGCGCGCGATGGACTGGATGATCGCGCCGGACAGCGCGAGCGCGGCGCCGACCAGGGCGCCGGTCAGGGCGCGCGGCAGGCGCAGCTCCATGATGACGAAGTGGGCCGCGCTGTTGACGTCGAAGGTGCCCTGGAGCACCTCCGTCAGGCTCATCGGGAGGTCGCCGATGCGCATGTTCAGCGCCATGAGCACGACCAGGAGCACCAGCCCGGTCACGCTGACGGCGACGGCACGCAGGCGCAGCCGCCAGGACAGGGCGCCGAGGCGCAGGGGGAGCGCGGTCATAGCCGTACCGGCTTTCTGCGGCGGACCAGGGCGACGAAGAAGGGGGCGCCGATCAGCGCGAGGACGACGCCGACCTCCAGTTCGCCCGGAGGGGCCACCACGCGTCCGATCACGTCGGCGACCAGCAGCAACGCCGCCCCGACCAGCCCCGAGTACGGCAGCAGCCACCGGTGGTCGGTCCCCGACAGCGGCCGGGCCAGGTGCGGCACGATCAGGCCCACGAACGCCAGCGAGCCGCAGGCCGCCACCGCCGCGCCCGACAGCAGGGTGATCGAGGCGACGCCGACCGTCCTGGTCAGGGCGATGTTCTGGCCGAGCGAGCGGGCGACGTCCTCGCCGAGCGACAGGGCGTTCAGGCCCGGGGCGTTGACCAGGGCGAGCAGCAGGCCGGCGAGGACGAACGGGAGCACCTGCCAGACCACGTCGGGACCCCTGGCGGCGATGGAGCCGGCCTGCCAGAAGCGGAAGACGTCCATGGCCTGTTCGTCGAGGAGCACGATGGCCGAGGTCATGGCGTACAGCAGGGCGCTGACCGCGGTGCCGGCCAGGGCCAGCGTGACCGGGGTGGGGCCGCCTCTGCCGCCCGTCATGCCGAGCGCGAACACCGCCACGCTGGCCACCAGGGCGCCCGCCAGGCCGAACCAGATGTAGGCGAGCAGGCTGGAGGCGCCGAGCAGGATGATCGAGGCCACCATGGCGAACGCCGCTCCCTGCGTGACGCCCAGCAGGCCGGGGTCGGCGAGGGGGTTGCGCGTGTGGCCCTGCATGAGGGCGCCCGCGACGCCGAGCGCGATCCCGGCCAGCACCCCGAGCACGGTACGCGGGACGCGCAGCGAGCGGATGATGATGTCGTTCTCGCTGCCGGTGTGCGCGGTGAGGGCCTGCCAGGCGGCGCCCAGCGGTACGGGCTTCGAGCCGACCGTGATGCTCAGCACCACCGCGACCGCGACGGCGGCCAGGAGGACGAGCAGGAGGACGAGCCGCCGGCGCCGGATGCCGATGAGGCGGGGCGCGAGCGCGGTCACCAGATTTCCTCCCCTTGTTTGCCCGATCGTGGTGAAGTATGCCAGGTTAGGCAGGGCTAACCTAATTTAGGTTCGCCTTACCTAGGGAAAGGGTTCTGATGAGAGCGTGGCGGTTGCTGGCCGGTGCACTGCTGGTGGCGGGGGTGGCCGCGTGCGGCTCGACAGGGACTTCGACGGAGACCCCGGCGGGATCCTCGGCCGCGTCGTCGGCCGACCCGGCCGCCAGGACGATCGAGCACGCGATGGGCTCGACCAAGATCTCCGGCCAGCCCAGGCGGGTCGTCGCGCTCGACCAGAGCTTCGTGGACGCGGTGCTCACGCTGGAGACCCCGGTGATCGGCTACACCACCTACCGGTCGATCGACACCAAGCTGCCCGACTACCTCGGCCCGCTCGTCGCCCAGTACGGCAAGGAGGCCACCTCGGTCGGCACGCTGGAGCAGCCGAGCCTGGAGAAGATCGCCGCGCTCAAGCCCGACCTGATCGTGTCGGCCAAGGTCCGGCACGAGGCCCTGTACGACAAGCTGTCGAAGATCGCGCCGACGGTCTTCAGCGAGACGACCGGCGCCATCTGGAAGGACAACCTGCGGCTCATGGGCCGCGCCCTGGGCAAGGAGGACCTGGCCGACTCCAGGATCAAGGCGTTCGAGGAGCGCGCGGGCAAGATCGGGACCGCGATCAAGGACAAGCAGGGCGGGAAGCTGCCGACGATCTCGATCGTGCGCTTCGCCGGCGAGCCCACCGTCCGGCTGTACGTCGAGAAGTCCTACTCCGGGGTCGTGCTGAAGGACGTCGGCTTCCCGCGTCCTGAGGGCCAGCCCACCAAGGACGACGCCATCGCCGTGGACGTCAGCCAGGAACGCATCGCCGACCTCGACGCCGACCACATCTTCGTCGCCACCTACCCGGACCCGGCCAGCGACGGCCCCAAGGAGAAGTTCGTCGGCAACCCGCTGTGGGGCCGGCTCAAGGGAGAAAAACACGAGGTCAGCGACCTGACGTGGATGAGCGCCGTGGGCATCCAGGGCGCCCACGCCATCCTGGACGACCTGGCCCAGACGTTCTCGGTCGACCCCGCCAAGCCCGCCTCCTGACCCGCGCGGACGCTCAGCGCGGCAGGAAGGCCCGCAGGTCGGCCAGATGGGGTTCGAGGTCCAGCCCCTGGCCGGCCAGCCATTCCGGGTTGTCGTAGGTGCCCTTGTAGCGGTCGCCGCGGTCGCAGACCAGGGTGACGATGCTGCCCTGGCGGCCCTCCTCGCGCATCTCCCTGACGAGGTCGACGCAGGCCGCCAGGTTGGTGCCCGTGGAGCCGCCGACGTCTAGACCGGTGACCTCGCGGGTCCAGTGCATGGCGGCGATCGACCGGGCGTCGGGGACGGCGATCATGCGGTCGATCACGCTGGGCAGGAACGACGGCTCCACCCGCGGACGCCCGATGCCCTCGATCCGCGACCCGGACGCCGTCACCGAGGTGTCGCCCGAGACCCAGCCCGGGTAGAACGCCGAGCCCTCCGGATCGACCACGGCCAGGCGGGTGGGGTGGCGGCGGTAGCGGATGTAGCGGCCGATCGTGGACGACGTGCCGCCGGTGCCGGCGCCCACCACGATCCAGGCGGGCTCGGGATGCGGCTCCATGGACATCTGGGAATAGATCGACTCGGCGATGTTGTTGTTGCCTCGCCAGTCGGTCGCGCGTTCGGCGTAGGTGAACTGGTCCATGAAGTGGCCCCCGGTCTCGGCGGCCAGCCGGTGAGATTCGTCATAGATCGCCCCCGGGTCGGCGACCAGATGACACTTCCCGCCGTAGAACTCGATGAGGTGGCACTTCTCAGGCGACGTGGACGCGGGCATGACGGCGATGAACGGCAGGCCGAGCAATCGGGCGAAATACGCCTCGCTGACCGCGGTCGAACCGCTGGACGCCTCCACGATCGTGGTGGCCGGGCCGATCCAGCCGTTGGCGAGGCCGTACAGGAACAGGGACCGTGCGAGCCGGTGTTTGAGTGAACCGGTCGGGTGCACCGATTCGTCTTTCAGGTAGAGGTTTACACCCCAGTCCGAGGGAAGCGGAAAGACGTGCAGGTGAGTGTCACAACTCCGGTTGGCGTCGGCCTCCACCTTGCGGATGGCCTCCGCCACCCACCGGCGTGTCCCCGTGTCGTGACGGTCCACAGATTCCATGCCCATACGCTATCCCCTGTGACTCTGACCACTATTCCTACGATATTGGGTGGGTAGTGTTATGATAATGAGACTTGTCCGGCCGTGGACGTGACCACGCACGCCGCGAGCCAGATGGACTGAAACCCCTTCTGACCTAGGCGAACTCTCCTAACGCCACCCTTACTCGGGAGTTGCGAGGATGAGGAACGCTGTCAGGCGGCTTGTGCCGAACGGGGGATAGCGCAAGGGGGAATGAAATTGATCACTATGACCGATGAGCAGCGTCAGGACTGGTTCGAGCGCGATGTCGTGCCCGTGACGTCGCAGCTGTTCGCTTCCGCCATGCGCCTGACCCGTAACGCCGCCGACGCCGAGGACCTGGTGCAGGAGACGGTCGCCAAGGCGTACACGTCCTATCACCAGTTCCGCGAGGGCACCAACCTCAAGGCGTGGCTGCACCGCATCCTCACCAACAACTTCATCAACGACTACCGCAAGAAGCAGCGCTCGCCGAAGTTGTCGGCCGCCGAGGACATCGAGGACTGGCAGCTGCACGCCGCCGAGTCCCACACCTCCACGGGCCTGCGCTCGGCCGAGACCGAGGCGCTCGACCGGCTGCCCGACAGCGTCGTGATGAACGCCCTGCGCTCCCTGCCCGAGGACTTCCGCGTGGCCGTCTACCTGGCCGACGTCGAGGGGTTCGCGTACAAGGAGATCGCCGAGCGCATGGGGACGCCCATCGGCACCGTGATGTCCCGCCTGCACCGTGGCCGCCGCCAGCTCCGCGGCATGCTGGAGGACTACGCGCGGGAGGAGGGCGCCGTGCGCCTTCCCGCCCCCCGCGCGGCCGCCTAGGAGGAACCGGGCGAGTCCAGGGACAGACGAAGGCGGACGCGTAACACGCCGCCTTCGTCGCGCATCTGCACCCGGTCGCAGAGCTGCCGGCTGATCCAGAGCCCGTACCCCCGTGGGGCCTCGGGCTCCGGCGGTATGTAGCCCGGTAAGGGGTCGTCGAGCGTCCCGCCGGGATCGGCGATCTCGCAGACGAGGTCGCGCTCCTCCACCCACATCGTGATCGTGCCGAACCCGGCGCCGTGCTCGACGGAGTTCGCGGCGATCTCCGAGACGCTCAGCACCAGCGACGAGATGAGGTTGCGGTCCATTCCGGCCGCCCTGGCGTAGTCGCCGACGCTCTGACGCAGGCGCTTGAGCTCGCGGGCCGTGAAACGCACCAGGCAGGCCCCCGGGCCCGGCTCGGGGAACGGCGCGTCGTCGCCGTCGAGCACCAGCTCGTGGGGCTCCACGAAGCGGCCGCTCGCGGTCTCGCCCCCGGCCCCCAGCACCAGCGGGTGGACGACCGAGGTGAGCTCCCGGACGGGCTCGGGCACATGGCGCAGGTCGTACAGGCACATCATGACGGACGGGGCCGCGGCGAGGGCGGCGTTGACGACCGAGTCGTAGCGGATGAGGTCCTGGATCCGCGGCTCGCTCAGATCGGTCCAGACGGGCTCGCCGATGACGAGCGTGGGCCGCCCGCGCGTGTACTCGTGGTAGGCGGCCAGCATCCGGTGGGGGTGGCCGTACCAGGAGCTGGAAAGGCGGCTGTCGATGCGGCGCGCGTCGCCGTCGAGGGCCTCCGACAGCAGCGCCAGCCGGTCGGGACGGTTGACGACCAGCACGCGCCTGTCTTCGTCCAGCGCGGTGCGCACGCGCGGCACGACGAGGTCGAGGAAGGCCCGATCCGAGTCGTACGGTACCGCGACGTGCTTCAGCGACTGTGCCCGCTCCCGGCGCACGGCGGAAACGTAACAAGGGCCGGCCCGGCCGCGCAACCGGACCAATAACGTCGATCGCCTGCGGATGACCCCCCGGAGTTTGATGATTACTCCATGTCTTGGACGACTGATGCCCGTTGCTGGGTACACCGCATGTGTATGCGAACGTCGGCAGGGGGTGGCGTGTGACCGAAGCCCGCGCGGCGACGGAGAAACTCCAGGCGGAGCTGCACGGGCTGGGTGTCACCAGCGCGTACGAGGTGGGGGACGGAGCGACCATCTCGGTCTGGATAGGTCTCGTCGTGCATTACAGGGACGGGTTTTACCGTTGGCAGGAAGGTCCGGTTAAACGTCGTCATCTGGGTACGGATCCGGTTGGATGTGCCATGCGTGTGGCGCGCCGCTACAAGGAGCTGCACGCGGACATCCCACCCTGGTGGGACGACCTGACCAGGGAACTACGGGGGAGACCGGTTCAGGACTATCCGTGAGGCCCCCGCGTGCGGTGTTTCGGGGGAAAACATGCGCATTTGGGCTTTGCCGTTCGTTCTGTTCGTTCTTGTGGGCTGTGCCGCTCAACCGGTGCCGCGCCGGCATTCCGCCGCGGTCCGGCCGCCGGTCAGTCCTGAGGTCCTGGCCAAGCGGCTGGTCGCGCAGCAGGCCGACTGGCCGCGCAGTCGCAGGTTCGACTGCGGCAAGATCAAGTGTGTGGCCCTGACCTTCGACGACGGTCCCGGGCCCTACACCGGCAAGTTGCTCGACCTGCTGCGTCAACGCCAGGTCAAGGCCACGTTCTTCGTGCTGGGGGAGATGGTGGCGGCCGACACCGGCGGCCGGATCACCCGCCGCATCGTGGACGAGGGGCACGAGATCGGCAACCACTCCTGGTCCCACCCGTCGCTGACCGGCCTGTCGCGCGAGGGGGTGCAGCACGAGCTTGGGCACACCCAGGAGCTGGTCCACCGGCTGACCGGGGTCAGGATGCGGGTGATGCGCCCGCCGTACGGCAGCACCGACGACGCCGTGGCCGCCGAGACCCGCCGCGAGGGCCTGGCCCAGATCCTGTGGGACGTCGACACCCTTGACTGGCTGCACCGCGAGCCCGCCGCCGTGGTCAGGCGCGCCGACACCGCCAAGGCCGGGTCGATCGTGCTCATGCACGACATCCACCCCACCACGATCGAGGCCGTGCCGAAGGTGCTCGACACGCTCGCCAGGAAGGGCTACACGTTCGTGACCGTCTCGGAGCTGTACGGCCGTCCGCCCACGCCGGGCCGCACGTACACCGCACGGTGAGCGGCATGGCACCCTTGGGCCATGGGTTTCACCGGCTTCCCCGACGAGGCGTTCATCTTCTACGAGGGTCTTGAGGCGGACAACTCCAAGACCTACTTCACCCGCCACAAGCACCTGTACGAGGACGCCGTCCGAGCGCCCATGACGGAGCTCACCGACGAGCTGGCCGACGAGTTCGGCCCGGCCCAGCTCTTCCGGCCCTACCGCGACGTGCGCTTCTCCAAGGACAAGACGCCGTACAAGACCCATCAGGGCGCGTTCGTCGACCTGATGCCCGGCATCGGCTTCTACGTCGAGATCAGCGCCGCCGGCCTGTACGTCGCGGGCGGCCGCTACACCCAGGCCCCCGACCAGGTCGCCCGCTACCGCGCGGCCGTGGACGAGGACCTGACCGGCAAGCCGCTGGAGTCGATCACGGCCAGGCTCGCCGAAGCCGGCTACACGATCGGCGGCGACCGCCTGAAGACCAGGCCGCGCGGCTTCGACGAGGACCATCCCCGCATCGAGCTGCTGCGCCACAGGTCCCTGTTCGCGGGCGTCCGCTACGAGCCCGAGCCGTGGGTGCACACGGCCGAGGTGCGCGGGCGCGTCGAGCGGGCCTGGCGCGACTGCGCGGCGCTGGTCGAGTGGCAGTGCGCGCACGTCAGGGGCAGCGAGCTGCCGCGCCGCTGAGCGCATCGCCGGCCTTCGTGACCGGCTCCGTCTACACAGAAGCCGCGTGTCACCGGGAAGGTGACACGCGGCCGTGATGCGGGACGTGCTGGACGGATCAGGCGCGCTTGGCGCGGGCGGCGGCCCGGCCACGGGTGGCGCCGTCGAGCACGACCTTGCGGATGCGGACCGCGTCGGGCGTGATCTCCACGCATTCGTCCTCGCGGATGAACTCCAGCGCCTGCTCCAGCGACAGCGTCCGCGGCGGGATGACCTTCTCGGTCTCCTCGCTCGTGGACGAGCGCATGTTGGTGAGCTTCTTCTCCTTGGTGATGTTCACGTCCATGTCGTCGGAACGCGAGTTCTCACCGATGATCATGCCCTCGTAGACCTCGGTGGTCGGCGAGACGAACAGCGTGCCGCGCTCCTGGAGGTTGAGCATGGCGAACGCGGTGACCGGGCCCGACCTGTCGGCCACCAGCGAACCGTTGTTGCGGGTACGCAGCTCGCCGAACCAGGGCTCGTAGGAGTCGAACACGTGGTGGACCAGGCCGGTGCCGCGGGTCTCGGTCAGGAACTCGGTGCGGAAGCCGATCAGGCCGCGGGCCGGGACCACGAACTCCATGCGGATCCAGCCGGTGCCGTGGTTGGTCATGTGCTCCATGCGGCCCTTGCGGACGGCCAGGAGCTGGGTGACCGCGCCGAGGTACTCCTCCGGGCAGTCGACCGTCAGGCGCTCGACCGGCTCGTGCACCTTGCCGTCGATGGTCTTGGTGAC
This sequence comes from Nonomuraea sp. NPDC001699, assembly GCF_053596455.1. Lineage (NCBI taxonomy): Bacteria > Bacillati > Actinomycetota > Actinomycetes > Streptosporangiales > Streptosporangiaceae > Nonomuraea > Nonomuraea sp. NPDC001699. The sequence continues at coordinate 168,583 of NZ_JBSFGF010000012.1, read as the reverse complement.
CACCTGCGGCTTGCCCACGGTCAGCTCGTAGCCCTCGCGGCGCATCTGCTCGACCAGGATGGCCAGCGCCAGCTCACCACGGCCCTGCACCTCCCAGGCGTCGGGACGGTCGGTGGGCAGCACGCGCAGCGACACGTTGCCGACCAGCTCCTTCTCGAGCCGGTCCTTGACCATGCGGGCGGTGACCTTGGAGCCCTTCACCTTGCCGACCAGCGGCGAGGTGTTGGTGCCAATCGTCATCGAGATCGCCGGCTCGTCGACCGTGATCAGCGGCAGCGGGCGCGGGTCCTCCGGGTCGGCCAGCGTCTCGCCGATCATGATCTCGGGGATGCCCGCGATGGCGATGATGTCGCCGGGACCGGCCTGCTCGGCCGGCTTGCGCTCCAGCGCCTCCGTCATCAGCAGCTCGGTGATCTTCACCTTCTGGATCGTGCCGTCGGTGCGGCACCAGGCGACCTGCTGGCCCTTGTGGATGACGCCCTGGTGGATCCGGCACAGCGCGATGCGGCCCAGGTAGGAGGAGGCGTCGAGGTTGGTGACGTGCGCCTGCAGCGGCGCGTTGGGGTCGTACGTGGGGGCCGGGATCGTCGACTTGATGATGTCGAACAGCGGCTCCAGGTCCTCCGAGTCGGGCATGCCGCCGTCGTCGGGACGGTTCATGGAGGCGCGGCCGGCCTTGGCCGAGGCGTAGACGATCGGGAAGTCGATCTGCTCCTCGGTGGCGTCGAGGTCCATGAACAGCTCGTAGACCTCGTCGACGACCTCCTTGATGCGGGCGTCGGGGCGGTCGACCTTGTTGATGCACAGGATGACCGGCATCTTGGCGGCGAAGGCCTTGCGCAGCACGAACCGGGTCTGCGGCAGCGGGCCCTCGGAGGCGTCGACCAGCAGCACCACACCGTCGACCATGGAGAGGCCGCGCTCGACCTCGCCGCCGAAGTCGGCGTGGCCGGGGGTGTCGATGATGTTCAGGGTCATGCCGCCGTGCTGGACGGCGGTGTTCTTGGCGAGAATGGTGATGCCCTTCTCGCGCTCCAGGTCGTTGGAGTCCATGACCCGGTCGTCGACGTCCTGGTTCGCGCGGAAGGCCCCGGACTGCCAGAGCATGGCGTCGACCAGTGTGGTCTTGCCATGGTCGACGTGCGCGATGATCGCGATGTTCCGCAGGTCGTCGCGGCTGTTCAAAGGCATGATGACTTCTCGCTCTGTGTCGTGGGGGCGGCCGCGCGAAGTCGCGACCCACCAAGTCTAGTTGATCCCCTCTCGTGGCAAGAGCGGGACAACGCGTCTGCGGCGCTGTACGGGTGAACGTTCCGCCCGGGGTGTCTGATTCCCGCCCTCCCGCATGGATCACGGGCGGCCGGGCAGTGAGCGACCGTGAGGGACGAGGGACTGGTGCTGCTCGCCGCGTGGGGGCAGTTCGCCGCGCTTCTCGGGCTGCTGGCCTACTTCCTGCTCCGAGGGCGTACGTGAAGCGGGCCGCGGCCGTCCTCGTGTTGCTCGCACTGCTCGTGGCCGGTTGCGTGAGCCCCGCCTGGGACGACCACGACGCTCAAGGGCGGCAGGCTGGTGGCCTGGGACCAGATCGCCTGGGAACACGGCACCTGGCAGGAGGAGTCCGCCGCCGGCCTGCGCCTGAACGTGCCCGCCGACCGGCTCGCCCCCCTCACCGAGCTGTACGAGCGCGAGCCGGGACGTACATAGCAGGTTGCACATTTGTGTGCATGGCAGGAGCCGCAGCGATCCCTACATTGTCGTCATGACGTGGACAGAGCTGGTGATGAGCTCGGCCCCGAGCAAGGGCGACCAGCCGGCGGTGAGCGACGTCAGGACCGGCGAGGTGCTGTCGTACGCGCAGTTCGCCAGGCGGGTCACCCGGGCGGCGGGCGGGTTGCGGCGCGACGGCCTGACCTACGGCGACCGCGTCCTCATCGATCTCCCGCTCGGCGTGTCCCTGACGGTGGCGGTCCACGCGGTGTCCTGGGCGGGCGGCGTCGCCGTGCTGAACGGCTCGGGCCCGGCCCGCATGATGATCACCCGCGGCCCTCGCGACCTCGGCGCGGTCGCCGCCGACCGGGTCTACGCCTTCCGTCCCTCGCCCGGCACGCTCCCGTTCGCCGGGCTGCTCAACGCGAACCCGGTGGAGTTCGGCCCGCTGGCGGGCGCGGCGCTGGCGCTGGGCGAAGGACGCGTCCTCGACCACGACGAGCTCGCCGCCGACCTGCGCAACCTGGCCGCCCGCCTGGTGATCGGCAAGGACGACGTCGTCGTCAACGCGGCCGGTGACCTGCTCAAAGGGCTGCGGGTGCTCGACCTGGCCCTGATGTCCGGCGCCCACGTGGTGATCGCCGCCAACGAGCCGACCGTCATCGGCTGCCGCGTGCTGGCCGCCGAGCGCAGGGCCACCATGGTCGTGGCGCCGTACGACGTCGCCAGGCGGCTGCTGGGCAACCCCATTCTGCGCGTTGTGGACGAAAGGGCGATCGTCAGCTCGCTTGGCCTGTGAAAAGTGCGACACTGTGGAAGAGTGTGATCCTTCGGCGACGCAGGGTGAACACATGCCAGAGGCCCCCCGGCACAACCTTCCAGCAGAGCCCAATCGGTTCGTGGGCCGCGAACGCGACCTCGACGACCTTCGCGGGCTGTTCGGCGAGACACGCGTGGTCACGCTGTGCGGCGTCGGCGGCATCGGCAAGACCCGGCTGGCCCTGCGGGTGGCCGCCGGGCTGGTGGGCGGCTATCCGGGCGGGGTGTGGCTGGTCGAGCTGGCCCGGGTCGGCCGCCCCGAGCAGATCGTCCAGGAGATCGCCCGGGTGCTGCGGGTGCGCGAGGAGAGCGGGCGCCCGCTGCTCGACACCGTCACCGCCCGGCTGCGCGACCTGCGCTGCCTGCTGCTGCTCGACAACTGCGAACATCTGATCGACGGGTGCGCCGAGCTGGCCGCCGAGCTGGTCGCCTGCTGCCCCCGGCTGAGCATCCTGGCCACCAGCAGGGAGCCGCTGCGCATCGCCAGCGAGCTGATCTGGCGGGTGCCGCCGCTCGACCTGCCCGAGATGGGGTACGCCGACGCCGAGTCGGTGCAGCTCTTCATGGACCGCGCCGCCGCCGCCGGCACCCGGCTCGGCTACGACACCCTGCCCGACGTGGTCCGCCTGTGCCAGGCGCTCGACGGGCTGCCCCTGGCCCTGGAGCTGGCGGCGGCCCGTACGAGCCTGCTCAGCCCCGGGCAGATCGCCGACCGGCTCGACGACCGCTTCTCCCTGCTGACCACGGGCGGGCGTACCGCCCCGGCGCGGCAGCGCACGCTGCTGGCCACCGTCGACTGGAGCTACGACCTGCTGTCGGCCAAGGAGCAGGTGCTGCTGCGCAGGCTGTCGGTCTTCGCCCGCGACTTCGACCTCGACCTGGCCGAGCAGGTCTGCGCCGAGCCGCCCATCGCGCGGGCGGAGATCGTCGACCTGCTCGGCGGGCTGGTCGACAAGTCCCTCGTGCTGTGCGACGAGGAACGCAGGCGCTACCGGATGCTGGAGACGATCAAGCGGTACGCGATGAAGCGGCTGGACCGGGCCGGCGAGCGCGAGGCCGTCCGCGAGCGGCATCTCAGCGTCCTGTGCGACCTTCAGGAACGCCACTTCACGACCGAGATGGTCCGGCCGGGCGTGCCCTGGCCGGAGCGGTTGGAGTGCCTGATGGCCGGCAAGCAGCTCCTCGACGACCAGCGGGCCGCCCTCGACTGGGCCGCCGAGTCCGGCAACGCGCGGCTCGGCCTGCGGCTGTGCGCCGCCAGCACGGCCCTGCTGCCTATCTCCGGCAACCTGACGGAGATCGTCGGCTGGACCGAGCGGCTGCTCTCGCTCGACCTGTCACTCGTCCCCGACGCGCAGGTCGCGCAGGGCAAGGCGTACCTCGCCTACGGGCTGGAGGCCCGTGACGAGCTCAGCCGGTCGCTGGAGGTGGCCACCGAGAGCCTGGCGGGCCTCGGCGGCGACGGCGGCAACGCGTTCACGCGCTGCGTCATGCACAGCCTCGTGGTCATCCTCCTGCTGCGCATGGGCCGGATCGACGAGGCGCTGCACCACGCCGAGCGGGGCCTGGCCGACGCCACCGAGTCGGGCGACGCCTGGAACCAGGCGGCGGGGCTGGCCGGGCTGTCGGCGGTCGCGCTGACCAGGGGCCGGCTGCGCGAGGCCCAGCGGCTGGGCGACGAGGCCCTGGCGCGGGCGCGCGAGCACGGCCACCGCTGGCTCATGGCCAGGATGGCCGCCCAGCTCGGCGCGGTCGCCGAGGCCCGCGGCGACCTGGAGACCGCCAGGTCCCAGTACGAGCAGGCCGTCCCGTGGTTGTGGGAGCTGGGCAGCGACTCGGAGCTGGCGCGCTGCCTGGCCAGGGTCGGCCGGGTGGCCGCCATGCTGGGCGAGTTCGCCGCGGCCAGGGAGCGGCTGGCCGACAGCCTCGCGCTGAGCCGGCAGAGCGGCCAGCGGCAGGGGGTTGCCCGCTGCCTGGCCGGCCTGTCGGTGCTGGCCGAGCACGAGGGCGACCTCGACGGCGCGGTGCTGGCCGCCGCCGCCGCGGCCACGCTGCGCGAGTCGATCGGCCAGCACTCGGCCACGATCAGGATCGAGGAGCTGCTCTCGCGCGCCCGCGCCAAGCTCGGCGAGGGCCGCACGGCCTCGCTGTGGTCCCGCGGCCGGGCGATGAGCCCCGACGCCGCGGCCCTGCAGGTGCTGGCGGGGGAGCGGCCGGCGTCCCCGCCGCCCGTGGCGGCCGAGCCGGTCAGGCACTCGCTGCTGACCGCGCGCGAGCTGGAGATCGCCGGCCTGCTCACCCGGGGGCTGTCCAACCGGGCCATCGCCGAGGAGCTGGTGATCAGCCCCGCGACGGTCGCCCGGCACATCGCCAACATCATGGAGAAGCTGGGTTACACCTCCCGCGCCCAGATCGCGGTGTGGGCCGCCGAGCACCCCAGCGCTTCTGCATAGGGATCTGCATATTCCGCCCCATGTAGGCACGTGACCCCCTCCCTACCGTGGACGCCATGGATGAGCACATCGTCATGGTGGACGCGGGCACGGGCCTGGAGCTCACCGAGAAGCAACTGGACGAGCGGTCGGCGATCGCGACCGTCCAGTTGCGGCGCAGAGGCGTGCGCGCGGGCGACACGGTGCTCGTCTGCCTGCCCGTCGGGCCCGACCTGCTGGTGGCGGCCGACGCGGTGATGGCGGCGGGCGGCGTCGTCTGGCCGGTGCCCGTGGACCTCGACCGCGCCGGGCTGGGTGAGCGCATCCGGGCCAGCGGCGCGCGGGTCATGATCTCCGACGTGCCGGCGGCGCTGGAGGCGGCCGAGGAGTCACGGGTGCGGATCGTGATGAGCGTCGCCGAGCTGAACGGACGGCATCCGTATCCGAACAGTCGCGGACAGTCCACGGAAAGTGATCGCGCGGACCCGGCCGGAGGTGGAGACTTAGCGGAAATGTGATCCTCCGCTGACCCTGGGCACCGACATGACTCCGCCAGTTCCGCACAACCTGCCCGCAGAGCCCAACCGTTTCGTCGGCCGCGGGCGCGACCTGATCGAGCTGAGCACGCTGGTCCACGACGAACGCGTGGTCACGCTCAGCGGCATCGGCGGCATCGGCAAGACCCGCCTGTCGCTGCGGGTGGCGGCCAGGGCCGCGCCGGGCTTCGCCGACGGCGTCTGGCTGGTAGAGCTGGCCCGCGTGGCGGACCCGGCGCTGATCGTCAACGAGATGGCCGGCGTGCTCGGCGTCCGCGACGAGGCCCCAGGGCGGCTGCTCGACGGCCTGCGGGTACGGCTGCGCGAGGCCAGGGCGCTGATCGTGCTGGACAACTGCGAGCATCTGGTCGACCGGTGTGCCGAGCTGGTCGCCGGTCTGATCGCCGACTGCCCCGAGCTGCGCTTCCTGCTCACCAGCCGGGAGCCGCTGCACATCCCCGGCGAGCTGGTCTGGCGGGTGCCGCCGCTCGAACTGCCCGACGACCACCACCCCGACGCCGAGTCCGTGCTGCTGTTCGTCGAGCGGGCGCTGGCGGCGGGGGCCCGTTCGGTGACCGGCAGCATGGACGACGTCGTCCGCCTGTGCCGGGCGCTCGACGGGTTGCCGCTGGCGCTGGAGCTGGCGGCGGCCCGGACGAGCCTGATGAGCCCCGGCCGCATCGCCGACCGCATCGGCGACCGGTTCACCCTGCTGACCAGGGGCGACCGTACCGCGCCCGCCCGGCAGCGCACGCTGCTGGCCACCGTCGAGTGGAGCCACGACCTGCTGCGGCCCAAGGAGCGGGTGCTGCTGCGCCGCCTGTCGGTCTTCGCCGGGCTGTTCGACCTGGCCGTGGCCGAGCGGGTGTGCGCCGACGGCGGCATCGTGCGCAGGGCCGAGCTGCTCGACCTGCTCAGCGGCCTGGTGGACAAGTCGCTGGTGCTCCACCACGACGGGCGCTACCGCCTCCTGGAGACCATCAGGCAGTACGCCGCCGAGCGGCTGGCCGAGGCGGGCGAGCTGACGCGGCTGCGCGACCGGCACCTGCGGGTGATCTGCGAGGAGATGGAGTTCTGCTACCAGGCCGGCGCGCTCGACCCGCGCATGCCCTGGGCCGCCCGCGTCCCCCACTTCGCCAGGGGCCGCGCGCTGATGGACGACTGCCGGGCGGCGGTGGAGCGGGCGGTGGAGTCGGCCGATCCGGTGCTCGGGCTGCGCCTGGCCCGCGCCGCCCTGGCGATCCTGGCCGTACGCGGTGAGCTGGGCGAGACCGTCGGCTGGCACCGGCGGCTGCTCGCCCTCGACCTGTCACGGGTGCCCTCCGACGTGGTCGCCGTGGCCAAGGGCGGCCTGGCGTACGGGCTGGAGATCTGCGACGAGCTGGCCCGTGCGGAAGAGCTGGTGGTGCAGGGCGTCGAGGAGCAGAAGCGGCATCCGTACACCCACTGGCTGGGTGTCACCTACAGCGTCGCGCTGGCCGTGTTCTTCCGCACCGGTCAGAGCGAGAAGGCGCTGCGCTACCTGGAGGAGCTGGAGGCGGCGGCCACCGCGCACGACGACCCGTTCAACCTGGCCACGGTCCGCATCGCCCAGCTCAACCTGGCGCTCTTCCGCGGCCAGCTCCGCCAGGCCCGCCGGCGCGGCGAGGAGGCGCTGGCCCTGGCCAGGGAGGCCGGCCACCACTGGACGCTGGCCAGGGCGCTGACCCACCTGGGCGCGGTGGCCGAGGCCGCGGGCGACCTGGAGGCCGCCGTGACCTGCCACACCTCGGCCCTGCCGCTGCTGGAGGACATGGGCAACCGGGTCGAGCTGGCCCGCTGCCAGGCCAAGCTGGGCCGGGTGTCGGCCCGGATGCACGACTATCCGGCCGCCCGGCTGCATCTGGCCGCGAGCCTGGCGCTGAGCACCCGCACCGGCCAGCGCAGGGGCGTGGTGCGGGCGCTGATGGCCATGTCGGCGCTGGCGGGCGAGCAGGGCGACCTGGAGGGCGCGGTGCTGGCCGCCGCCGCCGCGACCGCGCTGCGCGAGGCCATCGGCCAGTACGGCGTCCCCGGCCCGGTCCAGGAGCTGCTCACGCGGGCCAGGGGCGGGCTCGGCGAGGGGCGGGTGTCGCTGCTGTGGGCCAAGGGCGCCCGGCAGTCGCCCGAGGAGGTCGCCAGGCGCGTGCTCGACCCCGGCCAGGCCGTCCCGGCGGGCGGGCCCCGGCCGGTGAACGGCTCCTGGCAGAGCGGGCTGACCGGCCGGGAGCTGGAGATCGCCGCGCTGCTCACGGGCGGGCTGAGCAACCGGGCCATCGCGCTGAAGCTGGTGATCAGCCCGGCCACCGTGGCCCGGCACGTCGCCAACATCATGGAGAAGCTGGGCTTCGCCTCCCGGGCGCAGATCGCGGTGTGGGCCACCGAGCACGGCCTCGAATCGCACCCCACATAAGCTGGTATTCATGCCTTTCGCGCCCAATTTCCCGGTGATGCTCAGAACCGAGGACGGTGTGCGCATCGACGCCGTCCACACGCCCTCGGCGGCCGGGGACATCGGGATCGTCATGGCGCACGGCTTCACCGGATCGTGGCGCGAGCGCACCGCCCGCCGCATCGCGCACGTGCTCAGCGGCTACGGCGGTGTGCTCGCGTTCGACTTCCGCGGGCACGGCCGCTCGGGGGGCGAGACGACCGTGGGCGACCTGGAGATCCTCGACGTGGAGGCGGCCGTACGGCATGCCCGGGTGGTCGGCTACCGCCGGATCGCGGTCGTGGGCTTCTCCATGGGCGCGGCGGTGGCCGTACGGCACGCGGCGCTGCGCCGGGGCGTGGACGCGGTGGCGGCCGTCAGCGGCCCGGCCCGCTGGTACTACCGGGGCACCAAGCCCATGCGCCAGGTCCACTGGGCCATCGAGCAGCCGTTCGGCAGGTTCGCCGCGCGGGTGGCCAAGCGCACCAGGATCGCCAGTGGGCAGTGGGACCCGATCCCGATGCCGCCGCACGAGGCCGCCGCCCTGGTCTCGCCCGCGCCGCTGCTGATCGTGCACGGCGACGCCGACGCCTTCTTCCCGCTGGACCACGCCCACCAGCTCTACGACGGCGCCCGCGAGCCCAAGGAGCTGTGGATCGAGCCCGGCTACGGGCACGCGGAGTCGGCCGCCAGCCCCGAACTCATCCGGCGTATCGGTAAATGGATCTCCTCGAACCTTTCGTGAGTAATACGCGTCTACCTAAGGCGGATGGAAAGGATCCGCCGGGAGAAAAGTCCCTGGGGAAGGAAACCGCCTGTGCGGTGGCCGTGGGACATACTTCAGTAGTCGGGCAGTCGCCCACTGTAGGCGGCCGATCCGGCACCTAGCGTCGCGGGGGCACGCTGGGTGCCTTCCCGGCCCGGGAGGGGCCTCGCGGCGCGCGGGGCCCCTCCCGTCCGCCGTTCTCAGCCCAGCCGGGCGATCGTCTTGTACTCCAGGTAGCCGTTGAGGCCCTCGGGGCCCAGCTCGCGGCCGATGCCGCTGGCCTTGTAGCCGCCGAAGGGCGCGTTCGACTCCAGCATGAAGCAGTTGACGCCGTAGGTGCCGGTGCGCACCTGGCGGGCGACGTTCATGCCGCGCTCGGTGTCGGCCGTCCACACCGTGCCGGCCAGGCCGTAGTCGCTGTCGTTGGCGATGCGGAGGGCGTCGGCCTCGTCCTCGTACGGGATCACCGCCAGGACCGGGCCGAAGATCTCCTCGCGGGCGATGCGCATGTCGTTGCTGACGTTGGCGAAGACCGTGGGGGCGACGTACCAGCCGCGGTCGCGGGGACGGTCGAGGCCGCCGACGACGACCTTGGCGCCCTCGTCCATGCCGATCCTGATGTAGCCCTCGACGCGTTCCTGCTGGCGCTTGGCCACCAGCGGGCCGATGCCGGTCGCCGGGTCGGCCGGGTCGCCGACGGGCTGGGAGTTGACCATGGCGGCCACGGCGTCCACGACCTCGTCGTACCGGCTGCGCGAGGCCAGGATGCGGGTCTGGGCGACGCACGCCTGGCCGTTGTTCATCAGCGTGGCCATGGCCAGGAAGCCCATGCCGGCCTGGAGGTCGGCGTCGTCCAGGATGATCGCGGCGGACTTGCCGCCGAGCTCCAGGCTGACCCGCTTGAGCTGCTCGCCGCAGATGGAGGCGATGCGGCGGCCCGCGGCGGTGGAGCCGGTGAAGGCCACCTTGTCGACGCCGGGGTGCGAGACCAGGTGCTCGCCCACCTCGCGTCCGGCGGGCACGATGTTGAGCACGCCCGCCGGGATCCCGGCCTCGGCCGCCCACTCGGCCAGCAGGTACGCGTCCAGCGGCGTCTCGGGCGCGGGCTTGAGCACGATCGCGCACCCGGCCAGCAACGCCGGCGCGACCTTGGTCATGGTCACGAACTGGGGCACGTTCCAGGGCACGATCGCCGCGACGACGCCGACCGGCTCACGCCGCACGGTGATCGGCCCGAACAGCCCCGGACGCTCCTCCTCCTGCGCGAACTCCTTGCCCAGCCCGGCGTAGAACTGCAGCATGCCGAGCGGCTGCGGCGCCTGGGCGAGGTTGGAGAAGGTGATGGGCGAGCCCATCTCCTCGGTGATCAGGGCGGCCATCTCGCCCTGCCGCTCGTTGTAGATCGCGGCCAGCCGCTCGATCACGGCGGCCCGCTCGGCGAACGTCATGCGCGGCCACGGCCCGTGGTCGAACGCCTGGCGGGCGGCGGCCACCGCGCGGTTCACGTCCTCGGCCGTGCTGTCGGGGACGCGGCCCACGACCTCCTCGGTGTGGGGGGAGATGACATCGATCGTCCCGGTGCCCGCGGGGGTCACCCATTCGCCCCCGATGAACAGCTTGTCGTGCTGGCGCATGTCGTGAGCCTCCTGCTTGACCGAATGCTTGCTTGTTGGCCGTACGCCTCAAGGCGACCGAACCATGTTCTGTCCGTACACGCAAGAGGGGCGGGCCGCAACCCTCCGGGCGCCGGCAAGTGGTCCTCGCTGTTTCCGACACAAGACCATGAACTTCGCCAAAGGTGCGCCACTTGGCACGTTCGGATGACAGCCATCAAGATCATCTTCTATAGTTTCGGTCCGTCTATGCGAGGAGGGGACGGGTGTGAGGATCTGGCGGCTCGCCGCGGTCGTCGTCGTCCTCTCCGGGCTGCTCGGCTTTCCCTTCCCGCAGCCGGCGTCGGCCGATCCCAACATCGATGAGCTGCGCAGACTCACCAAACAGGCGTCCCGGCTCAACGACCTCTACCGCGGCCAGATCCAGAGCCTGGAGGAGATCAGGGTCCAGGCCAAGAACGCCACCGACACCTCCGGCGACCTGGCGGCACGCCTGGCCGCGGCCCAGGCCGACGTGGCCGACATCGCGCGGCAGACCTACGTCAACGGCCCCCTCGACGGCGTGCAGCTCTTCGGCCTGAGCGTCGACCCGGCCATCGCGCTCGGGCAGGCCGCGAACATGTCGTACATGGCCACCGAGCGCACCGAGCGGGTCAAGAGCATCCAGCAGCTCATCGCGAAGTCCAAAGAGGCCAAGCTCAACGCCAACGACAAGATCAGCAAGCTGAAGAAGGAGATCAAGACCCTTCAGGGCAAGCGGCGCGAGATCGAGCGCATGCTCGCCAAGTACGGCTTCCAGCAGCCCGGCGGCGCCGACGGCCTGACCCCGCGACTGATCGCGGTCCGCGCCGAGATCATGCAGAACTTCCCGATGAAGTACGGCGTGGGCTGCCTGCGCCCCGGCGACCCCGGCGAGCACGGCAAGGGCCGGGCCTGCGACTTCATGATGTCCCCCGGCGGCACCATGGCCGCCGGGGCCGACGCCGACCGCGGGGACGCCCTGGCCGAATGGCTCATCAAGAACGGCTCGCGGCTCGGCGTCATGTACATCATCTGGAAGCAGCGGTACTACGACATCCGGTCAGGCGGGGGCTGGGACCCCATGTCCGACCGGGGCGGCGTGACCGCCAACCACTACGACCACGTTCACGTGTCGGTGTTCTGAGCGACGCGCTCCCGGTACCACGCGTAGGACGCCTTGGGGGTGCGGCGGCCCGTGGCGAAGTCCACGTGCACCAGGCCGAAGCGCTGGTGGTAGCCCTCGGCCCACTCGAAGTTGTCCAGCAGCGACCAGACGAAGTAGCCGCGCACGTCCACGCCCTCGGCCCGGGCGGCCATGACGGCGTCGATGTGGGCGCGCAGGTAGTCGATGCGGGCCTGATCCTCGACGGTTCCCCGCGGGGTGAGCTCGTCCGGCTGGGAGCAGCCGTTCTCGGTGATGTGGATCGGCGGGAGCGCGCTGCCGTACCGGGCCTTGAGGCCGGTCAGGAGCTCGCGCAGGCCGTCGGGGACGACCGGCCAGCCGAACGCGGTGGTGGGATACCCGGTGAGGCCGGTGTCGGTGAACGGGAGCACCTCGCCGGGAGGCGGGGCGGCGATCCGGGTGGGGTTGTAGTAGTTGATGCCGAGGGCGTCCAGGGGCGCGGAGATGGTCTCCAGGTCGCCGTCGCGCAGGAAGTCCAGAGCGGGGACGTAGGCCGAGAGGTCTGGATAGCTCCCCAGGAGCACGGGCTCGTTGAACAGGCGGTTGTGCAGGACGTCGTAGGCGTCGGCGGCCCTGACGTCCGCCTCCTCCTGCGAGGCGGCCCAGACCGGCGTGCAGTTGTTGGTGATGGCCACCTGCCGCGCGCCCGCCGCCCGCAGGGCCCCGACCGCCAGGCCGTGGCCGAGGAGCTGGTGGTGGGCCACGGGAAGGGCGTCGAGCAGGAGGGCCTGGCCGGGGGCGTGGATGCCCATGGCGTGGCCGAAGGCCATGTGGACGAAGGGCTCGTTCAGGGTGATCCACAGGGGGATGCGGTCGGCCAGGCGCTCGGCGACGATCGCGGCGTAGTCGGCGAAGCGTCCGGCCGTGTCGCGGTTCGTCCAGCCGCCCTCGTCCTGGAGGGCCTGGGGGAGGTCCCAGTGGAAGAGCGTGGGCACGGGCTGGATGCCGGCCGCCAGCAGGCCGTCGGTCAGGCGTTCGTAGAAGTCGAGGCCCTTGGGGTTGACCTCGCCGGCGCCGAGGGGCTGCACGCGCGGCCAGGCGATGGAGAAGCGGTAGGCGTTCACGCCGAGGCCGGACATGAGCCCGATGTCCTCGGGCCAGCGGTGGTAGTGGTCGCAGGCCACGTCGCCGGTGTGGCCGTCCCTGGTGCGGCCGGGCTCGTGGGCGAAGGTGTCCCAGACGGACGCGCCCCGGCCGTCCTCGGTCACCGCGCCCTCGATCTGGTAGGCGGCGGTCGCCGTACCCCATAAGAACATCTCGGCTCCTTTATGCGAGTATGGCTCATGTTAACGGACGGCAAAGAGGCCGGTCTGTACCTGCTGGTAATAAGCCAGGATGGGGAGCATGACGAGTACCTTGCGCCGCCGTCCCGCCCAGCGCCGGAGCGTGGAGCGGGTGGAGCGGATGCTCGACGAGTGCGCGCTCCTGCTCGACGAGGTCGGCTACGAGGCGTTGACCACGAAGGAGGTCGCGCGCCGCGCCGAGGTCCCCATCGGCACCTTCTACCAGTTCTTCCGCGACAAGCAGGGCCTGGTGCGCGCCCTCGCGCTGCGCAACCTGGAGGCGTTCCTCCAGCGGGTCACCCAGCGCATCGCCGAGGCCGACCTCGGCCACTGGACCGACCTGGTCGACCTGGCCATCGACGAGTTCGTCGACATGAAACGCACCACCCCGGGGTTCGGGGTGGTCGACTTCGGCGAGGTGCTGCCCACCCCCGGCGGGCCGCCGCTGGAGGGCACCAAGCGCACGCTCGACAGCGCCCTCGACAACAACGTCATCGTGGCCGACCGGCTGCGCGCGCTCACCCTCGCCCTGCTCCACGCGCCCGCCGGCCCCGGGCTCGACCGGGCGCTCGTGGTGGCCGTCGAGGCCACGGACGCCGTGCTCAAGCTCGCCTTCCGGGTCGATCCCGACGGCGACGCCGACCTGATCGCCGAGTGCAAGCAGCTCGTCCGCCGCTATCTCGCCGACCACCTGCCCTGACCCCGTCAGGCGACCGCGCCGAGGCGGGCGTGCAGCTCGGCGTCCAGCTTGACGTCCGCCGCGCCGACGACCTCGTCGAGCTGGGCCGTCGTGGACACGCCCACCACGGGCACGTGGCCGTCGGCCATCAGCCACGCCAGCACCACCTGGTTGGGCGTCGCGCCCAGCTCGCCGGCGACCTCGCGCAGCACGGCCAGGCGGCGGGCCGTGCCCGGGTGGTCGTAGATCTCCGGCATCGGCCGGTCCGCCCGCGTGTACGCCCCCGACATCAGCGTGTTGTAGGCCCACAACGTCACGTCCGGCTCGGCGGCGACGTAGTCGAGGGTCTCGTCCGAGGCCAGCGTGTGGCCGCCCTCCGGGAGCCGGGTGAAGGGCCGCGGGCGCAGGTAGGTGTGGCGGAGCTGCACATGACCGTACGGCAGCCAGCCGCGCGCGCCGGAGACGTTCCTGGCCCGCTCCAGCCGCCAGGCGGCGATGTTGCTCGCTCCCAGCGCGCGGACCTTGCCCTGCTCGGCCAGCGTGTTCAGGGCGCCCAGCGTCTCCGACAGCGGCACCGAACGGTCCTCGATGTGCGACCAGTACAGGTCGATGTGGTCCGTCCGCAGCCTCCGGAGGCTGCCTTCGGCGGCCCGCGTGACGGCCGCGGCCGACAGGCCCTCGGCCGAGCCGAGTGTGCGGTCGCCGGGCACGGTCGGCCGGGCCCCGCCCTTGGTGCCGATGAAGATCCGGTCCCGGTTGCCGCGCGCGGCCAGCCAGGCCCCGACGGCCTCCTCGCTCTCGTCCCCGGTGCGGCCCTCGTCCCAGAAGGGGTAGTTGTTGGCGGTGTCCAGCATGGTGCCGCCGGCGTCCTGGAAGCGGTCGAGGATGGCGAAGGTCTCCCGCAGGCCGACGCCGGTGCCGAACGGGATCGTGCCGAGTGCGATGTTCATGGGCCAGACCCTCTGACCTGGAGCGCACTCCATGTCAAGCCGTTGACCTGGAGTGCGCTCCAGGTGGAAGACTGGGGAGCGTGAGCGTGTACACACCCGCCGAGGTCGTCGAGGAGACCGGCTTCAGCCTCGACACTCTGCGCTACTACGAGAAGATCGGCCTGCTGGAGCGCATCGAGCGCAACGCGGCCGGTCAGCGCAGGTTCAGCGAGGAGGACGTCGGCTGGCTCGGCATGATCCGATGCCTGCGCGACACGGGCATGCCCATCGCCATGCTGCTGCGCTTCGCCGAGCTCGTACGCGGCGGCGACCGGACGATCCCCGACCGCATCAGGCTCCTGGAGGAGCACGACCGGCAGGTCCAGGCCCAGATCGCCAACCTGACCGAGCGCCAGGACTACATCCACCGCAAGATTTCCTACTACCGCAGCGTCCTGTAGCCCTGCCTTGGTGGTCCGGTTGTTAGACCAAAGACCATGGCCGTCACCAGGGCGAAGCGGATCAACGTCCCGCTGCGCCACCTGGCCGCCTCCTGCGCGGCCATGCTGTTCGTCCTGCTGGCCCACATCACGGTCGTCCAGGCGTTCGGGACGCGGGCGCTCAACGCCGACCGGCGCAACGAACGCTCGCTCATCGCCCGGTTCGCCCGTCCGCGCGGCGACATCCTGACCTACGACGGCGCGACCATGGCCAGGAGCCGCCCGGCGCCCGCCGGCAGCCCGTACCGGTTCCAGCGGGTCTACACCGACGGCGAGCTCTACGCCCCCGTCACCGGCTACATGTCCCTCTACCGCTCCACGGGCGTGGAGGAGGCCGAGGACGGCGTCCTGTCCGGCGACGACGCCAAGGTCAAGGTGCGCTCGATGGTCAGCGACGGCGACGTGGCCGGCGCCGACGTACGGCTGACCATCGCCCAGCGCACCCAGTGGGCCGCCTACCACGCGCTGGAGGCCGCCGGCGTGCCCGGCGCGGCCGTGGCCCTCGACCCGGCGACCGGCGCGATCCTCGCCCTGGCCAGCTACCCGTCCTACGACCCCAACGCCCTGGCCACCTTCGACCCCGCCCGGCTCGACGCCACGCTCGGCCGGCTGCGGGAGGCCCCCGGACGGCCGCTGCTGAACCGGGCGCTCAACCAGGTCTATCCGCCGGGGGCCACGTTCAAGCTGGTGACGACGGCCGCCGCGCTGGCCTCGGGCGAGTACACGCCCACGGCGCCCGTGGACGCCGCCGTCCGCCTGCGGCTGCCCGCCCCGCTCGCCGGGCCGTGCGGCAGGGCCCGTCCCACGTTGCTGCGCGCCTTCCAGACCTCGTGCGACACCGCGTACGCGGGCATCGGGGTGCAGCTCGGCCAGGACATCCTGAGGGACCAGGCCGAGGCGTTCGGGTTCGGCGACAGGGGACTGCGGGTGCCGCTGGCCGCGACGCCCAGCACGTTCCCGCAGGGCATGGACCGGGCCCGGACCGCCCTGTCGGCCGTCGGCCACGACCAGGACCGGGCCACCCCGCTGATGGTCGCGATGTTGTCGGCGGCCGTGGCCAACAACGGCGTGCTGATGCGGCCGTACCTGGTGGAGGAGGTGAGCCTGCCGGACGGCTCGATGCTCGGCCAGGCGGGGTCGACGCCGTACCGCACCACCATGACCCCCGCCCAGGCCCGCTACCTGGCCGCGATGATGACCACGGTGACGCACACGGGCGGGCCGGGCGCGGCGGTGGCCGTCCCCGGCGTCGAGGTGGCCGCCAAGATCGCGGTGGCGGACGGAGAGCACGCGCTGGCCACGGCGTTCGCCCCGGTGCGGGCCCCCGAGGTGGCCGTCGGCGTGGTGCTGGAGGACCCGGGCCCCCGGGCCGCGGCGGTGGCCGGGGTCGCCCGCGCGGTGCTGGAGGCGGCGCTCGCCTGACCGCCGTCGGCCGAGTTCTCCACAGATTTGAGTCTGGGCGCGAACGGTAGTTGATGCCACACTCACAGTGATGCTGCGAACCGCCGATTTCCGCAACCTGCCGGCCGAGCCGAACCTGTTCGTGGGCCGGGAGTCCGATCTCGATGAGCTGGTGCACCTCAGCCGGGTGTCGCGGGTGGTGACGCTGTGCGGCGCCGGAGGCATCGGCAAGACGCGCCTCGCCCTGCGCCTGGCCGCCAGGGTCGCCTCCGAGCACCCCGACGGCGTGTGGCTGGTCGAGCTGGCCGACCTGGAGAAGGGCGAGCTGCGGGAGCGGGTCGCGGCCGCGCTCGGCGTCGCCGAGGACCTGGCGAACACCGTCGGCGGCCGTCGCGTGCTGCTCGTGCTGGACAACTGCGAGCCGGTGGTCGGCGAGTGCGCCGAGCTCTGCCGCGACCTGCTCGGCGCCTGCCCGAGGCTCACCGTGCTGGCCACCAGCCGCGAGCCGCTGCGCGTGCCGGGCGAGACCGTCTGGCGGGTGCCGCCGCTCTCGCTCGTCGGCGAGGAGAGCGAGGCCGTGCGCCTGTTCGTGACCAGGGCCGGCGCCGCGCGTCCCGGCTTCGAGCTGACCGAGGAGACGTTGCCGCTCGCGGTCGAGCTGTGCCAGGCGCTCGACGGGCTGCCGCTGGCGATCGAGCTGGCCGCCGCGATGGTCCGGGTGTTGTCGGTCAGGCAGCTCGTCGAGCGGCTCGACGACCGGTTCAGGGTGCTGGCGGGCGGCGCCCGTACGGCCCACGCCAGGCACCGTACGCTGCGCGCCGCCGTCGACTGGAGCTACCGGCTGCTCAGCGCCCAGGAACGCCTGCTGCTGCGCCGCGTGGCGGCCTTCCGCTCCTGCTGGACGCTCGACCTGGCCGAAGCGGTGTGCGCGGGCTCCGGCCTGCCCGAGGAGGACGTGCTGCCACGCCTGTGCGACCTGGTCGACAAGTCGCTGGTCGTGCTCGACGGTGAGATCGCCGGCCAGGCCCGTTACCGGCTGCTGGAGACCGTCCGCGAATACGCGCTGGAGCAGCTCGCCGAGTCCGGGGAGGAGGTGACGCTGCGGCGCGCGCACCTGTCCGCCCTCGCCGGGCTGGCCGGGCGGTTCAAGGACGTCCTCGCGCCGGGCGCGCACACGTCGTGGCCCGTGGTCGAGCGCTTCGTCAACCTGTTCGACGGGCTCAAGGCCGAGGTGGGCGCGGCCTGCGACTGGGCCGCGGCCAGCGGCTCCCCGCAGACCGCCCTGCGACTGCTGACCGACGTGCGCTACCTGCTCATGGCCAGCGGACGCCGGCTCGACATCGCCGACCGGCTCGACCGGCTGCTCGCGCTCGACGCCCCCGAGGTGTCCGGGGGATTACGCGGGCAGGCCATGATCCTGCGCGGTGAGCTGGCGCTCGCGGCCGGCGAGACGGAGCTCGCGGCCCGGTGCGTGCAGATCGGGCTGGCGCTGTGCGTCGACGCCCGCGACGCCTACGGCGAGGCCGTGGGCCTGATCATGCTGGCCCAGGCGACCGGCGACCAGGAGCCGCTGACCCCGGCCCTGGAGGCGGCGCGGCGGCGCGGCGACCCGATCCTGGAGTCGCTCGCCCAGGGCACCCGGGCCGACTTCGGCCTGCGGACCGGCCGCCTGCACGAGGCGCGGCGGGCGTTCGAGGAGGTCCTGGCGCTGAGCGAGCGGCTGGACAACCACCTCGGCCAGTCCTACGGCCACGTCGGCCTGGCCCAGATCGCCCGGCGCACCGGCGACCGGGTGGGCGCCAGACGGCACTACGAGGCCGGCCTGCGCCTGGTGCGGCACATCGACGCCCGGCAGCAGATCGTGAGCTGCCTGGCCGGGCTCGGCCGCGTCGCGCTCGACGAGGGCGACCTGGCCGAGGCGCGCACGCGGCTCACCGAGGCGCTGGTGCTCAGCCGCGACGCGGGCCTGCGCGACGGCATCGCGCGGCGGCTGGCGGCCTGGGCGCGCCTGGTGGCCGCCGAGGGCGACGCCCGGCGCGCGGTCCTGCTGTCGGCCGCCTCGCTGGGGCTGCGCGGCCGCCGCCCCGACGCCCGCGCCGAAGAGCTGCTGGCCCCCGCCCGCGACCGGCTCGGCGAGGCCGTGGTGGCGCTGCTGTGGGCCGAGGGCCTGACGATGACGGCCGACCAGGCGGTCTCCTGCGCGCTCGGCGGCCCGCTGCCCGAGCTGCCGGTCGAGCCGGTCGCCCCGGTCGTCCGGGACAGCAGGCTGACGGCCAGGGAACGCGAGATCGCCGAGCTGGTGGCCCGCGGGCTGAGCAACCGGGCCATCGCCGACGAACTGGTGATCAGCCCGGCCACGGCCGCGCGGCACGTCGCCAACATCCTCGGCAAGCTCGGCTTCTCCACGCGTACACAGATTGCCGCATGGATGATCGGCGGACGCTGATCCCGGCGGGTTCTCTACACATCGGCGCCGTCCGGCGCTTACATCGTCGAATGGCCATGTCAGCGCATGTGCCGCCGGGGCCCTGACGCCTACCGTTCTGCCTGTGATCGAACGCGCTCCGCGCTCCCCGTCCTCGCGCCGGGGGCCGCGGCGGCCGGTCGACCGAGGGACGTCACGCGTCCCGACGGAGCCGGGCCTTCTCGGAGGGGTGGGGGCCCGGTTCCCGGACGCGTGACAGCGGGCTCGAGTCGCGCAGGGCTCGGGCCCGCCCACCTCGCCCCTGGGCTGGGGAAATGCACACCGCTCTACATAGATCGGTGGATGCGGCCGGCGCGCGGGCGACCGTACGTTGACGGGCATGACGCCGTCCGCCTCGTCCTCCGGCACCGTGATCCACGAGGTGTTCCGCCGGGCCTACGAGCGGGGCGAGCGGCCGGCGCTCATCGATCTGCGCGGCGGCCACGTCTACGGCTACCGCAGCCTGGTGACCCAGGTGACCAGGGCGGCGTCCGGGCTGGTGCGCAGGGGAGCGCGGCGCGACCAGGTGGTGGGGGTGCTCGTCCCCACGACCGGCACGCAGACGGTGGCCCTGTACACCGTGCTGGCGGCCGGCGGGGTGGCCGCGCCGATCGATCCCGGGCTCGGCGCCGACGAGGTGGCCGGGCTGCTGCGCGAGTGCGACGCCCGCACGCTGATCACCACCCCCGACCTGGCCGGGACGGCGCTCGCGGCGGCCGAGGGCTCCCGCGTGCGCCAGGTGGTCTGCCTCGGCCCGGCGCTCGACACGTTCGACTTCCGCGGCCTGCTCGTGCTGGAGCCGATCGCGCTGCCCGCGCTCGACGCCGAGCGGCAGGACGCGCTGACGTTCCCCGGCGGCGCCCGGCTCACCCACGCCGACCTGCTGGCCAGGATGGACGAGCTCGACGTGCCCGTCGGCCTGAAGGAGTCCGACGTCGTGCTCAGCACGTGGCCGCCCGGCGACGGCGCCGACCTGCCCGCGCTGGTCGGCCTCGCCTTGTCCAAGGGGGCGCTGATCGTGGCCGCGGGCCGCGGTGACCTGCCCGGTCACGGCTACGACGCGGGCGTCACCGTGCTCACCGGCCCGGACGGCACGCTGGAGCGCGTCGGCTGAGTATGCGGACCTGTTACCTGCTCCGCCCTTGACGTCGGCGCGCGCGAAGTGGGTTGATATCCGTTGTTGACAACGTTGTCAAAGGTCACCAACTTCGGGGGAATCGAAGGGAATGGTGTGCGATGCGACGGTGGTTAGCGGCCGTCTCGATCACAATGGCGGGCGTTCTCGGCCTGGCGGGCTGCGGCGGAGGCAGCGGCGGACAGGCCTCCCAGTCGGCCGCGCCGAGCAGCGGCGGCAAGCAGCAGGTGGAGGTCTTCTCCTGGTGGACCGGCCCCGGCGAGGCCGACGGCCTCCAGGCGATGAAGAAGATATTCGAGGACAAGAACCCGAACTACACGTTCTTCGACGCCGCCGTGGCGGGCGGCTCGGGTGACAAGGCCAAGGCGTTGTTGCAGTCGAAGTTGCAGGCCAACACGCCGCCCGACACCTTCCAGGGGCACGCCGGCGCCGAGTTGCAGGGCTACATCAAGGCGGGCAACCTGGAGGACCTGACGTTCCTGTACGACGAACTGAAGCTCAAGGACGTCTTCCCGGCCCAGCTCGTCGAGCAGATCAGCGTCGAGGGAAAGATCTACTCGGTGCCGGTCAACATCCACCGGTCGAACGTCCTGTGGTTCAACCCCAAGGTGCTCAAGGACGCCGGCATCGCGGCCGCGCCCAAGACGATCGAGGAGTTCATCGCCGACCTGGAGAAGGTCAAGGCCAAGGGCAAGATCCCGATCTCCGTCGGCTCGGAGTGGACCGCCACCCACCTGCTGGAGAACGTGCTGCTCGGCTCGCTCGGCACCGACGCCTACAACGCGCTGTTCAAGCCGGGCGCCGACTGGAGCGGCCCGCAGATGACCAAGGCGCTGGAGAACTACGCCAAGATCATGTCGTACGCGGGCGACCCGCAGGACGACTGGCAGCCCGCGGCCAAGCAGGTGGCCGACGGCGAGGCGGCGTTCAACATCATGGGCGACTGGGCCTACGGCTACTTCCACAACCCGCCGGAGGGCGGCCTCGGCAAGACGTCCAAGACGGACTTCGACTGGGCGCCCGCGCCCGGCACCGAGGGCACCTACATGTGGCTGTCGGACAGCTTCACGCTGCCCAAGGGCGCCAAGAACCGGGACGGGGCCGTCGCGTGGCTGAAGGTCGCGGCGAGCAAGGAGGGCCAGGACGCCTTCAACCCCAAGAAGGGCTCCATCCCCGCCCGCAAGGACGCCGACCAGTCGCTCTACACCGACTACCTGGCCGACGCGCTGAAGGACTGGTCGGGCAACAAGCTCGCCGGCTCCATCCAGCACGGCGTCTCGGTGAGCCAGCCGTGGCTGGCCTCGATCAACGAGGCGGTCGGGCTGTTCATCGGCAGCAAGGACGTCAAGGGCCTGCAGCAGGGCCTGGCCGACGCGGCCAAGGCCAACGCTCAGTGACGCATGCGGGTACGGCGGGGCGCTCCCGCCGTACCCGCGCGAAGGGAAACGGTTGTGAGGCGGGCACGCACCTGGCTGCCCGGACTCCTCCTCGTCGCGCCGTCGATCGTGGCGATCGGCGTGTTCGTGTACGGCATGCTGGGCTGGAACTTCCGCCTGGCCATGACCGACCAGCACGATGAGGTGTCCGAGGGCACGTTCGTGGGGCTGAAGAACTTCATCGACATCTGGGACCAGGCGCGCTGGCGCCTCTCCGTGAACCACGCGATCGTGTTCACGATCACGTTCGTGGTGGGGGCGCTGGTGCTGGGCTGGTTCCTGGCGTTCCTCATGGAGAAGGGGATCTGGGGGGAGGGCACGTTCCGGGCGATCTACCTGTTCCCGATGGCCGTGTCGTTCGTCGCGACCGGCATCGTGTGGCGGTGGCTGATGAACTCGGGGACGGGTGAGCGGGCGGTCGGCCTGAACCGGCTGTTCGACGCGATCGGGCTGCCGCAGTGGCAGTGGTTCAGGGATCCGGACTGGGGAATGGCCGCGATGGCGCTCCCCGCGATCTGGCAGATGTCCGGATATGTCATGGCGTTGTTCCTGGCGGGGTTCCGTGGCGTGCCCGAGGAGCTGCGCGAGGCCGCGCGGGTGGACGGCGCCGGCGAGTGGGGCGTCTACCGGCACGTGGTGCTGCCCATGCTCAGGCCGGTCACCCTGTCGGCGCTGATCATCCTCGGACACATCTCGCTCAAGGTCTTCGATCTCATCGTGGCGGTGTCCGGCAAGCAGATCATCACCGACGTGCCCGCCGTGTTCATGTGGGTGGCGGTCTACGACTCGCACGACCCGGCCAAGGGGGCCACGATCGCGTCGTACATCGTGCTCAGCGTGGCGGTGTTCGTGATCCCGTACCTGATCTGGTCGGTGCGCAAGGAGCACAGGCCATGACGGCCGTCGCCGGCGGGCGCCGGAGCAGGTTCGGGGTGGTGCGGTTCTGCCTGCTGCTCGCCCTGGTGGTCGTCGTCCTCGTCCCGATCTACGTGCTGCTGGCCACCAGCTTCAAGCCGCTCACCGAGGCCGACCCCGGCCAGGCGTGGAACCTGCCGAAGACGTGGACCACCGAGGCGTGGCGGGTGGCCTGGGAGAAGCTGGCCCCCGGCCTGTGGAACAGCGTGCTGCTGGCCGTCCCCGGCTCGCTGCTGTCGTGCGCGTTCGGGTCGATGAACGGCTACGTGCTGTCCAAATGGCGCTTCCCCGGCGCGGACGTGCTGTTCACCCTGTTCCTGTTCGGCATGTTCATCCCCTACCAGGGCGTGATGATCCCGCTGGTCAAGCTCATGGTCTGGCTGAACGAGCAGACCGGGCTGCAGGGCGTCTTCTACGGCGGCATCCCGGGCCTGGTGCTCGCGCACGTCGTGTACGGCATCCCCATCTGCACGCTGATCTTCCGGAACTACTACGTCACCATCCCCGACGAGCTGATCGAGGCCTCGCGGGTGGACGGCGCGGGGATGCTGCGCGCGTACTGGTCGGTCGTGCTTCCGGTGTCGTGGCCCGCGATCGCGGTGGTGATCATCTGGCAGTTCACCTCGCTGTGGAACGACTTCCTGTTCGCGGTCTTCATCACCGGGCCGCAGAGCTGGCCGACCACCGTCATGCTCAACAACATCGCCGGGGCCCAGGCCACCCCCTACAGCCAGCAGATGGCCGCCGCCGTCCTGGCCTCCGTCCCGACGATGCTGATCTACGTGCTGCTCGGCCGGTTCTTCATGCGCGGCCTGATGGCGGGGGCGCTGAAGGGCTAGCCGGCCCGCCGCGGACGTGCCTGGGCGACGTCCGCGGCGGGCCCGCTACGCCAGCGATTGGCCGACCAGCGCGTCCCCCAGCGGCGTACGTGCGTAAAGGACGGAACGGCCCGTACGGGTGCCCACGACGAGACCCGTCCGGCGCAGGGCGGCGAGGTGGCCTCCGGTGGCGCCGAGGCTCTGGCCGAGCAGGGCGGCGAGGTGCGTGGTCGTCGCGGGCACGGCCAGCTCGGTGAGGACGCGCGCCCGGGTGCGCCCGATCAGCAGCGCCAGGTCGCCGTCCGGCACGCCGACCCCCGCGCCGGTGCCGCGCGCCGGGTAGACCAGCGCGTTGGGCCAGGACTCCTCCAGGTACGCCCCCACCGAACGGGAGAAGGCCGTCGGCAGGAACAGCAGGCCCTTGCCGCCCAGCACGTGCAGGCCGTGCCGTGTGTGCAGGCGCACCTCGATGTGCCCGTCCTGGCGCCAGCGCACCTGGTCGCTGAGGTCGTCGAGCGCGGCGGCCCAGCCGTAGGCGGCCAGGCGTCCGGCGCGCTGGATCACGTCGCGTTCCAGGATCGTGTGGAAGCGCGGCCAGCTCACCGAGACGATCTCCCGCCACAGGGCCTCGTACGCGTCCGCCAGCACCTGGACCACCCGTGGCGAGAACAGCACGTCCCGGAGCTGCTCCGGCAGCGGCGGAAGTCCCGCCAGCACCTTGGTGACCTCCTTGTGGGCCTGGGCCACCGGGGTCCGGCGCATCGAGGCCAGCTCGGTCTCGAACGGCACGCTCATCCCGGCCGGGGGCGGCGCGATGAAGTCGACGTTCGCGTCGCCCTTGTTGCCGCTGACCGCCGCGAGCGCGCGCAGCGCCGGATGCCGTCGCACCAGGTCGAGGTACGGGCCACGCCACCGCTCCACCCACCGGCGGTGCACGCCCGGTTCGTTCCTGCCGTCGAGCGTCCAGTGGGCGTGCATGGTCTCGATCAGCGGCGAGATCGCGAACCGGCTGGCCACCAGGTCCTGCGGGGACACCTGGATCTTCACTGCCATCTTTCGGTTATATCCGAAACTATGGCCCTGCCGGGAGCCGGTTCAGCAGCATCGGGGGTGTGAGAGCGGCGACGTACGGCGACGTGTTCGCCGTCAAGGAGTTCCGGGTGTTGTTCGGCAGCTTCGCGCTGCTCGTCACCGGGGACTCGATCAAGATGCTGGCCCTGTCCGTGCTGGTGTACGCGCGTACCGGGTCGCCGGGGTTGTCGGCGGCGGCGTACATGGCGGGGTGGCTGCCGTACATCGTGGGCGGGATGTTCCTGCTGTCGCTGGCCGACCGGCTGCGGCCCCGGGCGCTGATGGTGACCGGCGAGCTGGTCAGGGCGGCGGTGTGCCTGCTGCTCGCCTACGCCGGGCTGCCGGTGTGGGCGATGCTGGCGCTGGTGCTGGTCAGCGGGCTGTTCTCGCCGGTCTTCGGCGCGGCCAGGTCGGCGGCGCTGCCGGACGTGCTGCCGGGGGACGCGTTCGTGCTCGGGCGGTCGGTGCTCGGGGTCGCCTCGGCGGCCTCGCAGGTCGGCGGGCTCGCGGCCGGGGGCGCCTTCCTCGCCTTCGCCGGGGCGCCCGGCGCGCTGGCCGCCACCGCCGCGCTGGCGGTGGCCGGCGCGGTGGTGCTCCGCCTCGGCCTGCCCGACCGGCCGGCCCGGACCGCCTCGGGAAGGGGCGGGACGGGGGCCATGCGGCAGACGTTGCGGGTGAACCGGTCGCTGCTGGCCGATCCCCGGGTGCGCGGGCTGCTGCTGGCCGGATGGGTGCCGACGATGTTCCTGGCCGGGGCGGAGGCGATGATCGTGCCGTACCTGGGCGGTCAGGGGCGGGCGGGCGTGGTGCTCGCGGCGGCGGCGGCCGGGATGGCGGTGGGGGAGTTCGCCGTGGGCCGGTTCGCCGCGCCGCCGCTGCGGGAGCGGCTGTCGGCGCCGCTCGCGGTGCTGCTCGGGGTGCCGTGGCTGGCGTTCGCGCTGGGGCCGGGCATCGGGTGGGCCGCGGTGCTGGCCGCGTGCGCGGCGGCGGGGCTGGCGTACCAGCTCGGGTTGCAGCGGCGGTTCGTGGACGCGGTGCCCGAGGAGGGGCGCGGGCAGGCGTTCGGGCTGCAGTCGGCGGGGCTGATGACGGGCCAGGCGGCCGGTGCGGCGCTGGTCGGCGTTTTGGGCGAGTCGATCGGGCCGGGGCCCGCGATCGTGGTGGCGGGGGCGGCGGGCGTCCTGGGGGCGCTGGCCCTGCTCGGGGCCCTGCGCCCGCCGCACCCGGCCCCGCCAAACCCGGCCGCGCCGGCCGGTCACGTCGCGTCGTCCGGTGAGGCTGCGTCGTCCGGTTCCGCCACGTCTGGTGGGGTTACGTCGCCGGGAGTTCGCCGGAACCGCGTGGGATGAGACGTACGGGCAGTTCGACGTGCTCCGGCGGCCCGCCGTCACCGCGCAGGCGGCGGAACAGCAGCTCGGCCGCCACCCGGCCCATCCACGCCGGATCCTGCGCCACCACGCTCACCCCCGGCCGCAGCAGGTCGGCCAGCTCGAAGTCGTCGAACCCCACCAGCGCGAGCCGCCGCCCCTCCAGGACCCGCAGCGCGGTCACGGTGAGCCGCCCGTTCCCGGTGAACAGCGCGGTCGGCGGCGCGTCGAGGGCGAGCATGCGCCGCAGGTCGGCCCGTACGTCGTCCGGGGACGGCGTGCGCATCGCCACCAGCCGCGGGTCGAACAGCCCGCCGAGCGCCCGCCGGTAGCCCGCCAGCCGCTCGGCCGCCGTGTAGATCGCCGGATCGTCCCCCAGGAACGCGATCCTGTGGTGCCCGTACGTGAGCAGGTGCCGTACGGCCTGCTCGGCCCCGCCCGCGTTGTCGGCGAGCACGGTGTCCACGTCGATCCCGGGCTCGGGCGGCCGGTCGGCGAACACCACGGGCGTACCGGTCTCCAGCTCACCCCGCAGGTACGCGTGGTCGTCACCCGCCGGGACGACGATCAGCCCGTCCACCCTGCGCGCGCAGAACGTCTGGACCAGCTCGCGCTCCCGGCCCGGCTCCTCGCCCGACGACCCGCTGAGCAGCAGGCAGCCGTGGTCGATGACGACGTCCTCGACGGCCCTGCTGAGACCGGCGTAGAAGGGGTCGGCGACGTCCTCGATGACCAGCCCGATCGTGGCGGTCATGCCGGTGCGCAGCCCCCGGGCGCTCTCGTTGCGGCTGTAGCCCAGCCGGTCGATGGCCGCCCGCACCCGCTCGGCGGTCGCCGGATGGACGCCGGGTTCGTCGTTGACGACGCGCGAGACGGTCTTGAGCGCCACGCCCGCCGCCGACGCGACGTCCTTCATCGTCGGTCTCACGCATGGATCATGTCCTACTCCACCCAGGCGGACAACGCTGTCAGACGCCTGTGCCAGAGTAGGTGCCCTATGCCGTTGAGACACGCCTTGCTGGTGGCCGGGTTCGTGCTGGCCGCGCTCAACCTGCGGCCCGCCATCGCCGGCCTGTCGCCGCTCCTCGACGAGATCATGAAGGACCTGGGGCTGTCGCCGTCGGCCGGCGGCGCGATCACCACTGTCATGGTGGTCTGCCTGGGCGTGTTCGGCCCGCTCGCGCCGCTGCTCGCGCGGCGCATCGGCCTGGACAGGACGCTGCTGGCCGGCCTGCTCGTGGTCGCGGCGGGCGAGATGCTGCGCGGGCTCGACGGCGTTCCCATGCTCTACCTGGGCTCCGCGCTGGCCGCCACCGCCATCGCCGTCATGAACGTCTCCATGCCCGGCATCGTGAAGCAGCACTTCCCGACCCGGGTCAACCTGTTCACCGGCGTCTACGTCTCGGCCGTGGTCGCCGGCGCGGCCGGGGCCTCGGCCCTGGTGATCCCGCTGGAGCGGGCCACCGGCTTCGACTGGCGCGGCGTCTCGGCGCTGCTCGCCGTGCCCGCGCTGGTCGCGGCCCTGCTCTGGCTGCCGCAGGCGGTCCGGGGGAGGGCGGCCGAGCAGGGCGGCCCGAGACCGTTCGGCGCCATCCTGCGCAGCCGGGTCACCTGGTACGTGACCGCCCTCATGGGCCTGCAGTCGCTCACCTTCTACGTCATGCTGGCCTGGCTGCCGACGATCTTCCTCGACGCCGGCCTGCCCGCCGACCAGGCCGGCTACCTGCTCAGCCTGACGAACCTGGTCCAGGTCGCCACCTCGCTCGCGGTGCCGGTGCTGGCCGGCCGCCGGGCCTCGCAGGTGCCGTACGTGGTGGGCGCGGGCGTGCTGACCGTGTTCGGCTACCTCGGCGTGCTGCTGGCCCCGGCCACCGTGCCGTGGTTGTGGATGATCGTGCTCGGCGTCGGCCAGGGGGCCTCGTTCGCGCTGGCGCTGCTGATCATCGCGCTGCGCCCGGCCGATCCCGCCGGCGTGACCGCGCTGTCGGCCGTGTCCCAGTCGGTGGGGTACCTGGTGGCCGCGCTGGGCCCGCTGCTGTTCGGCTACCTCAGGGAGCTCTCGGGCGGCTGGACCCTGCCGCTGACGGTCGGCCTGGGCGTCCTCGGAGCGCAGCTGGTGGCTGGATGGCTGGCCGGACGCCCTGCTACCTTAGGTAAGGCTAACCTGTAGAAGGGATTCGCGGCGTGCTGACCGAGGCTCTCCAGCGCCTGGCCGACGGCCGGGGCGGCGTCATCGGGGTCGAGCCCGGCCTCGTGATCGACCCCGACGAGAGCTGGACGGCCGCCGCCGATCTCGTGCGGGAGCCGTACACGCTGCTGGAAGAGCTGGTCGCGCAGACGGCGGCGCGCTGGAACGCGCCGAGGCACGTCGGCGCGGCGCTGTTCTGGAAGACCTTCGGCTACTGGCACAGCCTGCCCATGGCGCTCGGCTGGGCCCTCGACGGCCGCGTCCCGGTCATGCGGCTGGCCGACACCTATTTCAAGGTCTCCGACGCCGGCGTGACGATCGCCGCCAGCCGGGTGACCTGGGGCACGGGCGTCGAGCCCATCCGTGAGTCGCTGGCCGAGGCGCAGCAGCCGCTGGTCAAGGCCATCAGCGTGCTCGCCAAGGTCGGCGAGCGCACGCTGTGGGGCTCGACCGCCGAGGCGTTCGCCCATCCGCTGGTCACCATCGTCGAGGGCGACTACATGGCCCTGCTCACCGAGATCGGCAGGCCGGTCGACGGGCTGGTCGAGCCCGCCGACGACGGCTACTTCCGCAGGACGTGCTGCCTGTGGATCACCCTGCCCGACGTCGAGGCGTGCGGGAGCTGCTGCGTGCTCAGGCCACCGCGACAGGCTCGTCCATAGGACGCAGCTCGTCGGCGTAGCTCACCGAGACGCGGCGCATGACGCCGCTGTCGTCGATCGAGTACTGGCCGAGCCGCCACAACGGCGGCGAGTAGGCGTGGATCGAGACGCTCTCGCCCTCCGCGCCGCCGAGCCGGTGGATGTGGTCGGGCCCGAACGAGAACGACTGCCCGGCGGGCACCACGGTCTCCAGGTGCTCGCCGCCGATGCGCGGGTTGCTCTCCTGCAACGCCCCCTGCACGACGTGCACCGCGCCCGAGGAGATGTCGTGGTCGTGCCAGCCCGTGTCGTCCTCGGGACGCCAGCACAGCACCCAGACGTCCACGTAGGCGTCCCGGTACAGGGAGGCGTAGTGCCGTCCGCCGTCGGTCGGGAAGTCGACCATCTCGCGCCACTCCTGCGGGTTGGCGGCCAGCTCGTCGACCAGGTCGCGCAGCTCACGCCGGTCGAGCGCGCGCTCCGGCAGCCCGGCACACACGCCGCCGCCCTGGGTCTGGATGTCACTCACGTACGAGTCTCCTTTCTGTATCTCATGGCCGCACTCCGTGCGGCGGCTCGGTCGCCTGAATGCCGGCGCCTTCCCCCGCTCTGGTCGCTTCGCTCCCGCCGCTCCTCCAGGCGCCGGCGCTCCCTCGCGGGTTCAACTGCCTCACTGCGTGAGGCGGCTCGGTCGCCCGCAGGCCGGCGCTCCCTCGCGGGGTCAACCGCCCCACTGCGTGGGGTGGGGTTGATGGCCAGGTGCCGGCGCTCTCTCGCGGGGGTCATGGGTTCGGGAGGGAGAGGAGGCGGCGGGGGTTGGTGGAGCGGATGGCGTGGAGGGCGGCGGCGCCGAGGCCGGGGTCGGGGGCGGTGGCGTACGGGGCGTCGGAGCCGTTGACGACGACGTCGATGCCCAGCTCGCGGACGATCGCGTCGATGGCGCGCGGCCCGTACGAGGACGTCTCCACGTAGAAGCCGGGGTCGACCAGGCCGCGCCCGGTGCCGCCCCGGGCGATGAGCCGCTCGGAGTGCAGCGGCGCCAGGCCCGCCAGCAGCGCGAAGCACACCCGCAGCCGAGGATGCCGGGGCCTGACCACGGCGTGGAAGTGGTGCCAGGACGCGTGCATCTGCTGCACGTACGGCACCAGCGCCGGCCACCACGACGGCGCCCCCGGCGGCGGCGGCACGGCGGCCGGGCCGGGATGCACGAACAGCGGCAGATCCCGCTCGGTGAGCACGTCGAGCAGCCGGTCGTCCGGTACGGCGGTGGCCGGGATCTGCAACCCGACCGCCCCCCGGTCGAGGTCCTTGGCCAGCCGCTCAGGATCGGGCTCGCTGTGACAGGTCGCCGCCCACACCCCGAACGGCCGGCCCAGCGCGAGCGCGCCCTCGTGGTAGGCGTCGATCAGCGGCCAGGCTTCCTCCGGCGGCAGGAACTCCACGCCCAGCGGGCTCGACATCGACACCAGCGCCAGGTCGAGCCCGGTCGTGTCCCGGTGCTCGTGGTCGGCCGGATCGACCTCGTACGGCGGCTCGCCGTCGAGGAGCAGCGTCCAGCCGTCGAGCCGGGGAGGGGCGGTGCGAGCGCGCAGCGCCGCGACGAACGAGTCCGTCCACAGATGCTGATGCACGTCGATGCTCACGATCACACCTCCCTCTATTTCCTACTGAGATTACAGGTAAACGAACTGTACTGCGAAATCAAACCTGTGAACCGTTTCAGTGATACGGTTCAGTGAACCGCTTCACTGTCCTATTTGTCAACGCTTCGCACGTCGAGACCGGACCAAGAAGAAGGACGCGAGCCCGAGCGGGAACCCGGCTTCTGTCGGTGGCAGGCAATAGGCTGGCTGGATGCCGCGGAAGAGAGCGACGATTCGGGAAGTGGCCCGCGCGACCGGTCTGTCTCCGGCGGCCGTCTCCTATGCGCTGCGCGGCATGCAGGTCTCGGAGGAGACGATGGAGCGCGTCCGCGCCGCCGCCGCCGAGCTCGGCTACGAGGCCGACCCCATCGCCAGGGCCCTGGCCAGCGGCCGCACAGGCATGATCGGCCTGCTCTGCGGCTCGCTCGAAGACCTGTGGCAGCAGTCGCTGGCGGTCGGCATCAGCAGGGGCCTGCGGGAGAAAGACCGCTATGCCCTGATCCTCGACGCGGTCGGCGACCCCGAGCGTGAGCGCGTGCTCGCCCAGCAGCTCCGCGACCAGCGCGTCGACGGTCTGATCGTGCAGCCGGTCGATCCGGCCGCGCCGTTCTGGGCCGAGCTGTGCGAGTCGCTGCCCGTCGTCGCGATCGGCGACGCGCTGGCGGGCACGGCGGGCGAGGTCGTCTTCGACAACCGCCGGGGCGTCACGCTGGCCCTCGAACATCTGGCCGGGCTCGGCCACCGCCGGGTCGCCGTGCTCACGCCCACCCAGGCCAGCACGCCCGACCGTCCGGCCGACGTGCACGTCCTGGCCGAGGCCGACCGGCTGGGGCTCGACATCGAGGTCGTCACGGCCCCCCACGACCTGGCCGCGGCCACGTCGGCGGCCCACGAGATCCTCTCCACGTCCAGGCCGGGGGCGGTCTTCTGCTTCGCAGACTCCATCGCCTACGGCGTCTACGCCGCGGCCAAGGAGCTGGGCCTGTCCATCCCCGGCGACGTGTCGGTCATGGGCTACGACGACCATCCCATGTCAGGGCTGCTCACCCCGGGCCTGACCACCGTCGACTGGGACATCGACGGCATCGTCAGGGCCGCGGTGCGCCTCATCGCGGCCGCGGCCGACGGCGGCACCCGGCGCCGCCGCGTCGTCCAGGAGCCGACGCTCAGGGAGCGTGGCTCGGTCGCGCAAGCGCCGCCCGCGCCTCGTCCAGCTCGTCGGTGAGCCGGCCGTCGGGCCGCGCCCCCTTGCGGGCCCGTACGGCGGCGGCGCGCTCGCAGGCCAGCACGATCTCCAGCGGTTCGAGGCAGCGCAGCGCATGGCGGGCGGCCTGGGTGGCGAAACCGGCGTGGTCCTCGGTGCCCAGCGAGATCACCGCGGTCCCGGTCGTCACGGGGGCCGCGAGGTGGCGCAGCTCGGCCAGGGCGTCCTGGGCCACGTACTCCAGGATCATGAGGCCGGAGGCGCCCGGCCGGTCGGCCAGGAACGGGAGCTGCCCGGTGTAGGCGGGGTTCATGAGGGTGGCCAGGCGGGCGGTGCTGAGCTGGGCGGTATGGGCCAGCGCGGCCCGCAGCGCGTCGAGGGCCAGGGACACCGGGGCCGAGTGGAAGTTGCCGTTGTGCCAGGCCAGGGTGCCGGTGACGAGCGGGTTCTCGGTGGCGGCGTTCAGGTCGGTCTCGACGGTCGCGGTGGCGCGCTCCAACGCGTCCACGGCCGCGCCGTGCACCTGCGCGAAGGCGCGGTAGCCGTACGGGTCCTGGACGCGGGGGGCCGGTTCGTGGGCGAGCAGGCCGCGCAGGCGTCCGGCCACGCGCGACTGGCCCGCGTGCGGTCTGGCCTCCTGGACGGGGGCGGCCAGGGGCTCGGCGGAGGCGTCCACGGCGGTGAAGGACAGCGCGGCCACCTCCACGGTGGCCTCCAGCAGCTCGCCCAGGCGATGGCAGGCCAGGGCGGCGTCGGCCAGCGTGGCCGCGCCCGAGCTGATGAAGGGCAGCGCGTCGCCGGAGGCGAGCGCGAAGCGCGGCCCGGCCGCCTCCTCGCCCGCCCGCCGCCAGGGCACCTCGCCCAGCAGGCACAGGGCCGTGGTGGCGAGCGCGGTCAGGTCGCCGGTGCCGATCGCGCCGTACGTGCGGACCGGCGGCGTGAACCCCCCGGCGACCGCGTCGGCCAGGACGGGCAGCACGGCCGGGTCGATGCCCGAACCGCCCGCCATGAGCTGGTTGAGCCGCACGACGAGCATCGCCCGCGCACGTTCGGCCTCCACCAGGGGGCCTGCTCCGCAGGCGTGGCTGCGCAGCAGATCGAGACCGGGGGAGTCGAGCCGGACGTCCCGGTTGGCGCCCACGCCCGTGCTGCGGCCGTAGACCGGGCCGGTCAGCCCCTGGGCGGTGGCCCACGAGGCCCGGGCCCGATCGAGGGAGCCGATCGTGACCCGGGCCCGGCCGTGGGCGGCGTCGTGTACCTGGGCGCAGGTCAGGCCCGCGCCGTTGAGCTGCATGGGGAGGGGGTCAGTCGTTGTCGGAGATGAACAGGCCGAGCAGCCAGCTGACGACGCTGATGATGATCGCGCCCCAGAAGGCGGCGGGGTAGAAGTTGTCGACGTGGAAGGGGATGTCGAACTGACCGGCGATCCAGCTCGTCAGCAGCAGCATGGCCGCGTTGATGACGAGGAGGAACAACCCCAGGGTCAGCACGATGACCGCGCAGCCCAGTGCCTTGACGATCGGCTTCACGATGGCGTTGACGACGCCGAAGATCAGGGCCACGAGGAGCAGGACGCCCCAGTACTTGGCCGAGTTCTCGGGGGCTGTGATCTTGATGCCGTCGAGGAACTGGATGGCGACCCAGAGGGCGGCGGCCGCGGCCACGGTTCTGATGATGAATCTCACGCTGGTTGATCCTCCCACTTCGCGATCGCCGGCGCGATAGACGGACGGAGGGACGTCGATCGATCACTGTCGGTGGTGGCGGTTACCTGTGACTCCTGTCGGGAAAGGGAGCGAGATGGACGCTAATGGTCTTGATTCGTTGCCCGCGGCGGAGTTGCACGACCGAGCGGTGCGGTACGCCGTACGCCATGGGGATCTGGGCTTCCTGTGGAACCTGCTCAAGGTGATCCCCGCCGCCGAGGCCGCCAGTGGTCACGAGAGTGAGACCGCCAACGACCTCAGCCGGGTCTCCGCGCTGCTCAGCGACGCGCTGGCGGCGGGCGAGGGTGAACTGGGCGAGGCGTTGCGCCCGATCTACCTGGAGTATCTGCGGGATCATCCCGACGCCTGAGCCGTGCTCAGCCGGCCAGGCGCGCCCCCGCGTCGATCCCCGAGATGCCCGGCGTGCTGACCTCCTGCCCGTCCCGCAGAACGATCATGGTGTCGTACGCGCCCGCCGCGGCCAGGTCGGCCGCGAAGCGCGGGGCCAGGGTGGGGCCCATGGCGTACATGGCGGTGGCGTAGGCGTCGGCCACGCCGAGGTCGGGGCCGATCACGGTGACCGAGCCCAGCGTCTGCTGGCGCTCCCCGGTGCGCGGGTCCACCACGGCCGCGCCGCCCGAGGTGGCGATGCCGAGGTCGTGGGCGAACAGTGCCTTCCTGACGACGTCGGTGCGCGGGTCGCGGATGCCGACGCGCCAGGCCTTGCCCGGGGCGGCCGAGCCGCGCACCCTGATGTCGCCGCCCGCGTTGATGCGGTGGTCTCCGGCGCCGGCGTTGCACAGCGCCCGCGACAGACGTTCGAGGGCCCAGCCCTTGATGTAGCCGGAGGGGTCGATCACGCCGTTGATCCGGTGCTCGAACCAGCCGCCGGTCGCCTCGCTCAGCTCCTCGCAGCGGTGCAGCACCTCGACGAGCTCGGGGATCTGCCTGATGGTCAGGCCCTGGTTGAGCCGCCAGATCTGGCTGTCCTCCTTGGCCGGGCTGAAGGTGTCGGCCACCCAGCGCAACCAGGAGAAGGCGTCGTCGAGCAGGGGGGTGAGCTCTCTGGCCGGCAGAGCCGTGCGGATGTCCACACTGACGGGCATGCCCATGACCGTGTCGACACGGGCGCTTCCGGGGAAAATCGTCACCTGGCCTCCTTGTCCGCAGACCACGCTCTCACGTCGGCCGTAACGTGGGGCTAAACCTTTTGCTCCGGTTTGAAATGAACCTGTGATCTGGGGATCGCAAGGCGTGACAACGCGCCGCCGACGTACCGGGTGAACGGGCGCGGGCCCTCGACGACCACCTCGCGCTCGGCGATGTCGGGGATCTGGCGGCTGAGGCCGGAGGCGCTGATGCGCTCCTTGGCCCTCGGGTCGTGCTCGGCGCCGGTGACGAGGATGAGGCCGTACCTGGCCTCCAGGTCGCGCAGCTCGTTGCTGGCGCGCTCGGTCCGGTACACGGCCACGATGTTCGGCGTGCTGTCGGGCACGGCGCCGGGTCCTGTGGCGAGGGCCAGCCGGGCGCGCAGGGTCTCCGCGTCCATGCCGGACGCGATCAGCACCTTGCCCCTGGTCTCGGGGGTCACCGTGTGGCTGCGTACCGCCATGACGGCCGCCATCGTGTACAGGAGGAGCGACCCAAGACGGCTGGGCGCCGTCACGTACGCGGTGGAGCTGAACTCGTGGGCCACCAGCAGCGCACCGGCCAGGTAGCCGCCGAGCCGCAGCCGCTGCCTGGCCTGTTCCGTCCGGAGCAGGTCGGCGGCCTTGACGATGGCGAAGCCGAGCGCGACGAGCAGCGCCGCGGCGGCGTACGCGGTGGGCCGCCAGGGGTAGCCGAACCCCGGCTGGATCGCGCCGAACTCGGCGACCGCGACCCCGCACCAGAAGAGGATGGGACCGTGACTCGCATTCACCTCACTAGCCATGCCTATGACGATGCTGAAGGAACATGAGAGCTTTCTGAGTAAGGTCTGAAACATGGCTAACGTGCGTGTTGAGCGGACAGAAGACGGCGGTTTCCGGGCCACGAACGCCCGTGGCGCCGAGGTGAGGATCGGCGGCGGTGACGAGGAGGGCGTGTTCACCCCGGTCGAGCTGCTGCTCGCGGCGGTGGGCGGATGCAACATCGTCACCGTCGAGCCGCTCACGGCCAAGCGCGGGCACCGGCTGGTGCGCCTGGCCATGACGGTGGAGTCGGAGAAGGTCGAGCCGAACAAGCTCGGGCCGGTGACGGTCACCTACGACGTGGAGCTGCCCTCGGAGGAGGCCGACGAGGTGTTCAGGGCGGTCGCCGGGCGGGTGCACGACAAGTACTGCACGGTGAGCAGATCGTTGCAGGACGGTACAGAGGTTCGATTGGAGCTTCCCTAGTCGGATTAAACGCTTATTCGACCCCGTTATGACGCGACCGTTGCATTCGTCTCGGTAGCGTTGTAGCAGGTCGAGAGGCCACAACAGACCTTCACCGATGCGGACGCGGAGGGGGACCGCGGTCCGCGAGTGCGGGACCGCCGACGTTTTTGGGGGAAGACGTCGGCCTGGACCGCCACCGATCGAGGCCGGGCAGATTTGGGGGAAACTGCCCGGCCTCGATCCATGCCCACCCCCTGCCACTCCCCGCCGCTCCGCCTTTGGCTCACAGGTGGCAGGGCATGCGTATTGTCCTGTGGTGTGAAGAAAGTTCTCATCGACTGCGACCCCGGCATCGACGACGCGCTCGCCCTGGCCCTCGCGGCCGGCTCTCCCGATCTCGAAGTGGTGGGCGTCACCACCGTGGGCGGCAACGTCGACCTGGAGCTGACCACCGCCAACGCGCTGGCGCTCAGGGAGTTCCTCGACCTCGGTGACGTGCCGGTCACACCCGGCAGCGCGGGCGCCCTGCTGCACCGCATGGTCCGCGCCGGCCACGTCCACGGCGCCACCGGCCTGGGGGACGTCGTCCTGCCCGCCCCCGTACGCCCCCTGTCGGACGGCCACGCGGTGGACTTCATCGTGGACGCCCTGCGTGCCGCCCCCGGCGAGATCACGCTGGTCGCGGTGGGCCCGCTGACCAACATCGCCCTCGCCGTACGCCGCGAGCCCCGCGTCGTCGAGTGGGCCCGCGAGCTGGTGATCATGGGCGGCTCGTACACGCGGGGGAACCACAACCCGGCGGCCGAGTTCAACATGCTGGCCGACCCCGAGGCCGCGGCGATCGTCTTCGAGGCTGGCTGGCAGGTACGGCAGCTCGGCCTCGACGTGACCCTGTCCGCCCTGGTCACCACGGACGTGCTCGACCGCATGCGCCCGCTCGGCCGGCTGTCGGAGCTGCTGGTGCCCGCCGCGCAGTTCTACGGCGTGGTGACGGCCGAGGGCGGCCCGGCGATCCACGACGCCTGCGCGGTGGCGTACGTGCTGGACCCGTCGTTGTTCACCTGCGTGCCGGCCGTGGTGAACGTGGAGACCGTCGGGACGTACACGCGGGGGATGACCGTCACCGACTTCGACCTGCGCGGACGGCAGGCGAACGCGCTGGTGGCGACGTCCGTGGACGTGAAGGGGTTCTGGGACCTGGTGCTGGGGGCGTACGGGAGGCTGGGGGAGCGGCTCGGCTGATGTGCGGGCACCGTCCGGCGGCTGATACAGTTAACCCTGTTGCGCCGCTAGCTCAGTTGGTTAGAGCAGCTGACTCTTAATCAGCGGGTCCGGGGTTCGAGTCCCTGGCGGCGCACCCTAGAGAAACCCCAGGTCACCGTGTTGACCTGGGGTTTCTGCTTTCCCGGAACCCTGTGGACGCCCCCGAGCCGCTCGGCGTCACCCGTGGCCCGCCGCTCCCATGCCGGGCCGCTCAGGAACGGCCGTCCAGGAAGATGACCATCGGGATGGTGGCACCCCGGCGCTGCGACAATCAGGGGGTGGACGAGACGCTTCTGGAGTGGCTGGCGGGGCTGGGGCGCGAGAGGCTGGCCGAGGTGCTGACGTCGCGGCCGGACGTGTTGCGGCCCGTGCCGCCGCGGCGGCTGGTCGAGCTGGCCGAACGGCTCGACGCGCCCGAGTCCGTGCACCTGGCGCTGTCCCGGACGCCGCTGCCCTGCCTGCTGCTGACCGAGGCGATCCTGGTGGCGGCCCGCACCGGGCGGCCGCTGTCCGGCCTGGTGGCCTCCGGGGCCGACCTCTCCGGGCTGATCGACCGGCTCGAACGCGCCGCGCTCGTCCGGCGCGACGAGGACGGGACGCTGAGCTTCGCCGCCGGGCTGCCCGCGGTGCTGCCCACGCCCCTGGGGCTCGGTCCCGACCTGGCCGCGATCCTCCCGCAGGTCACCATGGCCGAGCTGACCGAGGTGGACCGGCGGCTGGGCGGCACCGGCGCGGGGCGCAAGGCGATCCTGATGGAGTCCGTCACGGCGGCGCTCGGCGACCCCGACCGGCTGGCCCGGCTGGTCGCCCGCGCCCCGGCGGGCACCCGAGAGCTGCTGGACGACTTCGTCGAGCGAGGGCCCGCGCGGGTGCTCGACGAGTTCCCGCCACGCGGCCAGCACCAGCCACGGCGTGCGGCGACCCCGGCGCGGTGGGCCCGCGACCACGGTCTCGTCTGGAGCGTCGACTGGGAGCGCACGTACGTCATGCCCATGGAGGTCGCGCTCGCGCTGCGCGGGCGCGACCACCGGATCGACCTGCCGGTCGAGCGACCGGCGATCAGTACGCGGCCGGTCGCCGGAGAGCTCGTCGCCCACGAGGCGTCCGTGGCCGCCCTCCGCCTCCTGGACCGGGCCGCGGCCCTGCTGGAGGCCGCGGCGGCGGAGCCGTTGCCCGAGCTGAAGGGAGGCGGCGTCGGGGTCAAGGAGGTGCGCCGCCTGGCCGGCCGGCTGGGCTGCGCCGAGGACGAGGTCCGCCTGCTGCTGGACGTCGTGCACGCCGCCGGGCTGCTGGCCGCCAACCCGGTCACGCAGGTGCGCACCCGGCGCGCGACCGAGACGCGGCGTACCGGGGTCTCGCCGACCAAGGGCTACGACGCGTGGATGCGCCTGGAGCCGGCCGATCGCTACACCGCGCTGGTCGAGGCATGGTGGGGGCTGCCGATCAGCCCGACCCGCCGGTACGACGGCAAACCGCGCACCCCGCTGGCCCCCGCCGGAACCGGGACGCCGTCCAGCGTCATCCGGGAGGTGGTCTTCGAGCTGCTCGCCGACGCGACCGCCACGGGAGAGGGCGCGGCCGTCCCGGACGCCGAGGAGGTGGCGGCGGCCGCGAGCTGGCACCTTCCCCTCGTGCAGCGGGCGAGCTGCCGCGAGGTCGTGCTGGCCGTGCTGGCCGAGTCGAGGCTGCTGGGCCTGGTCGGCGCGGACGCCCTCAGCCCGCCCGGCCTGGCCCTCCGGTCGCCCTCGGCTCCGCAGGCGGGCGAGGCCGCCGCGGGGCTGCTGGCCGCGGCCCGGCAGCAGGCGCTGTTCGGCACCGACCTGACCGCCGTGGTCACCGGCCCGCCCGCCGCCGCCCTGGCCGAGGTGCTCGACCGGGCCGCCGACCGCGAGCCCGGCGGCACGTGGCGGTTCGGCCCGGCCTCGGTGCGCCGCGCCCTCGACGCCGGCCACACCCCGGCCGACCTCGTCGCCGCCCTGGCCGAGGTGGCCTCCGGCCCGTTGCCGCAGCCTCTGACGTATCTCGTCCACGACGTCGCGCGGCGGCACGGGGAGGTCGAGGTGGTCCCGGTGGGCTGCTGCGTGGTGGGCGACCGCGCCCTGCTGGCCGAGGTGGCCGCGCATCGCAGGCTGGCGAAGCTGCGTCCGCGCCTGCTCGCCCCCACCGTCCTGGCCAGCGCCCTCGATCCGGCGCAGACCCTGGCCCTGCTCAGGGAGGCCGGGTACGCGCCGGTGGCCCGCGAGGCCGACGGCTCGCTCGCCGTGACCGGCCGCACCTCCAGGCGCGCGCCCGCCCGTCCGGCCCGCCGGGAGCAGGCGGTCCTCAGCCCCGAACGCGCCGCCGCCTGGCTGGTCGCCACCGCGGGTGAGCCGGCCCCGGTCTTCCACGGGCTGCGCGACGTCTTCAGCCGGTACGCCACCGCCCTGCCCCCCAAGGCCCGCGAACGGGTGGCGATGGAGCTGCAGTACCACGGCACGGCCCGGATCGCCTACGACGGCGAGGACCTCACGGTCAGCGGCCCGGAGGTACGCGGCGCCGACCTCGACGTGTGGTGCCACGAGCCCGCCGAGTTCCGGCTGCTGGACCTGGCCAAGATCACCAAGGTGCTGACCTGATCAGGCGTCCAGCTCGTCGCGGGCCGCCATCAGGGCGAAACCCAGCAGGTTGAGCCCCCGCCAGGTCGCCGCGGAGGTGGCGCGCTCGTCGTCGGCGGCCAGGCCGATGCCCCAGACCCGGTCCAGCGGGCTGGCCTCGACCAGCACGTGCGCGCGGGTGCCGACGAGGAAGTCCCGCAGGTCCGGGTGCGCCCCGAACTTGGCGAGCGAGGCCCGGGTGACGATGTCGAGCCGGTGGGCGTCCCACACGGCCTCGTCGAAGCCGCGTACGGTGCGGCCGAGCTTCTTGGCCTCGGCCGGGGTCGCCGCGCGCAGGACGCGGCCGGCGATGTCGTGGTCGCCGAACAGCCACGCCTTGTGGGCCATCATGTAGTGCTCGGCCGAGGCGAAGGTGTGGCCGTCCTCGGTGAAGGTCGCCGGCCACCACTGCGACAGGCAGCCGCGGCCGGGGCCGCCGTCGCGGGACGGGCGGTGGCCCCAGAAGTAGAGGTAACGCGGCCGGCGGCCGTTCCGCTCCGCCGCGACGGCCTCGTCCACGGTACGGGGAAGCTGGTCGGACACGGCTCAACCGTCCCACAGGGTACGGACGGCCGCCAAGCGGATAAAGGCAACAGGTCAGAGCCGGCGGATCATGGCCTGCTTGGCCGCCGCGAACTCGTCGTCCGTCAGCACGCCCGAGCGGTGCAGCTCGCCCAGCTCGGCCAGGCGGCGCAGCACCGCGTCGTGCGCGTCACCGCCGGGGGCGGCCGGCGGCTCAAGCTCGGCGGGCTCCTCGCGCGGCAGCCGGGCCAGCACCGCGGCGCCGACCAGCGCGGTCGCGCCGCCGAAGCGCTGGATGCCCCAGGAGACGCAGTGGGGGTCCTTCTGCGGGGTGACCCCGGGCCCGTCGCCCTTGAGCCGGAAGCGGAGCGTGCCGTAGCCCAGGCCGGACTGCGGCTTCCACTCCACGCCCACCAGGTCGGCCAGCGGGAACTCCTGCGACCCGGCCCGTTCCTTCTCCGAGCTGGCGAAACCCGTCCATTCCAGGCGGACGCGCTCGCCGTCGAAGACGGCCGTGCCGTCGCCGGCCGTGGCCGAGACGGGGATGGCGGGGCCGGGGAGGAGGTAGTGCTCGCAGGGGCCGGTCGGCGTCTGGTTGATCTCCAGGGTGTCGCGGACCTCGTCGGCGAAGTACTGGGCGGCGCCGGCGCGCTCCTTGGGCACCGCGAGCCGGTAGGGGTCGGCGGGGGCGGCCAGCGACCCGGCGACGAGGTCGGACAGGGGGTCGGCGCCGTAGCGCAGGCGAAGGCGCAGCTGGCCGCCCTTGCGGCCGGGCTCGAACGCGCACGTCGCGATGGCCTCCAGCGGCACGGCGACCTCGCCGAGCACCTTGCGGAGCTCATGGACGTTCTTGTCGCCGCCTGGGACCACGCGCAGCATCTCTCCGTTGAACGTCCACGAGCCGTCGAGAACGGCGATCTCGGTCATATTCTCAGCCTAGGACGTCGAGAGGAGCCCGATGAAGATCTTCACGAGCTGGATGTCGTGGGGCCAGGCCGCCGGACCCCTGGCCGAGGCGCTCCCGTCGCAGGCCGTCACGAGGTTGCGCGAGTCGGTGCGCTTCGCGCGGACGCAGCACGGCGTGCGGCAGCGTCCCACCGGGCGGCCGTACGTGGAGCATCTGCTGGAGGCGCTGGAGGTGGCGGTGGCCGGGGCACAGGTGCGCGACCCCGACGTGCTGACCGCGGTCGTGCTGCACGACGTGCTGGAGGACACGGCGTGCACCGAGCGGGAGCTCGCGCGGCGGTTCGGCGCGGACGTGACCGGGCTCGTCCGCTGGGTGACCAGGCCCGCCGGGCAGGCCGGGGCCGACCACCTGGCCGCGCTGGCCAAGGCCCCG
The DNA here is from genome assembly GCF_053596455.1 of Nonomuraea sp. NPDC001699. Taxonomy (NCBI): domain Bacteria; kingdom Bacillati; phylum Actinomycetota; class Actinomycetes; order Streptosporangiales; family Streptosporangiaceae; genus Nonomuraea; species Nonomuraea sp. NPDC001699. The sequence goes on along the minus strand of NZ_JBSFGF010000012.1, from coordinate 127,560 downwards.
GCGCAGGCCGTGCTCGTGAAGCTGGCCGTCGGGGTGAGCAAGGTGCAGGAGTTGCAGCGCCTCCATTGGCGGTTCCAGAAGCACTGCTACCAGGAGACCGTCTCCTCCATCGTGCCGCTGGCCGCGCCCCACCCCTGGTTCGCCGAGTGGTACGAGGAATGGCGACGGCCGTGGGCCAGGCGCGTGGCCCGCTTCCCGGACTAGCCTCCCAGCCGGGCCAGCCGGTTGCGTACGCCGTCGAAGTGCGCGTACACGGCCGACACCGCGGCGGCCCGGTCGCCGGCCAGCACCGCGGCGTAGATGTCGCGGTGCCGCCTGGCCACGTCGCCGGGCGGCTCGTCGGGGGCGCCGAGGTGGTCGCGGAGCTGGTGGTAGACGTCCCAGAACGCGCCGAGGAGCTGGCTGACCAGCGGGTTGCCGAGCGGCCGGTAGAGCAGGTCGTGGAAGAGCCGGTCGGTCTCGGGGGAGACCTCGCCGACCTGTGACTCGTGGTCCATGCGGGCCATGACGTCGGCCACCGGCGCGAGGTCGGCCTCCGGACCCAGGTCGATGAGCCGCTGGACGAGGCCGCTCTCCAGGATCTCGCGGATCTCGATGAGGTGCGCCAGGTGGTTGCGGCCGTTCTGGAGGGTGATGCGGCTGTGGAAGGCCAGCTCGTCCACGAGGCCGGACAGCGACATCCGGCCGACGAACATGCCGAAGCCGTGGCGGATGTCCACGATGCCGACCGCCTGGAGGGCCTTCAGCGCCTCCCTGACGGAGTTGCGGCTGACCTGGAGCTCCTCCATGAGCTCCGACTCCGTGGGCAGCGGGTCGCCCGCGACCAGCCCGCGCCTGACGATCAGGTCTTTGACGCCCTCCTGGGCCTCGACGGCCCGGCTGGGACGTGCCGGACGCGGGACTGCGGTCATGAAGCTTCCTTTCATCGTAGGTAACATTCCGGAAATCCTCTGTTGACCTCAAGACGCTCTGGCGTTTAGCGTCCACGTTACGCACAAGATAGGACATGGGATGTCCTACGTTCTACCTTTCCCCCCCAGGAGGCATCCGTGAGCTCTGAGTTCAGCCGCCGTGACTTCCTGCGCTACAGCGGGGCCACGGGTGCGGCGGCGTTCATCGCGGCCACCCTCTCCGCCTGTTCCGGAGGCCCGGCCTCGACCGGCTCGGTCGGCGCCGGATCGAACAAAGACCTGATCACCGCCGTCATCGGCTACGGCAACGACCAGAGCTGGGACCCGACGCAGACCGCGTCGGCGTTCGCGATGGCCGGGATCAGCCACGTCTACGAAGGACTGCTCGACACCGACCCGGTCACCCGGGAGCCGTACCCGGCCCTGGCCACGGCGCTGCCCGCCGACCCGAACGCCACGTCCTGGACGTTCACCCTGCGCGAGGGCGCCAAGTGGCACGACGGGCAGCCGGTCACCGCCGACGACGTGGTCTTCACGTTCGAGCGCATCCTCGGCCCGGACAACGTGCTGACCGGCAACTTCTTCAAGTCCTGGCTCCAGGAGGTGAAGAAGGTCGACGACCGGAACGTGGAACTGGTCTTCAAGTTCCCCTTCCCCGACGCGGCGCCCCGGCTGACCATCGCCAAGATCATGCCGAAGCACGTGTTCGGCCAGGCGGGCGCGTGGGACAAGGCCAAGAGCGGCATGGCGGTCGGCTCCGGGCCGTACAAGCAGACGGCGCACAACCCGAAATCCAACACCTCCTTCGAGGCGTTCGACGGCTACAACGGGCCGCGCCCGGCCACCGTCAAGAAGATGAACTGGCTGACCATCGTGGACGCCTCCGCCCGGGTGGCCAAGATCTCCGGCGGCTCGGCCGAGGCGCAGATCGCCGACAACATCCCGTACGCCAACGTCGAACAGCTCAAGCAGCAGGGGCTCACGGTCGAGGGCGGCAAGGGCATGAACCACATGTTCCTGATGTTCAACACCGCCGCCAAGCCCTTCGACGACGTACGCGTCCGCCAGGCGCTGCACTACGCCATCGACAAGCAGAAGATGATCGACGTGGCGCTCAAGGGCCACGGCACGGCCTCCAGCTCCTTCCTCAACGAGGGCCACCCCGACCACCGCCGCGCCTCGGTCGTCTACGACTACGACCCCGACAAGGCCAAGGCGCTGCTGAAGGAGGCGGGCGTCACGAACCTGACGGTCAACCTCATGGCCGTCAACGTGAGCTGGATCGCCGACTGCCTGCCCACCATCGCCGCCTCCTGGGAGGCCGTCGGGATCAAGACCACGCTGGAGCCGCAGGACACGGCCGCGCTGTTCACCAAGATGGACCAGTTCCAGGACTACCAGGTGGTCGCGGCGGCCTCGAACCCCAACCAGTTCGGCATGGACGCCGACCTGATCCTGCACTACAACTACGTGCCCGGCGGCCTGTGGATGAAGTACAGCCACTGGGACGGCAGCAAGGACGCCGAGAAGCTGTTCGCCATGATGGACGCGGCCGGCAAGGAGACGGACAAGGCCAAGAAGACCGAGCAGATCCATAAATATCTGGACCTGGTCGCCGAGGAGGCCGTGCTCTACCCCGTCGTCCACAACGAGCTGATGACCGCCTGGGACCCGAAGAAGATCTCCGGCATCCGCGCCCAGCCCTACCCCGGCATCAACCTGCTGCAGGCCAAGAGGACATGACGCTCGTACTCAGGATGCTGCTGCGGCGGCTCCTCATCCTGATCCCGCTGGTCCTGGGCGTGGTCGCGTTCGTGTTCGTCGTGATGCGCTTCTCGGGCGTCAAACCCGAGTACGCCTACTTCCAGGGCGCGAACCCCACGGCGGAACAGATCCACCGCTTCCAGGAGGAGAACGGCCTGCTGGACCCGCTGCCGCTGCGGTACGTGCGCTTCGTCGCCGACCTCGCCCAGGGCGACATGGGCACCAGCGTGCTCACCAAGAAGCCGGTCATCGAGTCGGTGACGACCGCGTTGCCGCTGACCCTCCAGCTCACGTTCCTCGGCCTGGCCGTGGCGGTCGTGTTGTCGCTGGTGTTCGGCGTGACCGCGGCGCTGTTCCGCGACCGCTGGCCCGACCAGGCGATCCGGGTCGTGTCGCTGGTCGGCGTGGCGGCCCCGGCGTTCTGGCTGGCGCTGCTGATGATCCAGTGGCTGGCGGTCGGCGAGGGACTGTTCCCGACCGGCGGCTACATCAACCCCGCCGACTCCGTCACCGGCTGGCTGCAGTCGATGACGCTGCCCGCGCTGTCGTTGTCGCTGCCGATCGCCGCCCAGCTCACCCGCATCATCCGCACGTCGATGGTCGAGGAGCTGGACCGTGACTACGTGCGCACCGCGATCGGCAGCGGCCTGCCGATGATCGTCGTGGTCGGACGCAACGTGCTGCGCAACGCGCTGATCAACCCGCTGACCGTGCTCGGCCTGCGCATCGGCTACCTGATCGGCGGCACGGTGGTCATCGAGACGATCTACGGCCTGCCCGGCATGGGCCAGCTCATGATCAACGCGGTGCGCGACGGCGACCCGGCCGTGGTGCAGGGCGTCGTGCTCACCATCGCGATCGGCTTCATGGTGGTCAACCTGGTCGTCGACATCCTCTACCTGCTGGTCAACCCCCGCCTGAGGAGTGCCGCCTGATGAGAAGCGGACTCACCGAACGCCTGGCCAGGCCCGGCGTCGCCTTCCGGCGGCTGCCCCTGGCGTCCTGGCCGGCGGTCGGCGTCATCGTCCTGGTCGTGCTGGCCGCCCTGTTCGCGCCGCTGATCGCGCCGCACTCGCCGTACTTCCAGGAGGCCGCCGGCGGCGGCCCGTCGGCCGCGCACTGGATGGGCCTCGACAGCGCCAACCGCGACATCCTGTCCAGGCTCCTGTACGGCGCCCGCTGGTCGCTGATCATCGGGCTCGGCGCCACCGGGCTCGCCCTGGTGGCCGGGGCGGTCGTCGGCGCGGTCGCGGCCACCTCGCGCCGGATCGTGGACGAGACCGTCATGCGCGTGCTCGACGTGATCATGGCCTTCCCCGGCATCGCGCTGGCCGCCGTGCTGGTCGCGGTGTTCGGCGGCAGCATCCCGGTGCTGGTCATGGCCATGGCCTTCCTCTACATGCCGTCCGTGGCCAGGGTCGTGCGGGCCAACGTGATCGCCCAGTACGGCGAGGACTACGTGGCGGCCGAACGCGTCATCGGCGCCCGCACGCCGTACATCGTGGTCAGGCACGTCGCGGTCAACTGCGCCGCGCCCGTGCTGGTGTTCTGCACGGTGATGGTGGCCGACGCGATCGTGTTCGAGGCGTCGCTGTCGTTCATCGGCGCCGGCGTACGGCCGCCGAACCCGTCGTGGGGCAGCGTCATCGCCGACGGCAAGAACCTGGTGCTGCTCGGCGGCTGGTGGGCCACGGTCTTCCCCGGCCTGCTGATCCTGCTCACCGTGCTGGCCCTGAACATCCTGTCCGAGGGCATCTCCGACGCCTGGGCCGCCCCGGTACGCAGAGCCGCCCCCAAGAAGGACGACGCGTACGAGCAGGCCACCCCCGGCACCGGCCAGGTGCTCGAACTGCCCGGCCTGGCCGAGGCGGCGCGCCGGCTGGCCGAACGCGCCCGCCCGCTGCCCCAAGGACAGCCGATCCTCAGCGTCGAACGCCTGCGCATCGGCTTCGAGCCGGACATCGACATCGTGGACGGCATCGGCTTCGAGGTGTGGCCCGGCGAGGTCGTCGGCCTGGTCGGCGAGTCCGGCTGCGGCAAGTCGCTGACCGCACTGACCGTCATGGGCCTGCAACCACGTGCGGCCCACGTCAGCGGGCACGTGCGCTTCGACCAGAAGGAGCTGCTCGCCCTGCCGCGCGGCGCCCGCCGCCGCCTGCTCGGTCACGAGATGGCGATGATCTACCAGGACGCGCTGTCCTCGCTCAACCCGGCCATGACCATCAGGGCCCAGCTCAGGCAGGTCACCCGCAGGGGCGGCCGGCGTACCCCCGCCGAGCTGCTCGAACTGGTCGGCCTCGACGCCCGCCGCACCCTGTCCGCCTACCCGCACGAGCTGTCGGGCGGCCAGCGGCAGCGGGTGCTGATCGCGATGGCGCTCTCCCGCGAGCCCAAGCTGATCGTCGCCGACGAGCCGACGACCGCGCTCGACGTGACCGTCCAGGCGCAGGTCATCGAGCTGCTGCTGCGGCTGCGCGAGGAGCTGGGGTTCGCGCTGATCCTGGTCTCGCACGACCTCGCCCTGGTCGCCGACGTCACCGACCGCGTCGTCGTCATGTACGGCGGCCAGATCGTCGAGACCGGCGCCACCGCCGCCCTGGTCGGCGAGCCCGCCCACCACTACGCCCGTGGGCTGCTCGGCGCGGTGTTGTCGCTGGAGTCGGGGGCCGAGCGGCTGACGCAGATCCCCGGCGTGGTGCCCGCGCCCGCCGACTTCCCGGCCGGGTGCAGGTTCGCCGACCGATGCCCGATGGCCACCGACATGTGCCGTACGCAGGCCCCGGTGCTGACCGGAGAGGCCAGGCGGCACGCGGTGGCCTGCCACCACCCGGCGGTCGAACTCGTGGGGAGTGAGCGACATGCTTGAGCTGGACGGTGTGCACGTCGTGCACAAGGCCCGGTCGGGAGGGCTGTTCTCGCGCGACCGGGTGCACGCCCTGACCGCCGCCTCGCTGACCGTCGCGCCCGGCGAGACCGTCGGGATCGTGGGGGAGTCGGGCTGCGGGAAGTCCACGCTGGCCAAGGTGCTGGTCGGGCTGCAGCGGCCGACCTTGGGAAGCGTGCGCCTGCACGGCCGCGACCTGTGGACGCTGACGCAGGGCGAGCGGCGCGCGCTCGTCGGCGGCGGCGTCGGCCTGATCTTCCAGGACCCGTCCACGGCGCTCAACCGGCGGCTGCCGGTCGGGCGCATCCTGCGCGACCCGCTCGACGTGCACGGCCGCGGCACCCCCGCCCAGCGCGAGGCCCGCGAGCGTGAGCTGCTGGACCTGGTGGGCCTGCCCGCGGGCGTGGCCGGCGCGCTGCCCGGCCAGCTCTCCGGCGGGCAGCGGCAGCGGGTGGCCGTGGCCAGGGCGCTCGCGCTCGAACCCGGGCTGGTCGTCGCCGACGAGCCCACCAGCGCCCTGGACGTGTCCGTCCGCGCCCAGATCCTCAACCTGCTGCTCGACCTCAAGGAACGGCTCGGGCTGGCGCTGGTGTTCATCTCGCACGACATCCAGACCGTGCGCAGGATGAGCGACCGCGTGGTCACCATGTACCTGGGCCGGATCGTCGAGCAGACGCCCGCGCAGTCCGTTCCGGGGCGGGCCAGGCATCCGTACACGCGGGCGCTGTTCTCGGCCACCCCGGGGCTGATCTCGCCCATCAACCCGATCCCGCTGGTGGGGGCCGTGCCGTCGGCCACCAGGCCGCCGAGCGGCTGCCCGTTCCGCACCCGGTGCTGGCGGGCCGACGACCTGTGCGCCGCCGAGCCGCCCCCCGCCACCCGGGCCGGGGACGACCACCTCTTCCACTGCCACCACCCGGTGGCGGCCGGAGCCACCGACCTAGAGCTGATCCAGGAGCACTCATGACAGATCCCGACGTCGCCGGGTCCGCGACAGATCCCGATGTCGCCGGGTCCGCGACAGATCCCGATGTCGCCGGGTCCGCGACGGTGACCGGCGTGATCCCCCCGGTCTGCACCCCGTTGACCCCCGGCCACGAGGTGGACGCCGCCTCCCTGACCCGGCTGGTGGACCACCTGCTGGAGGGCGGGGTGGACGCGCTGTTCGTGCTCGGCTCCTCCTCGGAGGTGGCCTATCTGACCGACGCGCAGCGGCGGGTGGTGCTGGACACGGTCGTCGGGCACGTGGGCGGCCAGGTTCCGGTGCTCGCCGGGGTGATCGACATGACCACGCCGCGGGTGCTCGAACACGCCCGGGTCGCGGTGGAGGCCGGGGCGTCCGCGCTGGTGGCGACCGCGCCGTTCTACACGCGCACCCACCCCGACGAGATCCGCACCCACTTCCGGACGATCGCCGCCCGCGGCGGCCTGCCCGTCTACGCCTACGACCTGCCGGTCAGCGTGCACACCAAGCTGGGCGCCGACCTGCTGCTCGAACTGGCCGCCGAGGGCGCGCTGGCGGGGGTGAAGGACTCCAGCGGCGACGAGGGCGGCCTGCGCCAGGTCATCATGGGCCGCCGGGCGCCGTTCAGCGTGCTCACCGGGTCGGAGGTGACCGTGGACTCCGCGCTGTGGATGGGCGCCGACGGCGTCGTGCCCGGCCTCGGCAACGTGGACCCCCACGGGTACGCCGAGCTGTACCGGGCCGCCTCCCGTGGCGACTGGGAGGCGGCCAGGATCCAGCAGGAACGCCTGGTCAGGCTGTTCGAGATCGTCCGGGTCGGCGCGGGCCGCATGGGCGGCAGCTCGGCGGGGCTGGGCGCGTTCAAGGCCGCCCTGCACCTGCGGGGCGTCATCGACTGCCCGCTCACCGCGCTGCCGCAGATCCCGCTGAACGACGACGAGACCGGCCGCATCGGCAAGCTGCTGGCCGCCGCCGGGCTGCTGTAGCCGCTCAGCGGCCGTTGCTCAGTGGCCGCTGCTCAGAGGCCCTCGGCGTGGGCGGCCCGCTCGTTGGGGACGCAATGGGTCATCTTCAGCCCCTCCACGTCGCGAGGGCCGTTGCGTCCCAGCTTGACCAGGCGCTCCCGGTCCTCGTCGGTGAGGTCCTGGCCCGCCAGCGGCTCCAGCTGGGAGACGTCGTCCGGGGTGAGGCCGAGGCCCTCGCCCACGCGCAGGCCGAGGTCGTCCTCCACGAGCAGGAAGTGCCAGACCATGCGCTCCTGGATTCGCCGGTCGCACTGGCTGAGCGCGTCGACGAAGTTGCGCACGAGGTCGTCGCGCTCCCACTGCTCCATGAGCAGGTAGCGCTGGCCGGCCTGCTTGTAGTCGTTGGTGCGCGGGATGCGCCTGCGCATGAGCCGGCCGCTGATGACCGGGCCCTCCTCGTCGAGGGTCGGGTACTCGGCCTCGCGCAGGCCGCCGCGGAGCGAGGGCTCGTAGTTGATGTGCGGGTCCTCGCCGCCGGTGTCGACGAAGAACGCCATCTGGCCGTCGCGCTGGTTGGTCCTGATGGGCGCGTTCCTGGCCTGGTTGACCGGCAGTTGCAGGTAGTTGGGGCCGACCCGGTAGCGCTGGGTGTCGCTGTAGGAGAACGTCCGGCCGACCAGCATCTTGTCGTCGGAGAAGTCGAGGCCGTCCACCAGGACGCCGGTGCCGAAGGCGGCCTGCTCGTTCTCGGCGAACTGGTTGTCGACGTTGCGGTTCAGCACCAGGCGGCCGACCGGCCTGGCCGGGAACTCGTTCTCCGGCCACACCTTGGTGTCGTCGAGCGGGTCGAAGTCCAGCTCGGGGTGCTCCTCGTCGCTCATGAGCTGGACCAGCAGCTCCCACTCGGGGTGGTCGCCGCGCTCGATGGCGTCGCGCAGATCCTTCGTCGCGTGTCCCAGGTCGCCCGCCTGGATGACCGCCGCGTCCGCCTCGGTCATGCTGCGCACGCCCTGCTTGGGCATCCAGTGGTACTTCACCAGATACGTCTCGCCCTGCTGGTTGACCCACTTGTAGGTGTTCACGCCGAATCCCTGCATGTGCCGGTAGTCGGCGGGAATGCCGCGCGGGCTGAACAGGTTGACCAGCATGTGCATCGACTCGGGCGTCTGCGACATGAAGTCGAAGATGCGGTTCGGGTCCTGCCGGAAGGTGACCGGGTCGGGCTTGAGCGAGTGGATGACGTCGGGGAACTTGATGGCGTCCCGGATGAAGAAGACGGCCAGGTTGTTGCCCACGAGGTCCCAGTTTCCGTCCTCGGTGTAGAACTTGATCGCGAAACCGCGCGGGTCGCGGGCGGTCTCGGCGGAGTCCCGGCCGCCGATCACGGTGGAGAAGCGCAGCGCCACATCCGTGCGCTTGCCGGCCTCTTGGAACAGCTTGGCCCTGGTGTAGCGGCTGACCGGCTCGTCGCCGATCTTGCCGTACGCCTCGAAGTAGCCGTAGGACAGCGTGCCCCTGGCGTGCACCACCCGTTCGGGGATGCGTTCGCGGTCGAAGTGGCTGATCTTCTCCAGGAACTGGTAGTTCTCCAGCGTGGCCGGACCGCGCGGGCCGACCGTCCGCTGGTTCTGGTTGTCGTAGACGGGATGCCCCTGCCGGTTGGTGAGCACCTCGCGCTCGTCGCCCGACTGCGGTCCCTTGCTGGAGACGTCTGTCATCGCACCGTTCCTCTCCCCGGACGAGATCTTCCCCGGCTGCCCTCAAGGCCGGATCGGAAACGGGCAAAACCTCGTCCTCGGGGCGGCTACCTGCTCACGTCGTCGGCGCCCCGGCCGAGCAGGCCCAGGTCGGACCGGCGGGGCAGGCTCTCCCAGTCGCCCTGCGAGGTCACCGCGAACGCGCCCGCCGCGCAGGCGGTGTCCAGCCGCCGTTCCGGTTCGGCCCCGGCCAGCCAGTCGGCCAGCCACCCGGCCGCGAACGCGTCCCCGGCGCCCACGGGGTCCACCTCCGTCACCCGGTACGGCCGGGCCCGCCGCAGCACCCCGTCCGACAGCTCAAGCGCGCCCTCGGCCCCCGACTTGACCAGCACGTACGAGGGCCCCAGCGAGGCCAGCGCCTTGGCCAGCTCCGCCGGGTCCCCGACGTCGGCGATCAGGCGGCCCTCGGGCACGGTCGCGAACAGCACGTCCACGCCGCCGACCGTCTCCCGCAGCCAGGCGCCGGCCTCCTCCGCCGCCCACAGGGCCCGGCGGTAGTTGACGTCCAGCGAGACGAGCACGCCGGCCGCCCGCGCCACGGCGATGGCGTGCGCCACGCTCTCGCGGGCGGACGGCGACAGCGCCGGGGTGATCGCGGAGACGTGCAGCACGCGGGCCGAGGAGATCAGCGCCGGATCGAGGTCGTCCGGCCGCAGCCGGGACCCGGCGCTGTCCCTGCGGTAGTAGCGCACGTCCACGAGGTCGGCGGTGCGCCTGCCCTTGATCATCAGGCCGGTGGGGGCGTCCGGGTCGGTGACCGCGCGCACGTCCACGCCCTCCCCGGCGAGCGTGGCCCGGATCAGGTCGCCGAACTCGTCGTCGCCCACCCGCCCGGTCCACGTCGCCCGGTGGCCGAGCCGGGCCACGCCGATCGCCACGTTCGACTCGGCGCCGCCGAGGCCCAGGTCGAAGTCGCGGGCGAAGCGCAGCGGCCCGGTACGCCGGGCGGCGAACAGCGCCATGGTCTCGCCGAAGGTCACCAGTTCGGTCATGTGGTCGGCCTGCCCAGCTTTCTGGAGATCCGTGACGCCGCCCCGGCCACCAGCGGCCCCAGCTCCCGCACCCGCGCGGCGGTGATCCGCGAGGTGAGCCCGGAGACCGAGACGGCGGCGACGACGGCGTCATTGTGGTTGAAGATCGGCGCGGCGACGCAGCGCACCTCGGGCTCGTTCTCGCGGTCGTCCACCGCGTAGCCGCGCCGCCGGATGTGGGTCAGCTCGGCGCGCAGCCGGTCGGGGTCGGTGATGGTGTGCTTGGTGATCGGTTCCAGCGTCAGCCCGGCCAGGGCCTCCTCCGGCTGCCAGGCCAGGATCGCCTTGCCGACCGCCGTGGCGTGCACCGGGCCGCGGCTGCCGACGCGCGAGGCCATCCGCACGTTCGTCTCGTTCTCCACCTTGTCGATGTAGACGACGTGGGGGTGATCGTAGACGACCAGGTGGACGGTCTCGCGCACCTCGCTCATCAGCCGGTGCGACTCCTCGGCCGCGACCGCGCGCAGGTCGAGCGTGGCCAGGTACGCCTGCCCGAGCTGGAGGGTGCCGTGCCCCAGCCGGTACGCCCCGGTCCTGCGGTCGCGTTCGAGCAGCCTGGCCTCCACGAGCGGGACGGTCAGCCGCAGCACCGTGCTCTTGGACAGGCCCACGGCCTCGGCGAGCTGGGTGAGCGACAGGCCGGTGTGGCCGCGTACGTGGTCCAGGACGGCCAGGGCGCGCCGGAGCGAGGCGGACTGGTTGCGTTCGGGCACGAACGTCACCATATTCGATGAAATTTCGCGAAATGCAGCACGCTGTTGTGCACTGCACAACATCTTCTGACAAGTCTTCTCGACCCCTGGACGAATTCCTAGTGTCTGCGCTCAGGAGGTAATAGTGAAGTTTCTTTACTTTGCCGCGGCCGGAACGGCCCTGCTCACGCTGGCCGCCTGCGCACCCTCGACCGCTCCCGCCTCCGGCGGCGGCGACGAGCGGACGGGGACGCTGCGCGTCTGGCTCTTCGACGAGCCCAACCGCGCCCCCAAGGACAAAGTCGTCAACGAGGCGATCAAGGAGTTCACCGCCGCGCACGCGGACGTCAAGGTCGAGGTCACCTACATCCCCACCACCCCCGCCCGGCACGAGAAGTTCAAGGGCGCCTTCAACGACCCCGCCAGCTCCCCGGACGTCGCCGAGTACGGCAACACCGACCTCGCCGAGTACGCCGCCGCCGGCGGCTTCGCCGACCTCACCGCCGACCTGAAGGGCCTGGACCTGACCCCCGACCTGGTCAAGTCGGCCTCCGTCCAGGGCAAGCAGTACGGCCTGCCCTGGTTCATCGGCATCCGAGCCCTCTACTACCGCACCGACGTCTTCGACGAGCTGGGCCTGAAACCGCCCACGTCCGTCGCCGCGCTGACCGAGACCGCCCGCACGATCCGGAAGAAGAAGCCCGACCTGTACGGCATCGCCGTCGGCGGCGAGTACACCTTCGGCGCCCTGCCCTTCGTCTGGGACGCCGGCGGCGACATCACCTCGCTCGACTCGCCCGAGTCGCGCAAGGGCGTCAAGGCGTACACGGACCTGCTGACCGACGACGTCTGCCCGCCGCAGGCGTGCGTCTCGCTGACCGGCGGCAAGACGGTCGAGCTGTTCGCCGGCGGCAAGGCCGCGATGGGCATCCTGGGCAACTTCAACCGCTCGGCCGTGGACGCCGGCGCGGCGGCCGGCAAGTACGCGGTCGTGCCGCTGCCCGGCGCGGCCGAGGGCTCGATCGCGCCCGCCTTCGCCGGCGGCAACAACCTGGGCGTGCTGAAGAACGCCGGTCACCGCACCCTGGCCGCGGACTTCGTCAAGCTCCTGGGCGGCAAGGCGTACCAGGCCAAGATGTACGACGCGATGGGCAACCTGCCGACGCTCACCTCGGCCCGCGACGAGCTGGCGGCCAAGGACCCGTTCGTCAGGCCGTTCCTGGACACGGTGGCCAAGGGCACCCGGTTCGTACCGATCGACCCCGCCTGGGTGAAGATCGACAACGGCAAGGTCATCCCCACGATGTTGCAGAAGGTCGCGACCGGGCAGTCCACCGTCGACCAGGCCACCACCGAGGCGGCCGCGGCCGTCAAGACCGCCTTCGGCCGCTCGTGAGCCGAGGTACGACCGTCCGCCGCGGGCGTCCGTGGCTGTACCTGCTGCCCGCGGCGGCCGTGCTGGTCCCGATGTTCGGCTACCCGGTCTACATGCTGGGCCTGCTGTCGGTCTTCGACTACCGGCAGGCGCAGGTCAGCGGCGGGCAGCCGAGCACGTTCGTCGGGTTCGGCAACTACGCCACGCTGCTCGGCGACGGGCGCTTCTGGGAGGTGCTGGCGCAGACCGTGGGGTTCGCGGCGGCGCTGGTCGTCGCGACGCTGGCGGTCGGCGCGGCCCTGGCCGTGCTGCTGACCAGGACCGGGCCGGTGCCGAGGGCGGCCCTGTCGCTGGCCGCGCTCGGCGCGTGGGCGGCGCCCGCGATGACCGGCTCCACCGTGTGGATGTTCCTGTTCGACGCCGACCTCGGCCTGGTCAACCAGGTGCTCGGGATCGACGGGTTCAACTGGTTCTACGACCGGTGGGTCACCTTCGGCGTGGTCGGCGCGACGGTCGTGTGGCACTCGTTCCCGCTCGTCATGATCACCCTGTACGCGGGCATCCGGGCCGTCCCGTCCTCGGTGCTGGAGGCCGCCGCGCTCGACGGCGCCTCGGCCTGGCAGGGGTTCTGGCGGATCGTCGTGCCGATGTTGCGGCCCCTGGTCACGATCGTGGTCATCCAGTCGGTCATCTGGGACTTCAAGATCTTCACCCAGATCTACGTGATGACCAACGGCGGCGGCGTCGCCGGGCAGAACACCGTGCTCAACGTCTACGCCTACCAGATCGCCTTCGGCTCCTCCGAGTACGGCCTCGGCTCGGCCGTCGCGGTCGTCATGACACTGATCCTGCTCGTGATCACCCTGTTCTACATCCGTGCGCTGCGGCGCAGTGGGGAACGCCTGTGAACCGACGACGTCTTCTGCCCAACACGGTCGCGCTGGTGGTCGCCGTCCTCACCGCGTTCCCGCTCTACTGGATGGCCCTGTCGGCGTTCAAGCCCGCGGGGGAGATCCAGTCGCTGGAGGTCAGGCCCTGGACGTCGCACCCGACGCTGGACAACTTCGTCCGCGTGCTGACCGGTGAGAACTTCGCCCGCTACCTGCTCAACAGCGCGATTGTGGCGCTGGTCGTGGTCGTGTTGTCGGCCGGGCTCGCCTTCCTCGCGGCGGTGGCCGTGACCAGGTTCGCCTTCCGGTTCAGGACGACCGTCCTGATCATGTTCCTGGTCGCGCAGATGGTGCCCGTCGAGGCGCTGACGATCCCGCTGTTCTTCGTGGTCAGGGACCTGGGGCTGCTCAACACGCTGGCCTCGCTGGTGGTGGTGCAGCTCGCGTTCACGCTGCCGTTCGCGATCTGGATGTTGCGCGGGTTCGTCGCCGCGGTGCCCGAGGCGCTGGAGGAGGCGGCGATGATCGACGGGGCCGGCCGCGCGACCGTGCTGTGGCGCGTGCTGTTCCCGCTGGTCGCCCCCGGCCTGGTGGCGACCAGCGTGTTCTCCTTCATCACCGCCTGGAACGACTTCGTCTTCGCGCGGACCTTCATCATCTCGGCCAAGGACAACCAGACCCTGCCCGCGGCGCTGCTCGTCTTCTTCAAGCCCAACGAGAACGACTGGGGCGGGATCATGGCGGCCTCGACGCTGATGACGATCCCCGTGCTGATCTTCTTCGTGGCGGTGCAGCGGCGGCTCGTGTCAGGGCTTGGAGGGGCGGTCAAGGACTGAGACGTCGTGCCGGTCGCCGGGGGCCAGGAACTCCAGCAGCAGCCGCGCCTCCCGCTCGACCTCGTCCAGCTCGCCGATCGGCGTCCACTGGTGGACGTTCAGCGTGGAGACGCCCTTGGCCCTGGTCACCGTCCAGTCGCCGGCGGTGACGCCGTCCACGAGGATGATCCGGGGGATCACGTTCGTGCCCATGAACGACCCCTGCATGACGGCCGCGCCGCGCTCGCTGATCACCCGGGAGCGGTCGGCGTGCGACAGGAACAGGTTGTCGAAGTCGTACATCAGCCGGACCGGGGCCGGCACGTCCTCCGGCGGCCGGACGGCCTCCGGCAGGTCGTACAGCGTGCGGCCGGAGGCGTCCCTGAAACGGACCAGGTCCATGGACTCGACCACCTCGCCCAGCCTGGTCAGCCCCGACCACGTCTGCGCGTCCTGCACCGAGGCCGGGCCGAACGCGGCCAGGTAGCGCCGGACCAGCTCGGCGGCCGTCATCGGCGGCACCTCGCCCAGGCCCAGCCACGACTCGGCGGTGGTGTGCGCGACCGGCCCGCTCCTGCCCCACAGCCCGCGCGGCGGCACCTGGACCAGCGGCAGCAGCCAGCGCACGCCCTGGCCGAGCGCGTGCTGGTCGTGCTCCGGCCACCGCTCGGCCAGCGCCCGCCCGAGGTCGGCGAAGGTCATCGGCCGCTCCTCCAGCAGCGCCCGCCCGGTCACGGCCAGCTCGTCCAGGTCGACGCCCGCCAGCCGCTTGCCGAACGTCGTCCGGGTCATGCGCTCGGTGACCACCTGCAACAGCGGCCGCATGGCCAGGCAGTCGCGGGCGGTGACCAGGTGGATCGTGGAGCGTTGCAACGCGATCCGCACCAGCTCGCGGGAGGCCAGCAGGGCGGAGGCGTCCTCGGGCTTGAGCCCCTCCAAGCGGTTCCACAGGCCGACGTACCAGGTGTGGGGGGTCTGCGCCTGGAGGCCGCCGAGCTGCTCGACGACCTCCTGCACGCTCCCGCCACCGCGGCGCAGCAGCAGTTGCCGGTCGAGCGTGGCCCGGTTGAGCGCGCGCTGGGAGATGAGGGGATCCATGGGGACAACGGTAGGGGCAATCGCGGTCACTTCCCGACCTCGATGTGCCCTCAGGCGAGCGCGTCGGGGCCCAGCTCGTCCGGCGAGGAGTAGCCGGACAGGGCGAGCGTGATGTCCAGCTCGCCCAGCAGGCAGCGCAGCACGTGCTCGACGCCCGCCTGCCCGCCCAGCGCCAGCCCGTACAGCACGGGACGGCCGACCAGCACGGCCCGCGCGCCCAGCGCGAGCGCCTTGACCACGTCGGCCCCGGTGCGCACGCCCGAGTCGAACAGCACCGTCAGCCGGTCGCCGACCGCCTCGGCGATGCCGGGCAGCGCGTCGAGCGCGGCCAGGGCGCCGTCGACCTGGCGGCCGCCGTGGTTGGACACCACGATCCCGTCGACGCCGTGCTCGGCGGCCAGCCGCGCGTCCTCGGTGCTCATGATGCCCTTGAGCACGATCGGGCCGTCCCAGTGGTCGCGCAGGAACGGCAGGTCGTCCCAGCTCAGCCCCGGGTTGGGGAACATGCCCGCCCAATGGGCGACCGGGTTCTCCACCCCGGCGAAGTTGGGGTCGCTCAGGTAGTTGGCGATGCCGGTGCCGGCCAGGAACGGCAGGAAGCCGCGGTCGAGGTCGGCCGGACGCCAGCCGAGCAGCGTCGTGTCCAGCGTGACCACCAGCACCGAATGGCCGGTCGCCGCGGCCCGGCGCAGGAAGCTCAGGCACACGTCCCGGTCGGTCGGGTAGTAGAGCTGGTACCAGCGCGGCGCGTCCCCGCCCGCCGCCGCCACCTGCTCGAAGTCGTGGGCTGCTGCCGTCGAGTGCACGTACGGGACGCCGACCGCGGCCGCGGCCCGCACGGTGGCGAGTTCGCCCTCCTCGTGGGCCAGCGTCTGCACGCCCATCGGCGCCACCAGCACCGGCGCCGCCATCGGGGTGCCCAGCACCTCGCACGACAGGTCACGCTGCCGCCGGACGCCGCGCAACATCCTCGGCACGATCCGGCGCCGCTCGAACGCCTCCAGGTTGGCGCGGGCGGTCGAGCCGCTGCCCGCGCTGGGCACGATGTAGCCGAGCGCCTCGGGCGGGAGCACCCGCCCGGCCGCGGCCTCCAGGGCGGAGAGGTCGGTGGTCAGCTCCGGCGCACGGCCTTCGAGCATGCCCGTCAGGTAGATGCCGAGCTGGTGATCGCCTGCGTTCATGGCTCCCATCCAACCAGCCCGTCCCGCCCTCCGGGGGCCGTGCCGACCGCCCTCATGACGGCCCTGATGACGGCCCTGATGACGGCGACCGTGACGCGGCCCTACGCTGCTTCTCATGCACAAACGCGTGATCGACAACCGCTTCGAGCTGACCGAGAGGCTCGGCGGCGGTGGAATGGGCCTGGTGTGGCGCGCCTGGGACACCGCCCTCCACCGCGAGGTCGCGCTGAAGGAGGTCCGGCCGCCCGACCCGTCGTTCGAGGAGCACGATCCGGAGGGCGCCCGCGAGCTGCGCGCCCGGGTGCTGCGCGAGGCCCGCGCGCTGGCCAGGCTGAACCATCCGCACGTCGCCACCATCCACCACATCGTCGATCCGGGCGCCGACGGCTACCCGTGGATCGTCATGGAGCTGGTCACCGGCGGCTCGCTCCAGGACCGTCTCACCCGCGGGCCGATGACGCCCTGGGAGACCGCCCGCCTGGGCCGCGAGGTGCTGTCCGCGCTGCGCGCCGCGCACGCGGTCGGCATCCAGCACCGCGACGTCAAACCCGCCAACGTGCTGCTGCGCGAGGACGGCCGCTCGGTGCTCACCGACTTCGGCATCGCCGCCGTGCGCGAGTCGACCAGCCTGACGGCGACCGGGTCGTTCATCGGCTCGCCGGAGTACATCGCGCCCGAGCGCATCAACGGGCACGAGGGCGACCCCGCCTCCGACCTGTGGTCGCTCGGCATGATGTTGTACGTGGCCGTCGAGGGCCGCCACCCGCTGCGCAGGAGCACCACGCTGGCGACGCTGGCCGCCGTCCTCAACCAGGAGGTGCCGCCGCCGGAGCGGGCCGGGCCGCTCGCGCCCGTGCTCGGCGCTCTGCTGCGCCGCGACCCGGCCGGCCGGCCCGACGCCGAGACCCTCGACCGCCTGCTCGCCGCCGTCGCCGACCCGGGCTCCGCCCCGCACGCCTACCTCCCCCCACCCCCGGCCCCCTTCCAGCCCGGCCACCCCTCCCCATCCTCGGGCCCCCTCCACCACGGGCCGCCGCCAGGGGCCACCGTGCCGCCCGGGGGGCCGCGGCCCTGGGGGCCGGAGCCGTCGTTCTCGCACGCCGGGACCATGTCGTCGCGCCGCTCCCGCCGCTCGCCGGTCGCGGCCGTGACGGCCTCCGTGGGCGCGCTGGCGGTGACCGGCGTGCTGGTCTACACGCTGCTCCCGGGCGTGCGCGGCGCGGAGCAGCCGGAGCAGCAGCAGACGCCGCGGGCCACCCCGATGGAGACCACCGACGCCCAGGAGCCGGCGGAGACCGACGAGCCGAAGCCGCAGCCGGAGAACCTGCTCACCGCCGACGGCATCCGCGCCGCGATCAAGGCGCTCAAGCCGGTCATGGGCGGCACCAAGGTCGTCCGGATGGTCGTCTACCCGACGTACGTCTCCGCCGAGGCGCCGGTCAAGGGCGACCCGACCATCTACGACCGCTACGTCTACCGCGACGGCGTGGCCTCCCGCGAGGGCGCCGGCTCCACGGTCCGCACCCCCACCGTCGACCTGGCCAAGTACGACTGGGACGCCATGCCCGGCCTGCTCAAGAAGGCCGAGGGCGTCCTCGGCGTGCGCAAGCCCACCTCGCGCTACCTCGTCGTCGATCCCAACTTCGTCTTCACCAGCACCAAGCAGGTCCTGCTCGTCTACCTGGGCGACGCCTACCGCACGGGCTACCTGGTGGCCGACCCGCAGGGCAGGGTGCTCAAGACCTACCGCGCCTCCTGACCGGCCGGGCGGCTCAGCAGCCGCCCTGGTAGCCGCTCTCCGGGATCAGGCGGCTCCACTCGTCCTGGCTGAGCGGCCCGCCCGCGCGGGCGCACACCTCCTGCGCCGTCAGCGCCGGGTCGACCGGGCTCTCGCGTACGCTGCCGTCGGCCGCCACGCCGCGCAGCGTGCGGCCGTCCTGGCTGAAGGCCAGCCCCTCGGCCCACGAACCCACCTGGCCGACCTCGCGCAGCGTGCCGGCGTCCCACAGGGAGGTGCGTTCTGCGTCGATCGCCAGCAGGTCGCCGCCGGGGGAGAAGCGCAGGTCGCGTACGGGGGCCGGGCCGGTCTCGACGATACCCGCCCGCTCGCGCTCCCGTACGTCCCACAGCTCCACGCGTCCGCTGCCCAGCCCGAGGGCCAGGGTGCGGCCGTCGGGGGAGAAGGCGAGCGCGGTGGGCCGGTCGGCGGCCGGGGCGAGCGGGGTGACCTCGCCCGTACGCAGGTCGAGCAGGTTCGTGCCGGAGGCGAGCGTCGAGCCGTCGGGGCTGAAGGCCATCGCCAGGTCGCCGGCCCCCTCGTAGACCTTGATCCGGCGGCCCGCGCGCACGTCCCAGGTCTCCAGCAGGCGGCCGCGGGCGGTGGCCAGCGTGTCGCCGCCGGGGGACAGGGCCACGGCCGACACGTCGCCGCCCGCGTCGACGGCGCTCACCCTCCTGCCGCCGGACGCCTGCCAGACGGTGACCGGGTCGCCCGCCACCGCCAGCAGCCTGCCCGCCGCGTCGAAGGTCACGTCGCCGGTGGCGGCGATCTCGGCCAGCGGCCTGCGCGCCACCACGTCGGTGAGCCGGATGGCGTCGCCCACGTCCTTGGCCGCGACCCGGCCGTCGCTCGACAGCGCGGCGGTGCGGACGCCGGGGGAGGGCGCGGGCAGCCCGGGGACGTCGAGCGAGACGACCGAGCCCAGCCCGCTCAGGTAGCGCAGCGTGCGGCCGTCGGCGGAGAAGGCCAGGCCGCCATGCTGGTCGCCGCGGAAATGGTAGGCCCCGGCCAGCCGTCGGTCGGCCACGCTCCAGACGCGCACCTCGTCCCGGCCGGGGAGGGCGAGCAGGGTGCCGTCGGGGCTGAACACGGGGGTGCCGGCGGAGGTGTCCGACAGCCTCTCACCGTCGCCCGCCTCCGCCGCGAAGGCGGCGACGGGGGCGGGGGCCGGGTCGGCGGCGGGGGCGCCCTTCGGCGGCTCGGCGCCGGGCGTGACCAGCGTCACGCCGTCGCGGCCCGCCACGGCCAGGGTGCGGCCGTCGGGGCTGAACGCCAGGGGCGGCGCCGACCGGTCCGGCCCGGACTGCGGCCGTACGGTGATCACCCGTTCCCTGGTCCGGCCCGGCAGCGCCCACAACTCGACCCGCCCGTCCAGGCCGGAGAACGCGGCCCGGCTCCCGTCGCGGGACACCGCCACCCGGCGGTCGCTCACGTCGAACAGCACTTCGCCGCCCCGGTACACCTTCGTCCGGTTCCCGCTGGTGATCGCGTACGTCCCGGTCTCGGGGGTACGGCCGGTGGCGACCTCGACGGGCCGGCCGTCCGGGCCCTCGGCGTACCGGCCGTCCTCGCTCAGGGCGGCGCTGCCCTCGGGGAGCGCGCGCGTGGCGAGCTGCCGGCCGCCGCGGACGTCCCAGACGGTCAGCGTGCCGTCGCCCCACCTGACCAGCTCGTCGCCGCGCAGCAGGTAGCCGGCCCGCTCGTCGGCTGCGGGGTCGGTGAACACGCCCAGCTCGGGCTGCGCGAGCGAGGCCTGCAACGCCGCCCGCGCCTCGAACACCGGCGACATCCGCCAGGCCGCCACGCTCAGCCGCATCGCCGTACGCGGGTCGGAGGAGCGCAGCGCCTCGGCACGGGCGGCGACGGCCCGCGCGTTGGCCTCCAGGAGCTGCCCCCGCAGCTGCTGCTCGCCGTTCAGGGAGAGGGCAGACATCGACACCGCGACGGCCAGGGCGGCGGCCAGCGTCGCCAGCGACGGACGCAGCAGCCGCCTGCGCTGCTTCGACATGGCCACGCTCGCGCCGATGAAGTCGCGTTCGAGCTGGTTGAGGCGCAGGTGGCGGCGCCTGGCCGCGGCCCAGCCGAGCGCCGTGTCGAGCCGGTCGCCCCGGTAGAGGTACGTCTGCCCGCGCCGGTGGCGCGACCACCGGTCGGCCGCCAGGCGCAGCTCCCGGTGGACGGCCAGGCCGTCACGCTCGTCGGCCACCCACCCGCGCAGGCGTGGCCAGGCCCGGTAGAGCGCGGCGCTGGCCGGCCCCACCCGGTCGTCGCGCACGGCCACGAGCTTGCCGACCGGGGTCTCGGTGGGCGGCACCCGGACGCTGCGGCGTACGAGCAGCCCGGCCGCCATGAGCGGGGCCAGCACGCCGCCCTCGTCGTGGGGCTCGTCGCCGTCCATCAGGCGCAGCAGCAGCCCCGGCACCGCCTCCTGCTGGCGCGGCGTGAGCCCGGCGTAGACGTCCTCGGCCAGCTCGCCGAGCGACCGGTGGCCGGCCACTCCGTCCGGCGGGCGCAGCGCGGCGGGGTCGGCCTCGACCAGCAGCTCGTGCGCCGCGGGCCGGGCGGCGGGGTCCTTGGCCAGCGCCCGTCCGACCAGCTCGCGCAGCCCCTCGGGCAGGGCGCTCAGGTCGGGGTCGACGGTCAGCAGCCGGTGCAGCACCACGCCCAGGCTGCGTCCGGAGAACGGATCGCCGCCCGTGGCCGCGTAGAGCACCACGGCCCCCCAGGAGAAGACGTCGGTCGCCGCCTCGTGGCCGCTGCCGGTCAGGATCTCCGGGGCCAGGTACGTGCACGTCGCCCCCAGCGACCCGCCGACCGCCGCCCCCATGTCGATGACCTTGGGGCCGCCCGCCGCCAGCAGCACGCTCTCCGGCCGCAGGTCACGGTGTGTCAGCCCGGCCGCGTGCAGCGTGCTCAGCGCCCCCGCCAGCGCCCCGGCCAGCGCCGCCAGCTCCTCTCCCCGGTACGGCCCGTGCCGCTCGACCGCCTGCCGCAGGTCGGGCCCGTCGACGAATTCGCTCACCACGTAGGGGACGCCGTGATCGACCCCGGACGCGACCACCTCCGCCAGATGCGGGCAGGTCACCCGCGCGACCGGCTCCACCTCGACCCGCGGCACCTTGACCGCGTAGCGGCGGCCGTCGTCGTCGTAGGCGTCGTAGACCACTCCGCGCGCGCCCGCGCCGAGCCGGGCGGCCAGCCAGAAGCCGCCCAGCCTCTCGGGATCACCAGGCACCAAGCGCATCGTCACTGATGCTTAGATGCGCCGCAGCGGCCGTTGGTTGTGGGAGAACGACCACAGGTCCCCCGCGCGCCTCGGGGGACCCATGCGTCATGATCATTATGCCAGGTTCCCGGATCTTGACTGCCACTCCGGACGCAGCACCGACATCGTCACGGAGTCGTGCCACTCGCCCTCCCACAGCAGGGTGTCGCGTTGCACGCCCTCCTCCACGAACCCGGCCTTCTTGTAGACGTGCCGGGCCCGGTCGTTGAAGGAGTAGACGTCGAGGCTGATCCGGTGCAGCGGCGTGGTGGCGAAGGCGTGGTCGAGGACCAGCTCGATCGCCTCGCTGCCGTAGCCCTTGCCGAAGACCCGGGCGCCGATCAGCGCGATCCGCAGGTTGCACGACAGGTTGTGCCGGTCGAGCTCGTTGAGCACGACCTCGCCCACGTACTCGTCGCCGGCCATGACGGCCAGGTCGAGCCGGTCGGCGTGCTCGCCTCTCGTGCTGTACCACTGGCGGGCCACCTCGGGGTCGGCCTCGCCGTGGCTGCCCGTCAGCCGGGTCACCTCCGGGTCGCCGACCAACGTGAGCAGGCCCTCGACGTGCTCGGGGCCGACCGGCAGCAACCTGACCAGCTTCCCCGTCAGAGTGGGTTTCTCGGCGAACATCCCCTCTGGCTATCAGCCCTGGTCATCGACCGGCAAACCCATTTTCCTCAGCGCCGCGTCGCGCACCTCCTCCGGGGTCAGCACGCCGACGTCACAGGTCAGGTCCGCGACCTGCTCGAAATACCGCTCGCGCCGGGCCCGCATCTCCGCCGGCTGGAACTCGGGGCGGTGCGCGCCCGAGCTCATGCGCTGCGCCAGGACGGCGTCGGCGGCGTCCACCCAGACCACGAACGCGTCGCGCAACGCCGCACGCACCCGGGGGTCCTCGACGGTGCTGGCCGCCGCCGCGATCACCTTCGGCTCGTCCGCCAGCGCCGCCAGCACGTGCTCGGCCTCGTACCGGTGCAGCGCGTCCGCGCCCTCGCGGGCGGCGATCTGCGCCGCCGTGCCGCCGTACTCCTTCTCCAGGAACGGGTCGCTGTCGGTGAACGGCATCGCCAGCGCCGTGGCCAGGAGGCGGCCCGCGGTCGTCTTACCCGATCCCATCAGCCCGATTACCACGACTGGTTTGTTTTTCGACATGTGGATAGAGGTTCCTTCGCGTCAAGGAGGTAAATCTGATGACCATCGCCGGAAGCATCATCCTCATCATGCTCGGTGCGATCCTCACCTGGGCCGTCGAGTTCGATCTCGCCGGTCTCGACATCAACGTCGTCGGCGTCATCCTCATGCTCGGTGGCCTGGCGGGGCTGCTGTTCGGCATCTACCGGATCAGCGTCACCCGCAGGGCGGTCGGCCCCATCGACGAGCCGGTGCACCGGCACGAGATCTACGAGGAGCCGGAGACCCGCAGGACCACGGTGTACGAGGAGCGCCGCCACTACGACGAACCGCCGCTGTAGGAGGTGAATCGACATGCCAGCCGTTGACGAGCTGCCGTCGACCATCAAGCGTTCGCCCAAGAAGGCGCAGAACACGTGGATCAAGGCGCACGACTCCGCCGTGAAGGAGTACGGAGAGGGGCGGCGCGCGCACATGACCGCGTTCGCCGCCCTCAAGCACTCCTTCGAGAAGGTCGGAGACCACTGGGAGGCGAAGGGGCAGAAGGGGCCGTCCGACAAGGGGGCGACCGACCGCTCCGGCCGGACCGAGGAGGGCGTGGACGCCAACGCCAGCAAGG
The DNA here is from genome assembly GCF_053596455.1 of Nonomuraea sp. NPDC001699. Classification (NCBI taxonomy): domain Bacteria; kingdom Bacillati; phylum Actinomycetota; class Actinomycetes; order Streptosporangiales; family Streptosporangiaceae; genus Nonomuraea; species Nonomuraea sp. NPDC001699. The sequence goes on along the minus strand of NZ_JBSFGF010000012.1, from coordinate 104,438 downwards.
AGCACTTGCAGGGCGTGGCGTCCAGGCTCGGGGTGCGCGGCCGATCCAGGATGACCAAGAAGGAACTGGTGGACGCCATCAAGAAGGCCAACAGGAAGGCCACGGCGAAGGCCCGCTAGTTCCTTCAAAGCAACCGCTTGACCGCCGCGGCAATCGCGTGGCGGTCTATGCGGGCGTCCGCGAGCTGTTCCTCAGGCGTCGCCGACCCGGGCAACCCGGTCACGGCGAGCTTCACCACCCGCGGGCCGAGCTCGCTGACGGCGTCCAGCACGGCGTCGCCGAGACCGCCCTCCAGCCGGTGATCCTCGACCGTGATCAGGTTGCCCGTCGTCGTGGCCGCCTCCACCAGCACCGCCGCGTCCACCGGCTTGACCGAGTACAGGTCGATCACGCCGACCGGGACGCCGGCCGCCTGCAGTTCCTCGGCCGCCGCCAGCGCCTCGTGCACCGTGATGCCCGCCGCCACGATCGTGGCCCGGTCGTCGGGCGAGCGCCGCAGCACCCGCGAGCCGCCCACCGGGAACCGTTCGCCCGGCGGGTAGATGACCGGGGTCTCCCCGCGCGTGGTGCGCAGGTAGGACACCCCTGACACGTCCGCCATCTCGACGGTCAGCGCCGCCGCCTGGTTGGCGTCGCACGGGTACAGCACCGTGCTGCCGTACACCGCCCGCATCATGGCCAGGTCCTCCAGGCCCATCTGCGAGGGGCCGTCCTCGCCGATCGAGACGCCGGCGTGCGAGCCGACCAGCCGGATCGACGCCTGGCTCACGCCGGCCATCCTGATGAAGTCGTGCGCCCTGGTCAGGAACGCCGCGAAGGTGGCCGCGTACGGGGTCCAGCCGCGTACCGACAGGCCGACGGCCGCCGCCACGAGCTGCTGCTCGGCGATGTACATCTCGAAGAAGCGCTCGGGGAACGCCTCGCCGAACTCCTGGGTCTTGGTCGAGTCGGCCACCTCGCCGTCCAGCGCCACCACGTCGCCGCGGGCCGCGCCGAGCGCCGCCAGCGCCGCGCCGAACGCGCTTCTGGTCGCGGCCTTCCCGCCGACCTCGTACTCGGGCACCGTCGCCGGTCGCGTGTCGAAGTGGTACGGCTCCGCCTCGCCCTCCGGGGGGTGCACGTCCACCCGGACGCTGCGCGGGCCGCCCAGCTCGTCGATGGCCTTGTCGGGATCCTTGAGCGGCTTGCCGTGCGCGCCCTCCCGGTTCTCGACCTCGGTGACCCCCTCGCCCTTGCGGGTCTTGGCCAGGATCGCGGTGGGACGTCGGCGGGTGTTGCAGGCGTCCCCGAGCGCGAAGTCGATCTGCCCGGGATCGTGCCCGTCGATCTCGATCGTGTGCCAGCCGAAGGCGCCGAAGCGGCGCGCGTACGCCCCCGTGTCCCATCCGTGCCTGGTCGGGCCGCGTTGTCCCAGCCGGTTCACGTCCACGATCACGACCAGGTTGGCCAGCCCCTCGGCCCCCGCGTGCTCGGCCGCCTCCCAGATGGACCCCTCGGCCAGCTCACTGTCACCGCACAGCACCCACACCCGGTACGGCAACCGTTCCAGCCGTCCCGCCATGGCCACGCCCACGCCCACCGGCAACCCCTGCCCGAGCGAGCCCGTGGCGACGTCGACCCAGGGCAGCCGGGGGGTGGGGTGCCCCTCCAGCCTGCTTCCCCTGCGCCGGAACGACAGCAGCTCCTCGTCGTCGATGACCTTCGCCGCCTTGTAGAGCGAGTAGAGAAGGGGGGAGGCGTGGCCCTTGGAGAAGATCAGGTGGTCGTTGCCGGGGTTGTCGGGGCGGTCGAAGTCGTACCTGAGGTGGCAGGCGAACAGCACGGCCATCAGGTCCGCCGCCGACATGGACGAGGTGGGGTGCCCGGAACCGGCCGCCGCGGCGGCGCGTACGGAGTCGACGCGCAGTTGCGCGGCCAGTTCGGTCAAATACTGGAGATCGCGTTCAGGCATCAAGACCCTCCTCGTGAGTTTCACGCCGCCTACCCCCTGGGCGCGGCTTAACTCGGGCTTGACGCCACCTGACCCCATTTATCCACAGTTGAAACATCCCTCGTGGGGCGGCCCGGGTCGGGGTGTCAGGTGTCGAAGCGGCGGCGGGCCGCCTCGATCTCGCCGAGGTGGCGCTGCGTCCAGTGGCACATCGCGTCGACCGTCGCGCGCAGGGCCCGTCCCGGCTCGGTGAGGGTGTACTCCACCCGCGGCGGCACGGTCGGATACACCTCCCGCTCGACCAGCCCGTTGCGCTCCAGCATGCGCAGGTTCTGGGTGAGCATCTTGTGGCTGATGCCCTCGACCTGGTCGCGCAGCTCGCCGAACCGCAGGGTGCCCTCGCCGATGGCCTCGATGATCAGGAACGCCCACTTGTTGGCGACGTCCGAGAAGATCTCCCGTGCCAGGGAGTCGGCCCGTCTCAGGTCCGCCTCGCCGTCCGGGCCCTTGAACTGCTTGGTCACCATGAGGTTCCCCAGTCACTGAAAAGTGCGTTCTTCCACGTCAGCGGACACTCTCCTACAGTTCCTCAGTAACCACAAGAGACTGTGAGGCGGCCGCGCACGCGTTCCGGCCGCCCGTGTTCCGAGGAGGCGCACCACCATGCCCGTCACCCTGCTGAACCCCGAGGGGCTGCCCGAGGTCGACGTCTACCACCAGGTGGCGGTCGCGTCGGGGACGAGGCTGGTCTTCGTCGCCGGCCAGGTCTCCTGGGACGCCGACGGCACCACGATCGGCGCCGGCGACCTCACCGCGCAGGTCGAGCAGTGCTACCTCAACCTCGCCGCCGCCCTGGCCGGAGCGGGCGGCTCGTTCGACGACGTGGCGAAACTGACCGTCCACGTCGTGGACTGGACCCCCGACCGGATGGCCGCCCTCCTGGAGGGGATCTCCCGGGCGAAGGCGAAGCTGGGGGTGACGTCGACCCCACCGGCGACCCTGCTGGGAGTCGCCGCCCTGGCCGTCCCCGACCACCTGGTCGAGATCGAAGCCACCGCCCTCCTCCCCTGACCGGGCAATGCCGGAGGCGCCGAAGGTCGCCGAGGCCGGGATCGAGGAGCGGTGCGGCAAGTGGCACGGCATTCTGGCCGAGGGCGGGGACCCGATCCCCGGCGTCGCAGGCACGCCGCTTCTACGCCAGGACGGCCGCCTTCAGGCGCGGTCGTGGAGGGTGACATGGTAGCCGTCGGGGTCGGCGAAGGTGAAGGTGCGGCCGAAGGGGCCGTCGATCGGTGCGGAGACGATGGTGTGGCCGTCGGCGACGAGGGCGTCGTGGATGGCCTGGACGTCGGTGGCGTGCAGCCAGATCGAGGCGCCGATGCCGGGCTGGGCCACGGACGCGAGATCGGTGCCGGGGACGACGTCGCGCAGGGCGAACGCGATCGGCTTCGTCTCGAAGACGACGGCGTGCGGAGGCCCGGCCGGCGAGCGGACGAGGCCGAGGTAGCGCTCGTAGAACGCCTGTGAAGCGCCGAGGTCGCGCGCCTGGAGCGAGATGAAGTCGGGGCCGGTGACGGGCATGGTGATGCTCCTTCTCTTCATGTCAGGATACTGACACGCAGCAATGTATGTCAGAATACTGACATGAGTCAAAGCGGTGGCGGCATCGACCTGGACAAATCGCTGGGCTACCTGCTGAAAGAGGCTTCGAGCGCCCTGCGCGCAGCCATGGAGGAGGTGCTGCGGCCGCTCGGGATGACCGTGACGCACTACTCCTGCCTGGAACTGCTGGCCCAACGGCCGGGCCTGTCGAACTCCGAGCTCGCGCGTGGCGCGTTCGTGACCCGGCAGTCGATGAACGTGCTGCTCCAGGCCCTGGAGCGAGACGGCTACGTGACCAGGCCCGCGGCGGCGCCGGTCGGGAAGGCCCTTCCGGCGCGGCTCACGCCCAGCGGCCGGCGGAGCCTGGAGAAGGCGAGCGCGGCGGTCCGGTCCGTCGAGGTCAGAATGCTGGCCGGGATGAACGAGACCGAGCAGTCGGACGCCTTCCGGATCCTGCGGAGCATGATTCACTCCCTGCGCGACGGTGACGACGCATAGCTCGGCGCTCCCAGGTGGCCCGCCTTCGCCGCCGGGTCAGCGGTTGAGTCGGCGGGCCGCCGTGACCGCCGCGACCACGCCCCCCGCCGCCAGCATCACCGCGCGCCGGTGCTGGGACAGCCACAGCTGGGGGCTGTGACCGTGTGAGCGCTGGTCGAACGTCCCGTGCGCCCCGTAGTCCTTGTCCTCGTCGGCCGGCTCCCAGAGGTTGGACACCCCGCTCGGCTGCTTCTCGTCCGTCTGCTGGGACTTGATGCCGGTCCTGGCCAGGTACCGGTCCACGAGGGCGGGGGCGACGCGCTGGGCCAGGAGGGTGGCCGCGGTGCTGGCGCCCACCCAGTACTCCTTGCGTCCGGGGTGCTCGGCGGCGTAGACGATGGCGCGGGCCGCGACCTCCGGCTGGTAGATCGGGGGGACGGGCTGGGGGTGCCGCCGCAGCTTGGACAGGACCCACTCGAACTGAGGGGTGTTGACCGCCGGGAGCTGGACCAGCGTGACCTCGACGCCGCTGCGGTCGGCCAGGAGCTCGGTGCGCAGCGACTCGGTGAAGCCCTTGATGGCGTGCTTGGCCCCGCAGTACGCCGATTGCAGGGGGATGCCGCGGTGGCTCAGGGCCGAGCCGACCTGGACGATCGTCCCGGCGTTGCGGGGGCCCATGAGGTCGAGGGCGACCTTGGTGCCCCACACGTAGCCGAGGTACGTCACCGAAGTGGTACGGGCGTACTCATCCGGCGAGATGTCGGCGAACCTGGCGAACACTGAGGAGAAGGCGCAGTTGATCCAGACGGAGATCGGTCCCATCTCCGCCTCGACGCGTTCCGCCGCCGCCTTCACCTGCTCGTACTCGGCCACGTCCGCCTCGTAGACCCGCGCGTCCCCGCCCGCGGTCCCCACGTCCACGGCGGCCGCGCCGAGGCCCGCCTCGCCGCGTGCGACCAGGGCCACGCGGGCGCCGCGGGCGCCGAGTTCGCGCACCACCGCCCGTCCGACCCCGCCGCTCGCGCCCGTCACCACTACCACGCGTCCTCGAAGGGATGCCATGTCGACCGTCAGCCTGCCTCTCCCGTTCCTCGTTCCTTCTGCCGCCGGATCGCCAGGGCGATGTCGATGATCGTGACGATGAACAACACGATCGCGATTCCTGCCATCACCGGCGCACCCGCTATGAGCCCCAGCACCGTGAACGCGAAGAGGAACACCAGGATGAACGACCCCACCCTGATGTGCACCACGTCGCGCGGTGTGGCGGGCACCATGGGGTGCCCTTTCCGGTCACCCTGCTCGTACCATCTACCGTCATCCGTGTTCTCAGGCATGCCGCTCACCTGCCCGTCCTGTTTGTTGCCTAACGTCCTGGGTAGCCGCCCTGCGTGCCCGAGCTGCGTCCGAGTGATCAGAGTGAGCCGGGGATCGTCAGGCGTCGCCGCGGGCGGGGCTTCAGCTACGAAGGACCGGACGGGCGGCCGGTGCGCGACAGCGCGACACTGCAGCGCATCCGGTCGCTCGTCATCCCCCCGGCGTGGAAGGACGTGTGGATCTGCCCGTCCCCGCGCGGCCACCTCCAGGCCGTCGGCACGGACGCGGCCGGACGCCGGCAGTACCGCTACCACCACCTCTGGCGCGAGCAGCAGGACAAGGCGAAGTCGTTCGACCACGTGCTGGAGGTGGCCGAGCGCCTGCCCGCCTTCAGGAAGGCCGTGGACGACCGCCTCAAGGGCCGCGGCCTGACCAGGGACCGGGTGCTCGCCGCCGCCGCCCGCCTGCTGGACATCGGGTTCTTCAGGATCGGCGGCGAGAGCTACGACACCTACGGCCTGGCCACCCTGCGCATGGAGCACGTGACGTGCCGGAACGGCATCGTGACCTGTGCCTACCAGGCCAAGGGGGACATCTCCCGCGAGGTCGAGGTGGCCGATCCGGGGGCGTGCACGGTGCTGCGTTCGCTCAAGGCGCTCGGCGCGGAGGGCGAGCTGCTGCGCTACCGCCGTCCGAAAGGCGGGTGGGAGGACGTCAGGAGCGAGGACATCAACGACTACCTGCGCGAACTGATCGGGTACGAGGTCACCGCCAAGGACTTCCGCACCTGGCACGCGACCGTCCTGGCCGCCGTGGGCCTGGCGGTCTCCGGACACGCCCGGGGGAGCGGCACGGCCAGGAAGCGGGCGGTCACCCGGGTGATGCGGGAGGTGGCCGAGTATCTGGGCAACACGCCGACCGTGGCGCGGGCGTCGTACGTGGACCCGCGGGTGGTAGAGGCGTACGACCAGAACAGGACGATCGCCGCGGCCCTGACGGAGCTCGGAGCCGACACGGACTACGGCCAGCTCGCCACGCACGGGACGGTGGAACGGGCGGTCATAGACCTGATTCGCGCTGTTTGAGCCGTTAATCCCCGGGCATGCGGCGACAATGGAAGGAGAAGAACGATGGAAGCTCCGCAGTACGTCGCGGCCCGCGTCCAACGGGCGCTGGCCGAGGACGGACGCACGAACGAGCTCGGCATACGGGTCGACGTCCGCGGCGACCAGTTGTTCCTGCGTGGTCAGGTGAGCGGAGCCGAGCAGCGCGACAGGCTCGGCCAGGTGGCGCGGGAGATCGCGCCCGATCTGCACCTGCACAACGAGATACGCGTGGTCGACGTCTCGGTGCCGGGGGAGGATGAGCATCTTGACTGACCTGCGAATAGCGGCGGTGGGCGACATCCACCTGGGCGAGGACGTCAGAGGCCAGTACCGGCGCAGGCTTGAGGGCATCGAGGAACGCGCCGACGTGTTCATGCTCGCGGGCGACCTCACCCGGCACGGCACGCTGGAGGAGGGGCGGCTCGTGGCCGACGAGCTGCGCGGCCTGCCCATCCCCACCGTGGCCGTCCTGGGCAACCACGACTACCACTCCGACCTGCAGTACGAGATCGCCGCCGAGCTGCGGGACGCCGGCGTCATCGTGCTCGACGACAATGGCACGGTGATCCAGTGCGGTGACCGGAAGCTGGGCGTGGTCGGCGGCAAGGGGTTCGGCGGCGGGTTCGCCGGCAAGAGCGCGAGCGAGTTCGGCGAGCGCGAGATCAAGAACTTCATCTCCCACACGCGCTACATCGCCGAGGCGTGGAAGATCGCGCTGAAGGAACTGGTGGCCGACCAGCGCGTGGTGCTGTCCCACTACTCCCCGATCAAGGAGACGCTGGAGGGCGAGCCGCTGGAGATCTACCCCTTCCTCGGCAGCTACCTGCTGGCCGAGGCGGTGGACACGGCGGGGGCCGACCTCATCCTGCACGGGCACGCCCACAAGGGCACGGAGAAGGGCACGACCTCGGGCGGCATCCGCGTCCGCAACGTCGCCCAGCCCGTCCTCGGCAAGGCGTACGGCGTCTACTGCCTGGAAGAGCCGGGCAACGACTACGACGACTGACGGACCTCACAGCACCCGTGCGGCGATGACGCACACGTCGTCGGTGGCGCTGTCGGCGCCGAGCCGCCGCAGCACGCAGTCGATCATCTGCTCGGGATCGTCCCCCTCGCACGCGTGCGAGGCCCGGACGAGCGCGGCGACCCCCGCGTCCAGGTCCTGACCGCGCCGCTCGACGACGCCGTCGGTGTACATGAGCAGGGTGTCGCCCGGTTCGAGCTGGGTGACGGTCATGCCGAACTCGGCCGCGTCGAAGGCCCCCAGCAGGGTGCCGGTGACCCCCTCGATCGGCTTCCCCTGCCCGTCCCTGATCAGGACGGGCGGCGGGTGCCCGGCGTTGGTCCAGGCGAACGTGCGCCGCTCGGGGTCGAAGTGGCCGATGATCGCGGTGCCGGTGACGGTGATGCCCTCGTTGGAGTGCACGATGAGGTCGTTCAGCCAGGTGGCGAGCCGGCCCGCGGGAGCCCCCGTGTACGCCAGGCCGGCCAGCCCCGAGCGCATCTGCAGCATGATGCTCGCGGCGGTCAGGCCGTGGCCCATGGCGTCGCCGATGGCCAGCAGGACGCGGCCGTCGGTGATCAGACGGGCCTTGAACCAGTCGCCCCCGAGACTGGCCAGCTCCTCGCCCGGCAGGTAGCGCACGCCCACGCTGAGCCCCGGCAGGCTGATGAGCCCCCGGCGGATCGGCAGGATCGTGTCCTGGAGCTGGACGGTGATCCGGTGCTCCTGCTCGGCCCGTTCCTTCTCCTTGGTCGCCTGCTCGTGCGCCACGGCCAGCGCGCGTTCCCTGCGGCGGTTCTTGGTGACGTCCTGGACCAGGGAGCGGACCTTGATCGGCACGCCGTCCCCGTCGAGGATCGGCTCGCTGTAGACGCACAGGTGGCGCACGCCGTGCCGGTGCTGGATGCGGAACTCGTTCTCCACGGCCTCGCGGAACTCCAGCAGCGTGCGGATCTGCTCGTCCATGAGCGGCAGGTCGTCGGCGACCACCACGCTGGGCAGCTCTTCCAGGGCCATCGGGCCGTCGGCGCGGTCGCGGCCGAACATCTCGTACATCTGCGGCGTCCACAGTGTGCGCTCGGTCGCCAGGTTCCACTCGCCCCAGCCCAGCTCGGCCAGGCGCTGCGCGCGTTCCCAGCCGGAGACCAGCAGTTCCTCGTCGTCGAGGATGCGCCAGGTCACCAGCAGACCCTCGTCCACGCGCGAGGCACGCACGCTCAGGGTCGCCGGCCACAGCCGGTAGTCCATGGCCTCGACGAACTCCATCGGCATGTGGTGGAGGGGCTCGCCCGTCTCGTACACGGCGATGTAGTCGTCGAGCAGGCCCGAACCGGCCACGCCGGGGCTGACCGCCAGGAGGCGGCCCCCGGCCAGGTCGTCGGCCGTACGTCCGGCCGGGGTCCTGGCGTGCTTGTTGGCGGCCAGGACCAGGAAGTCGACGACGCGGCCCGCGTCGTCCTGGACGGGGGTGAGGAAGATGGCCGAGGCATGCACGCCCGCCAGCATGCCGTGCACCGACTGGGGCACCTCGGGCTGTTCGAGCTCCTGCTCGGGCAGCGGTTCGATGCCCCTGGCGACCTCGGTCAGCTCCAGACCGCTGTGCTGGGCCATCCTGGCGAGTTGCTCGGCGGCCTCGCCCGGGCGGATGTTGAGCCGGGTGGCCAGGCGGGCCGTGGCCTCGTCGAGGATGGCCTGGGTACGCAGGTGGCGGCGCAGGTGAGCGAGCTGCTCACGGACCCTTGCCGAAGCCGCGTTCATTTCGTAGCGGCTGAACGGCGGAAATCTGCTCACTCGCTCCCCATGCCCGATCAATCGGGATTGAGGGCTGATGCTGCTGATATTTCGGTAAACCTAGGTGTTCCGCTGGGCCGTTCTCGAGGTTCGGCCCAGCGGACGGTCGCGGACGGGGTCCAGGGCGGCGTCCGCCCTAGACATTGAAGATGCTGACCCCACCCGGCCCCACGAGGAAGCCGAGGACGATGAGCACGATCCCCCAGAGGAGGTCGCGCCGGGCCAGAATCACGTAGATCCCGGAGATGACGAGGATTACGGCGATGATCCAAAGCAAAGTAGCCATGCCACGGCAACTGCCCCCACGCGCGACTCCATAACATGTTTTTCTCCGCAGTAACGGGCAGGTGGGGATTCATGACGACATTCGGCTATTTCTTGTCGTGCGAGGAACACAGCCCCCAAGAACTGGTACGCCAGGCCAAGGCCGCCGAACGCGCGGGTTTCACGGCCTTGTGGATTTCCGACCACTTCCACCCCTGGCTGGACGAGCAGGGCCAGGCGCCCTTCGTCTGGTCCGTGATAGGCGCGCTGGCCGAGGCGACCTCCCTGCCCATCACCACAGCCGTCACCTGCCCGCTCGTCCGTACGCACCCGGTCGTCATCGCGCAGGCCGCCGCCACCACGGCGGCGCTCACCGGCGGACGCTTCAGGCTGGGCGTGGGCACCGGCGAGGCGCTGAACGAGCACGTCGTCGAGTCCCGCTGGCCGCCGCTCGACGAACGCCTGGAGATGCTCGAAGAGGCCGTCGGGCTGATGCGCGAGCTGTTCACCGGCAGGCTGGTGACCCACCGGGGCGCGCACTACCGCGTGGACACCGCCCGGCTCTACACGCTCCCCGACGAGCCCGCGCCCATCCTGATGTCGGGGTTCGGCGAGAAGTCGACGACGCTGGCCGGACGGCTGGCCGACGGCTACATCTCCACCGCGCCGGACGCGGGGTCGGTCACGATGTTCCGCGAGGCCGGCGGCGGGGACAAACCGGCGCTCGGCGGGCTCAAGGCCTGCTACGCCGCCGACGAGGCCACCGCGCGCAAGACCGTCCACCGCCTGTGGCCCACGCAGGGGATCAAGGGCGAGGCGTCGCAGCTCCTGCCGCTGCCACGCCATTTCGAGCAGCTCGCCGAGTCGGTCACCGAGGACGAGGCCGTGGGGGGCAGCCCGGTCGGCCCCGACCCCGAGGTCCACGCGCGGGCGATCAGGCAGTACGTGGACGCCGGCTTCGACGAGGTCTACGTCAACCAGATCGGCCCCGAGCAGGACGCCTTCTTCGACTTCTACGAGCGCGAAGTGCTCCCGAGGGTGCGCTAGCCGGCCGACTTCATCAGCTTGGCGTAACCGAGCTGCAGCCAGTCGGAGATGGCGACCGCGGTCATCGTGGCGCCGACGAGCCTGGTCACCCTGGGGGCGAAGACCAGGCCGACGGCGTACGCGGTGGCCGCCCACTGGGCCAGGCAGAACGGGCAGGCCAGCAGCTCGCCCATCGGCCCGCGCGGCTCCTCCTGGACCTCGGAGGGGCCGCCCTGGCCCTCGTACCTGGTGAAGGGCGCCCGCAGGGGGCTCATGACCGGGTCCTTGGCCAGGCGCCGGGAGACCTTGTGCGTGCAGGCCGCCATGAGCGCGAGGTCCAGGACCCCGACCCGCTCGGGCAGCTTCCTCTTGGTCAGCACGGTGGCCACCACCGCGCCGGCCACCCCCGCCCCGTACGTGGCGAGGATGCCCATGTAGCCGCCCAGCGGCCGATCGTGCCCGTTGCCGTACGCCCGTTCCGTCTTCTCCAGCATCTCGGTCATAGGGTGTGGCGCTACCCTCAACCCCCGTCCCTACGCCCTGTCCCTACGCGCTGTCCGCAACGCCTACATGACGATCGTGCGGGTAGCCCGGAACCATGAGCAGCCATGGCCATGCGGTCACCGACGCCATCCTTGACACGTTGAAGCGCGCGAGCTCCGGGCTGAAGGACGCCGGGGTGAAGTTCGCGCTGGCCGGCGGCTGCGCGGCCTACGCCAGAGGCGCCGCCCCCTCCCTGCACGACGTCGATTTCGTCCTCACCGAGCACGACGTGCCCGCCGCGCTGGAGGCCCTGCGCGGGCTGGGCTTCCAGACGGCCAAACCGCCGGAGGACTGGCTGGTCAAGGCGTACGACGAGGGCCGGCTGGTCGATCTGATCTTCCGGGTCTCCGACCACGAGATCACCGAGGAGTTGCTGGACCGGGCCGAGCCGCTTAAGGCGTCGGCGGTGATCGTGCCGGTGCTGGAGGCCACCGACCTGGTCATCTCGTGGCTGCTGCCGCTGTCGGAGCACGCCTGCGACTACGGCGCGCTGCTGGCCCAGGTGCGGGCGCTGCGCGAGCAGGTCGACTGGTCAAGGGTGGTGGCGGTGACGGCGGACTCGCCGTACGCGACGACGTTCGTCACGCTGCTGGAGCGGCTGGGCGTGCTGAGCGAGCCGGTGGTGGCCGGCGGCGAGAGCCGGTGGCCCTGACGGAGGTGGCCCGGAACGGGCGGAGGGCCGCGTCCTTTTCGGACGCGGCCCTCCTTCTAGGACGAACTGCCCTTCTGGGGCGGACGTCCAGGGTCACCCGCCGTAGCGGCCGTAGTAGTCACCCAGCCGCGTACGGTACTCGGGCTCCTTGTACCTGCCCTCGTCGAACTCGGGCGCGTCCTTGATCTCGGCCTTGGTGCGCGCGACGTGCACGTTGCGCTCCTGAGGGTCGATGCGCGTGACGACCTGCGCCGGCAGCATGACCTTCTTGCCGAAGATCCAGGGACCGGTGTCGACGATGATGTAGCTCTCGCCGACCTCGTACGTCGCCTCGTCGACGGACCCGATCTTCCCGTCGGTCGCCTGGACGTGGTACCCCACGAGATCCAGACTCTGACCCCGGTCATAGACGTCAGCACGATAGTTCCAGAGCTCCATTGGGCTCTCTTCCTCTCTTCTTCCGTCTTTTCTCGGGCAAGACCTCCGCTACCCGGACAGACTCCGGTAAACCCCCCACAAAGCGTCGGTGGTGGCGGATACGATCCGCGTCACGGACTGGAAAGGGGGCCGGATGACTGTCGGCGAAGCGCAGGAGTGGGCCCCCGCGGGCGTCGATGTCACGCGTCCCAGCGTGGCCCGCCTGCACGACTGCCTGCTGGGCGGCGTGGAGAACTTCTCCGTCGACCGTTCGGTGGCGCGCCGGCTCAAGGACGCCGTGCCCGAGGTGGTCGACCTGGTCTGGTGCAACCGGGCCTTCATCGGGCGGGTCGTCGACTTCCTCGTCCGCGAGGCGGGCATCAGGCAGATCATCGACCTCGGCGCCGGGCTGCCCACCATCGAGAACACGCACGAGGTCGCCCAGTTCGCCGACCCCCGTACCAGGGTCGTCTACGTCGACCTCGACCCCATGGTCGAGCCGCACGCCCGCGCCATCCTGAGCGGCAACCCCAATGCCACCGCGATCACCGCCGACGCCCGCGACGTCGAGGCCGTGCTCGGCCACCCCGAGCTGGGCCGCCTGATCGACCTCGACCAGCCCACGGCCCTGCTCGCCGTCGGGCTGCTGCACCTGTTCCCCGACGCCGACGACCCCCACGGCCTGGTCCGGCGGTACGTCGCCGAGCTCGCCCCCGGCAGCCACCTGGCCGTCTCCAACATGCTCGCCTCCGAGAACCCCAAGGCCAAGGCCCTGGAGACCCTGCTCCAGGCCACCATGGGCACCGGCCACTTCCGCGACCGGACGGCGATCGAGGCGTACTTCGACGGGCTCGTCCTGGTCGAGCCCGGGGTGGTGCACTTCCCGGAATGGCACCCCGACGACCGGCTGCCCGGCCCGCTGGCCCCCTGGGAGGAACTGCTGCTGGGCGGCGTGGCCCGCAAGCCGTAATCCCGGTGCGCCTCACGACCGGTGACGGCTAGGGTGTCGCCCATGCCGCGTCGTCTCCTCATCTGCTCCCCGCCGCCCGCCCTCTAGCGGGCGGCGGCGTTCCAGGAATTTCCGGGTCTGACGGATCCGGGGGTGGTTGCTGCCCGCACACGGGCCCATTCCGACCACTCCATCCGGAGAACTCCTGTCATGACCCCTGTCTCCGCTCGCCGTGGCGCCGTCTACGTCTCCGTGGCCGCCACCGCCTGGGGCACCGGCGGCGCCGCCGGCGCGCTGCTGTTCGAGTCCGGCCATCTCGGTCCCGTCGGCGTCTCCTTCTGGCGTTACCTGCTCGGCGCCGCCTTCCTCCTCGCGCTCACCCGGCGCCCGCGGCGGCTCACCTGGCACGTGCTGCCGGTCGGGGCCGGCATGGCCGTCTACCAGACGGCGTACTTCGCGGCCATCGCCGGCTCCGGCGTCGCGGTCGCGACCGTCGTGACCATGGGCGCCACGCCGATCTTCACCGCGATCGGCGGGCGCCTGCTGCTGCGCGAGCCGCTGGGACCGGTCGCCCGCGCCGCGCTGGCCGCCGCGCCGGCCGGGCTCGTCCTGCTCACCTGGGAGTCCGTCGTCCGGGCCGAGGCCGGGGCCGGCATCGGGTACGCCCTGCTCTCGGCCGCCGGGTACGCCGGCGTGACGCTCTTCTCCCGGCGCCACAGGACCGACCCGCAGGGCACGGCCGTCGGCGGCTTCGTGGTCGGGGCGGCCTGCCTGGCGCCCTTCGCCCTGCCGGCGGGCGTGCTGCCCGAGCTGAGCGTGTCGTCGGCGGCGCTGCTGCTCTACCTGGGCGCGGTCCCCACGGCCCTGGCCTACGGCCTGTTCTTCCGCGCGCTCACCGGGCTGCCCGCCACCACGGTCTCGATCATCTCGCTCGGCGAGGCGGCCGGGGCGGCGCTGATCGGCGTCGTGCTGTTCGGTGAACGGCTCACGCCGCTCGCGTGGGGCGGGTGCGCGCTGCTGCTCGCCGCCGTCGCGGTTCTCGCGCTGAAAGCGGACACGGAGATGTGAGGTCCAGGGCCCGTGATGAGTTAAGGTCCGGTACGGCGACGCTTGCCGTATCGTCGCTCCGCTCCCTCATTTCGGCTTAAGGGAACGGCGCCGGCGAAACGTGCGTTGGAGGAACTGTGGCCTCGATAAAGGGAATGTTCAGGAACCTCCTGGATCGTCCGGGCGGGGTGAACCTGACCCCCTATCTGAAGATCGTCAAGGCGGCCGACGAGCGCGCCGGCCGCATCGGGAAGCTCGAAGAGCTGCCGACGCCGGCCATGGACGATCTGGCCGAGTTCTGCGCCGTGGTGCGCGAGGCCGCCGACCGCACCCTCGGGCTCAGGCCGTACGACGTGCAGTTGCTGGGCACGCTCGCCCTGCTCGACGGCAAGGTGGCCGAGATGGCGACCGGCGAGGGCAAGACCCTGTCGGGCGCCATGGCCGCCGCCGGTTACGCGTTGCAGGGCAAGCGCGTCCACGTGATGTCCGTCAACGACTACCTGGCCAGGCGCGACGCCGAGTGGATGGGCCCGCTCTACGAGTCGCTCGGCGTCACCGTGGGCTGGATCGACCAGAACTCCACCCCGGAGGAGCGCCGCGCCGCCTACGCCAAGGACGTCACGTACGGGCCGGTCAGCGAGATCGGGTTCGACGTGCTGCGCGACCGGCTGCGCACCGACCCCGCCGAGATCATCGTGCCCGCGCCCGAGGTGGCGCTGATCGACGAGGCCGACTCCGTTCTGGTCGACGAGGCCAGGGTGCCGCTGGTGATGGCCGGCGCGGCCGACCCCGGCAGCGCGGTGCCGGAGATGGCGGCGCTGGTCCGCACGCTGGTCCGCGGCTACCACTACGAGATCGACGAGCAGGCGCGCAACGTCTACCTCACCCCCAAGGGCGCCGACAGCGTCGAGAACATCCTGGGCGTCGAGCTCTACGACGAGCACGAGCCCGGCACCCTCATCGAGCTCAACCTCGCGCTGCACGCCCACGCGCTGCTCGCCCGCGACGTCGACTACATCGTCCGCGACGGCAGGGTGCAGCTCATCAACCCCTCGCGCGGCCGGGTGGCGCTGCTCCAGCGCTGGCCCGACGGGCTCCAGGCGGCCGTGGAGGCCAAGGAGGCGCTGCCGCCGAGCGAGAAGGGCGAGATCCTCGACTCGATCACCGTCCAGGGGCTGATCCGCCGCTACCCGCAGATCTGCGGCATGACGGGCACCGCCGTCGCGGTCAACGAGCAGCTCGGCGAGTTCTACGGCCTCAAGGTCGCGGTCATCCCGTCCAACCGGCCGTGCGTGCGGCAGGACGAGCCCGACCGCGTCTACCCGACCGTCCCCGACAAGGACGCTGCGCTGGTCGAGGAGATCCAGGAGGTGCACGAGACGGGCCGGCCGATCCTCATCGGCACCCTCGACGTGGCCGAGTCGGAGAACCTCGCCAAGCTGCTGCAACGCCGCGGCATGGAACCGGTCGTGCTCAACGCCAAGAACGACGCCGAAGAGGCCACGATCATCGCCAGGGCGGGCGAGCGCGGCGCGATCACCGTCTCCACCCAGATGGCCGGCCGCGGCACCGACATCCGGCTCGGCGAGGGCGTGGCCGAGCTCGGCGGCCTCTACGTGATCGGCTCCGGCCGGCACGCCAGCAGCCGCCTCGACGACCAGCTCCGCGGCCGGGCCGGCCGCCAGGGCGACCCCGGCGGCTCGGTCTTCTTCGTCAGCATGACCGACGACCTGATCACCCAGTTCGTCCCCGACGAGCGCCCGCCCGCCGCCGACCCCGACGGCCTGGTGCGCCACCGGCGCGGCGCGTACATCGTGGGTCACGCCCAGCGGGTCGCCGAGGGCGTCAACCTGGAGATCCACCGCAACACCTGGCGCTACACCCGCCTGCTCGAACACCAGCGTGAGCTGATCCTCGAATGGCGTGACAAGGTCCTCCACGGCGACGCCGCCGCCAAGGCGCTGGCCGAGGCCGACGCCGGGCGCTGGGCCGAGCTGCCCGAGGACACCAGGGACGAGACGGCCCGCCAGATCGTCCTGCACGCCATCGACACCTGCTGGACCGAGCACCTGGCCTTCCTCAACGACCTGCGCGAGGGCATCCACCTGCGCGCGCTGGGCCGGATGAGCCCGGTCGACGAGTTCCAGCGGGAGGCCGTGGCCGAGTACAAGGCGCTGCAGGCCGAGGTCGAACGCCGCTCGCTGGAGTCCTTCGAGGCCCCCGAGCCCGACCTCAAGCGCCCGTCGGCCACGTGGACGTACCTGGTGCAGGACAACCCGTTCGGCACGGAATGGGACCGGATCCTCAAGCGCGTGACCGCCGCCACACGTCGCGGCTGAACCCGCCGGGCGTACCTGACAGAAGATGACAGGTACGCCTGCCAGCGTGGACACATGACGACGAAAGCCAAGCTCATCGCCTTCACCATCGACTGCGACGACCCCCGGAAGCTGGCCGCCTTCTACCACGAGGTGACCGGCTTCGAGATCCAGTACTCGGAGGAGGAGTACGCGGCGATCGGCGACGGCTCCACCAACATCTACTTCGGCCGCGTCCCCGGTTACAAGCCGGGCACCTGGCCCAGCCCGGACAAGAAGTTCCACTTCGACTTCCGCGTCCCGGACCTGGACAAGGCGGTCGAGGAGTACATCGCGCTCGGGGCGGTCAAGCCGGAGTTCCAGCCGGGCGTCACGGAGGAGGGCACGCGCTGGATCGTGCTGCAGGACCCGGAGGGGCACCTGTTCTGCGTGGTTCCCGAGCAATCGTAAGCGCCGTGACGCCCCCGCGGAGGGCCAAGGATCAGCAACATGTTCGTGCAGGTGACAGCCGCATTTAGGTGATTAATCAGCCTAAAGAAGGATGGTAGTGCTCTGCTCGGCTCCTAAGCTGGAGCAATGCTCCTGCACGGATCCTTGCCCCTGCGCGGGCGCCGATGACCTGGGTCGGACTGTTCATCGCGCTGGCCGGAGCGCTGGGATACGCCCTCGGCGCCGCCCTCCAACAGTACGAGGCCGTGTCGGCGGGCGCCTCCCTCAAGCTGGTCCGGCGTCCCCGCTGGTGGATCGGCGGCGTGATCGGCTTCGCCGGGGCGTGCCTGCACGCTGTGGCGCTCAGTTTCGCGCCCCTGGTGGCCGTGCAGCCGATCAGCGTGGCCACCCTGGTGTTCGCGGTGCCGCTGGCCGCCTTCATGTACGGGCGCAAGCCGTACCGGGCGGAGATCCTCGGCTCGATCGCCGTGGCGGTGGGCCTGCTCTGGCTCATGCTGCTGGTGCCGCAGCACAACGTCGTCCCCCGGCTGAGCAGCGGCGCCGCGCTCGGCTTCCTGGGCGTCATCGCGGCGGTCGCGCTGGTCTCGCAGCTGCTCGCGCGGCGCTTCCACGGGCCGGCGCGGGCGCTGCTGCTCTCGGTGGGCGCGGGCGTGGTGACGGCCAGCGTCTCGACGTTCGTCCGGGTGGTCGGCGGCGGGCTGGAGGGGGAGTGGGGCCGGCTGATCCACTGGTTCACGCTGGCCGTGCCGGTGCTGCTGGTCTGCGCCGTCGTGCTGCTCCAGCGCTCGTACGCGGTCGGCTACTTCGGCATCGCCTACGCCGGCGTCCAGGTCATCGACCCGATCACGTCGGTGCTGGCGGGGGCGATCCTGCTCGGCGAACCGCTGCCCACCAGCCCGTCCACGGCGATCCCCGCCCTGCTGGCCGGGGCGCTCACCATCGGCGGCACGATCACCCTGGGCCGCCTCACCCCCGACCACTCCAAGCCCGCCCCCGCCCCCGCTCCCGTGCCGCCGGTGCTCACCTCGGCGACGGTGGCCGCCGAGGCTGCGTCCCAGGCGGCGTCCCAGGCGGCGTCCAAGGCTGACTCCGAGGGCGCGGTCACCGGTCAGCGGCCCGCGTCCGGTCAGTGACCGCCTCCACCGGCGGACGCCAGGACAGCACGTCGTCCATCGAACGCAGCATCAGCTCGGGGCTGACCCGGCCCGCCACGGTCACGGCGAGGTCGCGCAGCCGTACGGCGACGGGGTTGCGCACCTTGGTCACCCGGCAGATCGTCATCGACTGCCGCACCACGGCCGACGTGCGCGCCAGCCGGGCGGCGGTGTAGGCGGCGAGGTCGCCGCCCGCCAGGTGCGCGAGCACCACGGCGTCCTCCAGCGCCTGGCAGGCGCCCTGGCCCAGGTTCGGGGTCATCGGATGGGCGGCGTCGCCCACCAGCGCCACTTTGCCCTGGTGGAGGGCGGGAAGCGGCGTCTTGAGGTAGTACACGTCGTTGCGGATGATCCGGGCGGGGTCGGCGGCCCGCAGCAGCGCCGGGATCGGCTCGTGCCAGCCGCCGAACCTGCGCAGCAGCTCCTCCCGCTCGTCCCCGTGGGTGGCGCCCGCCGGTGACAGGTCGGTGGCGTACAGGTAGACCAGGTCGTCGGCGAGCTGGTGGACGCCGAACACGAGCCCCCTTCCCCAGCTCTCCGACCGGGGGATCGCCAGATCGCCGCGCGGGACGAGCGCCCGCCACGCCGTGACCCCCGCGTACGCCGGTCCCGGATGCCCGGGGAAGAGCGCCCGCCGCGTCGCCGAGTGGATGCCGTCGGCGCCCACGACGAGGTCGGCCTCGATCTCGCCCGCGTCCGTGCGCACGATCCCCCGCCCGGCGTCCACGCCCGTCACGGTGGTGCCCAGCCGCAGGACGCCCGGCCCCAGGGCGTCGGCGAGCACGTCCATCAGCGTGGCCCGCAGCATGACGACCACTGAGTCCCCGTAGCGGGCGTCGGCGTGGTCGGTGGTGGTGCGCGTCAGCCAGCGGCCGTCGGCCCGGCGCACGCCGAGCGGGCCCTCCACCGTGGACAGCTCGCGCACCCGGTCGCCCAGGCCCAGCGTGTCGAGCGCCTTCAGGGCGTTGGCGGCGATCGCGAGCCCCGATCCGACGGGCTCGACGGCGGCCACCCGCTCCAGGACGCTCACCTCCCACCCCTTGCGGCGCAGCGCCACGCCGCCGGCCAGCCCTCCGATGCCGCCGCCGATCACCACAGCCTTGGGCATGATCGCCTCCTTGGTTACTACGTCTGTAGTGTCACCGTACTACATCTGTAGTTCGGTGACACTACCCCTGTAGTATTCGGTCCGTGAAACGAGCGGAGACCGTCGCCGACACGGCCATCACCCTGCTGGCCGAGCGAGGCATGCGCGGCCTGACCCACCGCGCCGTGGACGAGGCGGCCGGGCTGCCGCCCGGATCGACGTCCAACCTGGCCCGCACCCGGGCCGCGCTGCTGGAGCTGACCCTGTCCCGGCTCACCGAGCTGGAGATGGAGGTCATGGCCCCGGCGTACGAGCCGGGGCCGCTCACCCTCGACGGCCTGCCCGCCCGGATGGCCGAGGTGCTGCGCGTGCAGCTGGACGACCGCCGGCGCACCCTGGCCCGCTACGAACTGGCCCTGGAGGCCACCAGACGTCCCGAACTGCGCGAGATCTACGACCGGGCGGGCCGCCGGTTCCGCGACCCGGCGCTCGCCATGCTGGCCGCCCTGGGGTCGAAGGACCCGGTGCGCCACGCCCGCCAGCTCGTGGCCTTCGGCGAGGGGCTGATGTTCGACGCGATCGCGGGCGCGGGCGCCGTGCCCACCCTCGACGAGCTCACCCTCGCGATGGCCGACCTGCTCGCCGGAATGCTGCGTGACGAAGGCGCCGGTCTGCGTGAGGAAGGCGCCGGCCTGCGTGGCGAAGGTGCCGGTCTGCGTGGCGAAGGCGCCGGCGGATAGGACCGCCGGCGCCTGCATCGCCGGTTCATGGCCTGTTCATGGCCTGTGCCGCGGTCTGTGCGCGACCTGCCGGCGGCCTAGTCGTCGCCGCCCGCGTCCTGGCCGTCCCTCGCGTGCTTGCCGCCGCGAGGCTCCCGGTGGTCGTCGGCCGCGCCGGCCTCGGGCGACTCGTCCTTGGGGGGTGCCTCATGCCTGCCCATACGGGGGGAACTCTCCTTCTCGTCGAACAACAGCTCACGGTGACCGTATGACTACAGTTACGTGCCCGGCAAGGGGTTGGTTCACGATCCACGGCACGAATTCGAGAAATATTCGCGTATATCCGGAAATCAGCCGGGACAGGTCGCGCGGTAGGGCACCTCGGGCAGGTGGCGGGCCCAGTCCGCCGCCGACAGGCCCCCGTAGCGGGCGCAGACCGCCGACGCCGGGTCACCGGACGCGGGCGATCGGGCCAGGTCCAGCGTGAGCACCGTCCCGCCCGCGGCCAGCACGCGCGCCGTGCGCCCGTCGCCCGCGAGCACCGCCCGCGCCGGCTGGTCCGCGCCGCCCACCGGCACCTGGCGCTCGGCCAGCAACGTGCGGTCGGGCACGCGCCACACCCGCACCCGGTCGTTGTCCGTCCCGGCCAGCAGCCGGCCGTCCGGGCTGAAGCGCAGGTGCCCCGGGGAGGGCCGCAGGCGGGTGCCGAGCACGGGCACGCCGTCCAGGTCGTAGATCTGGATGCCGGTCTCCTCGGCGATGGCCACCCGCTCGCCGTCGGGCGCGAACGTCGTGTACTCCCACGGCATGCGGTCCAGCCAGGGCGCGGGGGTGACGCGGCCGCCGCGCCTGATCGCCGAACGCCGGCCCTCGAACGTCAGCGCCACCCGGTCGCCGGGACCGGCCACGGCGTACTCGCCGACGAAGGCCGCCCGGCGGGCCCGCAGGTCCCAGGCCCACCGCTCGCCCGACTGCCGGGCCGCCGCGAACAGCAGCCCGCCACCCGGGCTGAACCAGGCCGACTGCTCGCCCGGCGCGCCCAGCCCCCTCCCGAACGGCGGCCCGACGCCCCGCCCCGACGCGGTGTCCCACAGGTACGACCGGTCCACGCCCACGAACGCCAGCGTGCGCCCGTCGGGGGACCAGGCCATCGCCCGCACGCTCTGCTCGGGACCGTTCGTCTCGGCCAGCCGGCGGCGCCCGGGGACGTCGTAGACGCGTACCGTGGCGCCGGTCAGCGTGGCGAGCCGGGAGCCGTCGTCGCTGATCGCGTACAACGAGTGCGGCCCGGCCTCCGGGGCGGTGAAGACGTCCACGGCCGGGTCGGCCGCCGCCGCCGTCAGCACCCGCCGCGCCTGCGGCACCTGGGCCAGCCGCCAGGCCGCCAGGCTCAGCCGGCGCGCGGTCACCGGGTCGGCCACCCGCAGCGCCTCCGCCCGCGACGCGGCCACCTTGGCCATCGCCTGCTCCAGCCGCCCGTCGGCGGCCCCGCGCTGCCACAGCGCGAGCAGCGCCGCCAGCACCGCGACCGACAGCAGCCCCGCCATGAGCGCCCGCCGCCTGCGCGCCCCGCCGCGGGCCCGTCCGAGGCCCTCGTCCAGGAAGGTCTGCTCGCCGGCGCTCAGGGTGACCCGCCGCCGCCCGCCGGCCGCCCACGCCAGCGCCCGGTCGAGGGGTTCTCCCTGGTAGAGGTCGGACTCGCGGCGCCCGCCCGCGTCCCAGGCCCGCGCCGCCCGGGCCAGCTCCCGGTGCACGGCCAGGCCGTCCCGCTCGCTGTCCAGCCACTCGTGCAGGCGCGGCCAGGCCCGCAGCAGCGCCGCGTACGTGATCGTCAGGGGCCCCCGGTCGGCGATCGTCAGGATGCCGGCCTTCCCGTACGTCTCCAGGACCCGGTCGATCGCGGCCACCTCGTCGGGGGCGCGTCCGGCGACCAGGTCGTCGCGGAGTGCGGGGGCCACGGTGTCGCAGCCGGAGTCGTCGAGCCCGACCAGGCGGAGGAAGACTTCGGGCACCAGATCCTGGTCTGCCCGGCAGAGCTGGAGGTAGATCGCCTCGGCGCGGGCGCCGAGCGGCGGGTCGTCGACGGGCTCGGGCGGCAGCAGGCGGCCGAGCTGCGACTGAGGGGCGTCGAGCAGGGACATGAGCAGGCCGCGGGCGTCCGGGCGCTGCTCGGGGTCGTCGTGGAGCGCGGCGGCGACCAGGCCGCGTAACAGCCGGTCGAGGCGCTCCCCGTTGCCTAATCGCTCGGTGAGCCCGTACGCGGCGAACAGCAGGACCCGCCCCCACGCCTGGACGTCACCGGCCGGGCCCGCCTCGGCGTCGGCCAGCCCCAGCCCCACCAGGCGCGGCCCGTCGGCGCCTAAGATGATCTTGTCGGGCGTGAGCGACCCGTGCACCGCCCCCGCCTCGTGCACCGCGGCCAGCGCGGTGGCCGTGGCGGCGGCCAGGCGGTAGAGGTCGTCGCCGGCGAAGGGGCCGTGCCGGTCGACGACCTGGCGCAGCGTCGGCCCCTCGATGTACTCGCTGACCAGATACGGCGGATCGCCCTGCGGGCACGCCTCGACCAGCCGCGCGGCGTGCACCGACCGCACCTCCCTGACCTGTGCGTACGCGCCCGGCCCGGGCAGGTGGAGCGCATGGCGACCGCCCGACTCGTCGTAGGCCTCGCGGACGGTCGTCCGCCCGCCGCCGTCGAGCCGGGCGCCGAGCCAGTAGCCTCCCAGCCGATCAGTCATGCGGGATTAGATGCCGCCTTCCGTTCAGCGGTTCAGTCGAGCCCGGTGCTCCGGCCACTCCTCTTCGAGGATGCCGAAATAGACCGTGTCGCGCCAGGTGCCGTCGGGCCTTCTGCGGTGGCGGCGCAGGGTGCCCTCGTGCACGCCGCCGATGCGCCGGATCGCGGCCTGGGAACGCAGGTTCAGCACGTCGGTCTTGAGCAGGACGCGGTTGTAGCCGAGGCCGAAGGCGTGGTCGAGCAGCAGCAGCTTGCAGTTGGTGTTCAGCGCGGTGCGCCAGTGGGCCTGGCCGTACCAGGTCCAGCCGATCTCGACGCTGTCGTCGAAGCCGGGCACGTCGATGTAGGTCGTCCAGCCGGCCGGAAGCCCGGTCTCCTTGGGGATCACCACGAACGGGATGTGCCGGTCGTCGTCGATGAGCGCGCGGGCCGTCCTCGCCAGGTCCTCCTGCGTGCGCGGGGTGGCGGCGGGCAGCCAGCGCCAGAGCTCGTCGTCCCCGCCTCCGGCGGCGAACAGGTCCGGAACGTGTTCCAGGGTGAGGGGCTGGAGGCGCACGACGTCGTTCTCCAGCACCACGGGCGCGGGCAGCTTGGCGGTCATGCCGCCACGATAGGACGCGGTCCCGTCGCAGGTTGACGGCCACCTGGCGGTTTTTGCGGGGAACCACCTGTCGACAGCCATACCGGCCGGTCGGTAGGCTCACCGGCATGGACTTCGCCTTCGACACCGTCACCGAGGACCTGCGCGAGCGCCTGCTCCGCTTCATGGACGAATGCGTCTATCCGGCCGAGCCCGCCTTCGAGGAGCAGGCCGCGGCCGCCGGCTGGAGCCCGCCACCGCTGCTCGACGACCTCAAGGACGAGGCGAGGAAGCGCGGCCTGTGGAACCTGTTCCTGCCGGGCGCGCACGGCGCCGGCCTGACGAACCTCCAGTACGCCCCGCTGGCCGAGATCATGGGCCGCAGTCCCAGCATCGCCCCCACCGCCACCAACTGCGCCGCCCCCGACACCGGCAACATGGAAGTGTTGTCGATGTTCGGCAGCGAGTGGCAGCGCGACGAGTGGCTGCGCCCGCTGCTCGACGGCGAGATCCGCTCGGCCTTCGCGATGACCGAGCCCGACGTCGCCTCCTCCGACGCCACCAACATCGCCACCTCGATCGTCCGCGACGGCGGCGAGTACGTCATCAACGGCCGCAAGTGGTTCATCTCCGGCGCGATGAACCCCAACTGCAAGATCTTCATCGTCATGGGCAAGACCAACCCCGACGCGCCCAAGCACCGGCAGCAGAGCATGGTCCTGGTGCCGCGCGACACCCCGGGGCTGCACGTCAAGCGCGGGATGCACGTCTTCGGCTACACCGACGCCGACCACGGCGGCCACGCCGAGGTGATCTTCGAGGACGTGCGCGTCCCGGCCGACAACCTGATCGGCGAGGAGGGCGGCGGCTTCGCCATCGCGCAGGCCAGGCTCGGCC
The DNA here is from genome assembly GCF_053596455.1 of Nonomuraea sp. NPDC001699. Lineage (NCBI taxonomy): Bacteria > Bacillati > Actinomycetota > Actinomycetes > Streptosporangiales > Streptosporangiaceae > Nonomuraea > Nonomuraea sp. NPDC001699. The sequence goes on along the minus strand of NZ_JBSFGF010000012.1, from coordinate 80,375 downwards.
CCGGCCGCATCCACCACTGCATGCGCCTGATCGGCATGGCCGAGCGCGCGGTCGAGCTGATGTGCGAGCGGGCCCTGGCCAGGACGGCGTTCGGCAAGCCGATCGCCCAGCAGGGTGTGGTCCAGGACTGGATCGCCGAGTCCCGCATCAGGATCGAGCAGCTCCGCCTGCTGGTGCTCAAGACCGCCTGGCTCATGGACACCGTGGGCAACCAGGGCGCCCACACCGAGATCCAGGCCATCAAGATCTCCACCCCGGTCACCGTCGAATGGATCCTGGACAAGGCCATCCAGGTGCACGGCGCGGGCGGCGTCTCCCAGGACTTCCCGCTGGCCGCGCTCTGGGCGGGCGCCCGCTCCCTGCGCCTGGCCGACGGCCCCGACGAGGTCCACAAGCGGTCCCTGGCCTATCGCGAGCTGAAGAGGTTCATGTGAACGAAGCGCAGATCAAGGAGCGCGTGCGCGCGTTCCTGGGCGAGCACGACCCCGACGGGGACCGGCTGGAGTTCCTGCGGGCCAGGTTCGACGCCGGGCTGGCCTGGGTCTGGTTCCCCGAAGGGCTCGGCGGCCTCGGCGCGGCCAGGGAGCTGCAGCAGGTGGTCGAGCACGAGCTGGCCGGCACGCCGCAGATCAACAGCGGCGTCCAGGGCATCGGCCTGGGCATGGCCGCGCCGACGATCCTGGCGTTCGGCACGCAGGAGCAGAGACGGCGCTTCCTGCGCCCGCTGTGGACCGGCGAGGAGATCTGGTGCCAGCTCTTCAGCGAGCCCGGCGCCGGCTCCGACCTGGCCACCCTCGCCACCCGCGCGGTCAGGGACGGCGACGAGTGGGTGGTCGACGGCCAGAAGGTGTGGACGTCGGGCGCCCACCACTCGCGATGGGCGATCCTGGTCACCCGCACCGACCCGGACGTGCCCAAGCACCGCGGCATGACGTACTTCGTCTGCGACATGCACGCCCCCGGCGTCGAGGTGCGGCCGCTGCGGCAGATCACCGGCGAGGCCGAGTTCAACGAGGTGTTCCTGACCGGCGTGCGGCTCTCCGACGACCTGCGGCTGGGCGAGGTCGGCGACGGCTGGCGGGTCGCGCAGACCACGCTGATGAACGAGCGCGTCGCGATCGGCGGCGCGCCCGTGCGGCGCGGCGGCGGCATGGTCGGCGCGGTGCTGGCGGCCTGGCGCGAGCACCCCGAGCTGCGCACCCACGACCTGCACCAGCGGCTGCTGGCGCTGTGGGTGGAGGCCGAGGTGACCCGCCTGTCCGGGGCCCGGCTGCGCGAGCAGCTCGCCGCCGGGCAGCCCGGTCCCGAGGGCTCGGGCATGAAGTTGTCGTTCGCCAGGCTCAACCAGGCGCTGTCCGGCTTCGACGTCGAGCTCCGCCGCGACCTGGGCTACGACGACTGGACGTTCCGCCGCTCGGAGGACGTCGACTTCTACGGCCGCGGCCCCGGCTACCGCTACCTGCGGGCCAAGGGCAACTCGATCGAGGGCGGCACGTCCGAGATCCTGCGCAACATCATCTCCGAACGGGTGCTCGGCCTGCCCTCCGAGCCCCGCGTCGACAAGGACGTGCCCTGGAAGGACCTGCCGCGATGACCCTGCTCTACTCCGAGGTCGAGGAGGAGCTGCGCGCGGCCGTGCGCGGCCTGCTCGCCGACCGCTGCCCGCCGGCCGCGGTGCTCGGGCGCGTCGAGTCCGAGCCTTACGACCTGGACCTGTGGAAGACGCTGGCGGGCGAGATCGGGGTCGCCGGCCTCCTCGTCCCCGAGGAGCTGGGCGGCGCGGGCGCGTCGGCCAGCGAGGTGGCCGTCGTGCTGGAGGAGCTGGGCCGGGCCGTGGCGCCCGTGCCGTTCCTGACCAGCGCGGTGCTGGCCACGCGGGCGCTGCTGCCCACCGGTGACGCCCTGCTCGGCGAGCTGGCCGAGGGGCGCAGGACGGCGGCGCTGGTCGTGTCGTTCGCGGCCTCGCCGTACCGGCCGGGGCGCGGGTCGTCGCTGCGGCCGGCGGGCGGGCGGCTGTCCGGGACCGTCACCGGCGTGGCCGGAGCGGACGTCGCCGACGTGCTCCTGGTGCCCTTCGAGGGCAGGCTGTACGAGGTCGAGGGCGCCACCGTCGAGGTCGTGCCCTCGCTCGACCTGACCAGGCCGGTCGCCACCGTCACCCTCGCCGGGGCGCCGGCCCGCGACGTGGGGGAGTGCGACCTGGCCGGCGTGCTGAGGTTCGGGGCCGGGCTGCTGGCCTCCGAACAGGTCGGCGTGGCCGAGTGGTGTCTCGACACGACGCTCGCCTACGTCAAGGAGCGCCACCAGTTCGCCCGGCCGGTCGGCTCGTTCCAGGCGATCAAGCACCGGCTGGCCGACCTCTGGCTGGACGTGGTCAGGGCCAGGGCCGCCGCCCGCGCCGCGGCCGCCGATCCCGGGGACATCGCGGTCGCGGTGGCGCAGTCGTGGAACGCGGGGGTGGCGGTGCACGCCGCCGAGGAGGCGGTCCAGCTCCACGGCGGGATCGGGATGACCTGGGAGCATCCCGTGCATCTGTATCTCAAGCGCGCCAAGGCCACCGAGATCGCGCTCGGCACCCCCGGAGACCACCGGGAGGCGCTGGCCTCACTCGCCGGCGTCCCCGGCCCCGAGGGAGTTCAGCAGTAGGTCGGCGAAGTGCCTGCCCACTTGGGCGCCGGTCAGCGGCCCGTCGGTGTGGAACCAGGTGCCCAGGTGGTGCACCGAGCCGAAGAAGTAGTCGACGACCAGCTCGGCGGGCACCCGGTCGCTGAGGACGCCCGTGCGCTGCCCCTCGGCGACCAGGCCGCGGAAGCGCTCGTGGTAGCGGCGGCGCTCGGCGCGCACGGTCTTCTGCTTCTCGGTCGCGAGCAGGTGCATCGACCTGAAGAAGATCTTGGAGTCGTCCAGGTTCGCGGTCGTCGTCTCCACGACGTCGGCCGCGGCCCGGTGCAGCCGCTCGCGGACCGTGCCCGGACCGTCGGCGATGCGCGTCAGGCGGTCCATCTGCATGCGGAGCAGGCGGGCGTAGATCTCGTGCAGCAGATCGTCTTTTGAGTCAAAATAGTGGTACATGGCGCCCTTGGTGACGCCGGCCGCCAGGACGATCTCCTGGACCGAGGTCCCCTCGAATCCGCGGGCCGCGAACAGCCGGGTAGCCTCGGCGAGCAACCGCTGCCGAACGGGTTCTTCCTTCACTTCGTCCCCCTTGTCACCGCCATAGCATACCGACTGGTCGGTTGACGGTCTTGCGGGTTCTATTTACGTCACCTTAGGCTCGCCTTGGTTCAAGCATGGGTATCACTTAGACCGGTGAGGATCTTCGGAGTGGCAGATCCTGAAGGTTTCTACTGACTCGGGGAGTTTGCCGTGCCCGGTGGCTCTATCTACGTGCAGCAGGACGAGAAGTACACAGGCTCATCCCCGCAGTGGTGGTACGAGAAGTTCTGGCGTGAGGACGCGCCCAACCGGCGCCGGTCCCGGTACGTCAAGGCGGGCGTGGGCGCGGTGGCCGGCGTCCTGCTCGCGCTGCGGTTCGGCTCGGAGTTCATCCTGTTCTGGGGAGCCGTCACCGCCGGTCTGGTGGCCGCCGTCGACTGGTTCATCGACTGGCGCTCGTTCCGCGCGACGGCCGTCTGGCGCGGCGCCCGGCGCGGCGAGCTGATCACTGGTCGGCTGCTGCGCAGGCAGCTCGCCAGGCGCGGCTACCAGGTGCTCGACGGCCGCGCGATCCGCGACCAGGCCTCCATCGACCACCTCGTGATCGGCCCGACGGGCATCTGGGTCATCGACAACGAGTCCTGGAGCCCCGACACCGAGATCGGCTGCTACAACGGCAGGCTGTTCTTCAGCGAGAAGTACGGCAGCAAATGGGCCAAGCCGCTCGTCGACACCGCCGAGGCGTTCGCCGAACTGCTGACCCGCGAGACCGGGATCGAGGTCACGATCTCGCCCATGCTGGCCGTCCACTGCGGGCTGCTGCCGCGCGGCGGCGTCGTGGTCGGCGAGGGCCTCGCGCTGATCAAGCCGCGCCTGGTCTCCCGGCGGATCAGGGCGGTCGAGGGCGTGGTGTTCACCGAGCAGCAGGTCGAGCTGCTGACCCGCACCGCGGCCAGGGAGCTGCAGAAGGTCTGACCGCCGTCAGGCCAGGGTCTCGATGAACGCGGTGAGCTGGGCGACGTTCCGGCACTCGTGCATCTCGACCACGGTGCCGTACTCGCTCGCGACCGAGTCGCCGGTGTCCCACTGCGGCCTGGGCTCGGGGTTGAGCCAGTAGGCGTGGCGGGCCCCCGACGTCAGGCGCCTGAGCACGTCGAGGGCGGGCGGCTGGTAGTTGGAGCGGGCGTCGCCGAGGATCAGCAGCGAGGTCCGCGGGCCGATGGCGTCGGCATGGCGTTCGGCGAAGCCTTCCAGGGCGTGGCCGTAGTTCGTCCGGCCGAAGCGCACCATGTCGGCCTCGTCCGCCAGCCTCGTCATGGCCTCCACCACGTCCGCGCCGGGCACGAAGAAGCGGGTGATCTCGTCCACCCGGTCCACGAACCCGAACGCCCGCACCTTCGTGAACTGCTCCCGCAGCGCGTACGTCAGCAGCAACGTGAAGTGGGCGAACGACGAGACCGAGTCGCTGGTGTCGCAGAGGATGACCAGCTCGGGCTTGTGCGGCCGGGGCGGCTTGAAGTGCGTGGTCAGCGGCACGCCGCCGCTCTGCAGCGAGGCCCGCACGGTCCGCCGGAAGTCCAGCCGCCCCCTGCGCCCCTTCCTGTGCTTGATCGTCAGCCGCGCGGCCAGCCGCCTGGCCAGCGGGTAGACCTCCTTGCGCAGCCTGGCCAGGTCGGCCCTGGTGATGCGGAGGAAGTCGATCTGGTCGAGCGGCGGGCGCACGGCCGAGCGGGCGATGCGCTCGATGCCCGAGTCCTCGGCGATGCGGCGGCGCACGTCGGTGGCCACGGCCTCCTCGAACCGCCGGATGTTGCCGTTGACGCGCTGCCGCACGGTCTTCTCGGCCAGCCCGCCGCGTTCCTGCCCGGCCAGCACGTTCGCCAGGATGCGGGCCATCAGCGTCTCGGGGGACAGGGCGCGCAGGACGCTGTAGGAGAACCAGTTCTGGCGGCCGGGCCCGGTGGTCTGCTGGCGGCCGAACCGCTCGACCATGGCCTGGGCGAACTCCCGCAGCTCGGCGTCCGTGCTGCCGGTGAGCAGCCCGGCCAGGCGGTCGCGCAGCTCGGTCACCGGGGCCGTCCGCGGGTCGAGCCCCGCGTCGCCGGGGCGCGGGGCGTGCATGCCGGTCGTGGACGACGGGAACCACAGGTCGAACAGCACGTCGAAGCCGGGACGGTAGGCCGGCTTCTTGACCAGCGTGGCCGCGTAGGCGGCGCGCAGCGACTCGCGCTCGCTCAGGTCGATCACCCGCAGCGCGCGGGCCGCGTCGAGCCCCTCGGCGAGCGACACCGGCAGGCCCGCCTCGCGCAGCGCGTGCACGAACCCGACATGCCGGTCCACCAGCGACATGCGCTCAGGCATCCGGCAGCCCCAGCTCCTTGATCGCCCGCGTCTGGTCGGAGGCGTGCTTGAGCACCACGCCCAGCGTCCCGGCCACCGTCGCCTCGTCCAGCTCCTCCCGGCCGAGGGCCAGCAGCGTGTTGGCCCAGTCGACGGTCTCGGCGACCGACGGCGCCTTCTTCAGCTCCAGCGCCCGCATGGTCGCGACCGTCCTGGCGAGCTGCTCGGCCAGGTCGGCCCGGATGGTCGGCACCTGCGCGAGCACGATGTCGCGCTCCCGCTCCGGCGTCGGGTACTCGATGTGCAGGTAGAGGCAGCGCCGCTTGAGCGCCTCGGACAGCTCGCGGGTGGCGTTGGAGGTGAGCAGCACGAACGGTTTGCGGGTGGCGGCGATCGTGCCCAGCTCGGGGATGGTGACCTGGAAGTCGGACAGCAGCTCCAGCAGCAGCCCCTCGACCTCGACGTCGGCCTTGTCGGTCTCGTCGATCAGCAGCACGGTGGGGTCGGCCGACCTGATCGCCTTCAGCAGGGGGCGTTCCAGCAGGAACTCCTCGGTGAAGATGTCGTCGTCGGCGCTGGTCGCCTGGATGCGGAGCAGCTGCTTCTTGTAGTTCCACTCGTACAGCGCGCGGGCCTCGTCGAGCCCCTCGTAACACTGGAGGCGGACCAGCTCGGACCCGGTCGCCTGGGCCACGGCCTTGGCGAGCTGCGTCTTGCCCACGCCGGCGGGCCCTTCGACCAGCAGCGGCTTGCCCAGCGCGGCGGCGAGGAACACCGAGGTGGAGATGGCGTCGTCGGAGAGGTAGTCCACGGCGGCGAGCCGCGCCGTCACGTCGGCGGGCGAGTCGAACATCGATGCTCCCTGTCTGCAGGCCGAACTTTATTCTAGCGGCAGGAGTCCATCCGAGGTCGATTCGACCAACATGCGGATCACCGGTATATTCCTCTCTGCAAGCGCCGCTAGCTCAGTTGGTTAGAGCAGCTGACTCTTAATCAGCGGGTCCGGGGTTCGAGTCCCTGGCGGCGCACCGCACGAAAACCCCAGTTCAGTACGCTGAGCTGGGGTTTTCTTGTTTTCCTCGTGGCTCTGGTCGAACCGCTGAAGGTGTGAGTCGCCTGCCTCCCCGGGCCCGTTATGCAATCTTTGCTTGCGGCCATGAGGAAGCTGCGTAATATGAACGTTCATATTGCTGAGCCCTGTTATCCCCCGTCAGCCGCATACTCCCCCCTTCGTCATGCCTAGATGAGCCGTCAGAGGATATGAACGTTCAAATTTTCGCCGAGCCATCCGGCTACCTCGACTTCGCCCGGCTGGGGCCGCTCTCCAGCACGGTCGCGGCGGTCCTGGCCGAGTCGGCCCACCGCCGCGTCGGCGACATGCCGCTGGCCTGGTTCGAGGAGCAGGCGGCGCGGACGCGCTCGGCGGCGGCGCGGCTGCTGCGGGCGGCCGAGCACGAAGTGGCGTTCGTCTCCTCCACCAGCCACGGGCTGTTCGCCGCCGCCGCCGCGCTGCCTGGGGAGGGCGTGGTGCTGCTGCCCCGGGGTGAGTTCCCCGCGAACGTCTACCCCTGGCTGCGGTTCGAGGGGCGCGGCGGGCTCCGGGTGCGGTGGATCGACGAAGTGCGCCTCACCCCCCAGGTGCTGGCCGAGCATCTGGACGCGTCGGTGCGGGCACTCGCGGTCAGCGCGGTCGACGCGCTCACCGGCTACCCGGCGCCGCTGGGCGCGCTGAAGGAGGTGCTCGGGCCGGGACGCGTGCTGGTCGTGGACGCGATCCAGGGGCTGGGCGCCGTGCCGCTGGAGGTGGAGGCCGCCGACGTGCTGGTCTGCGGCGGGCAGAAGTGGCTGCGCGCCGGTTGGGGGGCGGCGCTCTTCCTGGCCCGCGACCGCGTCGCCGGGCTGATGGCGCCGGGGCTCGGCGGGTGGTCGGGGGTCGAGGGCCCGCTGGCGGGGCCCGCGCCCCGGCCGCCGCTCGCGGGAGCGGCCGCGCACACGATGACCAATCCCGACTATTCCGGCGTCGCCGCCCTGGGCGTCGCGATCGAGCTGGTCCTGGAGGCCGGCGTCGCGGAGATCGGCCGCAGGACGGCCGATCGGCTGGGTGAGCTGCTCGACACGGCCCGCGCCGCCGGGGCACGGGTACTGCTGGACGCGCCCGCCGGCGCCGGCGGGCCGGCGCCGCCCGGCGCCAGGCCCGGCCCCGGACGTGGCGCCGCGGAGTGGAGCGGCATCGGGTCCTTCACGATGCCCGGCCGGGATCCGGCGGCCGTCCATGCCGCGCTGGCCGCCGCCGGGCTCACCACGACTCTGCGGGGCGAGTGGATCCGTCTCTCACCCCACGCCACCACCTCGGGCGAGGCCGTACAGCGTCTGGCCGCCGCCCTGCACCCCCCGAGAAAGGAATCGTCATGAACCGACCTCTCGTCATGGTCGTCTCCGCGACTCTCGCTCTGGCCGTCACGGCCTGCGGCGGCGGGGGCGGGAGCGACCAGAAGTCCACCGGTCCCGTGAAGATCACGGTCTGGAGCTGGAAGCCCGCCTCCGACGGGCTGGCCTCGGTGGCCAAGGACTTCGAGCAGGCGAACCCCGGCATCAAGGTCGACGTCCAGGTGGTCGGGAACCCCGCGATCTGGGAGAAGATCACGGTGGGGATGGCCGCGGGAGGCAAGGGCCTGGGGGACGTCCTGCACATCGGCATCGACTACCTGCCCGGATACATGGAGAAGTTCCCCGGCGGGCTGGCGGACCTGAGCGAGCTGGGCGCCGACAAGTACAAGGACGCCTTCGCCGAGGGCCTGTGGCCGACGGTCACCGGCAAGGACGGCAAGGCGTACGCGATGCCGTGGGAGGTCAACCCGGTCGGGTTCTTCTACCGTTCGGACCTGTTCGACAAGGCAGGCCTCGACGCCGCGGCGATCAGGACCTGGGACGACGCGATCGAGGCGGGCAAGAAGCTCAAGGAGAAGACGGGCGCCTATCTGATCGGCCTGAACAAGCCGGCGGCCGGCAGCGTGGACATGGACCTCTTCCAGTCGCTGCTGCAGCAGCAGGGCGCCTTCTACTTCGACCGTCAGGGAGCGGTCACGCTCTCCTCGGCGCCCGCCGTGCAGGCGATGACCCTGATCAAGAAGATGAACGACGCCGGGATCGTCGCCGACACCTCCGGCGAGGGGACGCGGAAGAAGCTGATCAGCGAGGACAAGGTCGCGGTGCTGCCATGGGCGGCTTGGGGGGTCGGCTACATCCCCGAGACGTGGCCGAAGCAGAAGGGGCTCTGGCGCGTCATGCAGCCGCCGGCCGTCGTGCCGGGCGGCAAGCGCACCGCGATCGTCAACTCCACGTACCTGTCGGTCTCCGGAACCAGCCCGCACAAGGCGGAGGCGTTCAAGTTCCTTGAGTACGCGCTGACCAGGCCCGAGGTCATCAACAAGATGTTCGAGGACGGCGGGGTCTTCCCCGCTCTGACCGCCGCCTACGCCGACCCGCGGTTCACCGCCAGGACGGACTACTACGGCGGGCAGCCCGCGCTCAAGACCTTCGTGGACGCGCTGGGCGAGGGCGCGGACGCCACCTACTACTCCGGCGACTACGCCCGCGCGCTGAAGATCGCCAGTGACGCGCAGACCCAGGTCCTGCTGAAGGGCGCCGACCCGGCCGCCGCGCTGAGCCAGGCGGCCCAGCAGTTGTCCCAGCAGTCCGGCAGGAAGCTCGCGGGATGACCGCCCGCCTGCTCACCAGGAGAAACGTTCCGTACTTCCTGGTGCTGCCCGCGCTGCTCGGCTTCGTCTGCTTCAAGGCCTATCCGATCCTGGCGGCGGCCTACATCAGCCTGACGACCGGCGCCGGGGCGGCGCGTTCCTTCGCCGGACTGGACAACTACGTCAGGCTGGTGAACGACCCGCTGTTCTGGACGTCGTTGGGGAACACGGCGCTGATCCTCGTCGTCCAGGTCCCGATCATGCTGATCCTCGCGCTGCTGCTGGCGCTGGGCCTCAACTCCAAGCTCGTACGGCTGCGCGCCCTGTGGCGGCTCGGCGTCTTCATGCCCTCGCTGACCGGCCTGGTCGCCTACGGCGTGATGTTCTCGGTGATCCTCAGCAAGGACTCCGGCCTGCTCAATTGGCTGCTCGGCCTCTTCGGCGTCAGCCCGATCGACTGGCTGGGCAGCCCCTTCTGGGCGCGAATCGCCATCGTCATCGCGCTGACCTGGCACTACTGCGGCTACAACGCGGTGATCTACCTGGCCGGGCTGCAGAGCATCGCGAAGGAGCTGTACGAGGCGGCGATGGTCGACGGCGCGGGAGCGGTCCGCCGCTTCTGGTCGATCACCGTCCCGCAACTGCGGCCGATCCTGCTGCTGACGATCGTGCTGTCGGCGATCGGCACGCTGCAACTGTTCGACGAGCCGTTCGTGCTCACCGGCGGTGGCCCGGACAACTCCACCCTGACGATCTCCCTCTATCTGTACCAGAACGGCTTCCGCTACTTCGACTTCGGTTACGCCTCGGCGATCGCCTACGCGCTCACGCTGATCGTGGCCGGCTTCGGGCTGGTGCAGCTCAAGCTCACCGGAGGCAGGAAATGAAGGGCTGGCTGCTGACCTTCGCGCTCGCCGCGTGCTTCGCCCTGTGCGTCGGCCCGTTCTACTGGCTGACCATGGCGGCCACGCACGCCAACGCCGACATCTTCGGCGCCACGCCCACGTTCTCGCCGGGCGACCAGCTCGGAGCGAACACCGCGAAGCTGGAGGAGTCCATCGGCCTGCTCCACGTGCTGGGGAACACGCTGCTCGTGGCGGCCGTCCAGACGTCGATCGCGCTGGTCGTGGCGTTGCTGGCGGGCTACGCGTTCGCCAAGTTCGAGTTCCGTGGCAGGAACGTCTTCTTCGTCCTGCTGCTGTCGACGCTGGTGATCCCGGGCGGCGTCACCATCATCCCGATCTTCGAGATGATGAACGACCTCGGGCTGATCGACACCTTCCCGGCGCTCATCCTGCCGAACCTGACCGTTCCGTTCGGGATCTTCCTCATCCGGCAGTCGCTGCAGGCCGTACCCGACGAGTTGCTCGACGCGGCGCGCGTGGACGGGGCGGGGGAGCTCCGGGTGCTGTGGCGGGTGGTGGTGCCGGTCATGCGGCCCGCGCTCGCGGCGTTGGCGGTCTTCCTGTTCCTCGGCGCGTGGAACGACTTCCTGTGGCCGCTGATCGCGCTGCGCACGCCCGAGATGTTCACCCTGCCGGTCGCGCTGGCCACCCTCCAGGGGCTGGCCAGGACCGACTTCGGCCAGGTCATGGTGGGCACCGCGATCTCCGCGCTGCCCATGATGATCCTCTTCCTCATCCTTCAGAAACAGTTCATCTCCGGCCTGCTGGCCGGGGCCACGAAAGGTTGACCATGCAGATCTGGGAGCCGCACGCCCTCGGGGAGACGACCGTCGTCCGCGCGGGCGAGGTCGAGGTGGCGATAGCCGGTACGGAGGCGATCACGGTCACCCCGGTCGCGCCGGACGTCTGGCTGATCGACGCCCCCGAAGGGAACGCGGCGCAGTGGAAACTGCCGTGCGTCAACGCCGCGGCCTTCTGGACGCCGGGCTCGGGCACCCGCTGGATCCCGCCGATCTGGAGCTCTCCGACGGCGGCCGGGCTGATCTCCGGCGCGCCCGTCGTCAGCCTCGTCGGCACGGCGGGGGCCAACCTGTGCACGGTGGCCCTGGCCTCGGTGACCGGCAGCTTCACCGGCGGCGTGATCGAGGAGACCGGCGAGTTCGTCTTCACCGTGCAGGGCGAGGGGCTGCGGATCCGGCTGGACCTGTCGGATCGGCAGTTCTCCGCGGCGCTGACCGAGGTCGCCGGATGGTGGCAGGAGGGCCGCGACCTGCCGCCCACGCCGCGTCAGGCCAGGCTGCCCGTGTACTCGACCTGGTACAGCATGCACCAGGAGGTCTCGCGGGAGTCGGTGGAGCTCCAGGCCCGTCTGGCGAAGGAGCTGGGCTGCGCCACGATGATCGTGGACGACGGGTGGCAGACGGCCGACCGGTCGCGGGGGTACGCCTTCTGCGGCGACTGGGAGCCCAACATCTCCGACATCGGGCAGCACATCCAGCGGGTCCAGAGCGACGGCATGGCCTACCTGCTGTGGTACGCGCTGCCGTTCGTGGGCAAGGACAACGCCGCGTTCGAGCGTTTCGAGGGGAAGTTCCTGCGCTACCTCGACCACATGGACGCGGCCGTCCTCGACCCGCGTCACCCCGAGGTGCGCGCGTTCCTCGTCGACAAGCTGGCGCGAGCGGTGGAGGAGTGGGGCGCGGACGGCCTGAAGATCGACTTCATCGACCGTTTCGGCACCGACGAAGGGGTGGCGGAGCTGCTGCGCGAGCTCGACGTCAGGCTCCGGGCGGCGAAGCCGGACGTGCTGATCGAGCACCGCCAGCCGTACACGAGCCCGGGTCTGTGGCCGTACGCGAACATGGTCAGGGCGGTGGACTGCCCGCTCAGCCCGCAGGAGAACCGGCAGCGGACGATCGACCTGCGGCTGACCGCCGGACCTCAGGCCGTGCACTCGGACATGATCCTCTGGCATCCGGACGAGTCCGCCGAGCAGGTCGCGGTACACCTGATCAACGTGCTCTTCTCGGTGCCGCAGATCTCCGTGGACCTGGCGGCCCAGCGGCCCGACCAGCTCGCCGCCATCCGGTTCTGGCTGGGCGTCTTCCGGCGCCACCTCGCCACGCTGCAGCTCGGCGTGCTGGAACCGCACGGGGTCGAGCACGGATACCCGCTGGTGCGGGCCTACAGTGAGGAGAACGAGGTCGTGGCCCGGTACGCTGCCCTGCCTGTGGACGTGCCGGAGATCGCAGAGCTGCTCGTGGCCAACGCCGCCCCCGACACCCGCGTCGTCCTGCACGGGCGGGGTGTCGCGACGGCCGAGGTCCGCGACTGCGGCGGGCGGCTCGTGAGCGAGAGCGAGCTGCGCTTCACCTCCGGCGCGAGCGTGGTCGAGGTACCCGTGGGGGGCCTGCTGACGGTGAGGAGAGACTGAGTGGCGGCACGCCGTGGGATCACCATCGAGGACGTCGCCCGCGCGGCGGGCGTGTCCCGCCAGACGATCTCCAACGCGCTCAACGCCCCCCAGCGGCTCAAGCCGGAGACGCTGGAACGGGTGACCCGGCTGATCGAGGAGCTCGGCTACCGGCCCGACCAGTCGGCGCGCAGCCTCAAGTCGGGCACCAGGCGCATAATCGCCTACCCGACGCCGGTGGACGACCCCGCCAACCCCAACCCGCTGATGGGCGGGTTCCTGGAGGCCGTGGTGGCCTCGGCCGGTGAGGTCGGCTACCGGATCCTGCTGCTGCGGCCGCGCCCGGGCCAGAGTCAGGAGCAGGCACTGGACGAGGTGATCGCGGCCCGCACCGTGGACGCCTTCCTGCTGTCGGACGTGATGCGTGACGACCCCAGAGTCGCGCACCTGACCGCGGCGGGGTTCCCGTTCGCCGCGTTCGGCAGGACGATGCCGGACCAGCCGCAGTCGTGGGTGGACGTCGACAGCGTTCAGGCGGTCATCGAGCTGGTCGGGCTGCTGGCCGCCAGGGGGCATCGGCGCGTGGCCTTCCTGGCCTCCGTCGGCGCGCAACCGTGGATGGAGGACCGCAGAGACGGCTTCCGCGCCGGCGTCCGCAGGCACGGCCTGGTGGGGCAGGAGTTCTCCGCGCCGGGCGACGGCCCCGCGGAGCTCGTCACGGTCACCCGTGAGCTGCTGCGCGGCCGCAACCGCCCGACGGCCGTCGTGGCCGCCGGCGACTGGCTCGCGCTCGGCGTCTACGCCGCGGCCAGGGAGGAGGGCATCGAGATCGGCGCCGATCTCGCTCTGGCCGCCTTCGACGACCTTCCCCTCACCGCGTTCCTCCATCCCGCCCTGACCACGGTACGGCTGCCGCTCCAGCGCATCGCGCGGGCGCTGATCGGCCGTCTGATCCAGACGGTGGAGGACGGCGCGACCCCTCAGGCGGGGCTGCTGCTGCCCGGGGAGCTGGTGATCCGTCCCAGCATCGGCCCATGATGCGCATCGGCTCGGCCAGCTCCGAGTTGGTCGCGATGTTCGAGTGGGCCGGGGCGAGGGCGCTGCGCCTGCGGCACGAGGGCGGCTCGCAGGGCCCCGTCGACGTCGACGAGCACCGGCCTGCGGGGACGGGACAGAGCCGCTACCTGCCCTCCTACTGGGCGGGTTACGCACACCGCAGCGGCTTCTACGCCCGCGACTTCGCCCACCAGATCGTCGGCGCGCACCTGCTCGGCATGGCCGAGGCCAACCTCACCATGCTGCGCTGCTTCGCCGCCTCGGCCACCCCCGAGCACGGCTTCCACCCGGTGTGGGCGTTCAACTTCGACGGCTCCTACCTGTCCATCGACTACCGCGGCCCCGACTCCTTCGTCCGCGAGCTGCCCGCGGTGTACGAGCTGGTGGAGAAGGCCGGGACCGCCTACCGATGGACCTGGGACCGCGCCTACGTCGAGGATCCCGTGCTGTGGTCCTACTACCGCAACGCGGTGACGGAGATCGTGCCGCGTGCCACCGGAAGGGGGATCTTCCAGGGCGTGGCCAGCTACAACGAGCTGGCCGGCGAGCACCTGGCGGAGGCGGGAGACTCCGTCGGCTCCCGGTATCAGGCATACCTGGCGATGAGCGCCCTGAGCCGGGCCCGCGGCCTGGACGGCGAGGACTTCGCCTGCCGGGCCGCCGAGCTGAGGCGACACTTCAACGAGGTCTGGAGCGTCGGCGAGAACCCCGCGGACCTGGTGCGCGGCTACACCGTGGACGGCGCCCCCGTCACCGGATGGGGTTGTGAGAACAGCTGGTTCATGCCGCTCAAGGACCTCATCGAGCCGGGTCCGCGCAACGAGGCCTACCTCGACTTCATCGACGGCCAGGCCGCCGGCCCCGATCGTCCCCGCAACATCGAGGCCTACACGTACCTGCCCGACACCTTCTTCCGCCACGACAGGAACGCGGCCGCCTGGCGCTGGATGCGGCACGTCTTCGACCGGCGTGCGGAACCGCATGTCGCGGGCGGCCTCAACGGCGACTACCCCGAGGTGTCCTTCACGCTCGTCAGCCAGGTCGTCGAGGGCCTGCTCGGCGTGACGCCCGACGTGAACGCCGTGACCACGCTGTCCCACCTGCCCGACGACATCGCCTGGGCCGAGGTCTCGGGCATCCCCTTGGGCGACGGCACGATCACCGTCCGGCACGACGGCAGGACCGCCACCACGCTCACCAACACCTCCAGCGACACCACCTACCGCTGGGAGGCCCGCTTCCCGGACGCCCCCGCCGTGGTCACGCAGGTCGCACCGGGACAGAGCGCCCTGGTCACCGCTCCCGACCGCCCAGGGTGAGAGCGGGCTCGGCCGGGTGGGCCGTCTGCCGCCTATTCGAAGAGGGACGGGTCTCCGGTGCCGCGACGAAGGATCTCGGGCGCATCCTGTGAGAGATCCACGACGGTCGTCGGCGTGGCGCCACATTCCCCCGAATCGATGACGGCGTCCACCATGTGGTCGAGGCTCTCCTTGATCTCCCAGCCCTGCGTCGAGGGCTCGGTCTCGCCGGGCAGGATCAGCGTGCTCGACACCAGCGGTTCGCCGAGCTCGGCCAGCAGCGCCTGGGTGACGACGTGATCGGGGATCCGGACGCCGACGGTCTTCTTCCGGGGATGCAGCAACCGCCGCGGCACCTCCTTGGTCGCCGGCAGGATGAACGTGTACCCGCCCGGAGTCGCCGCCTTGACCAGCCGGAACACCGCGTTGCTCACATGAACGAACTGGCCGAACTGCGCGAAGTCCTTGCAGACCAGGGTGAAGTGATGATCGCTGCCGAGGTGCCGGATCTCTCTGATCCGGTCGAGGCCGTCCTTGTTGCCCAGCCGGCACCCCAGCGCGTAGCACGAGTCCGTCGGGTACGCGATCAGCCCGTCGGCATGCAGGGTCTCGACCACCTGGCCGATCAGGCGAGGCTGGGGATTGTCAGGGTGCAGGTCGAAGTACTTGGCCACGCATCGGATCATAGGAGCACGTACCTCCACGCGTGACACGTGGCCCGGCCCGTACGGCCGAGTCACATACCGGGCGCGGATCGTCTACGGGCGGGACGGGCGGCGGAGGCGTAAGCCGGTGAGGGCGGCGGCGAGGACCAGCGAGCCGGCCAGCACCAGCGCCCGCCCGTCGGGGCCCGCCTCGCCCCCGCCGCCGGTGTCCGCGCCGCCCGTCGGCGTCGCGGCGGGTGTCTTCTCCGGGGTCTCGGCCGGGGGCGTGCTTTCGGTGGCCGGGGTGTCTGTGGCGTCGGTGGCGCCCGGAGCGGTGGTGACGGTCAGGGGGTACGACGCCGGCGCGTCCTTGTCCTGGAGTTCGCACTCGATCAGGCGCTGCTGCGGGGTCGGCCCGAAGTTGACGGACGCGGGCCGGACCGTGCCGGTCCCCGGATGCCGGGGCGTGGTCCGCAGGTCGACCGTGCCCGCAGGGAGGGGGATGACCGCTCCCGGGACGATCAGGCCGGGGCTGCCGACGCCCGTCGCCGAGGTCAGCCGGTCGATGCCGCTGACGGCGGCGTAGGCGTACAGCTTGATCTCGCCGGTCAGGCCGGTGGCGGGGGCGCGCAGTTCGGCGCCCTCGACGTACGAGCCGCGCCAGCCGATCGTCAGCTGCTCGTCCACGGGGGCGGTGGCGGGCACCGTGAGGGTGATGG
This sequence comes from Nonomuraea sp. NPDC001699, assembly GCF_053596455.1. Classification (NCBI taxonomy): domain Bacteria; kingdom Bacillati; phylum Actinomycetota; class Actinomycetes; order Streptosporangiales; family Streptosporangiaceae; genus Nonomuraea; species Nonomuraea sp. NPDC001699. The sequence continues at coordinate 64,146 of NZ_JBSFGF010000012.1, read as the reverse complement.
TCATCTTGACGACCTGCGTCTCGTTCGTGCCGGCGGTCTTGCACGTGTACGCCGTCACCGTGCCGCTCTCGGGCGCGGGCGTGGCGAACAGCAGGACGGCCAAGGGCAGGATCAGTGGCAGGCGCACGACGTTGTCCCTTTGTGGCGGATGTGACACAGAAGGGACGGCGGACGGCGGCGGCAGGTTGACCGGACCGTCCACATCCGGACAACGCGTGCTGTGCGGAGCCGGTTCTGTCGGACCCGGCTGGTATCCATGGCTCCCATCAAGATGATCACGCTGGACGGCGGAGGCCCCGGGCTCTCGTGGAGAACGCGCAACTGAAGGTAATCGGTCTGCAACAATTCGTGCATGGCGATGTTGCGGTCAGTCAATGGCCTGCCCCACCACGGGGCCGGCGAGCTGGGGCGGGTGGCTCACGGCGCGCTGACCGGCCCCTCCGAGTCGGCCGGGTGGCCGAGGCTGTTCCTCGGCTACAACACCCTCCCCGACCCGCCGTTCCCGCTGGTCGGCTACCTGCAGTACGAGCTGGCGCAGCCGGGCGGGCTCGGCCTGCCCGCGTTGCTGCGCATGATGGCCGAGTCGATGCGGGCCCAGCCCGTCCCGCCCGAGGACGCCTTCGACGAGTCGCGGCGGCGGGTGGCGACGGCGATGCGGGTCGACGCGCTGGTGGTCGTCGCCCCCGCGCATGCCCTCGCGCCCGCCGAGGGCGAGGGCGCGTGGAGACCTCCGGCGTACCGGGAGGGGCCGCGCAGGCCCGCGGCGGCGCACCGGGAGGGCGCGTGGGAGCCCGCGGCGGCCCTGGCGGTCGACCGCGAGGGCGCGAGGGTGCTGCTGGTGGCCGGTCGGAGCGCCGAGGGCGGCCGCATCGGGCCGCGACGGCCCGCGGAGGAGCCCGACGCCATGCTGGCCGGCCTGCTGGGCGAGGTGCTCGACGCCCAGCACGCCTGGACCAAGGCGGCCTTCGCGCTCTGACGCGGCGCGGCGAAGGCGTCGATGAGCCGGACGCACCCCCGGGCCCCGACTACTCTCCTTTGGAAGGGCATGTCTGGTGGTGGAGGGATTCGTGACGGTCAACGGGGCTGCGAACCGCGAGACGTCTCCTGCTGCGGCGGCGTCCGGTGAGGCGGTCGGCCGGGTCCTGGGCACCCAGGCCGCCTCGCCGCTGTCGTTCTGGGTCGGGCTGGAGCCCGGCAAGGTGTTGCAGCTCGACGACGTCGTGGTCACCAGGCGCGAGGTGCCCGGCCACGGCCCGGTGCTGGTCGCGGGCGTGGTGACGACGGTCGAGGCCAGGCACGAGGGCGCCGCCTACGACTCCGACGTGTTCCTCATCGCCGAGGGCGCGCTGCCCGCGGCCGTGGTCGAGGTGGCCGAGGTGCGGGTCACCAGGGTCGAGCCCGAGGTGTTCGTGCCGCCGCTGCCGGGCTCCCAGGTCTTCCTGGCCGGGGCCGGCGACCGCGACCAGGCGCTCTACTTCGACGTGATGGACCGCCGGGTCCCCATGGGCACGGGCCGCGACGGCTTGCCGCTCTACGTCAACTTCGACTTCCTCGACGGCACCCGCGGCGCGCACGTGTCGATCTCCGGCGTCTCCGGCGTGGCCACCAAGACGTCCTTCGCCACGTTCCTGCTCTACTCGATCTTCAACTCGGGCGTGCTCGACGCCGAGTCGGCCAACACCAAGGCCCTGATCTTCTCCGTCAAGGGCGAGGACCTGCTCTTCCTCGACCACGACAACGTCCGGCTCGACGACGGGGCGCGGGCCGCGTACGCCCGGCTCGGGCTGCCCGCCCAGCCGTTCGGCAGCGTGCACGTGTTCGCGCCGCCGCGGCCCGGCGACCCCAACGGCGTGCCGCACGTGTCCGCGCGCACCCAGGGCGTCAGCTCGTTCTTCTGGACGCTGGTCGAGTTGTGCGAGGAGGAGCTGCTGCGGTTCGTCTTCGCCGACGCCGACGACGAGCGCGCCGGATACTCCCTGCTGGTGGGCCAGGTCGCGGCCCGGCTGAAGTCGTGGGCCGAGCCGGTGGGCGACGGCGGCGCGGTCATGATCAGGGGCACCGCCTGCCGTACCTTCGGCGACCTGGTCGAGCTCCTGTCCGACCAGTTGCAGGACGAGGCCACCCGCATCGAGTGGACCGGCGCCCAGACCCCGCTCGGCACGGTCAACGCCTTCCTGCGCAGGCTGCGCAGCGCGGTCAAGCCGCTGTCCCCGATCGTCCGCGGCGACCTGCCGTTCTTCCGGGCCCACTCGGTGCGCACGTCCGACGCCCAGGTCACCATCGTCGACCTGCACAACCTGCCCGAACGCGCCCAGCGGTTCGTGGTGGGCGTCGTGCTGCGCGGCGAGTTCCACCGCAAGGAGACCTCGGGCACGGCCAAGCCGCTGCTGTTCGTGGTGCTCGACGAGCTGAACAAGTACGCGCCGCGCGAGGGCGACTCCCCGATCAAGGAGATCCTGCTCGACGTGGCCGAGCGCGGCCGTTCACTCGGCGTGATCCTCATCGGCGCCCAGCAGACCGCCTCCGAGGTGGAACGCCGCATCGTGTCCAACAGCGCCGTACGCGTCGCGGGCCGGCTCGACCCGGCCGAGGCCGCCCGCTCCGAGTACGGCTGGCTGCCCCCGGCCGTCAGGGAACGCGCCACGATCGCCAAACCGGGCACCATGTTCGTCGCCCAGCCGGAGATCCCGGTGCCGCTGGCCGTCGCGTTCCCGTTCCCCGCCTGGGCGACCCGTCCGGCCGAGGCGGCGTCCCGGGCGAGTTCGTCGGCCGCCGATCCGTTCCAGGGGTTGCCGGGCGTCGAAGACGACATTCCGCCGTTCTGAAGGGAGCTCGGTGAAATTCCTGCACACCGCGGACTGGCACGTGGGCAAGGTGCTCAAGGGCCGCTCCCGCATGGACGAGCACCGGGCCGTGCTGCGCGAGCTGGTCGCGGCGGCCCGCACCCACGACGTCGACGCGGTCGTGGTGGCCGGCGACCTGTTCGACACCTCGGCGCCGACGCCCGAGGCGCAGTCGCTGGTGCTCAACGCGCTCATGGCGCTGCGCGGCGACGGCCGTGACGTGGTGGTGCTGGCCGGCAACCACGACAACCCGCAGCTCTTCGAGGTCTACCGCCCGGTGCTGGGCAAGCTCGGCATGCACGTGGTGGGCGTCTTCCGCCGTCCCGACGCGGGCGGCACGCTGGCCTTCACGGCGCGCTCGGGGGAGCCGGTGCGGCTGGGGGTGCTGCCGTTCCTGTCCCACCGCTATGTCGTACGCGCCGCGGAGGTGCTCACCGGCACCGCCGCCGACCACAACCGCGACTACGCCACCCGCATCTCCGAGCTGGTCGGCGCGCTGACCGCGGGCTTCCAGAGCGACACCGTCAACCTGATCACCACCCACGGCACCCTGCCGGGCGGCGCGTTCGGCGGCGGCGAGCGCGAGGCCCAGTCGATCTTCTCCTACTACTTCGAGCCCAACGCCTTCCCGGTCTCCACCCAGTACGCCGCGCTCGGCCACCTCCACCGCAGGCAGCAGATCCCCGGCCCGTGCCCGATCTGGTACAGCGGCTCGCCGCTGGCCGTCGACTTCGGCGAGGAGGGCAACACGCCCGGCGCGCTGCTGGTGGAGGTCACGCCCGGGCGGCCCGCCGTGGTGCGCGAGCTGGCGTTCGCCTCGGCGCGCAGGCTGCGTACGGTGCGGGGCACGCTGGAGCAGCTTGAGGGCCTGGAGGCGGGCGACGACTGGCTCAAGGTGATCGTGGAGGAGAAACCCCGCGTCGGCCTGTCCGACCAGGTGCGCGACCTGCTGCCCGGCTCGGTCGACGTCGTCCTGGACGAGCGGTTCCGGCCGGTGCCGGCGGTGCGGCGTACGGGGTCGGCCGCGCGCAGCCCGCGCGAGCTGTTCCGCGAGTACCTGACCGCGACCGGCCGCCACGACGACCAGGTCGCCGCCCTGTTCGACCGGCTCTACGACGAGGTGACCGGCTGATGCGTCCCCTGCTGCTGCACCTCGACCACTTCGGCAGCTTCCGCGAGCCGGCCGTCGTCGACTTCTCCGACACCGAGTACTTCGCCCTGGTCGGCCCCACCGGGGCGGGCAAGAGCACGATCATCGACGCCATCTGCTTCGCCCTGTACGGCACCGTCCCGCGCTGGGGCAAGGAGAACGTCATCGCGCACGCCCTGGCGCCGTCGGCGAGCTCGGGCAAGGTGGCGCTGGTGTTCGAGAGCGACCGGCGGCGCTACGGGGTGGTGCGCTCGCTGGTCCGCGACGCCAAGGGCACCGTGCGCACCAAAGAGGCCAGGATCGACGAGCTGGACCCGGCGGCCCCGCTCGGCGAGGCGTACGAGATGGTGCTGAAGCCGCTGGCCGAGGGCGAGAACGTCACGCCCGAGGTGCAGCGGGTGACCGGCCTGGAGTACAAGTTCTTCACCCAGTGCGTGGTGCTGCCGCAGGGGCGGTTCGCCGAGTTCCTGCACGCCGCGCCGCGCGAGCGCCAGGACCTGCTGGTGCAGCTCCTCGACGCCGACGTCTACGAGCTGATCAGGCAGCGGGCCGCCCGCGACGAGGAGGCCGCGCGCAACGCCGCCGCCTTCGCCCGCGACCAGCTCGCCAAGCTGGCCGGCGCGTCCGACGAGGCCGAACGCGAGCTGGCCGACCGGCTGGCCGCGCTGCACCGGCTGGCCGGCACCATCGACACCGACCTCGACCTGCTGCGCTCCCGCGAGTCCGACATCGGCCGGGCCGAGCAGGAACGCGCGTCGGTGGCCGAGCGGCAGTCGGCGCTGGCCGCGCTGCGCATGCCGCCCGCGGTGCCGACGCTGGCCTCGGCCCGCCGCGAGGCCGCCGACGCCATCACCGCGCTGGAAGTCGAGGCGGCGGCCGCGGAGACCGACGAGCACGAGGCGTTCGAGGCGCTGGCCGCGCTCGGCGACCGCGCCGAGCCGGTGGCGGCGCTGGCCGCGCTCGACGCCCGCGAACGCCTCACCGCCCAGGCCGCCGACGCCCGGAAGGCGGCGGCCGAGGCCGCCACGGAACTCGACCGCCTCACGCCCGCGGTCGCCGACGCCGAACGCGCGCTGACCGACGCAGAACACGAACGCGAGCGGCTGCGCGACGCCCACACCGCGGCCGGCCTGACCCACCGGCTGGCCGTGGGGGAGCCGTGCCCGGTCTGCCTGCGTCCGCTCGCCGAGCTGCCCCGCCACGAGACGCCCGCCGATCTCGGCGCCGCCGACCGCGCCCTGGCCGCCGCCCGCGACCACGCGAGCCGTGGCCGGGCCGCCCTGGCCAAGGCCGAGACGTCGGCGTCGATGCTGGCCACCCAGTCCGGCAGGATCGACGCCGAGCTGGCCGGGCTGCCCGCCCCCGGCGACCGCAACGAGATCGAAGGCCGCCTGGCCGCCATCGCCAAGGCCGAGGCCCTGGCCACCGAGGCCCGTACGGCCGTGCGCAACGCGCGCAAGAAGCTCGAACGCGCCCGTACCACCGCCGAGCAGGTCGAACGGCAGGCCGAGAGCGCCTGGCAGACCCTCGGGGCCACCCGCGACCGGCTGCTCGTGCTCGCGCCCTCCGGCGACGCGCCGCCGCCGCTCACCCGCGACGACCTCCACCGCGCCTGGACCGAGCTGCTCGGCTGGCGCGACCGGGCCGCCGAGGCCGCCCGCGCCGCCCTGACCGAGCGCGAGCAGGAGCTCGCCCAGGCCACCGCCAGGCTCGCCGCCGAACGCCACAAGCTGACCGAACGCCTGGCCGAGCACGGCGTCACCGTCCCGCGCAACGCCACCCCCGACCAGCTCGGCGCGGCCGTCGCCGGCGCGGTCGCGCGGGCCGACGGCGCCCTCGAACGGGTCCGCGAGGAACGCAGGCGGGCCGCCGAGCTGGAGACCGCCGTCGCGGAGAAGGAGCACGAGGCCAAGGTCGCCCACGAGCTGGCGCTGCGCCTGCGGGCCAACGCCTTCGAGCGGTGGTTGTGCGCCGAGGCCCTGGCCGTGCTGGTCGCCACGGCGTCCGAGACGCTGATGGAGCTGTCCGACGGCCAGTACGAGCTGGCGCTCGGCGAACGCACCGGCGACATCGAGGTCATCGACCACGGCGAGGCGGGCCTGCGGCGCAGCGCCCGCACGCTGTCCGGCGGCGAGACCTTCCAGGCCGCGCTGTCCCTGGCCCTGGCGCTGTCGGGGGCCGTCGCCAGAGGGCTCGACTCGATCTTCCTGGACGAGGGCTTCGGCACGCTCGACCCCGCCACCCTCGACACCGTCGCCACCACCCTCGAACGTCTGGCCGCCGGGCAGGAACGCATGATCGGCGTCGTCACCCACGTCCCGGCGCTGGCCGACCGGGTGCCCGCCCGGTTCGAGGTGCTGCGCGACGCCAAGGGCTCGCACGTCCGGAAGGTGGGGCAATGACGTCGGGGGTCCAGGGGGCGTCGGGCTTCACCGTCGACCCCTGGGACCCGGGCTACGCCGCCGCGGTCGCCGTCGAGGCCCTGTCCGAGCTGGGCGCCACCAGTGCCGAGCTGGTCCTCGACGTCGAGCGGCCGGCCGCCGACTGGAAGCCGGTCACGCCGGGCCCCGGCGCCGCCGTCCCCGAGACGCTGCTGGTGGCCGACGGCGTGCGCCGGATCGACGCCCGCGTGTGGGTGCACGACTCCGACCTGCCGATGCCCGTCCCCGGGATCGCCGCCTCCTACGCCGCCGGGATCGTGCGCTGCGGGCGCGAGGGGGCCGAGCTGGCCGCGATCGAGGTCGACAGGGCGCTCATCTCGGCCTCGCCGTACGCGCCCGAGGTCAAGACCGCGCACGCCTCCTACCGGCCGCACAAGGCCGCCGACTCCAGCTTCGAGGAGCTGTCGCTCGCCCTGCAACGCCAGGTCACCCAGCTGGAGGTGGACCTCGCGGTCCGCCACCGGTCGCTGGGCGACGACCTGCTGCTGGTCGACGGGCCGCTGCGGGGGCGTACCCATCTGCCGCGCACGATCGGCTACATCAAGACGCACCACGCGGCGTACCTGCCGCCGCCGCAGTCGGCCGTGGTCGCCGCGCTCACGCCGGGGCAGCGTACGCCGGTGTTCCTCATGGGCACGAGCTGGCGCAGGCACGCCTGGTACCTGCGGCTCCCGGTGCAGTCGTCGGCGCCGTGGGCCGGGATCGCCCGCTGCGAGGCCAGCGCCGACCTCGACCCGGCGCAGGTCGTGGAGCTGGCCGACGCGGTCACGCTGGCCCTGCCGGCGCTGGCCGGGGTCGACTACAAGGACCCGCGCGCCCCCCAGAACCTGGTCCCGATCGGTGGCCTGGAGAAACTGCTGCGCCACCACCTGGGCGACCCGCGCCTGCTCTACCGCTCACTCCGCACGGCCGCGCAACTCGGCTGACCGGCCGGCCACCAGACGGGGGCCGCTACCAGCCTTTGTCGACGTCGCAGATGTTCACGGTGGCGCTGCGGCGGAGGCTGGTGGGGGTGAGGACGCGGAACACCACGGTGTAGCTGCCCTTGCCCTTCCAGGTGATCGAGGGCAGGACGGGCCTGGTCGAGGCGGTGGCCACCTTTCTGCCCTGGCTCTGGCCGTTGACGAGCCACTGGTAGTCGTAGCCGACGGTGGCGGTCACGTCGGCGTAGACGTTGAGGTCGTAGCGCCAGCAGTCGCCCACGCGGATGCCCTGGTAGGTCAGGGCCGCCGAGGTCACGCCGCCCTCGGCGGGGGTCGTCGGCCTGGTGGAGGTCGTCGGCCTGGTGGTGGAGGTCGGCCTGGCGGTCGTCGGCTTGGTGGTGGGCGTCGGCCTGGTGGTGTGGGGGTGCGGGGACCTGGTGGGTTTCGCGGGCTTGCGGGTGGTCGATCGGCGGGTGCCGGACCTGCGGCTGTCGGGGACGTGCGTGGTGGGGGGTGCGGCGGCGTTCGTGGTGTTCGTGGTGTTCCGGCCCGGGGCGGTGGGCCACCACACCCAGGCGGCCGTCGCGGTGGCGGCCGTGAGGACGAGCGCCACGCCGCCTGCCAGCAGCGCGAGCCCGGCCCGGGGACGTCCGCCCGGCGGGTGGCGGGGGTGCCCGTGGGCGGAGGGGTGCGTGGGGCCGCCGGGCGGACGGCCGGAGGGGCCGGTCCAGACCTGGGGGAGGGCCGGGTGGCCGGGGGAGGGCGGCGGCGCGGGGCGGGGGCCGCCTATGAGCTGGAAGAGCACGTCCTGCATGGTGGGGCGGGCGTCGGGGTGCTTGGCCAGGCAGGCGGCCACGATGGAGCGCAGCGGCTCGGGCACGCCGGCGAGGTGCGGCTCGCCGTACTGGATGCGGCCGAGTACGGCGGGCACCGAGTCGTTGCCGAACGGCGGGACGCCGGTGGCGGCGTACACCATGACGCAGGCCCAGGCGAAGACGTCGGTTGCGGGGCCGACGGTGGCGCCCGCGAACTGCTCGGGAGCCATGTACGACGGCGTGCCCAGGATGCTGCTGGTGACCGTGGCGGAGGCGTCGGCGGCGCGGGCGATGCCGAAGTCGATGACCCGCGGCCCGTCGCGTCCCAGCAGGACGTTGGCGGGCTTGAAGTCGCGATGGACGACGCCCGCCCGGTGGATCGCGGCCAGCGCGGTCGCGGTCGCGACGGCGAGCCGTTGCAGGTCGGCCCCCGCATGGCGGCCCGCCTGCTGCAACGAGGGCCCTTCGACGTACTCGGTCACGATGTACGGCCGCCCGCCCAGCGAGGCGTCCAGCACCTGCGCGACGCAGAACGGCTCCACCCGCCGCGCGGCGGCGACCTCCTTGGCGAAGCGGCCGTCGCCGGTCGCGCCCTCGTGCAGGACCTTGATCGCGACCTGGGCGCCGTCGGGGGCCTCGGCCAGGTACACGGCGCCCTGGCCGCCCTCGCCGAGCTGCCTGACCAGCCGGTACGGGCCGATGGCCGGCGGCATCGTCATCAGTCGTCCATCGTGCAGATGGTCAGGGACACGCTCTTGGTCGCGGCGCTGGGGGCGGTGACCCGGAGGGTGACGGTGTGGGGGCCGGCCTTCAGCATGTACTGGCCGGCGGTGATGTAGGCGCTGTAGTCGTCCTCGGAGACCCAGGATCTGCTGCGCTCGACGCTCCTGCCGTCGATCAGCCAGGCGTAGGAGACCCAGATCTCGCGCTTGGTGGACTCCACGCGGCCCTGGAAGTGCAAGGGGGGCATGTAGCAGCCGCTTCCGGCGGACTGTCCGGGGCCGCCGGACAGGGTGATCTCCCCGACGCTGGCCCTGGCGGTGGTGACCGGCTTCTTGGTGGTGCGGGTGGGGGTGGGAGTCGGACGTGTCGTGGTGCGGGTGACGGTGGGGCGGGGGGTGGCTGACTCCGTAGGGCGGCGGGTGGTGGGGCGGGAGGTCGGTTTCTTGGTGGTGGCGGGTTTCGGGGTGCTCTTCCGCTGCGACTTCCGGGGGGTGGGGGTGGGAGGCGTCGGGGTGGCGGAGGGGGCCGTGAGCGCGGACAGGCCGGGGAGGTGCGACCAGGGGGCGAGCCAGACGACCCCGCCCACGAGCGCCGCGGCCACGACCACCGACAACCCGGCGGCCAGCGGCACCACCCCCCGCCCGCGCCCGTGCCGCCGTCCCCCCGGGCCGGGGAACGGCGCCGGCCCCTGCCCCACGCCCCCGACCGGACCGGCTCCCGGTGGCACGGGGTGCCCCATGGCGCCGGACGGGGTGGGGTGCCGTGGTCCCTGGAGCTGGGAGGGGTGGGCCGGGGTGGGGGCGTCGCCGCCGAGGAGGCGGAGGAGGACGTCGCGCATCGTCGGACGGGCCGCCGGGTCCTTGGCCAGGCAGTCGTACACGATCGAGCGCAGCGGCCGGGGCAGGTCGCCGAGCTGCGGCTCGTTGTTCAGGATCCGGTTGATGATCGCGGGCAGCGTGTCCTGGCCGAACGGCGGCGTCCCGGTGCCCGCCCACACCACGACCGCGGCCCACGCGAACACGTCCGCCGGCGGCCCGACCATCTGTCCCGCGAGCTGTTCAGGCGCCATGTACGCGGGCGTGCCCACGATGCCGCTCGTCATGGTGGCCGACGCGTCCGCGGCACGGGCGATGCCGAAGTCGATCACCCGCGGCCCGCCTGGGCCGAGCAGCACGTTGGCGGGCTTGAAGTCCCGGTGCACGACGCCCGCCTGGTGGATGGCGGCCAGCGCCGTGGCCGTGGCGACGGCGAGCCGTTGCAGGTCGGCCCCCGTGTGGCGGCCCGCCTGCTGCAACGAGGGCCCTTCGACGTACTCGGTCACGATGTACGGCTGCGGCCCCGGGGACGCGTCGAGCACCTGCGCGATGCAGAACGGCTCCACCCGCCGCGCCGCCTCGATCTCCTTGGCGAACCGCTCGTCCGGCCCGGCGCCGTGGCGCAGCACCTTGACCGCCACCGTCCGCCCGTCGGGCGCCCGCCCGAGGTAGACGGTCCCCTGGCCGCCCGCGCCCAGCAGCCCGAGCAGCCGGTACGCCCCCACGACCGCCGGGTCACCCTCCCGCAGCGGTTCGACGTGCGCCATGAGAGAAGTGACTCCTGATACTGAAATGAACGAAGTTACTTACGATAGCGACCAATATCAGGATTTGTAGTCAAGTTGCGCGAGCAGCCGGCAGCGTCGCCGTAACGATCAAACCGCCGCCCTCGCGGGGCCGGGCCGTCACGTCGCCTCCGTGCGCGACGGCCACCGAGCGCACGATCGACAGCCCGAGCCCCGCGCTCATCCCCGTGACCACCCGCTCGGCGCCGTGCCGGTGGAACGGCTTGAACAGCAGCGGCACGTCGTAGGGCGGCACGCTCGGCCCGCTGTTGCCCACCTCCACCTGGACCAGCCCGCCGGGGACCGTCCGGCTCGACACCCGCACCCAGCCGGTGCCGTCGTCGAGGTTGTGCCGGACGCCGTTCTCCACCAGGTTGTGCACCAGCCGTTCGAGCAGCAGCGCGTCTCCCACGGTCGGCGCCGGAGCGGCGTCCTCCTTCACCACGACCTTCGCCTCCTCGGCGTCGCGCGCGGTCTGGGCGACCACGTGGGTGACGACGTCGGCGAGGTCCACCGGGGAACGGTCGGCGATCTCCTGCTCGGAGCGGGCCAGCAGCAGCAGGCCCGCGATGAGCCGTTCGTGGCGGGTGTTGATCTGCAACAGGCTCTCGCCCAGCTCCTTGACGTCGTCGGAGGCGGTACGCCGGTGCATGGCCAGCTCCACCAGCGCCCGGTTGAGCGTCAGGGGCGTGCGCAACTCGTGCGAGGCGTTGGCGACGAACCTGCGCTGGCCGTCGAAGGAGTGGTCCAGCCGTTCCACCATCGTGTCGAAGGTGTCGGCCAGCGTCTTGACCTCGTCCGGGGGGCCGTGGAGCGCGATCCGTTCGTGCAGGCCGCGTTCGGCCATCGGGGCGGCGGCGATGCGGCGCGCGGTCTCGGTCACCAGGTGCAGCGGGGCCAGCACGCGTCCGGCCACCACCCAGCCCAGCCCGACGGCGGTCCCGCACACGACGGTCAGAGCGATCGCGCCCTGGGTGAGCAGCGAGGTCACGGCGGCCTCGCGCACCCCCTCCTCCTGCTGCCGCATCCACTTGACGGCGGCGGGGCCGACCAGCTCGACGCCGTCCTGCTTGAGGAAGATGACGTTCTTGCGGGTGCCGTCACTGGTCGTGAACCGGCTCTCGAACGACTGCGAGAGCTGCTGGTTGAACAGCAGGTACGTGACGCCCAGCAGGGCCAGCCCCGCCACCAGGAAGAGCGCGCCGTACACGAGCGTGAGGCGCAGCCTCAGGGTGGGGTGCGGACGTCTCATGGGATGCGGTACCCCACTCCCGGCACGGTCTCCACCACCGGCGGGTCGGCGAGCTTGCGGCGCAGCTTGAGTATCGTCAGCCGCACCACGCCGGTGAACGGGTCGGCGTGCTCGTCCCACGCCTTCTCCAGCAGGTGCTCGGCCGAGACGACCGTGCCCTGCGCCCGCATCAGCTCGGCCAGTAGGGCGAACTCCTTCTTCGACAGCGGGACGAACCGCCCGTTCCGGAACACCTCCCTGCGCGCCGGATCCAGCGTGATCCCGGCCCGGCGCAGCACCGGGGGAGTGGCAGGACGTGAGCGCCGTCCCAGCGCCAGGACACGCGCCGCCAGCTCCGGGAGGGCGAACGGCTTGGTCAGGTAGTCGTCGGCGCCCATGGACAGCCCGCTCACCCGGTCGTCGAGCTGGGCGGCGGCCGTGAGCATCAGCACCCGCGCGTCGGAGTCGGAGGCGACCAGCTCCCTGCACACGTCGTCGCCGTGCACGCGTGGCAGGTCGCGGTCCAGCACGACCACGTCGTAGTCGTTGACCGCGATCCGTTCCAGCGCCGCCTCGCCGTCGTGGGCGAGATCGACCGCGTGGGTCTCCTCGCGTAACCACTCGGCGATCGCGCCGGCGAGCATGCGCTCGTCCTCCACCACCAGCACCCGCATTCCATACCTCCGGCTCGATTGTGACGCGGGTGGCATTTGATCGGGATAAGTCGGGATGGAAACGCTGGAGAAACACGGCCGCGTATTGCATCTCCCCTCGAAGGCCATCGGATCCGACGGAGGAGAGCATTCATGCGAGGACGACCCCTCATGGCGCTGGCCGCGGCCGCGCTGTTCCTGACGGCGTGCGGTGCCCAGGAGAGCGGATCGGACGTGGCGTCGGTGACCGGCACCGGCGCCCGGCCGTCAGCCGGCGCCTCGGCCACCACGGACCGCAGCGAGCAGGCCGTCAAGTACACCACCTGCCTGCGCGAACAGGGCCTGGACATGCCCGACCCCGGCCCGGACGGCCGGATGGAGATGAAGTTCGACAAGAGCTCCGGCGGCCCGGAGAAGGTCCAGAAGGCCATGGAGGCCTGCAAGCAGTTCCAGCCGGAGGGCATGACGTCGGGCAAGGGCGGCGACCCCAAGCAGGCCGAGAACATGCGCAAGCAGGCGCAGTGCATGCGTGACAACGGCGTGGAGGCGTTCCCCGATCCCGAGGGCGGCATGGTGCGCATCAACCGCGAGGTCGCCGAGGACCCCGACTTCAAGTCCGCGCAGGAGAAGTGCCGGATGAACATCGGCGGGGGACAGGGAGGCTCTTGATGGGGAGGGCCACCATCGACGAGAGGGCCGAGCCGGACGCCCCCTCACCGCGTCCGCGCCGCCGCCGCGGCGGCCGGACGATCGTCGTCCTCATCGGGGTCGCCGCCGCCGCGGGGGCGGCGGTCCTGGCGGTCAACCCCGGCGGCCTGCTGAACGGCGGCGCCGCCCCCGCCACGTCGGCCGCCACGCTGCCCCCGGCCACCGCCCCGGTCACCCGGCAGACGCTGAACGACACCAGGGACGCCGACGGCGAACTCGGCTACGGCCCGGTCACCACGGCCACGGCCAGGAAGCCGGGCACGGTCACCTGGCTCCCCGGCAGCGGCGACCAGATCACCCGCGGCCGGTCCCTGTTCCGCCTGGACAACAAGCCGGTCATGCTCCTGTACGGCACCACCCCCGCCTACCGCGACCTGAGGATCGGCGCCGAGGGCAGGGACGTCGAGAACCTGGAACGCAACCTGCGCAAACTCGGCTACGACGGCTTCACCGTGGACGACGAGTACACCTACGACACCGCCCAGGCGGTGAGGGAGTGGCAGGAGGACCGCGGCCTGGACGAGACCGGCGTGGTGGAGCTGGGACGGGTCGTCTTCGCTCCCGGCAAGGTCCGGGTGGAGAGCCTGGAGGCCGAGCGGGGCCAGCCCACGGCCCCGGGGCAGAAGATCCTCACCTACACGGGCACGAAGAAGGTCGTCACGGCCAAGCTGGCGGCCGAGGACCAGCGGATGGCCAGGAAGGGCACCAAGGTCTCGGTCGCGCTGCCCGGCGGCAAGGACGTGACCGGCCGGATCACCGAGGTCGCCACGATCATCGAGCCGGGGGAGGGGCAGAACGCCGATCCGGAGACCCGCCTGGAGGTGCTGATCTCGCTGGGCAACGCCAAGGCCGCCAAGGGGCTCGACAAGGCGGCGGTGAAGGTGACGTTCACCGCCGACCGGCGGAAGGACGTGCTGACCGTGCCGGTGTCGGCGCTGGTGGCGTTGCAGGAGGGCGGGTTCGGGGTGGAGGTGGTCGAAGGTGGCAAGTCGCGATATGTGGCGGTGAAGACCGGGCTGTTCGCGGGGGGCCGCGTCGAGATCTCCGGCGACGGTCTCACCGACGGCATGACGGTCGGAATCCCGAAATGACCCACACCACGAACCCCTCCCCGCCCCCCGCGGACCACGGGATGAGGTGGCCCATGATCGCGCTCACCGGCGTCTCCAGGAGCTACCCCGGCGGGGTGGCCGCGCTGGACTCGGTGTCGCTGGAGATCCGGCACGGCGAGCTGGTCGCCATCGTCGGCCCGTCGGGCTCGGGCAAGTCCACGATGCTCAACATCGTCGGCACCCTCGACCGCCCGTCGGCGGGCCGCGTCGAGATCGACGGCTACGACGTCTCCAAGCTGTCGGACAACCAGCTCTCCGCCCTGCGCGCCACCACGATCGGCTTCGTCTTCCAGCACTTCCACCTGGCCGCCAAGGTCTCCGCCCTGGACAACGTGGCCGACGGCCTGATCTACACCGGCCTGCCCCTGCCCGAACGCCGCCGCAGGGCCGCGACGGCGCTGCGCCGCGTCGGCCTCGCGCACCGCGTCGACCACGAGCCGCACGAGCTGTCCGGCGGCGAGCGGCAGCGCGTGGCCATCGCCAGGGCGGTGGCCGGCGACCCGCCGCTGCTGCTGGCCGACGAGCCCACCGGCGCGCTGGACTCGGTCTCGGGCACCGGCGTGATGGACCTGCTGCACGAACTGAACGGGAGCGGCACCACCATCGTGATCATCACCCACGACCGGGAGATCGCCGCTGGCCTGCCCCGCCAGGTGAGCATGCGGGACGGCCGGATCGTCGCCGACTCGGCCTCAAGCCCGGACACGGCCTCAAGCCCGGACACGGCCTCAAGCCCGGACACGGCCTCCCGCTCCGACTCGGCCCCCGGCTCCGGGGCGCGCGGGGAGCGCGGGGTGCGTGTGCGGGAGTCCGTCGAATCCGAGGTGGCGTGATGGCCACGCTGGAGCGCCCCCGGCTCTCCCCGGCCAAGATGCGCCCGCGCGACGTGATGCGCGTGGGCGCGGTCGGCCTGCGCACCCGCCCGCTGCGGGCGTTCCTGTCGGCGCTGGGCATCGCGATCGGCATCGCTGCGATGATCGGCGTGGTCGGGATCTCGTCCTCTTCCAGCGCCGAGCTGGACCGTACGCTGTCCGCGCTGGGCACGAACCTGCTCACCGTCTCCTCCGGCACCACGCTGATGGGCGAGGCGGCCCAGATGCCCATGGACGCCGAGGCGATGATCGAGCGCATCGGCCCGGTGGAGACGGTCTCGTCCACGGGCAGGGTGCCGGAGGCCAAGGTCTACCGGAGCGAGGAGATCCCCGCGCCCCAGACCAACGGCCTG
The DNA here is from genome assembly GCF_053596455.1 of Nonomuraea sp. NPDC001699. NCBI lineage: Bacteria > Bacillati > Actinomycetota > Actinomycetes > Streptosporangiales > Streptosporangiaceae > Nonomuraea > Nonomuraea sp. NPDC001699. The sequence goes on along the minus strand of NZ_JBSFGF010000012.1, from coordinate 48,722 downwards.
GGCACCGCCGCCGCCCGTCTCGACCTGCTGCCGACCGTGGGCGCGACGGTCCGCAGCGGCACCTGGCTCAACGCGGCCACCGAGCGCTACCCGGCCGCCGTGCTCGGCTCGGTCGCCGCCCGGCGGCTCGGCATCGGCGCGGTCACCCCCGACACGCAGGTGGTGATCGGCGGCATCCGGTTCACGGTGGTCGGCGTGCTCGACCCGGTGCCCCTGGCCGAGGAGCTGGACAGCGCGGCCCTGGTCGGCTGGCCGGTCGCGGAGTCCAGGCTGGACTTCGACGGGCACCCGACCACGCTCTACACCCGCTCGCAGGAGACGAGGCTGGAGTCCGTACGGTCGGTGCTGGCCGGCACGGCCAACCCCGAGGCGCCCAACGAGGTGGACGTGTCCCGCCCGTCGGACGCGCTGGCCGCCAAGCAGGCGACCAGCCAGGCCTTCGCCGGGCTGCTGCTCGGCGTCGGCGCGGTGGCCCTGATCGTGGGCGGCGTCGGCGTGGCCAACACGATGGTCATCTCGGTGCTGGAACGCCGCGCCGAGATCGGCCTGCGCCGTTCGCTCGGCGCGACGCGCGGCCAGATCCGCACCCAGTTCCTCGCCGAGTCGCTGCTGCTGTCCGCACTGGGCGGCGTGGGCGGCATCCTGCTGGGGGCCGGCGTCACCGTCGGCTACGCCTTCTCCCGCGAGTGGCCCGCCGTGGTGCCCGGCTGGGCGACCGTCGGGGGCCTGGTGGCCACGCTGCTCATCGGCGCGGTGGCGGGGCTCTACCCGGCCGTGCGCGCCTCGCGGCTGTCGCCGACGGAGGCGCTGTCGGCGCCCTGAGGCGTCAGGAGCGGGCGTCCTCCTGCGGGACGTAGCAGGTCGTCCTGCCGACGATCCTGACGTTCGGCCCGTCGAGGACGGTGAGCTCGAACGTCAGGTTCGTCCGGGGGTTGCGCACGACGGAGACCTCGGGGCTCTCGTCACGCAGGTCGAGGTCCTCCACGATCCGGTCGTAGCCCATGTCCTGGAGGGTGTCCAGCAGGCCGTCGGGGGCGTCGGCGGCCTCGCCCTCGGCCCGGACGAGCCGGCGCACCTGGCCGGGCACGCACGAGCGGTCTTCGGTCTCGTCGGAGCGGTGGTCCGGCGCCACGCGCAGCGCGGCGCTGGTGAGCAGGGTGTCGGTGTCGGCGGTGAGCTGCCTGGCCGCCTCCTCGAAGGAGAACTGGCGGCCGGAGGTACAGGCTGCCGCGACCGCGACGCAGATCAGCACCGCGGACATCACGACCGAGCGACCAGCCAGGCGCACATCAGGACGATATCGGAGATCAATTCCGGGCGCAGGGCGATTAACGCACCATTAATGATCGATATCTAATGGTCGTTCGGCCGCCATTCTCAGGAGGGTCCGCTTTTCAGGTCGTCCAGCTTGCGTTCGATGCGGTCGAGGCGCCGGTACAGCTCCTCCAGGTCGCCGCGTTCCACGTCCTCCTCCTCGGGGCGCAGGCGGACCAGCAGCGAGCCGCCGGGCTCCAGGCGTACCACTTCGGTGTCGGCGACGCTGTCGGCGCCTCTGAGCTGGAGCATCACGTTGAGGTCGGCCTGCCGTACGCCCATCCGGCGCAGCGCGGAGGGGATGAAGTGCCCGTCGCGGGCCAGGACGACCGGGGCGCCCTCGAACATCCTGCCGACCGCGGGCACGGTCGCCGCCCACCGCACCACGAGCGCGTTGACGGCCACCAGGATCACCACGCCGACCAGGCCGCCGATCAGCGAGTTGTCCGGGCCGATGATCGCGTTCTGCACGACGTTGCTCATCAGCAGCATGACCACGAAGTCGAAGTTGTTGAGCTGCGCGATGCCGCGTTTTCCGGCGATGCGGAGCAGGACGGCGATCGTCACGTAGACCGCGATCGTCCTGACGGTCTTGTCGGCGAGCGAGACCCCCAGGTCGAACAGGTCGTTCACCGGCGCCTCAGCTTGGCGATCAGCCCCAGGTCCTCCACGCAGCGGCCGAGGCCCAGCGCCACCGAGTCGCTGGGCCGCTCCGCGCGCCGCACCGGCATGGACAGGCCCTCCTGCATCCGCCGGCACAGGCCGGGCAGCAGCGCGCCGCCGCCGACCAGCACCATGCCCCGCTCGCCCAGGTCGGCGGTCAGCTCGGGAGGGCAACGTTCCATGGTGTACTCGGCGGCCCGCACGATGTGCTCGACCGATTGCACGGCGGCCTCGCGGACCCGGGCGGCGGGCAGCGCGACCGCGCGCTCCTCGCCGGTGCCGGCGTCCCTGCCGTGGATCAGCACGTTCCCGGCCGGCTCCCGGGTCGCGTGCAGCTTGGCCGACTCGGCCTGCCGGTCGTCGGCCAGCAGGCCGTGCTCGTCCTCGACCAGGCGGGCGACGGCGCGGGTGACGGCGTTCCCGCCGCCGCGCACGGTTCCGGCGGCGACCACGGCCCCGCAGGAGAGCACGGCGACCCTGGCGGCGTCGCGGCCGATGTCGACGACCATGTGCCCGGTGCCGTCGCGCACCTGCAGGCCCGCGCCGAGCGCCGCGGCGATCGCATGCTTGACCAGCAGGATGCCGCGGGCCTCCGCCTCGAACCCGGCGTCGCGCAGCGCCACCCGCTCGATCGGCGTGAACTCGTCGGGCACGGCCATGACCAGACGCGGCCGGGGGAAGGGGTGCCGGTGCACCTTGCGCAGGAAGTGCCTGATCATGCGCCGGGCGAGCTCGCCGTCCTGGGGCAGGCCGTCGCTGATCGGCCAGTACGTCTCGCCGTCCGTGACGTCCACGGCGTCCGCGGCCTCGGCGCCGTAGCCGAGGACCTTGCCCGTCTCCCTGTCGCGCATGACGGCCGAGGGCTCGTCGAGCACGATGCCCTTGCCCTTGGCATAGATCCTCGTGCTGGCCGCGCCGAGGTCGATCGCCAGGTCACGACCCAGGAGGCTCATCGCCGTACTGGGAGGTAGACCATCATGCCTGGGTGTATATCCGGGGCTGCTCCAACGCAACACCAGGAACCGAAGAGTTCCGTTTTACCCTTCGCGCCGCAGGGCGGCCAGGGTCTCGTCGGCCCAGGCGACGCCGGAGCGGACCTGGCGGAGGCCGAGGGTGAGCGCGTAGTTGCCGAGCCTGCCCTCAGGGACGCAGTCGAGCACGGCGAGGCGGGCCACGAAGTGGGCCTTGATGCGCTCGACCACGGCGATGGCCTGCTCGGTGTCCAGCAGGGGCAACAGGAACGCCTGGAGGGCGGTCTCGCTGCGCACGGTCGCCGACGGGTCGTGGCCGACCAGCCAGTCGGTGAGCAGCGCGCGGCCTTCGGGGGTGATGGCATAGATCTTGCGGCCCCGCGCGCCCTCGTGCTCGACCGTCACCAGGCCGTCGGCGGCCATCTTGACCAGCTCGGGATAGATCTGCGTGTGCCCGGCCTGCCAGACGTGGTTGAGCGAGTGCTCGAACTTCTTGGCCAGGTCGTAGCCGCTGGCCGGGCCGACGCCGGAGAGCAGCCCGAGAAGGGCGATCCGCAGGGACATGCCCGCCAGCATAGCAAAGGCTTGACATGTCAGCTCTTACCTATCACTCTCTACCTGTGACTAATGACATGAAGGCCAAGGGCAATGGATTGGTGCTGCTGGCGGTGCTCGGCGGGATGTTCCTGGCGATGCTCGACCAGACGATCGTCGGCACCGCGCTGCCCCGCATCACCGGCGAGCTGGGCGGCACGCGGCTGTACACGTGGGTGGTCACGGCCTACCTGCTCACCTCCACCGTCACCGTGCCGCTGTACGGCCGGCTGTCCGACCAGCACGGCAGGAAGCCGCTGCTGCTCGTCGGGATGTCGGTGTTCGTCGTCGGATCGGCGCTGTGCGGCCTGGCGCAGGACATGACCCAGCTCATCGTGTTCCGGGCCGTGCAGGGGCTGGGCGCGGGCGCGCTGCTGCCGCTCTCGCTGGCCCTGGTGATGGAGATGTTCCCGCCCGGCCGGAACGGCGCCCGGGTGCAGGGTGCGCTCGGCGGCGTGATGGCGTTGACGTACCTGGCCGGGCCGTTCCTGGGCGGGCTGTTCACCGACCACGCGAGCTGGCGGTGGGCCTTCTACGTGAACGTGCCGCTCGGGATCGCGCTGATCGCGATCGTGGCGCTGCGGCTGCCGTTCCGTCCGGGCACCGGCGGCGGGGGGCGGCCGGACTACCTGGGCATCGCGGTGTTCAGCGTGGCCATCAGCGCGCTGCTGCTCGGCCTCACCGAGAAGGGCCTGGACGGCAACTCCTGGACCTCCCTGCCCGTGGCCGGGCCGATCCTGCTGGCCCTGGTCCTGCTGGCCGTGTTCGTGCTGGTCGAGCTGCGGGTGGCGAGCCCGATCATGCCGATGCACCTGTTCCGGGACCGCACGTACACGCTGGTCAACGCGACCTCGTTCTTCACGGCCTTCTGCATGTACGCCGGTGTGGTGTTCCTGCCGCGCTACTTCCAGCAGGCGCTGAACGTCAGCGCCACCGAGTCCGGGCTGAGGATCTACCCGATGACGCTGGCCATGGTGGCGGGCAGCGCGCTCATGGGGACGCTGATGTCCAGGACGCGCACGTACAAGCCGTGGCTGGTGGGGGCGCCGTTCCTGCTGGTGGCCGGCAGCCTGCTCTGCCTGAACCTGACCCTGCGCACCGACGGCCTGCTGCTGGCCGGGTGGATGGTGCTCATCGGGCTCGGCATGGGGCCGATGTTGTCGGGGTTGACCGTGGCCGTGCAGCAGGCCGTCGCGCCGCAGTACATCGGCACCGCCTCGGCCAACCTCACCTTCTTCCGGCAGATCGGCGGCTCGGTGGCGCTGGCGCTGGCCGGCACCGCGTACACGTCGGTCATCACCACGGACGCGCCCGTGCACGGGCTCGCGGCCGCGCACGCCTCGGCGGCGGCCGTGGTGATCCCGTCGCTGGGCGTGGCGGGCGCGGTGATCGCCCTGGTCGCGCTGGTCATGATGCCCGGCAGGCGGCTGGAGCAGACGCCGTCGCCGGAGAGCAGAGTGGAGGCCGGTTTCGCGTCGTAAGCGGCGTCATGCGAAGCTGTGGATGTCCCCAATACCAGGAGGTCCTCATGGCGGAAACACCGGAGCCGGAAGTCAGCGAGACTCCCGAGGACGAGATGAAGCGCAAGTTCCGGGAGGCGTTGGAACGCAAGCGCGGGCAGCAGGCCGACTCGGCCGCGGGTGGCAGGGGCGTGGACCCGTCGAAGATCCACGGGGCGCACGGCCCGGCCTCGAGTAAAAGATCCTTCAGGCGCAAGAGCGGCGGCTGAAAGGTCGAATTTAGCTGGGGGTACGGCATGCCGTGCCCCCTTTCTCTTTACCTCGACAGGTAGATCTTTACCCGGTTCATGACGATTCGTTTGTATTTGTCCGAATCTCTGGGTACCGTCTTAACCAATTACCAGCTGGTGGCGTAGTCCCTACCAGGAGAGGGGCGACAGCTGGCGCCGAATCCCGACTTGTCGGGAACCGGGGACCCATCTCATTGGGGTGAATCCGGCCCTGTGCCGGTAGGGCATCTCCACGCCCGAACCCGTCAGCTAACCCGGTAGGCGAGATGGAGAGGACTTCACGCATGTACCACCTCGTCGTACCCCCGGACAGTGTAGTGACGACCGCCTGCTGAGCGGTCTCTTCCCCGACTTTCCCCCACGCGCCGCGTAACCACCCTTTCGGCGCTCTGCCCGGTTACGCACCGTAGTCACGCGCGTTCCCCCTGTCCCCTCGCGAAGGACTTCACTGCTTCATGTCTCGATTTGGCCTGCGCTCTCTCGCCCTGTTGTCCGTGTCCGCCATGGGCGCGCTGACGATCTCCGCCACCGGCGCCCACGCCGACACCGGCGACGACCAGAAGATCCTGCTCAAGGGATCCACCAAGGCTTCGTACTTCTGGGACGACTCCTCCGGCCGCGCCGGCGACACCGGTCTTCCCGCCAGCGGCAAGCCCATGCAGAAGGGCCTGGCCGCCAGTCCCAGCTGGCCCCTCATGACCGAGGGTTACGTGACCTACAACGGCAAGAAGATGCCGTTCTTCGTGGGCGACCGCGGTCCCGGCGAGCCCTCCAACCGCGGCGTCATGCTCGACCTCGACGCCAAGACCTTCGCCGAGCTGACCGGCGGCACCTTCAACTCCGACACCCTCGGCGTGGACGGCAACGGCGGCCAGGGCCACATCAAGATCGACTACGTCATCACCAAGTGGGGCGACGGCAAGGGCAAGAAGAACTACCCCGTGGCCTTCTCCAGTGGCGCCTGGAGCAGGTACGACGCCAACCCGGCCGAGCCCCCCAAGGTCCTGGCCGAGGCGCCCGCCGACGACGCGGCAACCTCCGCCGGCGGTCAGGGCAACGTCGGGAAGACCGTCGCGATGGGCGGCACCGTCATGGCCGGCGTGCTGGTCCTGGCCGGTGGCGGCGTGGTGCTCGGCGGCGAGCGCCTGCGCAAGCTCCTCAACGACTGACCCACGGACATTCCGGCCTTTACGCCGGACGACCAGAATGACATTCTGGTCGCTGTGATCCAGCGCGCAGCCGCCAACGGCATCGAGATCGCCTACGAGAGCTTCGGCTCACCCGCGGGCAGGCCCCTGCTGCTCATCATGGGACTCGGCGCCCAGCTCATCCACTGGGACGACGAGTTCTGCGAACTCCTGGCCGAGCGGGGGCACCACGTCGTCAGGTTCGACAACCGCGACGCGGGCCTGTCCACGCACCTCCACGACGAGGGCGTTCCCCCATGGGGAGCGCCCTCGCCGTACGTGCTGGACGACCTGGCCGACGACAGCGCCGGGCTCATGGACGTCCTGGGCCTGCCCGCCGCGCACGTCGTCGGCGCCTCGATGGGCGGGATGGTCGCCCAGGCGCTGGCCATCCGGCATCCCGCGCGCGTGCTGAGCCTGACCTCGATCATGTCCACGCCCAGCCCCCAGGCGGCCCCGCCGACCGAGGCGGCCGCCGCGGTGCTGTTCGCCAAGCCCGCGACCGATCGCGAGTCGGTCGTCGCCGGCGCCCTGGCGACCTGGTCCGTCATCGGGTCGCCCGGCTACGAGCTGGACCGCGAACGCGTCGGCAGGCTGGCCGGGCTGGCCTTCGACCGCTGCCACGACCCGGCCGGCACGGCCCGCCAGCTGGCCGCCATCATGGCCTCCGGCGACCGTACGGCGGCACTGGGCGGGCTGAGGGCGCCCGCGCTGGTCATCCACGGCGAGGACGACCAGCTCGTGCCGATCGCCGGCGGCCGGGCCACCGCCGCCGCCATCCCGGGCGCCCGCCTGGTCACCTACCCCGGCATGGGCCACGACCTGCCCCGCCCCCTCTGGCCCGAGATCATCGCCGAGATCAGCGCCCACACCGGCTCCGCGGCCGCCGTACGCCCGGAGGTCGCCACGGAGCCGTGAGCGGGCCGGTCAGAGCTCCAGCTTCTCCTCGATGACCTTGAGCATGTGCCGGGCCAGGGCCAGGTTGGCCCGGTTACGGTCGAGGGCGAGGTAGAGGAACAGGCCCTTGCCGCTGCGGCCGGTGAGCGGGCGGATGATGTGGTACTGCGCGGTCAGCGTGATGAGGATGTCCTCGATGCCGTCCTTGAGGCCCAGCGAGTCCATCGTGCGCAGTTTGGCCTTGATGACCTCGGTGTTGCCCGCCGCCGCGACCTGGAGGTCCAGCTCCTTCGAGCCGCCGAGCGTGCCGAGCGCCATGCCGCTGCCGTGGTCGACGATCGCCGCTCCGATCGTGCCGTCGATGCTCATCATCTCCTTGAGGGAGACGTCCATGCCTGCCATGCTTTCCTCCGCTTCGGTGGGATGGTCAGTGCTTGCGTGCCACGGCGGCCACGGAGGCCGCCGTCTTCCTGCCCTCCAGCCGTAGGAGCCCGACGTTGGCGCCGGGTCCCGCCAGGACCGTGAGGACGATCGTGGGGCCCGCGGCGTAGAGGGCCACGAACCCGGCGGTGCCGGACACGAGGGTCTCCTCGAACGTCCCGCGGCCCGCCATGGTCAGCATCCGGCTGCTCATCGCGAGCAGCGCCGCCGACAGCGCCGCCACCTGTTCGCCGGTGTCGCCGTCGAGGTCGCCGGCGATCCGCAGGCCGTCCACGGTGCAGGCGACGCTGCCGGTGACGTCAGGGGTGCGTCCGCGCAGGAGTTCCATCTCCGCCAGGACCTCTTGCCGTAGCTCCACGGGTGGCCTCCTCCTGCGTCGTGAGGGGAACCTCACGGCATCTCCTCCAGCGCCTTCTTCAGCCGCCGCAGCAGCGTCAGATCGGTCGGGTCGCCCGTCGGCACCGGCCCGGCGGCCGTCCCCGTCCGCCCGTCGCCGGCGGGGACGGCCACCGGGCTCGGCACCCGCTTGGGCAGCGCCTCCCCGTCGTCGGGGTGGCGCCGGGGCTGCGCGGGCCGTACCGGGTCCGGCGGGACGAGCAGGCCGGCGGCGGCCAGCTTCCTGACGGCCAGCAGCACCGAGTATCCCGACCGGCCGAGCTGCCGGGCCAGCTCCAGCGGGGTGGCCTTCTGGTCGGCCCGTACGACGACCTCCCACTGCACCTGGCTGAGCGTCACCCCGTGCCCGGGAAGGCGCGGGATCGGCCGTACGGGCTGGGTGTCCACGTCGGCGGAGGGCCAGATGCCGGCGAGCTGCTCGCGGCGGCGGGCGGATTCGCGCACCAGCTCCGGGACGTCGAAGAACCACTGCCCGCCCAGCCAGTGCTCCTCCCCGGGCCGGAACTTCGGCCGCACGCCGGTCACCGGCAGCAGGAAGAAGGCGGCGTCCTGGACCACGCCGAGCACCGCGTACTGGAGCTCGGCCAGGGTGACCGGGCCCTCCTGGAGCAGCCGGGTGCGGCCGCCGTCGGCCTGGAGGGCGCGCAGGGCCGACTCCGACATCCGCCCACGGGCCGCGAACAGCCGCTCGACGCCCGGCGCCTGGGCGCACTCCATGTACGTCACGCGCCCTCCCGACAGGTAGATCGTGCCGTTCCTGCCCAGGCGGAGGGCGCCCGTCGCGCGTTCGCGGGCGAGTCCGGACAGGAGCGAGTCGAGCGCGGCCATGGCTCAGGTGGTCAGCAGGTCGGAGATGGCCCGCAGGCGGTAACGGGCCAGGGCCAGGTTCGAGCGCTCCAGGTCGAGGCGGACGTAGATGACCAGCGGCCCCTCGAAGACCGTCTCCAGCAGCCGGAGCAGGTGGTGCCCCCGGTCGGTGGTGACGAGCATGTCGTCGATGCGCACGATCTCGCCGGGACACGTCCGGGTCAGCCCGTCGGTGGTGGCGCGCAGCGCCTCGGTCAGCGCGGCGGCGGACCTGTCGGCGTCCACGCCGGACGCGCTGCTGAAGGCGACCGCCATGCCGCTGGTGCCGTCGACCAGCATGGCGTCGAGCGCGCCCGGTATCGACATGACCTCCGCCAGGCACGTGTCCACTCCCAGCACCGCGAGCCTCCCTCCGTCGTGGGACGGGGAAAGCGTAGGGGGTCACAAGAGATCAGAAGGGACGCGTTTTACCAGGAGATACGTTTTTATACGGCCAGGGCGAAGAAAAGCATCACTAGTGCGGAAATAAGATCAATTCACGAGACTTTTTCACGATGCCGGATGATTTCGGAAACGTTCTCCTCGGCCCACCGCGCCACCACCGAGATCGGCGTGTGCAGCGAGCGTCCGAGGTCGGTCAGCGCGTACTCCACCCGCGGCGGCACCTCGGCGAAGACCTCGCGGGTGATCAGCCCGTCCAGCTCCATGGCCCGCAGCGTCTGCGTGAGGACCTTCGGCGTCACCCCGCCGATCCGCCCCCGCAGCACGGTGAAGCGCATCGGCCCGTCGCTGAGGCTGAGCAGCACCAGCACCGACCACTTGTCGCCGATCCGGTCGAGGACCAGCCGGGTCGGGCAGTTCGGGTCGAAGGCATCACCGGTATCCATAAGGTACTTATAGCACGATGAAGTAACCAGTATCCATTGGATACTGTGCTTCTCATGAAGATCCTCGTGTTCGGCGCGACCGGCATGATCGGCCAGCGCATCGTCACCGAACTCACCGGCCGCGGCCACGACGTCACCGGTGTCAGCCGCCGCGGTCCCGTCAAGGGCGACGTCCACGACGCCGCCACGCTCGCCGAGGGCTACGACGCCGTCGTCTGCGCCATCGCCCCGCCGCGCGACGGCACCGAGCCCGAGCCGCCGTTCCTGGCCGCCAACCGCGCGCTCATCGACGGCCTGCGGACCGCCGGGGTGAGCCGCGTGGTGGTCGTGGGCGGCGCGGGCAGCCTCAAGGCCGGCCCCGGCCTCGACCTCGTCGACACGCCCGGCTTCCCGGAGATCTACAAGAAGGAGGCCAGGGCCGCGCGGGCGGTGCTCGGGCTCTACCGCGAGGTGACCGACCTGAACTGGACCTACGTCTCACCCGCCGCCGAGATCGCGCCGGGCGAGCGCACCGGGGTCTACCGGATCGGCCACGACGACCTGCTCAGCGACGCGGACGGCCGCAGCTTCATCACGGCCGAGGACTACGCGGTGGCGATCGCCGACGAACTGGCGGAGAACGCCCACCCGCGCACCCGCATCACCGTCGCCTACTGATCGTCCTCGTCCTGGTCGTCGGGCAGCAGCGCCTTCTCGTCGGGCTTGTGCACCAGCACGTTGTCCACGTACGACTTCACCGCCGTGGCCAGCCCGACGTCGCCGCCCGCCGTCTCCGACAGGTACCAGCGGTGGTCGAGGATCTCGTGGAAGAGCTGCGCGGGCTCCAGCTTGCCGCGCAGCTCCGCGGGGATGTCGTCGACCGTGGGGTGGAAGACCTCGGCGAGCCAGCGGTGCGCCACGATGGCCTCGTCCTCGTGGCGCAGGCCCTTGGCGACCCGGTAGCCGTCCAGGTCGTTGAGCAGCCGCCGCGCCTGGTTCTCCTCCACGTCGAGCCCGGTCAGCCTGATCAGCCGGCGCTGGTGGTGGCCGGCGTCCACCACCTTCGGCCGCACGATCAGCCGGCCGGTGCCGACCTTGCGCCGCACCATCATCTCGGCCACGTCGAAGCCGAGCAGGTTCAGGCGGCGGATGCGCTGCTCCACGCGGTGCCAGTCGACCTCGTCGATGATCTCGCTGTCGGTGATCTCGGCCCACAGGCGGTGGTAGCGGGTGACGATGTCCTCCGCGGTCTCCATGGGGTCGATCGACGGGTGCAGCAGCCCGCCGGCCTCCAGGTCGAGCATCTCGCCGAAGATGTTGGTGTGGGCGACGTCGATGTCGGTCAGCCGCTGGCCCTCGCTGATCATCGGGTGCATCTCGCCGGTCTCGGCGTCCACCAGGTAGGCGGCGAAGGCGCCGGCGTCCCGGCGGAACAGCGTGTTGGACAGCGAGCAGTCGCCCCAGTAGAAGCCGTTCAAATGCAGGCGCACCAGCAGCACGGCCAGCGCGTCGAGCAGGCGGGTGAGCGTGTCGGGGCGCAGGGTGCCCGACATCACGGCGCGGTAGGGGAGCGAGAACTGCAGATGGCGGGTGATCAGCGCGGCGTCCAGGTCGTCGTCGCGGCCGGTCACGTACGCCACGGGCTCCACGGCCGGGGCGTCCAGCCGGGCCAGGTCCCACAGGAGCTGGTACTCCCGCCTGGCGTACCGCTCGCTGATCTCCTTGATCGCGTAGACCTTGCCGGAGAGCCGGGCGAACCGTACGACGTGGCGGGAGATGCCGCGCGGCAGATCGACCAGATGATGCTTGGGCCAGTCGGCCAGCGGGACGTCCCAGGGGAGCCGGATGAGGTCGGGGTCGCCTAGCGCGCCAGTGATCTGCAGGGGCATGAACGTCAGGATATGGTGCGTAGGTGGACGAGTTTCTCAACTGGTACTTTTCCGACCGTCCCGTCGTCGCCAGCCAATTGGGAGCCGACGGCTACGACCACACCCTCGGCGATTTCACCGCCTCCGCCTGGGAGAACCGCGCCCGGGAGGAGATCCGCTGGATCGAACGCCTCTCCAAGTCCCCGGCCGACTCGCTGGACGACGCCATCGACAGAGACCTGGTCCTGTCCCAGCTGAGAGGCTCGGTCGCGCTCGAATCCTGGCCCGAGTGGCGGCGCAACCCGGGCCTCTACCTCTCGGCCGTCTTCGGATCGTTGTTCAACGCCTTCCAGCAGCGGCTCAAGCCGGAGGCCGAGCTCGTCGCCGCCGCCGTCTCGCGCCTGGCCGAGGTGCCCGGCGTGCTGGCCGCCTGCCAGGCCAACCTGGACCCCGACCTCGCCGCGCCGCTGCTGGTCACGCGGGGGCTCGGCCAGGCCCGTACCGGCCGCAACTTCCTCACCCGCACGCTCCCCGCGATGGTCGCCGACGAGGCCCTGCGCGCCCGGCTGGCCAAGGCCGCCGAGCCCGCCGCCGACGCGTTCGACGCGCTGGTCGCCTTCCTCGAAGGCTTCCAGTGCGGCGGCACCTGGCGGATGGGGGAGAAGCTCTACTCCACCCTGCTGCGCGAGCGCGAGATGCTCACCTACGGCGCCGCCGAGCTGCACGCCAAGGGCAGGGCCGCCTGGAGCGACCTGGACGCCCGGATGCGCCGGGTCGCCCTCGGCCTCAACGGCACCGAGGACTGGCGGGCCGCGATGGAGTCCCTCATGGACGACCACCCGCCCACCCTGGAGGCCATGCGGTCCGAGTACGAGGCCGAGACCCGGCGGGCCCGTGAGTTCGTCCGCGAGCGCGGGCTCGTCACCTTCGCCGAGGGGGAGGAGTGCGAGGTCCTGCCGTCGGCCGAGTACGCCCGCCCGGTGCTGTACGTCGCCCACTACCTGTCGCCGCCGCCGCTCAGCAGCTCGCGCAGGGGCATCTTCTTCGTCCCCTTCACCCCTGACGACTTCACCGAGGAGCAGGTACGCCAGCGCCTGCGGACCAACGCGCGCGCCCAGATGCCCTCGATCGCCGTGCATGAGGCCTACCCCGGCCACCACTGGCACCTGTCGTACATGGCGGACAACCCGCGTACGGTCCGCAAGGTCTTCAGGACACCGTACTTCACCGAGGGCTGGGCCCTGTACGTCGAGAAGGTGCTGCACGAGCAGGGCTACTTCGACACCCCCGCCACCGAGCTGGCCCACCTGGACTTCCGCCTCTTCCGCGCCGCCCGGATCATCGTCGACACCGCGCTGCACTGCGAGGACATGTCGATCGAGGAGGCCGAGACGTTCATGGCCACCAAGGCGTCGCTGTCGCCCGGCACCGCCCGGGGCGAGGTGAACCGCTACTGCGCCTGGCCGACGCAGGCGCCGTCGTACCTGACGGGGGCCATCGAGATCGACCGCATCCGCGAGTCGTTCACGGGGTCGCTGCGCGAGTTCCACGACCGGATCGCCGGGTCCGGCGGCCTGCCCCTGGGCCTGGCCGAACAGGCCGCGCTGGCCTGACCGGCCCGCTCGCGCTCCCGGGGCTAGCTCGGGCGGCGCGGGAACGCCGGCGGGTTGGCCGCGCGCTCCACGACGGCGGCGAGCTGCTCGTCGGTCAGGACCGCGGGCTTGCCCACGGCGAGCCCGCGTACGTAGACCTCGCACAGCCACTCCAGCAGGCGGGTGGCCTCGAACGCCTGCTCCATCGTCGCCCCGATGGTCACCCCGCCGTGGTTGGCCATCAGGGCGGCCTGCCTGCCCTCCAGCGCCGCCCGCACGTTGGCGGCCAGTTCCGGCGTGCCGTACGTGGCGTACTCGGCCACCTTGACCACGCCGCCCAGCAGCAGCGCGTTGTAGTGGACCGGCGGCAGCTCCGTCATCGTCGTGGCCACGACCGTCCCGAACACCGAATGCGTGTGCACGATCGCCTGAGTGCCCGTCGCCTGGTAGACGGCCAGGTGCATGGGGGTCTCCGACGACGGCTGCAGCTCGCCCTCGACCAGGTAACCCTCCATGTCCACGATCGGGCACGCCTCCGGGGTCAGCCGGTCGAGCGCCACACCGGACGGGGTGACCGCCACCTGGTCGCCCCGGCGCACGCTCAGGTTGCCCGAGGTGCCGATGACCAGGCCCAGCTCGACGGCGCGCCTGCCGTACTCGCACAACTGCTCGCGGAGGCTCATGCGACGGCAGAGTAGTCGGTCGTCCGAAATACTTCCAGCGACGTTTTTGGGTGCTTTTCGCCTCAGAGGCGGTCGAGGGCCTGGAGCATGAGGCGTTCGAGGTCGACGCGGGTGAGCCGGCCCGGGTAGAGGAGCAGGTGCAGACTCAGGCCGTCGACCAGGGCGAGCAGGTGTTCGGCGAGGTCGTCGAGGCTGCCGTCCGCGCGCAGCTCGCCGGCCGCGCGGGCCTGGCCGAGCAGCTCCCGTACGGCGGCGCGCAGCTCGTCGGCCTCGGCGGTCTGGACCTCGGCCAGCCGTTCGGAGGCCAGGCTGCGGCTCCAGAAGCTGACCTCCAGGCGGCTCTCCTGGGTGCGGTCGGCGTCCAGCGGGAGGTTGTCCAGCAGCAGCTCGCGCAGGGCCGCCAGGCCGGTGACGCCCTCGACCTTGCGCGTCAGCCGCGCCCTGATGCGCTGGTGCGACTGGCGCAGCGCCGACAGCAGGATCTCGTCCTTGTCGGCGAAGTAGTGCGCGAGCACCCCGTTGGAGTAACCGGCCTCCTTGGCGATGGCCCTGGTGGTGGCGGCGTCGATGCCGTCCCTGACGATCACCCTGCGGGCCGCCGACAGGACCTCGGCCCTGCGCTCATCGTGATCGACGATCTTCGGCATCGGATCCCCCTCTTGTCGCGGCGACTCCCACCATATTGACTTTTTATTCGGACGTCTGTCTATTTAGACCATGACCGTCGCCACTGTCGGCGTGCACATCGTCGACATCCTCGCCAGGCCCGTCGAGCACATCCCCGAGGGCCAGGACACCGTACTCGTCGAGCAGATCCGCCTCACGGCCGCCGGCGCCGCCGCCGGAACCGCCGTCGACCTGGTCAAACTCGGCAACGACGTGATCACCATGGGCGCGATCGGGGACGACGAGCTCGGCGACTTCCTGCAGGCCGTCCTCGCCAAGCGCGGCGTGGACGCCACCCGCCTGGTCCGCAGGGCCGGCGAACAGACCGCCGCCTCGATCCTGCCCATCCGCCCCGACGGCGGCCGGCCCAGCTTCCACGTGCCCGGCGCCAACCTCGGCGTCACCCTCGCCGACCTGGACCCCGACGTGCTGCGCCGCGCGCGGGCCATCCACCTGGGCGGCATGGACGTCACCTTCGGCCTGGGCGACCCCGCCTTCTTCGCCCTCCTCGACGAGGTGCGGGCCGCGGGCACGATCGTCACGATGGACCTGCTGTCGGAGCTGCCCGACCTGCTGGCGATGGCCCGCGCGTTCCTGCCCCACGTGGACTACGTGCTGCCCAACGAGTCGCAGGCCCTGCTCATGACCGGCGACGCCGACGTGGACACCGCCGCCGCGACCCTGCTCGCCGACGGCCCGAAGGGCGTGCTCGTCACCCTCGGCGCGGCCGGCAGCCTCGTGCTGACCTCCGACGGCGGTCCCGAGCGGGTGCCGGCGCTGAAGACGGAGGTCGCCGACACGACCGGGTGCGGGGACGCGTACTGCGCCGGATTCCTGACCGGGCTCCTGCACGGCCGCGACGTGCTGGAGGCCGCCCGCTGGGGCACCGCCGCGGCGGCCCGCGTGGCCACCGGCCTCGGCTCCGACGCGGGCCTCACCGACCTCGACTCCACCCTAAGGACTCTCGCATGACAGACGCCGAACTCCGCGAGCGCGCGCTGAAGGTCGTCCCCGGCGGCATGTACGGGCACCTCAACGCGGCCATCTTCGCCCCCGGCTACCCCCAGTTCTTCCAGCGCGGCGAGGGCTGCCGCCAATGGGACGTGGACGGGCGCGAGTACATCGACCTCATGTGCAGCTGGGGCCCGGTCGTGCTCGGGCACCGGCACCCGCGCGTGGAGGAGGCCGCCGCCCGGCAGCTCGCGCTCGGCGACTGCCTCAACGGCCCCGGACCGATCATGGTCGAGCTGGCCGAGCTGCTGGTCGACACCGTGCCGAGCGCCGACTGGGCGATGTTCTCCAAGAACGGCACCGACGCCACCACCCAGGCGCTCATGGTCGCCCGCGCCGCCACCGGGCGGACGAAGGTGCTGATGGCGCACGGCGCGTACCACGGCGCCGACCCCTGGTGCACGCCCTCGACCGCCGGCACCACCCCGAACGAGCGCGCGGACCTGGTCGAGTTCTCCTACAACTCGCTGGAGTCCCTGGAGGCCGCCGCCGCCACCGTCGAGGGCGACGTCGCGGCGATCATCTGCACCCCCTTCAAGCACGACTCCTTCGAGGACCAGGAGCTGGTCGAGCCCGCGTTCGCACGCGGCGCCCGCGCCCTGGCCGACCGCCTCGGGGCGGCCCTGGTGATCGACGACGTGCGGGCCGGGTTCCGCATCGACCTGCGGGGGTCGTGGGAGCCGTACGGGGTCCGTCCGGACCTGACCGCCTGGTCCAAGGCCATGGCCAACGGCTACCCGATCGCCGCCGTCACCGGCACCGACGCCCTGCGCGGCGCCGCGCAGACCCTCTACACGACCGGCTCGTTCTGGTTCTCGGCGGTGGCGATGGCCGCGGCCAAGGCCACCATCGAGACCCTGCGCGACACGGACGGCATCGCCGCCATGGAACGCGCCGGCACCCAGCTCAGGGAGGGCCTGTACGCCCAGGCCAAGTCCCACGGGTTCGTCGTGAACCAGACCGGCCCGGTGACCATCCCGTGGCTCAGCTTCGACGGCGACGCCGACCTGTCCACGGCCCTGTACTGGAGCGACGCCTGCCTGCGGCACGGGGTGTACCTGCACCCCTGGCACAACTGGTTCATGTCGGCGGCCCACACGGAGGAGGACGTGGCCCGAGCCCTGGAAGCCACCGACCAAGCCTTCACCGAAACCCGCACCCACTTCGCCTGACCCTCCAGCCGCGGCCCACCCGTTACCTGGTTACCGGGTGGGCGTGCGGGACCCACCCCGGAGGGCGCCTTTGGGCCGCCCGTTGGCTGTCTGCCGGGCGGGCGCGTAAGACCTCACCTCGAACGGCGCTTCCCGGTTACGGGACGCGAGCCTGAGGAGCGCCGCCGCGAACGGCCCTCTGGCCCCTCAGGTGCTCCGGCCGTCGTTCGAGCCCTCTCTTCGTCGTGCTTCCCCGGCCGACCACCACCCGCGGTAGCGCCTGCATCCAGCTCGCAGCCCCGGACGACCGCTCCTCTTGAGCGATGGTCACACTACGCGCTCGCCATGTGACAATAAGTGTCATGCCGTCCCCCCGACATGACGCTCTCAGACAGATGTTCGCCAACCGGCCTCAAGTGGCGGTGGAGATCCTGCGTGACCTCATGGGCGTCGACCTACCCTCCACCTCGCTGGTCCGGCAGGAGGACCGCCTGTTCAACACCAGGCCCTCCGACGACATCGAACCAGACCTCGGCATCGTGCTCGGCCCTCCCCAGAGCCCCGCGCACGCCATCATCGTGGAGATCCAGCAGGACAAGTCCAAAGACCCCCGGCAACTGGCCCGTTACGCCGCCGCGCAGTGGCTGATGCTGCGCTGCGACGTGACAGTCCTGGTCGTCTGTCCCGACCGGAGAGCCGCCGCCTACTACTCCCAGCCGATCGACACCGGGCTCACCGGCTACCGCCTCCAGGCGTACGTGCTGGGCCCCGACGACGTACCGGCCATCACCGACCCGCAAGAGGCCGCCGCCCACCTGGAACTCGCGGTCATGTCCGTCATGATCCACGGACGTGAGCGGAAGGTCATCGAGGCGTTCGCGACGGCGCTGGTGGAGACCGGCGGCGATCACGCTCCGAAGTACAGTGAATACGCTTGCAGCATGTCCGCGCCCGAGGTCAAAGACATCTTGGAGGAGATCATGGCGTCCACCGAATGGCCGCTCCACAGCCGCTTCGCCCACCAACACTTCGGCCGGGGGCACGCAGTGGGCCACGCAGCGGGCCACACAGCGGGCAGTCACGAGACCGCACGGAGAATCGTGCTGTACCTGCTGGACGCGCGTGGAATCGATGTCCCCCAGGACGTCCGCGCGCGCATCGATGCCTGTACGGACGTCGACCTGCTCATGCACTGGACTGTTCGCGCGAGCAGCGTTCAGTCCGCCCGTGACCTGTTCGACGATTCGGACGGCTGACGCCCTTGGCAGCGGGTGCCCAGGTACACCCGCTCCAGGTTCTGATCGATCCACCTGCTGGTTCAGCGGCAGATCTCTGACTGCGTCCGGGATGACGGATTGCCAGGGCGTGGCGCCATGCCGGACATCCCGGAGATGGGCTGAGAACACGTGATCAGCTGTCGGTTCGACCCCGCTCGCGGGGATTCGGCGTTTGAGAGGAGAGCATGACGTCCATCAATTGGCCGGTCTACCGCCCTTCCGTTCGCGAAGCGTGGAACCAGCGCTCCAGGACGGGGCTCCAGGCGCCCGACTGGTTGCTCGGCCTGCTGGCCTACATGGCGGGCTACGAGGAGGGGTGCGGCGAGAACTACAAGGAGGAGTACAGGGATCATGCCCGGCTGGCGGGCATGAAGTGTGTGCTCAAGTGTCTGTTGGCCGAGCGTGGGGTCGAGGTGCCTGACGACGTCCGTGAGCGGATCGACGCCTGCGCCGAGGTCGACCACCTCGTGGCCTGGACCGTGCGCGCGAACGCCGGACGATCTCTCCAGGAGGTCTTCTCCTGACGAGCGGGATCACGCCCGGGCGGCGGGTGGCGTGATCCGGTGGAGCCCGTCGCGGGAGCCGGAAGCCGGGACGGCCAGCACGAGGGCGGTCGCCGGGAACAGTGGGGACGGCAACCGGTCCAGGGCGAACCACTGCCATGAGCGGAAGACGTGCGGCTCGGTCACCTGCGGAGCGTCGGCGCCCCGCAGCATGGTGACCGCCGCCGTCACCCGTACGGCTCCCTCCGGGTGGTCCAGGGCCACGGCGGTGACGACCGGCGGGCCGGCGTCGCGGATGCCGGTCTCCTCGGCCAGTTCGCGGACGGCCGCCGTCTCGAAGGTCTCGCCCGGTTCCACCGCCCCACCGGGCAGGCACCACGACAGGGGCTCGCCCGCCTTCACCCGCTCACCGAGCAGCACGCGCCCGTCCGGGTCCGTGAGCAGCACACCCACGCCTACGATGCGATTCACCGTCAAAACCGACTCCTCCCGCAAAGAGCTGTAATGCTGCCAAAAATCCGGACATGGGGTGAGTGTTGTTGACACTCACGTAAGGAGACCGGATGGGAGCCGATCCCGAGAGCCGGTTCGAGGAGATCTATGCGTCCTCCTACAGACCCCTGCTCGGCTACGCGTTACGCCGATGTCCCGACCCCGACGACGCGGCCGACGTCGTGGCCGAGACGTTCGTGATCGCGTGGCGGCGCATTGAGGAGGTGCCGCGCGGGGAGGAGGCCCGGCTCTGGCTGTACGGCGTGGCCAGGAAGGTGCTGGCCAACCACCGGCGGGGTGAGCGCCGCCACGAGCGGCGTACCGAGGCGTTGCGCGCGGAACTGGCCGCCGCGCCCGTGGTCGCCGGGCCGTCCGCCGAGGACCTGTCGCCGCTGGCCCGGGCGTTCCGCCTGCTCTCCGACGACGACCGCGAACTGCTCACCCTGGTCGCCTGGGAGAAGCTGGACACCGGCCAGATCGCAACGACCTTGGGCATAACGCGCAACGCCGTACGGGTCCGGCTCTATCGAGCCCGCCGGCGCTTCGCCCGCCGTTTGACCGAGACCGGGTTCGAGCACCCGCACGCCGTGGCCCTGGAAGGGAGCTCATTGTGAACATCGCCGATCTCGCCCGCGTGGGCGACGAGGAGCTAGCGGGGGAGCCCGTGGGGCAGGCGTCCGGCGCGGGGGCGCGGGCGCTCATGCGGTCGATCATGTCGGAGGAGCGCGTGCCCGAGGAGCGCGGGCCCGTCCGGAGGCCGCGCCGCCGGGCGCTGCGCAGGACGTTCGTGCTGGGGGCCGTGGCCGCCGGGCTGGCCGCCGTGCTCGCCGTCACGCTGCCGGTCGCCGGCCCGGCCACCGAGTACGCCAACGCCGCCGTCACCCTCAAGACCGGTGACGACTTCATCGACGTCGCCATCACCGACCCCGAGGCCGACTCGGCCGCCTTCACCGAGGCGTTCAAGGCCGTCGGCCTGGACGCGCAGGTACGCAAGATCCCGGTCGCCTCTCAGTACGCGGGCATGCTGTTCGGCCCCGCCACCCCCGGGAGCTTCCCGCCGGGCACCGGCGTGATCGTCACAAAAGCCGGGACCTGCGCGTCGGTCTGGTGCGGCACGGTCTCCATGCCCACCGGCTACAAGGGCAGGATCGTCTTCGGGATCGGCCGTCCGGCCGCGCCGGGCGAGCGGTACGCCGTCATTGCCCCGCCGGGAGTCCCGGAACCGGTTCCGGACGGGCTGGAGGTACGCGGCAAGAGCGTCGGGGAGATCCGGGCCGAGCTGGCGCGGCGGGGGCTGAAGATCGAGTACGTGGTGATGTGGATGAAGGCCGACGGCACCGGCAGGGGGTACGGCGTCGACGCCCAGTACGTCAAGGACGACTGGACGGCCGACAGAGTGATGCTGATCGCGTCGGACACCGTCCAGCTGAACGTGAAGGCGGGACCCGAGGTCCCTCGGGACTCCCTGCCCAGGTCGCGGCCCGCTCCGATGCCGAGCCCCTGGTGGATCGAGAACGAGTGACCCGTCGCTGAGCGGCCCGACGTCGTAGCGCTTCCGCTAACCGGCCCGGTTCGACGACTCCGTGGCCGCCCAGGTGAAGATGCCTTTTGCCATCAGTGACTGTTCACCGGCCGCCCGGGCGGCGAAAACCTGGGCCCTGACCCGGTGCACACCCGCATCGTCAGGAGCCGCCAGGGCGGCCATTTCCGCGAGATGTCCGGCGAGCCGTTCGTCCCCCTCGGAAAGGGCCTTGAGCGCCGCGTCGGCGAGCGCTTGCGCCCCGCCCGCGAGTTCCGCCACGGATTTGGCCAGAACCGCGTCGGGAGCCGGTTTGAGATTGGCCGGATTGCCGTCGTACCAGCCGCCGTAAAGGCGCCAGAGATTGCGTACGACGAATTCCGGCTCGTCATAACGCGCCCGCAGATAAGGGCGGTCGGAATAATGCTCGGACGGCTTCACCGCATGCACGATCTCGTCGAGCCGGGCGCCCGCGTTGAGCAGGTCGAGCGTCTGCGTGATGATCGACTCCAGCCATTCGGCCGTCTCCAGCAACGCCTGCCGCACCCGGTCGGCGCCGAAGATCGGGGCGCCGTGGCTGGGCAGCATGATCTCGGCGTCGAGGGCCGCCATCAGGCGCAGCGCGTGCACCCACTCGCGCGGGTATCGCTGCACCTTCTGGGGGTTTCCGCAGTTGGGCGTCACCCAGATGAACAGGTCGCCGGGCAGCAGCAGCCGGTGTTCGCGCACGTAGCCGATGGTGGCGTCGTCGGTCTCGCCCTTGGCGTGCAGCAGGTCGAAGGTCAGCCCGCCGCGCCGTACGGTCAGCGCGTCGGTGTAGGTGACGTCGGGCCGCCGGTAGTCGGTGGGCCAGCGGAGGCGGGTGTTCTGGAACTGCCGCTGGTTGATCACCGTGTTGTAACCATTTGTCAGCACGTACCGGTCGAACCGATCGACCACCGCCTGATGCGCGTACACGGTGGCCCGAGGGCCCGACTCCTCGAACGGCCCGGTGCCGAAGACGTGATCCACATGCCCGTGGGAGTAGAACGCGGTGGTCAGCGGCGCCCGGGACCAGCGGCGTACGTCCTCGTGCAGGCGGGCGGCGGCCCACGGTCCGCCGGTGTCGAAGAGCAGCAGTTCGCCCTCGGTCTCGAAGGCGATCGCGTTGCCGAACCCCGACCACCAGCCGACACCCTCCGTCACGGTCTGGACGCCCTTGCCCTCCATGCCGGTGTCCACGATGCTGTCGTCAGACTCGCCGCGCCACACCCGGTCCGCGTACTCGATAATCATGTGACCAACCTTGCTTTTAGAACGTCGTTCTAGGCAAGGGATCACGGCAAGGTCACGTCTCGATTGCGCCCTCTTGACGCGTGTCGGCGGGCGTTCGTACGTTCGGGCAAACGTTTAGGAAACTTTCCTAACTGAATCCTCTTCGGGAGCCCCCATGACCCACCCGGGCGAGATCACTCGGCGTCAGCTGCTCCGCCGTATCGGCATGACCGCGCTCGTGGCCGGGCCCGGCGCGAGCCTGCTGAGCGCCTGCGCGACCAGCGGCGGTGGCGGCGACCAGCCCACGGCGGCGCCCGCCACGTCGATCGCGGCGTCGGCGGACCCCAAGAACCCCTTCGGCGTCGACGTCAAGAAGCCGCTCGAAGTAGTCATCTTCAGCGGCGGCTACGGCGACTCCTACGCCAAGGACCTGCACGAGGAGCTGTACAAGACGGCCCACGCCGGCGTCACGATCAAGCACACCGCCACCCAGCAGATCGGCACCCAGCTCCGGCCGCGCATCGTCGGCAACGACATGCCCGACGTGATCAACAACTCCGGCCCCGAGGCGCTCGACCTGGCCGCGCTGGCCACCGAGGGCCACCTGGCCGACCTGACCCCGCTCTACGACGCGCCCTCCTTCGACGACCCGTCCAAGAAGGTCCGCGACACGATCACGCCGCTCGTGCTGCAGAACGGCAAGCTCGACGGCAAGGACCTGGTGCTCAACTACACCGTGTCCCACCGGGCGCTGTGGTACAACGCCAAGCTGTTCGCCGCCAAGGGCTGGAGCGTGCCGAAGACCTGGGCCGAGTTCACGGCGCTCGGCGAGGCGGCCAAGAAGGAGGGCATCGCGCTCTTCGCCTACCCCGGCAAGAAGGGCCCGTACTACCAGCTCTGGAACGTCCTGTACACGGCTGCCAAGATCGGTGGCAACCAGGTCATCATCGACATCGACAACCTCGTCGACAACGCCTGGACGAGCGAGGCGGTCAAGCAGGCGGTCACCGCATGGCTGGACATCCAGCAGAAGTACGGCGACAAGGCGTACCTGGGCCTCGACCACACCCAGACCCAGGTCAAGCAGCTTCAGAACAAGGTGCTGTTCTACCCGTGCGGCTCCTGGCTGGAGAACGAGATGACCAAGGACATCCCGCTCGACTTCGAGTACGCCCTGGCCCCCATCCCCGACGTCACCGCCTCCGACAAGATGCCGTACGGCGCGATCCAGGTCGGCGTGGGCGAGAACTTCGTCGTCGCGGCGAAGGGCAAGAACCCGCAGGGCGGCCTGGAGTACCTGCGGATCATGTTGTCGAAGGAGGGCGCGGCGGGCTTCACCAAGAAGACCAACAACCTCACGGTGGTGACCGGCGCCGCCGACAGCTCCGAGTTCCCGCCCGGCCTGGTCAGCGCATCCAAGGCGCAGGACGCGGCCGGCGAGAACATCATCACCGACGCCCGCTTCGAGGGCTGGTACAAGGAGCTGTTCGACTACGGCTGGGAGCAGACCAACGTCCTGATGTCCGGCCGCATCACCCCTGACGAATTCTGCACGCGCATGCAGAAGAAGGCCGACGACGTCAAGAAGGACGACTCCATCACCAAGCAGACGCGGAGCGCCTGAGCACATGGAGCGGTTGCGCAAGTACGGATTCGTCATCGGGTTCCTGGCCGTCCCGGTCACGCTTTACACGGTCTTCGTGATCAGCCCATATGTTCAGGCGTTCCAGCTCTCCCTGACGAGCTGGAACGGCGTCAGCTCGGTCGTCCGATTCGTGGGGCTGGACAATTTCGGCCGGTTGTTCGACGACGACAATTTCTGGCAGGCCCTGCGCAATCACGGAATTCTCCTGCTGGTGCTGCCGCTCCTGACGATCGTCATCGCGCTGTTCCTGTCGTTCCTGCTGAATCTCGGCGGCGGCACCCGCGGCGCGGGAATGCGTGGGGTCTGGGGGTCGAATTTCTACCGGGTGGTGTTCTTCTTCCCCCAGGTTCTCGCCGTGGCCGTGGTCGGCGTGCTGTTCCAGGCCATCTACCGTCCCGACGAGGACGGCGTGATCAACGGCACGCTGGCCAGGCTCGGGCTCTCCGAGCCGATCGGCTGGCTCACCGAGCCGGGCCTGGCGCTCTGGTCGATCATCGCGGTGATGGTCTGGCAGGCGGTCGGCTTCTACGTGGTGCTGTTCTCCGCGGGCATGGCCGCCATCCCCAAGGACTACTTCGAGGCCGCCTCCATCGACGGCGCCGGCCGGATGCGGCTGTTCTTCTCCATCACGCTGCCGCTGCTGCGCGACACCCTCCAGGTCGGCTGGATCTACCTGGGGATCGCCGCCTTCGACGGCTTCGCGCTGATCCAGGTGCTGGCGGGCGACCGGGGCGAGCCGGACGGGGCCACCACCATCCTGCCCATCACCATCTACAAGACCGCCTTCGACTACCACAAGGTCGGCTACGCCTCGGCGATGGGCGTCGTGCTGTTCTTCCTGACAGTGACGTTCGCCGTGCTGACGCTCCGTACGACCAGGCGTGAAAGGGTTGAGCTCTGATGGCTTCGCGTGGAGCGGGCAGGCCGCGGCCCGGCGTGCTGAGCGGGCTCTCGCACGTGGCCCTGGCCGTCTGGGCCCTGCTGATCATCCTGCCGCTGCTGTGGACGTTCCTGGCCTCGTTCAAGACCAACACCGAGATCTTCGGCGACCCGCTCCAGCTCCCCGGGGCGCTGCGGCTGGACGCCTGGGGGCGGGCCTGGGACAAGGCGCACGTCGGGCAGTACATGCTCAACACGGTCATCGTCGTGTTCTTCGGCACGGCGGGCACGATGTTGTTCGGCTCGATGGCGGCGTACGTGCTGGGCCGCTACAGCTTCGTCGGCGGCAAGCTGATCTACTACTACTTCGTCGCCGGGCTCGCCTTCCCCATCTTCCTGGCGCTCGGGCCGCTGTTCTTCGTCGTCAAGCAGTTCGGGCTGCTCGACTCGCACATCGGCCTGATCATCGTCTACATCGCGTACTCGCTGCCCTTCACGATCTTCTTCCTGGCCGCGTTCTTCCGCACGCTGCCCGAGGCGGTCGCCGAGGCGGCCCTGATCGACGGCGCCTCGCACACCCGGACGTTCTTCCAGATCATGGTCCCGATGGCCAAGCCCGGCCTGGTCAGCATCACGATCTTCAACGTCCTGGGGCAGTGGAACCAGTACCTGCTGCCGCTGGCGCTCATGGGCGGCGCGCCGGAGAAGTGGCCGCTCACGCTCGGCATCGCCAGGATCTCCACCAGGGCCGGCTACGAGGCGGACTGGCCGGGCCTGTTCGCCGCGCTGAGCATGACCATCCTGCCGGTGATGGTCATCTACATCATCTTCCAGCGGCAGATCCAGTCCGGGTTGAGCTCGGGCGCGCTGAAGTGAGATTCGCCGAACACGCGTCGTAGTCGTACGGCTACTCGTTAGAGTGAGGGGCCTTCGCCAGCACATCCGGGGGTCCCTCATGCGCGTTCCCGCACTTCTGCTCGTCCTGCTCACGACGGCCGCCTGCGCGGGGCCACCGGCGCCGCTGCAGGAGGTCGCGAAACCGAGCCCGTCGGGGCTGCCGGAACTGAGCGGCGGCGGTGAGTTCACCTCGGGTGACACCGCGGCGATCGCCTACGACCGCCGCCTGGCCCCCGAGGGCGCGCAGGCCAGCCTCACGGCCGAGTCCAGCGGCGGCACGACCCGCACCTCGCTGGTCGTGGAGGGCTTCCTGCCCCGCCACCACTACGGCGCCCACCTGCACACCGCGCCCTGCGGCACCGACCCCGACGACGCCGGCGGCCACTACCAGCACAACCCCGGCCACGCCGACCCGGCCAGCGAGATCTGGCTCGACGTCACCACCGACGGGTCGGGCGCGGGCCGCTCGACGGCCCGTCACTCCTGGAGTCTCGACCCCGCCGCCCTGCCGAAGTCGCTGGTCATCCACGCCCGGCCCACCACGAAGAGCGGCGCCCACGCGGGCGAGGCGGGCCCTCGGGTGGCCTGCCTGACACTGCACTAGCCGAAAGGCGTGCATAATTACACAATTACATATTGTGGAGGTCCCGCGTTGACTAGCCGCCGATGGCAGCCGCCCCGCTTACGGTTGTTCGAGCAGGTGCACCGCCGGGCCACCTGGCTTGAGCTACTCTACGACCTCGTCTTCGTCGTGGCGGTCGCCGAGCTGGCCGACGTGCTCGCCGGCGGCGCCGACGCCGGCCGCGTCCTCACCTTCGTCGGCCTGTTCGTGCCGGTCTGGTGGTCCTGGGCGGGTTACGTCTTCTATGCCAACCGGTTCGACACCGACGACGTCAGCCATCGCCTGCTCGCGTTGCCGCAGATCCTCGCGGTGGCCACGATGGCGGCCAGCGTCAGCGACATCGAGCAGCGCTCGGCCCTGTTCGCGCTCTCCTACGCGGCGGCCCGGATCCTGCTCGTCGTCGCCTACCTCAGGGCCGGCCGGCACGTGCCCGAGGCCCGGCCGCTCACCGTGCGGTACGCGGCCGGGTTCACCGTCGCCGCAGTCATCTGGCTGGCCTCCCTCGCCGTCGATCCGCCGCAGCGGTACGCGATGTGGGCCGTGGCGCTGGTGATCGACCTGGCGACCCCGCTGCTCAGCCGGGGCCACCAGAGCAAGCTGCCGCCGCAGAGCGAGCACCTGCCGGAGCGGTTCGGGCTGTTCGTCGTGATCGTGCTCGGCGAGGTGGTCGCGGCCGTGGTCACCGGGCTCAAGGGGCACGACGTCACCCCGTCCGTGCTGCTGATCGCCCTGGCCGGGGTGGCCATCGCGATGGCCTTCTGGTGGTTGTACTTCGACCACGTCGACGAGTCCGTCGTGCTGCGCACCAAGCTGGCCGGGCAGGTGTGGGTTTACTCGCACCTGCCGCTCTCGATGGGCCTGGTGGCGTTCGGCATCGGGATCGAGCACGCGCTCATGCACCCGTCGGGGACGAGCTGGGCCGTCGGGGTGCCGGCCGCCGTGGTCTTCGCCGTGCTCGGCCTCCAGCACCTGTGCTCGGCCGACCGCCGGGCGGGCGTCGTCCGGCTGGCCGCCGCCGTGCTCACGCTCGCCTCCTCCGCGCTGCCCGTCGCGGCGGCGCTCCCGCTCGTCCTGCTGTTCGGCGCCGCCCAGGTGGGTTACGACCTGCTGCGCCCCTCCCCGGAAGGCACATCGTGACCCAGGAAGTGTTCGACCGCCAGCTCGCCGCCATCGCCGACGGCGACCTGGAGGCCCTGCTCGCCCAGTACCACGACGAGGCGGTGGTCGTCCGGTTCGACCGCGCGGCCAGGGGCGCCGCCGAGATCCGCGAGCTGTTCACCGCCTACCTGGCGGCCGGGCCGCGGGTGGAGGAGATCATGTCGCTCCGGATCGAGGGGGACGTGATCTTCTACAACGCGGTCATGACCGTCGGCGGGAACCGGGTCACGACGTTCGGGACGCTGGTCGTCAGGGACGGCAGGATCTGGCGCCAGACCGCCGCCGCCCTGCCGCTCACCTGATCGCCGCCTCCATCGGCCGCCAGGGCGCGGAGTCGAAGATCAGCATGATGGACCGGATCCGCCCGTCCGGGCCGAGGGTGAAGTGCTCGGCGGTGCGCTGGGTGCCGACCGGAGTGGCGGTGTGCAGGTCGTAGACGAGGGTCGCCGCCGAGTCGCCGTACAGCTCGCTGATCAGGTCGACGCCGGTCACCACGCTCATCAGGGCCTCGATGCCGGCCAGGTGGCCGGTGGGGTCGGTCGAGGAGACGAACGGGCTCCTGAAGGAGAACTCCTCGCCGATCAGCGCCGCCGCGGCCGGTACGTCGGCGCGGAGCCTGGCCTCGTGGTAGGCCCTGACCACCTCGCGGGTGCCGGTCATCGCCCCTCCAGGTGCGCCGAGAGTCGCTGCTGGTTGTCGGCCAGGCGCAGGCACAGGTGCCGCAGCGCGGTCAGGTCGGCGGCCGTGAACCCCTGGAACATCGCCCGCATCGCCAGCTGCGACGGCGTGCGGAACGCCTCGATCCACGCCCGGCCCTCGTCGGTGATCACGGCCAGCACCGAGCGCCGGTCGCGGCTGTCCTGGACCCGCCGCGCCAGGCCGTCGCGTTCCAGGGTGTCCACCAGTCCGGTGACGTTGCGCGAGCTGACCCCGGCGGCCTGGGCCAGGTCGCCGATGCTGATGCCGCCTCCGGCTCCTGCCGCGCCGAGGCGCAGCAGGACGTCCATCGCGCCGGAGCTGAGCCCGCGCCCCTCGCTGCCGTGTGCGCGCATGCGCTCCACGGCCTGGTACGCCGTCCGCACGGCGGCGGCCGCCTCGAACGGCGCGGTGTCGCCGCCGCCGACGAACTCACTCATGGCCGCCCTGGCCCGCGGGTCGAAGAGGGAGCCGTCCGGCTCCTGGTCGAATTTATGTACGTCCTTCACAATGAATGTCTACCAGAAAACGCGAAGGCCCGTGCGCGACGCACGGGCCTTCGGGGAGGACGGTCAGGACTGGGCGTGCTCGGCCGGGATCGTGCCGAGGCGGCCCGCCTGGAAGTCCTCGAACGCCTGGACCAGCTCGGCGCGGGTGTTCATGACGAACGGGCCGTGGTGCGCCACGGGCTCGCCGATCGGCTCACCGCCCAGGACGATCACGTCGAGCGTGTCCTTGGCCTCGATCGTGATGGTCTCGCCCAGGGTGGTCCGGCCCGGCCGGTTGCCGAAGCCGTCGAAGACCGCGAGCTGCCCGCCGTGCAGCGGACGCCGCTCGGCGCCGACCGTGCCGCGGCCGGAGAGGGCGTAGACCAGGGCGTTGTAGTCCTTGCGCCACGGCAGGCTCAGCCGCGCGCCCGGGGTGATGGTGGCGTGCAGCAGCGTGATCGGCGTCTGCGTGCTGCCGGGCCCGGTGTTGCCGGCCAGCTCGCCCGCGATCAGCCGGACCAGCGCGCCGCCGTCGTGGCTGCTCAGCAGCGCGACGCTGGAACGCCCGATGTCCTGGTACTTCGGCGCGATCATCTTCTTGGCGCCCGGCAGGTTGACCCAGAGCTGGATGCCGTGGAACAGGCCGCCCTTCTGGACCAGCCACTCCGGCGGCGCCTCCTTGTGCAGGATTCCGGACGCGGCCGTCATCCACTGGGTGTCGCCGTTGGTGATCGTGCCGCCGCCGCCGTTGGAGTCGAGGTGCTCCATGACGCCGTCGATCATGTACGTGACGGTCTCGAAGCCGCGGTGCGGATGCCAGGGCGTGCCCTTGGGCTCGCCGGCCGCGTAGTCGACCTCGCCCATCTGGTCCATCATGACGAACGGGTCGAGGTATTCGAGCTTGATCGCCGCAAGGGCGCGGCGCACGGGGAAGCCCTCACCCTCGAACCCGCTGGGCGCGGTCTCGACGGCGAGCACCTTCCGCTCCGGCACTCCCGCCACGGGCGCGGGCACGCGGGGGAGGGTGAGCGGGTTCTCAACGGTTACGGCGGGCATGTCGCGCTCCTTCCAGCGGGATCTGCCCCATGCAACCAAGTTTAGTTTTCAACTATTCCGTGGGGCTACGGGATGCGGGACATCATCCGCTCCATGCCGTTGATCCAGTTGTCGCGCAACGCCTGGGCGGCCTTGGCCGGCTCGTCGGCCTGCAGGAACTCGGCGATCCGGCGGTGCTCGGCGGCCTCGCGCTCCAGGGGTGCGTCGTCGCCGGCGATCAGGTGGGCGTAGCGGCGCATGCCGGCCTTGACGCTGGTGATGAGGTCGAGCAGGCGCTCGTTGCGGCAGCCGCTCAGCAGCAGGTCGTGCCACTCGTCGTCGTGACGTTCGATGATCTGCTGCTCGGCCACGTTGTCGGGGAAGTCCTGGGCCAGCTTCAGCAGGTCGGGGGCGATCGAGCGCAGGTGGGCCGGGTCGGAGCAGTCGAGGGCCAGCGACTCCAGGGCGGCCACGATCTCGCACAGCTCGCGGAACTCGCGCCGGCTCACCGGGGCGAACCGGAACCCGCGCCCCTGGGTGCTCTCCAGCACGCCCTCGCCCGCCAGGGTGATCAGTGCCTCGCGCAGAGGGGTACGGCTGACGCCCAGGTCGGCGGCTAGGGAGGCCTCGTTGATGTCGGTCCCGGCGGCGAAGTCACCTCGATCGAGCCGGCTCAGCAGTTCTTCCCTGATCTGCTCGCGCAACGGTCGCCGCTCGATCGGCATGGGGGACTTCCTCTCGTTCAGGTCAACCGAATCTTAACCCTTGACGTGATGCAAAATACTGCACTATGAATTCGGCATACAAAATATTACATTGCATGATCGAGGAGTTCGAGTGGGGCTGACCCGGATGCCGGGGCTGCTGTTCGGCGGGGACTACAACCCGGAGCAGTGGCCGGAGGAGGTGTGGGCCGAGGACGTGCGGCTCATGGCCGAGGCCGGGGTCAACATGGCGACCGTCGCGGTGTTCTCCTGGTCGCGCCTGGAGCCCGCGCGGGGGGCGTACGACTTCGCGTGGCTCGACCGGGTGCTGGACCTGTTGCACGAGCACGGCGTCGCCGCCGACCTGGCCACCGCGACCGCGACGCCGCCGCCGTGGCTGGTGCGCGAGCACCCCGAGATGATGCCGGTCAACGCCGACGGCGTGCGGCTGGAGTTCGGCTCCCGGCAGGGCTACTGCCCGAGCTCGCCGGTCTACCGCGAGCACGCCGTACGGATGGCCACCGCGATGGCCGAGCGTTACGGCGACCACCCGGCGCTGGCCATGTGGCACATCGGCAACGAGTACGCCGACCACACGCTGGAGTGCTTCTGCCCCGAGTCCGCCGCCCACTTCCGCCGTTGGCTGGAAGACCGGTACGGCACCGTCGACGCCCTCAACGCCGCCTGGGGCACCTCCTGCTGGGGCCAGCACTACACCAGCTTCGACCAGGTCGAGCCGCCCAGGACGGCGCCCGGCCCGGTCAACCCCGCCCAGCTCCTCGACTGGCGGCGCTTCTGCAGCGACGCGCTCCTGGAGCTGTTCCTGGCCGAGAAGGCGGCGCTGCGCGCGATCACACCGAGCGTCCCGGTCACCACGAACTTCATGAGCATCCTGCACGGCCTCGACTACTGGAAGTGGGCCGAGGCCGAGGACTTCGTGAGCGACGACGCCTACCCCGACCCCGCCGATCCCGGCTCGCACGTGCAGGTGGCGCTCAGCTACGACCTCATGCGCTCGCTGCGGCAGGGGCCCTGGCTGCTGCTGGAGTCCGCGCCGTCCGCGGTGTCCTGGCGCGAGGTGAACGTCCCCAAGCCGCCGGGCATGATGCGCCTGCACAGCCTTCAGGCGCTCGCACACGGCTCCGACGGCGTGATGTTCTTCCAGTGGCGGCAGGCCAAGTACGGCCCCGAGAAGTTCCACTCGGCGATGTTGCCGCACGGCGGGACGCGGACCCGCGGCTGGCACGAGACCCTGGCGCTCGGCGAGGACCTGCGGCGCCTGTCGGAGGTCGCGGGAGGCGAGACCCGCGCCCAGGTGGCGCTGCTGCTCGACTGGTCGAGCTGGTGGGGCCTGGAGGCGCCCGAGTCCATGCCGTCCAACCGGCTCAAGCTCAAGGAGCTGCTGCTCGCCTGGTACGCCCCGCTGCACGCCAGGGGCATCGCCGTCGACCTCGCGCCGCCCGGCCGGGACCTGTCGTCGTACGACCTGGTCATCGCCCCGAACCTCTACATGTGCACCGCCGAACAGGCCAAGGCGCTGGAGGCGTACGAGGGCAGGCTCGTCGTGGGCCCGTTCAGCGGCGTGGTGGACGAGAGCGACCAGGTGCACACCGGCGGCGCCCCCGGCCCGCTGGCCGACCTGCTCGGCATCGCCGTGGAGGAGTTCTGGCCGCTCGCCGACGGGGACGTCCAGCGGACCGGTCTGGGCGACGCCCGCACCTGGGCCGAGTGGATCAGGCTGGAGGGCGCCGAGCCCGTCGCCCTGTTCGAGGGCGGCGACCTGGACGGCCTGCCCGCCGTCACCCGCAAGGGCGCGGTCACCTACGTCGGCTGCCTGCTCGACGACGTGACGCCGGTGCTGGAGCCGCTGCTGGACGGCATCGAGCGCATCGACGTGCCGCAGGGCGTGGAGGCCGTCAGGAGGGGCGGCCACCTGTTCCTCCTCAACCACACCACCGCCCCGCAGCCGGTCACGCTCCCGCATCCGGGGACGGACCTGCTCACCGGGGCCGAACTGCGGGGCGGCATCGAGCTGGCCCCTCGCGACGCCGTCGTGCTCAGGATCGAAGGAGAGAAGTGACGCACCCGTACATACCCAACGCCGAGCCGCGCGTGCGAGCCGAGATGCTCGCGGCGGTCGGCGCGTCGAGCGTCGAGGAGTTCTACGCCGACATCCCCGCGGAGCTGCGGCTGGACCGGCCGCTCGACCTTCCGGCGCCGTTCACCGCCGAGCGTGACCTGGTGCGCCACATGAAGGGCCTGTTCGCCCGGACCGTCGACACCGAGGAGGCGCTCAGCTTCCTCGGCCACGGCTGCTACCCGCACCACGTGCCCGCCGTCTGCGACGAGGTCAACTCCAGGAGCGAGTTCCTGACCGCGTACGCGGGCGAGCCGTACGAGGACCACGGCCGCTTCCAGGCCCTGTTCGAGTACGTCAGCATGATGGGCGAGCTGCTGGAGATGGACGTCGTCAACGTCCCCACCTACGACGGCTTCCAGGCGTCCGGCACCGCGCTGCGCATGGCCTGCCGCTACACCAAGCGGTCGAAGGTGCTGGTCACCGGGGCGATCGGCGCCGACAAGCTGAGCAAGCTGCGTGACTTCTTGGCCCCCGACATCACCATCGAGCTGGCCCCGGTGGCCGAGGACGGGCAGATCGGCGAGGTCGCGCTCGACGACTCCTACGCCGCGATCTACCTGGAGACCCCGAACGTCTACGGCGTCGTCGAGACCCGCGGCCGGGAGCTGGCCGGCCTCGCGCACGCCGCCGGCGCGCTGCTGGTCGTCAGCGCCGACCCCATCTCCCTGGGCGTGCTGGCCCCGCCCGCCTCCTACGGCGCCGACATCGTCTGCGGCGACATCCAGTCGCTCGGCATCCACCAGAACTACGGCGGCGGCCACGCCGGCTACATCGCCACCCAGGACCACGAGCCGCTGGTCGCCGAGTTCCCCTCGCGCCTGTTCGGCATCGCGCCGACGAAGGTCCCCGGCGAGTACGGCTTCGGCGACGTCTTCTACGACCGCACCTCCTTCGCCCTGCGCGAAGAGGGCAAGGAATGGGTGGGCACCGCCGCCGCGCTGTGGGGCATCACGGCCGGGGTCTACCTCGCGCTGATGGGCCCGCAGGGCATGAAGGAGCTCGGCGAGACCGTCCTGGCCCGCACCCGGTACGCCATGGACGCCCTGGCCCGGTCGGTCACCGTCCGGCACGGGGGCTCGGTGCACTTCCGCGAGTTCGCGATCGAGGTGCCCGACTCCGCGGCGCTGCTCGCCGGGCTGCGCGAGCGCGGCATCTACGGCGGCGTGCCGCTGGACGAGCGCACGGTGCTGGTCTGCGTGACCGAGCGCCACACCATCGAGGACATCGACCGGCTCGCGGCAGCCGTACAGGAGGTTGTGCAGGCATGAGCGGGCACGGAGCCGAGTCCTTCGCGGAGCTGCCGGTGGCGCCCAAGCCGCCGCTGCGCCGCTTCCACCAGGCACGCTGGGACGAGCCGATCATCTTCGAGCTGTCCAGCCCCGGCCGCCGCGGCATAGCCGTGCCCGAGCCGGGCGCGCCGAAGGTCGAGCTGCCCGAGGGCGTCGGCCGGGTCACCCCGCCGAAGCTGCCCGAGATGTCGCAGCCGCACGTGGTGCGGCACTACCTGCGGCTGTCGCAGGAGAACCTGGGCGTCGACCTCAACATCGACATCGGCCAGGGCACCTGCACGATGAAGTACAGCCCGAAGGTCAACGACCAGTTCGCCAACGCGATCGCCGAGCTGCACCCGCTGCAGCACGAGGACACCGTGCAGGGCGTGCTGGAGATCTACTGGCGGCTGGAGCGCATGCTGGCCGAGATCTCCGGGATGTCGCGCGTGTCCCTCCAGCCCGGTTCGGGCTCGGCGGCCATCTACGCCAACATCGCCATGATCAGGGCCTACCACGCCGCCCGCGGCGAGAGCCACCGGGACCAGGTCATCACCACGATGTTCTCGCACCCCTCGAACGCGGCCTGCGCCAAGGTCGCCGGGTACGAGGTCATCACCCTCATGCCGGACGCCAACGGCCTGCCCGACCTGGAGGCGCTGCGCGCCGCCGTCGGCCCGCGCACGGCCGCCCTGATGATCACCAACCCCGAGGACACCGGCATCTACAACTCCAGGATCAAGGAGTTCGTGGACCTGGTGCACGAGGTCGGCGGCCTGGCCTGCTACGACCAGGCCAACGCCAACGGCATCCTCGGCATCACCCGGGCCCGCGACGCCGGGTTCGACCTGTGCCACTTCAACCTGCACAAGACGTTCTCCACCCCGCATGCCTGCGGCGGCCCGGCGGCCGGCGCCTGCGGCGTCTCGCCGGAGCTGGAGCCGTTCCTGCCCGGGCCCGTGGTCTCCTTCGACGGCGACGCGTACGGGCTGGAGACGCCCGCGCAGACCGTCGGCAAGATCCGGCCGTTCCTCGGCGTCACCCCGAACATCGTGCGCGCCTACGCCTGGATCATGACCCTGGGGGCGAAGGGGCTGCGCGAGGTGGCCGAGACGGCGGCGCTGAACAACAACTACCTGATGCACAAGGTGCTGCAGATCCCCGGGGCCTCGGCGCCGTGGAACCAGCGCCGGATCGAGCAGGTCCGCTACTCCTGGCAGGAGCTGTCGGAGGAGACGGGGGTGCACTCGGAGGAGATCGGCGTGCGCGCCGCCGACTTCGGCGTCCACTACTGGACCAGCCACCACCCGTACCTGGTGCCGGAGCCGTTCACGCTGGAGCCGACGGAGTCGTACTCGCGGGAGGACCTGGACGAGTACGCGGCGATCCTGGAGCACGTCGCCTCGGAGGCGCGGCGGGACCCGGAGTTCGTCAAGGGCGCGCCCTACAACCAGACGATCCACAAGATCGACCCGACGCCGCTCAACGACCCCAAGCAGTGGGCGCCGACCTGGCGCGCGTACGTGCGCAAGCACCTGGCCGCGGGCGGCTGAGCCATGGCGTCCGGAGGGAACGGCGTGATCGGGCTGGTCGTCAACCCGGTCGCCGGGCTGGGCGGGTCCGTGGGGCTCAAGGGCAGCGACGGCGCCGACGTGCAGCGCGCGGCCCTGGCCAAGGGCGCCGAGCCCAAGGCCGGGCGGCGGGCCGCGCAGGCCGTCGCCACGCTGCTGGCCCGCCGTCCCGGGGTCCGGCTGGTGACCGTGGCGGGGGCGATGGGCGAGGACAGCGCCCGCGCCGCCGCGGTCCCGTACGAGCTGGTGTCCTCCGGCGTCCAGGACGCGACCACCGCGGCCGACACGCGGGCGGCCGTCGCCGCGCTGGCGGACGTGGACCTGCTGCTGTTCGCCGGCGGCGACGGCACGGCCCGCGACGTGCTCGACGCCGCGCGGGAGCTGGGCGGCCAGGCGCCGCCCGTGCTGGGCATACCGGCCGGGGTCAAGGTGTACTCGGGCTGCTTCGCGCTCAGCCCGGCCACCGCCGGGTTCGTCGCGGCCGACTTCCTGGCCCGGCCGGAGACCGTCGAGGCCGAAGTGGTGGACCTGGACGAGGAGCGCTACCGCCGGGGGCTCGTCAGCCCCCGGCTCTACGGTAGCCTGCGCGTCCCGGCAGGTCGCGCGGCTCTGTCGGGCCGCAAGGCGGGCTCCTCGGACGCGGCTCCGGCCACGGTCGAGGGCATCGCCCGTGCGGTCGCGGCCCGGCTGCGGCCGGGGGCACGCTACGTGCTCGGCCCCGGCGCCACCACGGCGGCGGTGGGCAGGGAGCTCGGGCTCGCCACCACGCTGCTCGGCGTGGACGTGGTCGAGGCCCGCGCGGACGGCGGCGCGGACCTGGTGGCCGCCGACGTGACCGAAGGGGAGCTGTTCGAGCTGGTACGCGGCCGGGAATCGGTCATCGTGCTGTCGGTGATCGGCGGCCAGGGCTTCGTGCTCGGCCGCGGCAACCAGCAGGTCTCGCCCCGGGTGCTCGACGAGGTGCTCGGGGGCGGCGGTGGCGACCGGCTGGTCGTGCTGGCCACGCAGCAGAAGCTGGCCGGGCTCGGGGGGCGGCCGCTGCTGGCCGACAGCGGGGACCAGGAACTGGACCGGAAGCTGGCCGGGCACGTACGGGTGATCACCGGATACCGCGAAAGCACGATTTATCGCATTTGTGCGGCAAGTGAGGAGTTCTACGGATGAACAGGCTCGATGGCAAGGTCGCGATCGTCACCGGCGGTGCCTCCGGCATCGGCCGGGCGACGGCGGTGCTCTTCGCCGAGGCGGGCGCCCAGGTCGTCGTCGCCGACATCGACGGCGCGGGGGCCGAGGAGACGGCCAAGGCGATCACGCAGGCGGGGGCGTCCGCGGTCGCCGTCCAGGGGGACGTGTCCGCGGAGGAGGACTGCCGGCGCATCGCCCGCACGGCCGTGGACACCTACGGCGGCCTGCACGTGCTGTTCAACAACGCGGGCATCATCCGCCGCACCACCGCGCTCGACCTCGACGTGGACGAGTGGGACCGCGTGATGGCGGTCAACGTGCGCTCGGTGTTCCTGATGTGCAAGCACGCGATCCCGCTCATGACCGAGGGCGGCTCGATCGTCAACACCGGCTCCGGCTGGGGGCTCAAGGGCGGTGGGAACGCGATCTCCTACTGCGCCTCCAAGGCGGCCGTCGTCAACATGACCAGGGCGCTGGCGATCGACCACGCCAAGGCCGGGATCCGGGTGAACTCCGTCAACCCCGGCGACACGAACACCCCGATGCTGCGGGACGAGGCCCGCCAGCTCAACGAGGACTGGGCCGCCTTCGAGGCCGACGCCGCCGACCGGCCGATGGGCCGCTCCGGCAGCCCCGAGGAGATCGCCCAGGCCGTCCTCTTCCTGGCGAGCGACGCCGCCAGTTACGTCACCGGATCCGCTCTC
Organism: Nonomuraea sp. NPDC001699; assembly: GCF_053596455.1. Lineage (NCBI taxonomy): Bacteria > Bacillati > Actinomycetota > Actinomycetes > Streptosporangiales > Streptosporangiaceae > Nonomuraea > Nonomuraea sp. NPDC001699. The sequence continues at coordinate 11,828 of NZ_JBSFGF010000012.1, read as the reverse complement.
GTCGTCGACGGCGGCGGGCTCGCGTAGCCCCCAACAGCACCACCCCCTGAAGGAGCCCATCATGAAGCGTGCGCTGGCCGTACTGGGTCTGCTCGCCACCGCCGCCACCGCCTGCAGCGGCGGTGGCGGGAATGTTCCAGGCGTGAGCGGGAACGCCGCCGCGGGGCAGGTCACCGTCCGCTGGTCCACCTGGGGATCGGCCGAGGACGTCAAGCTCTACGAGTCCTTCACCAAGGACTTCGAGCAGCGCCACCCGAACATCAAGCTCAAGCTGGAGTCCGTCGCCAAGTACGAGGACTACCACCCCAAGCTGCTCGCCCAGCTCACCAGCGGCACCGCCCCCGACGTGTTCTTCGTGGGCGACGACAACATCGGCAAGTTCGTCTCCGCCGGGGTCGTCCAGCCGCTCAACGACCAGCTCGCGGGCCCCGACTCCAAGAGCAAGCCCGAGGACTTCTTCGAGGGCGTGTACGGCGGCGCCAAGAAGGACGGCCAGATCTACGGCGTCCCGAACGACACCAACCCCGAGGTCCTCTGGTACGACAAGAAGGCCCTGAAGGCCGCCGGCATCACCGAGGACCCGGCCACCCTCAACGCGTCCAAGCAGTGGACCATGGCCAAGTACCTGGACATGAACGCCAAGCTCAAGGCCGCGGGCCTGGGCGGGTCCGTCTACTGGAACTGGTACGGATCCACGTACTCGGTCATCTCCGGCTTCGGCGGCAAGGTCTGGGACGGTGGCAAGTTCGTCGCCACCACCGACCCCAAGTCCCGCAAGGCGCTGGAGACGCTGGCCAAGGGCTACCAGGACAAGACGTTCCTGAGCGCGGACCTGCAGCCCGCGAGCAACAGCGGGAACACCCAGCTCATCAAGCACAAGGTCGGCTTCTACGCCGGCGGCCGCTGGGTGATCGACATCGTCAAGAAGGGCGGCGAGCTGGACAACTACGACATCGTCCCGTTCCCGTCCGAGACCGGCGAGCCGATGCCCGGCGCCGTGGCGGCCTCCTACCTGTCGCTCAACAAGGGCACCAAGCAGCCCAAGGAGGCCTTCACCTTCCTGACGGAGTTCGTCAGCAAGGAGGGCCAGCTCATGCGGCTCAAGGACGGCGGCGCGGTGCCCTCGATCAAGGGCGCCGAGCAGGTCGTGCTGGCCGGCAACTACCCCGCGCACGCCCAGACCTTCCTCGACGTGCGTGACACCGGCTTCGCGAACTATCCCGAAGAGGTCGCGGTGCCCGGCCTGACCGCCTCGATCAACGAGCACCTGATGAAGGTCTGGCAGGGCAAGCTCGGCTTCGAGCAGGGCATGACCGAGCTGCAGACCCTCGTCGACGGCAAGCTGGGCTAGCGGATGGCCGTGCTCGCCGGGCCGCGCGGCAAGACCGCCGCGCGGCCCGCCAAGAAGCTGCGCGACCGCGACGGCTGGTGGGCCGCGATCTTCCTCGCGCCGCAGGTCGGCGCGCTGGTGGTGTTCCTGGTGATCCCGCTCGGGTTCGCCGTGGTGCTGGCCTTCATGAACTGGGACGGGCTCGGCGAGAAGTCGTGGGCCGGGCTGTCCAACTTCGCCGCCCAGCTCACCGACCCGCTGTTCGGCCGCGCGGTGTGGAACACGGTCAAGCTGGCGCTGCTGACCGTGCCGTTCGGGCTCGCCCTCGCGGTGCTGATCGCGGTGGCCCTGAACAGCATCAAGGGCAGCAACGTCTACCGGGTCGTGTACTTCATGCCGGTCGTCACCAGCTCGGTGGCCGTCGCCCTGATGTGGCAGGTCATCCTGGCCGGCGACGAGAACGGCGTGCTGAACACCTCGCTCCGGCGCTGGTTCGGCGTCAGCGGCCCCGACTGGCTGCTCGACCCCGGCTGGGTCATCGTGGCCATCGCCGTGGTGACGATCTGGTCCTCGCTCGGCCTCAACGTGGTGATCTTCATGGCCGGGCTGCAGACCATCCCGCCGCAGGTCGTCGAGGCCGCCCGGATTGACGGCGCGAGCCCCTTCCGGATCTTCCGGTCGGTCACGTTGCCGCTGCTGTCGCCCACCATCTTCTTCTCCAGCGTGGTCGCGGTGATCAGCTCGTTCCAGGCGTTCGACCAGATCTACGTGCTGGTGGACCCGAAGGACAACGAGGGCGCGCGCACGATCGTGTACCACATCTTCGATCTCGGCTTCAAGAAGTTCGAGTTCGGGCCGAGCAGCGCGGCCGCCCTGATCCTGCTGGTGCTGACGCTGCTCGTGACGCTGGTCCAGTTCGCCGCGCAGAAGCGCTTCGTCCACTACGACTCGTGAGGCGGTACGCATGAGATCACGGCAGATCGGTCTGCACGCCGCGCTCACGATCGGCGGGCTGCTCATGCTGTTCCCGTTCGTGTGGATGTTGTTCACCTCCGCCAAGGGCGTGCGGCAGATGATCAACGACCCGACCGCCTGGCTGCCGGACCCCTGGACCTGGCAGAACTATCCCGACGCGCTGTCGACCATGCCGTTCGGGCTGGCGTACTGGAACAGCTTCTACATCGCCGCCCTGAACGTGGTGCTCACCCTGCTCACCTCGGCGATGGCCGCCTACGCCTTCGCCCGGATCAGGTTCAGGGGCTCGGGCGTGCTGTTCGTGCTGTTCCTGGCCACGCAGATGGTGCCGTCGCAGGTGACGATCGTGCCGCTGTACCTGATGCTGGCCAAGTTCGGCTGGATCGACTCGCATCTGTCGCTGATCGTCCCGACGATCGCGAACCCGTTCGCGGTGTTCCTGCTGCGCCAGTTCATCAGGGCGGTGCCGATCGAGCTGGAGGAGGCGGCCAGGATCGACGGCGCGGGCCGGTGGCGGTGCTTCTGGAGCATCGTGCTGCCCAACATCCGGCCGGGGCTCGGCGCGCTCGGCATCATCGTGTTCCTGGCGTCCTGGAACTCGTTCCTGTTCCCGCTGATCTTCCTGAACACGCCGGAGCTGTTCACCGTCCCGCTGCTGCTCAGCCAGTTCGCCCAGCAGCACGGCGCGACCGACTACGGGCAGATCCTGGCGGCCTCGGCGATCGCCGTGGTGCCGACGCTGATCGCGTTCCTGATCGGGCAGCGGAAGATCATCAACTCGATGGCCGCCTCCGGCCTGGGAGGAAAGTAAGTGCTGGACCTGCGCGAACGCCCCTTCACCGAGCGCGGCTCGCGGTTGCTCGTCATGGCGGCCGACGACGGCTCGCTGCGCGTCGCCGAGGCGCTCTACGAGACCCGGCTCGACGACACGACCGTCCGCGCCGGCCTGCGGTTCTACGCCGGCTCCCGGGAGCTGCGCGTACGCCGGGCCCTGCCCGACCGGGTGGAGCTCGACGGCGACGTGACCCTGGCCTTCGCCGACCCCGGCGCCCTCGTCGCGGTCGGCGAGGGCGCCCGGGCCGTCTGGGACGGCGGCGAGACCGCCATCGACGGCTGTGTCACCCTCGCCGGCGAGCCGACCGTCCGCGACGGGGCCGAGGTCCTGGCCCGGGCCGCCGAACGCTGGGCCGCCTGGTTCGCCCGGATGCCCGCCGTCCCCGCCGAGCTGCGCGAACGCGCCGAGCAGGCCTGGTGGACGCTGGCGGTCAACCTGGTACGCATCCAGGGCAGGGAGTCCCTCGTCCCCTCCAAGTACGGTTACGTCGGCCTGTGGAACTGGGACTCCTACTTCCACGCCATCGCCCTCAGGCACGCCGACCCCGCCCTGGCCAGGGAGCAGATCCGCATCCTGCTCGACAACCAGCGGCCCGACGGCCTGATCCCCGACGTCGTGCACGACCACGGAGTGCTCGCCGAGACCACCGACCTGCCGCGCTCCGACCTGGCCCGGCTCGCCCAGCACGTCGGCGGCGAGCCGATCCGGCACGTCGTGCCCGTCACCAAGCCGCCGCTCACCGCGTGGGCCGTGTGGAAGATCCACGAGGTGGACCCCGATCCCGCCTTCCTGGCCGAGGTCTACGAGCCGCTGGTCAGGTCGCAGGAATGGTGGTTCGCCCACTCCGACCCGGACGGCGACGGCCTGGCCGAGTACCTGCACCCGTACTCGTCGGGCCTGGACGACAGCCCGATCTGGGACGGCGGCCCGCGCGCCGAGCCCCCGGACCTGAACTCCTACCTGGCCCTCCAGTACGACCGCCTGGGCGACATCGCCACCGTGCTCGGCAAGGACGCCGGCGGGTGGCGGGCCAGGGCGCAGGAACTCGTGGACCGCATGGTCGAACGCCGCTGGAACGGCCACCGCTTCGTCACCAAGGTCGCCGGAGCTGCCGACGCCGACGTGCGCACGCCGCTCGACCTCATGCCGCTGCTCACCGGCCGCCTCCCGGCCGAGATCGCGGACCGGCTGGTCCAGGACCTGACCTCGCCCTCCTTCTGGGCCGAACGTCCGGTCCCCACGGTGGCCTTCGACGACCCGCGCTTCGACCCCGACGCCATGTGGCGCGGCCCGGTCTGGCTGAACGTCAACTACCTGCTGATCGACGGCCTGCGCCGCTCCGGCCGTCCGGACGTCGCCGACGAGCTCGCCGCGCGCACCCTGGCCATGGTGCGCGACGGCGGCGGTCTGTACGAGTACTGGAACCCCCTCACGGGACGGCGGGCGGGCCGCGCCACGACCGGCTTCGGCTGGTCCTCGGCCCTGTTCGTCGACCTCGCCCACGCCGCCCTATGAGGACGTGACGAGCGTGAACGCCCCCCGCGTCAGCGTCAGCAGCTCCTGGGCCACCGGCCCCTGCTGGAGCGGCGCGGACGGGTTCACGGCGGTCGTGGACACCACGTACGTCCGGCCGCCGGCCGTACGGGCGAGGAAGCTCATGGCCACCAGGCCCGGCTCCGAGCCGCCCTTGTGCCACACCACGGGCCACTGCGCCTTGTCCAGCCGCAACCCCGCGTCGGTGATCGACAACACCTCGCCGACGCGGGCGTCCTTCAGCCGGGCCAGCTCGCCGTAGGCCCGGCAGACCTGGGCGGGTGTGGCGAACCACTCCAGACGGTCCAGCTCGCGCGGCTCGCTCCAGGCCCGCACCTTCGACACCGGCACCTTGTCCACGACCCGGGCCAGGTAGTCGCGGCGCGCGGACGTGCCGAGCGACAGGTACCGCTCGGCGTACCGGGGGTGGTCGGCGCCCTTGAGCACGAACAGCTCCCTGGTCGTCAGGAACGGCACGTTGCGCCGGTCGCCGCCCCACGAGTGCATGACCCGCTCGACTGTCCGGCGGCCGGCCTTGTCGATCAGCAGGTCGGCGGCGGTGTTGTCGCTGATGGAGATCATCAGCCGGGCCGCCTCCAGCACCGTCACCTGGCTGTTGTCCGGGCGGTCCTGGAGCTCGCCGCTCGGCAGGCTCTTCAGCTCCGGCCGGATCGTGAGCCGGGTGTCCCAGCCGAACGCGCCGCTCCTGATGCGCTCGGCCACCGCGCCCAGCACGTACAGCTTGAACATCGAGCCGAGCGGGAAGGTCTTCGCGCCGGCCACCGCGTGCACCGGGCGGCAGCGGCCGTCGCCGGTCAGCTCGGCGGCCAGGAAGCCGGCGCGCGGCGCGACCTGGCGCAGCCGTTGGTCCAGCTCCGACCAGCTCGCCGGTGCGACGCCGCTGAACTGGATGTAGTCGATCCTGTCGGTGCCGTCCACGCTGAGCGCGAGGGTGAACGCCTTGCCGGCCGCCGTGACGGTGGCCGACAGCGACCGCTCCTGGGCCTGGTCCAGCCTGTCCAGCCGCAGGCCCCCGAACCCGGCCAGCGCCTGGTTGACCTGCGCCGGAGGGATGCGTTCGAGGAAGCTCGGCGCGAAGTGCCCGGCCAGCTCGGCGTCGCCGACCGGCAGCCGGTTGACGGCGTCCAGCAGCCAGGTGAGCTGCCTGCCGGCGGGGGTGTCGGGGATCTCCGCCGCCACGCGGGCGGCGGGGGTGGACGTGGTGGCGGCCGTGACCGTGGCGAGGGCGGGGACGGGCTGCGCCGCGCAGGCGGTCACCGCCGCCGCCATGACGGCCGTCGCCAGAACGGGGAACCTGCGGTGAGACCTGACCCCGGCCGTGGCCGGAACTGGGAACCTGTGGTGAGACCTGACCCCGGCCGTGGCCGGAACCGGGAACTTGTGGTGAGACATGACCCCAGCCAACAGCCGCGGCAGGGCCCGCGCCCACCATATGGGCCACCGTTCTCGCAGGTGAGGGTAGCCGCATGAAAGGTGCGGATAACCTCATAGACGCCCTTTCAGTTCCCCCGGACGATGGTGGTTCATGAGTTCCAGGCTGCTCGCCGGGTCGCTGGCGACGATCGGGGCCGGAGGCGCCCTCGCGGGCGCGCTGATGGAGTCCCGGACGGGCATCGCGCCGCAGGAGTGGGCCTACGCCGTCCTCGGCGTGGTGCTGCCCGCGCTGGGCTGGCTGCTCGTCGTCCGCCGCGCCGACCTGCGCTACGGCTGGCTGTTCCTGGCCGCCGCCGCCTGCCTCGGCCTCGGCACGCTGGGCTCCGGCCTGGCCATCAGGTTCCATTACGCCGGGCCGGTCGTCGTCTGGATGTCCGCGTTCTACGCCATGTACTTCGGCCTGACCTGGATCTTCGTCCCGCTGCTCTTTCCCGACGGCCGCCTGCCGTCCCGCCGCTGGCGGCCCGTGGCCTGGTTCGGCGGGATCGCGATCGCCATGCACACGGTGGGATACGGGTTGTTCGTGACCGATCCCGCCCGGCCGGGAGAGCTGCCCGCCGAGCTGTCCGCCGCCTTGATCTGGGCGTCCCTGGCCAGCGCGCTGGGCCAGCTCCTCGTCTTCCTGACAGCCGTCGTGGTCCTCGCCGGGCTCGTGGTCCGCTGGCGGCGCAGCGAGCCGGCCGAGCGCGGCCAGTACGCCTGGATGGTCGCGGGCGCCGCCGTCCAGCTCCTCGCGGGCGTGCTGCTTCTGTACGTGCTGAGCGCGCGGCTGTGGGGTGCCGCGTTGATCGGCGTCTTCGCGTTGATGACGGCGCTGCCGGCCGCCGTCCTGGTGGGGATCGTCCGGTACCGGCTGCTCGACATCCGGTTCGGCCTGCGAGGCTCCCGCCTGCACCTGATCTTCGATCTGCGGCCCACCGTCGACGAGGTGCTGTCCGGGCTCGGCACCGCGCTGGCGGCCACGCCCGAGCCCGTCGAGCAGCTCGGACGGCTCGCCGCCGCCGTCCGCGACGGGCTGGAGGCCAGGTGGGCGGCCGTGGAGCTGGCCGACGGGACCCGGGTGGCCGCGGGCGAGGAGGAGGGCGGGACGGCGCTGACCGTGCCCGTGCGCGGCGGCCTCGGACGCATCGAGCTGGGCCCGCGCCGAGCCGGCCGGTACGACCGGGAGGACCGGCGCTTCCTGGAGGCCCTGGCCGTGCCCGCCGGGCTGGCGATCCAGAGCGCCGGACTGGTCGCCCGCCTGGTCAACGCGCAGGAGGCCGAGCGACGGCGGATCGAGCGCAACATCCACGACGGCGTGCAGCAGCAGCTCGTCGCCCTCATCGCCGGGCTGGAGCTGGCCCGCGTCACCGGCGCCGGCCCCGACGCGCTGGCCCGCCTGCGCGAGCAGGCCCGCCAGACGCTCACCGACCTGCGCGAGCTCGCCGCCGGCATCCATCCGTCGGCGCTCAGCCAGGGCGGCCTGGTGGAGGCCGTCGAGGAACGCTGCTCCCGGCTGCCCGTGCCCACGACCGTCACCTCCGACCCCGGGCTGCGGGCCCGCCGTTTCGCCGACGAGATCGAGGGCGCGATGTACTTCACCGTCAGCGAGGCCGTCGCCAACGCGCTCAAGCACGCCGACGCCGCCCGGATCGAGGTGCGCCTGACCCTGGCGCCGGGCCGCGTACGGGCCACCGTCGCCGACGACGGCAAGGGCTTCGACCCGGCCGCCGCCGCCCGCCGGGGCCTGGCCACGCTCGCCGACCGCCTGGACGCGCTGGGCGGCGGCATGGAACTCGACAGCGAGCCCGGAAAGGGGACGCGTATGCACGCCTGGGTGCCGGCCGATGCCTGAGCCCGTCCGCACGGTCGTCGCCGACGACCACTACCTGGTACGCGAGGGCACCCGGCAGCTCCTCGAACTGTCCGGCGAGGTCACCGTCGTCGGCGCGGTCGGCGACGCCGACGAGCTGCTGGACGCCGTACGCAGGCTGGAGCCGCAGGTCGTCGTCACCGACATCCGCATGCCCGGAGGGCAGTGGCGTCAGGGCTTCGAGGGCATCGACGCGGCCCATCGCATCAGGGCCGCGCATCCCGGCATCGGCGTGGTGGTGCTGTCGCAGTTCTCCGACGCCCTGTTCGCCTTCGAGCTGTTCAAGCACGGGACGGCCGGGTTCGCGTACCTGCTGAAGGACCGCGTGGGCGACCTCGACGAGCTGCTCGGCGCGATCCGGGCGGTCTCCGGCGGCGGCTCGGTCATCGACCCCAAGGTGGTCGAGGGCCTGCTGGCCAGGCGCGAGGTCCGCGGGCAGGGGGAGTCGCTGACCCCGAGGGAGCGCGACGTGCTGCGCGAGATGGCCCACGGCCGCTCCAACGCCGGCGTCGCCCGCGCCCTGCACCTGTCGATCTCCTCGGTGGAGAAGAACGTGAACGCCATCTTCACCAAGCTGGGGCTGGAGAACAGCGGCGACGTGCACAGACGGGTGGCCGCCGTGCTCGCCTACCTCGGCCCGGCCGACCGCTGACTCAGCCGAAGACGGCCGGGGGCGGGACCGGGGCGAGGACTGAGTCGCCGTCCTTGATGGGGTAGGCCCCGCCGATGAAGTTCTTCAGCGCCTCCCCGTGCAGGCAGCGCGCCTGGGTGAGCCCGCCGGCCGCGCGCCGGGTCAGCAGGTCGAGCGGCAGCTCCGTACGCGAGGCCGCGACGATCAGGTTGCCGAACCGGCGGCCCCGCATGATCCCCGGCTCGGCCAGCAGCGCCACGTGCCGGAACGTGTCGCACACCGTGGCCAGCAGCCGCTTGGCGAACGCCAGGCCCTTGCCGTCGGCCATGTTGACCAGCAGCGTGCCGTCCGGGCGCAGCACCCGAGCCAGGTCGCCCATGTACTCCACGGTGGCCAGCTCCACCGGCATCGTGGCGCCCGTGAACGCGTCCAGCACGACCAGGTCGGCCGACTCGTCCCACACCTTGGCCGTGCCCTCGCGGCCGCCCGCGACGATGACCTTCAGCCGGGGGACCGAGCGCAGGTCGAGCTGTTCGCGGACGAGGTTCACCAGCAGGCCGTCGGGCTCGATCACGATGTGCCGCGAGCCCGGACGGGTGGCCGCGACATAGCGGGGGATCGTGCACGCGCCGCCCCCGACGTGGACGCAGCTCAGCGGCCCCTCGGGCAGCAGGTCGATGACGTCGGCCATGAGCCGGACGTACTCGAAATCCAGAAATGTCGGGTCTTGCAGGTCAACGTACGACTGCGGTACGCCATCCTTGGACAGCACCCAGCCGTCCTGCCTGTCCAGGTCCCGGAGAAGTTCGACCTCACCGAACGTCACCGGATAAAGGCCAGGCATCGGTTCCCGCTGTCCACGTGCCACGCTGATCCCTCCCTGGGAGAACCGTATGCGACGCAGAAGGCTGATTGTGCTCGTCATCGCGGTTGTCGCGATATTAGGGGCGGGCGCCTTCGCCGTTCTGGCCGCCGACCACGTCAAGGGCAGCGCCGCCCAGACCGCCGCCGCCTACTTCGACGCCTGGCGGAAAGGCGACGTCGCGGGCATGGCCCTGCTGGTGGACCGGCCGCCGGCCGACTTCTTCGACCGGCACCGCTCGCTGTCGCAGAAGCTGGGCGTCGAGTCGATCAGCCTCACGCCGGGCCCGGTGCGCGGCACGGGGGAGGAGTCGGCCGAGGTGCGCTTCGCGGGCGTGCGCCAGCTGACCGACCTCGGGCCGTGGCCGTTCGAGAGCACGCTGCGGCTGGGCGTGCGCGACCGGACCTGGCGGGTGCTGTGGACGCCCGAGACGCTGCACCCGCTGCTCAAGGGCGGCGGCACGCTGGAGCTGGAGGAGGTCGAGGCGACGGCGGCCGAGCTGGTCACCAGCGAGGGCGCCAGGATCCCCAACGACAGCTACGCCGACTCCTACCTCAACCCGCTCAAGCCCGAGTTCGCCAAGGCCAACAAGGGGCTGGAGCTGGTGTCGAGGGTGCCGGGACAGCCCGACAAGGCGCTGCTGAGCCGCCTGCCGAAGGCGAACGTCGAGCGCACCACCCTGTCGCGGCCGGTCCAGGCGGCCGCCGCGCGGGCCCTGGATGGCGTGGCCGACTCCTCGATCGTGGTGCTCAGACCGAGCACGGGCGAGATCCTGGCCCTGGCCGACCGGCTGGAGGACAACTTCAGCGCGGTGCGCGACGCCTTCCCGCCCGGCTCGACGTTCAAGACGATCGTGGCCGCCGCGCTGCTGGAGAAGGGGGTCACGCCGGCCGACGAGATGGGCTGCCCGGCTTCGTACACGCCGGACTTCTCGGCGCCGATCAGCAACGACGGCGGCGCGGACCGGGGGACCGTCACCTTCGCCGACGCCTACGCCTACTCCTGCAACACCACCTTCGTCGAGCAGGCCACGACCAGGCTGACCATGGAGGACCTGCGCGCGACCGCCGCCCGGTGGGGGTTCGACCGGACGATGGCGACGGGCGTAGGCGGCCGGTGCGGCACGATGCAGGAGACCGACGACACCGACATGTTCTCCCTGAACGTCATCGGCCAGGGCACGGTGGTGGCCACCCCGCTGTGCATGGCCACCGTGGCCGCCGCCGTGCAGAGCGGCACGTGGCGCTCGCCCCGCCTGCTGTCGGAGGACGACGTGCGCCGCGTGGACGGCGAGCCGTTCCCGGACGTCCACCTGGACGAGGGGGTGGTCGGGGCGTTGCGGGAGATGATGGCCGCCGTCGTGGACCACGGGACGGCCAGCCAGGCCGGCCTGCCGGCGGGCGTGGCGGGCAAGACGGGCACCGCCGAGGTCGAGGGCCAGACGTCGCACGGCTGGTTCATCGGCTACCGGGACGACCTGGCGTTCTGCGTGTTCGTCAGGAACGGGGGCTCGGGCCGCTCGGCGGCGGTGCCGATCGCCGTGCGCTTCCTGAACGGACTGTGACCAGCGGCACTTCAGCCGAATCCGTAACCTACGGTACCGTAGGTTACATGACGACCATCACCGTGAAGCCGAGGCTGCGAGGCTGGTTGCACACCGGGGCGCTGCCGGTGACGCTGGTGGCCGGGTTCGTGCTCGTGGCGCTCGGCCCGACCCAGCAGGCCCGCCTGGCGGCCGGCGTCTACGCCATCACCTCGGCGCTGCTGTTCGGCATCTCGGCGACCTACCACCGGGGCACGCTGGGGCCGCGCCTGGCCGAGGTCCTGCGCCGGTTCGACCACGCCAACATCTACCTGATCATCGCGGGCACGTACACGCCGTTCGGCCTGCTGGCCCTCGACGGCGCGGCCAGGGTCGCCGTGCTGTCCGTCGTGTGGGGCGGCGCGCTGGCCGGGGTGCTGTTCCGGGTGTTCTGGATGAGCGCGCCGCGCTGGCTCTACACCGTCCTGTACCTGGCGCTGGGCTGGACCGCGATCTTCGTGATGCCGCAACTGCTCGAAGGGGCCGGGGTGGCCGCCGTCGTGCTGGTGGCCGTGGGCGGGGTCTTCTACTCGACGGGCGCCGTCGTCTACGGCCTGCGCCGGCCCGATCCGTCGCCGCGCTGGTTCGGCTTCCACGAGGTCTTCCACGCCTTCACGATCGCCGCGTACCTGGTGCAGTACATCGCGGTGTCGATCGTGGTCTACTCCCACATGTAGACTGAGGGGCCACGGTGATTCCGGACAGCTGTGTTATGAGCGCAGCCTATGCGGCCGTCTGGGTTGAAAGGGCCTCGTTGAGAACCTCCAGGGGCG